>DATFBY010000023.1:0-44685 GCA_035253585.1 Gemmatimonadaceae bacterium | reverse complement strand
CAGCTTTCCAATCGTCGACCGAAACAGCCGCCACGATGACCTGCGCCAGGACATCCAGCGAGTTCTGCGGCACGATCGTCGGCTCGACATCGCCCTCCGTCATCGCGCCCGAGATGGCTACGATCTCGACCAGATCATCGCGGAACGTGGGCACCAGCACGCCGCGACTCGTCTGCTCCAGCGAATGTCCCGCGCGCCCCACGCGCTGCAGTCCCGCCGATACACGCTTGGGCGATTGCAGCTGAATCACCAGGTCCACTGAGCCGATGTCGATTCCGAGCTCGAGCGAGCTGGTGGCGACCAACGCCGGCAGCTCGCCTGCTTTGAGCTTCTGCTCGAGCGCGAGCCGGCGCTCGCGCGCCAGCGATCCGTGATACGGCTGCGCCAGCTCCTCGCCCGCCAGCGCGTTCACCCGCGTCGCAATTCGCTCGGCCTGCGCGCGGTTGTTCACGAACACCAGTGTCGTCCGCGCCTCGCGGATCCGCGCCAGTACCAACTCCACCACCTTGGGCCAAACCGTACCGCCTACGTCACCCAGATCGGGCACCGGAGAGATGACGCTCAGGGACATGGGTTTGACGAGACCGCAGTCGACGATGGAGACAGCGCGAGGGACGAGATTCGAGATTCGAGATTCGAGATTGGGAGAGTCACCCGATGAGCTCCGCTTCCGCCGTTCCGAATCTCCAATCTCGAATCTCGAATCTCGCCCCATTCCTCCCAAGAACTTCGCAATTTCCTCCAACGGCCTCTGCGTCGCGGACAACCCGATCCGCTGCGGTGGCGCTTGCGTCAGCTCCTCGAGGCGCTCGAGCGTGAGCGCGAGATGGGCGCCGCGCTTCGTGCCGGCAACGGCGTGGATCTCGTCCACGATCACCGCCCGAACGTCGGAGAACATCCCGCGTCCGCGAACCGACGTCAGCAGGATGTGCAGCGACTCGGGTGTCGTGATCAGAATGTGCGGCGACTTGCGCAACATCCTCGCTCGCGCTGATTGCGGCGTGTCGCCAGTGCGCACCGCGACGCGGATCTCGGGAAACTCGAGTCCCGCGCGCGTGAACCGATCGCGCAGCTCGGCCAGTGGCCGCTCCAGATTCCGATGGATGTCGTTGTTGAGTGCCTTGAGCGGCGAGACGTAGAGAATCTGCACCGCGTTAGGCAGCTCGCTCTCCAGACCGTCGGTGATGAGACGGTCGAGCTCGTACAGGAAGGCGGCGAGTGTCTTGCCGGTGCCTGTCGGCGCCAGAATCAGCGTGTGCTCGCCGGTGGCGATCGTCGGCCACCCCATCCGCTGCGGCGCACTCGGCGCGCCAAGCGTCTCGGCGAACCAGTCGCGCACCACCGGATGGAATGTCGCGAGCGGATCAGGCGGGCTGGCCTTGCGACCTCGCGTCGTGCGTTTGCCGGTGGCGCGCTTGGGCATGTCGAAGCTTACGCCCCGTGCCGCGCGCGCGGGAAGCGCGTACCGCTACAAAATGCGGCCCAACGCCGATGCTCCGCGCTCCAGCAGCCGCTGAATCCAGGGGCGATTCTGGAATTCATCGAGCTTGATCTCGGCCGAATACTTGAGGTCCTCCATGAAAATCGAATCCATCGTCGCACCGACAGTCGAGTCGAGCACGTTGAGGTTCGACTCGTCGTTGAAGACCAAGGAGCGGTTGTCGAAGTTCATCGTCCCTACGCTCGACCACAGACCGTCCGCCACCAGCGTCTTCGCGTGATTCATCGTCGTCTGGTACTCGTACACCTTCACGCCGCCGCGAAGCAGTTGTTCGTAGTGCCCGCGGCCGGCGTACAGCGTGGTCTTGATGTCGGTCGTCGGGCCGGCGGTGAGGATGCGAACGTCGACGCCGCGCTTCGCGGCGTCGATCATCAACCGCCGGAAATCATCGTCAGGCACGAAGTACGAGTTCGTGATATACAGCGTCTTGCGCGCACCAGCGATCGAGAGCGCCAGGAACCGCTCGGCCGGCGTGCTGCCGATCGTTGGAGACGCGTGCATCATCCCGGCGATGATTCCGGTCGGTGACGCATCGGTCGGAGGAAAGAACAATTCACCGGTGAGCAGCTCTCCCGTCGCCTCCACCCACCCCGCGACGAACATCGCTTGATGCTGAAGCACCGCCGGCCCCGTGAAGCGCGCATTGCTGTCACGCCAGCTATCCGGCGTCCGGCCGTTGCCGAACCACTTGTCGGCGATGCCGAAGCCACCGGTCCAACCCACCTTGCCATCGACGATGACCACGCGGATGTGCGATCGCGACTGCGCCTTGTGCAGCGAATACCAGTGCACCGGTCTGAACTTCGCGACGCGCACACCGGCTTGCTTGAGACTGTCCTCCCACTCCTCGGGCATCTCCTGCGCGCCGAACGCATCGAGCAGGAAAAGAACCCGTACCCCGGCTCGCGCTCGATCGATCAATATCGTCTTGAACGAATCCGCCATTTTCCCCGGCTGCACGTAATACATCTGCATCGTGATGCTCTGGCGCGCCGCACGCAGGTCGTCGAACAGCTTCGGATACGTTTCGTCGCCGTTCTTTGCGACCTCGACGTGATTACCAGAGAGCAGCTCCGTGTGTGTCAGGAGCTGCATCGTCATCTGGAAAAGCGAGTCACCCACCGGCGGGGGACCACCGGAGTCACCGAATGCACGAACGGTTTGGAGTGGGGTGCCTCGCGTCGAGTAAAGGATGCCGATGAACGCGAAGGCTGCGACCAGCAGGCCCAGCACGATCAGCCCGAAGGTTTTCATCTCGCGGTGCGTTGACGGTTCGGTTTCCAGCTACGGCGCCGGGGTGGCAGCGCTGCCTGCCGCCCTCTCTACGCAAACACGTTGCCGCGGCCCTTGCCTCTGGCCCCCGGCGCGGCCAAGCTCAGCCCCCTAACGGGAGTCGGCGCATGACATTCGACGGAAAAACGGTCGTCCTCACGGGCGTCGGACGCGAAGGTCAGGTCGGTGAGATCGTCGCCCGCACCTTCGCCGAGCGCGGTGCACATGTCGCGGCGATCGATCGGGAGGATCAGGAGCTAGAGGCGCGCGTAGCGGTGCTGAAGCGAGCCGGACATCGAGCCAGTGCACATGTCTGCGATCTCACGGATGAAGGCCAGCTCCGCGCCGTGTGCCTCGACATCACGAAGCTGTCGGATGGGCGTGTCGACGCGCTGGTGAATCTCGCCGGTGGCTTCGCCGCGAGCGGTCCCGTTGCAGAGAGCGATTACTCGTTGTGGCAACGTCAGCTAGCGATAAACCTGACGACTGCGTACCTGACGACGCGCGCCTTTCTTTCGCTCATTCGTGCAGCGCGCGGCGCGATCGTGTTCTTCGCGTCCGCCGCGGCGCTGCCAGGCGGTCGGGTGAAGGAGATCTCGGCCTACGCCGCGGCGAAATCGGGTGTGCTCGCTTTGATGCGCGCCGTCGCCGAAGAAGAGCGATCCAATGGTGTTCGCTCGAACGCCGTCGCGCCGACTTCCATACGCACCGCCTCCAACATCGCGTCGATGGGCGAGTCGGCTCGTTATGTGGAGCGGGAGGAAGTCGCGGAAGTCGTTGCGTGGTTGTGTAGTGATGAGGCGAGAGTGGTGACGGGCCAGGTGATTGCTTTGTAGGGAAGCGGGGCGCCGGCGGAAACGGTACTCATCAGGTGTGCCGGGCCGTCGCTTCTACCCGCCCCGCCTGCGGCGGGCACCCGCCCTCTTCCCGCTTCCCCGGTTGTTGGCCTTGCCGTTTGGGGGTTAACTCGCCACCTTCCGTAGATGAGCCTCGCCGCGCGCCGCCGAGCGGCAACTCGAACGATCTTGCTCGACCGATCGCTCGAGGCGTTGCCGCTCTTTAGGCTCAGCGATTCGGCGGGTGAGGACGCGGCCATCGCGTATTCGCCCCCCGTGGGAGGGCGCTGGCGAGTGCTGCCGAATCCGGGAGACCGACTTCCTGGAACGTTCGACCAGGACGTCTACATCGAGCTGTGGCACCGGTTTCACGAATCTGGATCACCTGCTGACGGGATCGTGTCGTTCACCTTGCACGCGTTCCTGCGCTCCATGGGGCGCCGCGTGGATGGCCGAACCTACGAGCAACTCCGCTCGGCGCTGGCTCGATTGGAGCGGACGACGCTCGAGTCGCAGGGGGCGTACTTCGAGGCGTCGGCGAAACGGATGCTCGACGGGCAGTTCACAGTGCTGACGTCGGTGTCGATCGAGCGACGACGCGTGCACGATCGCGATCAGCTGGCGCTCTTTCCGACGCTCACCGCCGCTGAGCCCGGCGAGGCTGCGGTGACACTCTCGCCGATTGCGAGAGCGAACATCGCGGCGGGACACGTGGCGATCATCGCGGCACCGCAGTACCGCGCACTCTCGTCTCCGGTCGCCAGACGCTTGTATCGGTTGCTCGAAGTTGCACGAGAGGAGGGTACGCTGACCTGGCGCGTGGAGCTTTCGGCGTTGGCCGAGCAGCTCCCACTCGCGCAGCGCTATCCGTCTCATCTCCAGCGGGTGCTACAACCCGCCCACGAGATGTTGTTGGCCGCTGGATTGGTACGAGATGTAGGCGTGAAACAGTTGAAGAGAGAGTGGTTTGTGGACTACGTACTGGCGGCACGGGCGAGTTAAGCCCAAAGTTTGCAGGCTAAGTGCCGCATTCACCTCCATCATATGGAGCCCAGATCATGACGACCAAGCTCGACAAGACCCTGAAGCGTGAGATTGAGATCGATGGTCAGCCATACACGGTCGCCATCTCTCCCGAAGGGGTCAAGCTGACGCAGAAGGGCTTTCGTAAAGGAAGAGAGATGTCCTGGCGCCAGCTCTGGTCTGGGGCGACAGGAGAGGGAGAAGGCGGAGGGATGTAACTGCAAATGTGCGAAAGCCATCGCGCATCTGTGATTGCATCGCACATTGCGATCAAAATGTGCGTTGTGCGATCAGCTCAGTCCACCACAAGCCTTGATCGCCCATCGCACATTTCGATTGCCGATCGCAGATACAATCACATATCCGCGATGGCTTTCGCACATTTGTGATTCCAGAAGGGCACGGAACTTCCCCCTTCCTCGATCGTATTTAGCTAGAGCCCCTTTGTACGACCCCTACTCTGTCCGTAGGTAGCGTTATGTCCCGCCTCCGCAAGTCGTTCCTCGCCGGTATCCTGCTCGTGCCGCTCATCGTCGGCGGCTTCGTCGTCCAGGAGCGCGGTCCACGCGAGGGTGCACGTCTCTTCGACCAGGTTCTGACGCTCGTCGCCGACCGCTTCGTCGACACCGTCGATACCGCCACGCTGTACGAAAAAGCGGCGCGCGGGATGGTCTCGCAGCTCAACGATCCTTACTCCGAGCTCTTCTCACCGAAGCAGCTCCAACGCTTCTCGTCGCAATCCACCGGCCGCTACGGCGGTATCGGGATGCAGATCGAGAACCAGGAAGGGAACATCACGGTCGTCAAAGTCTTCCCCAACACGCCAGCCGAGCGCGCCGGCGTCCAGGAAGGCGACCGCATCATCGCCATCGATTCCGTCAGCACTCGTGGATGGTCGACGCAGCAAGTCAGCGACACGCTCGTCGGCACGATCGGCACTCGCGTCAACGTCCGCTTCTCGCGCCCCGGCGTCGGTCAACCCATCGACCATCGCTTCACGCGCGCCGAAGTCCACGTCCCCGCCGTTCTGTACTACGTGATGCTCGACAACAGCGTCGGCTACATCGCGCTCCAGACCTTCAACGAGACGGCGGCCGACGAGCTTTCGAAAGCGGTGAACAGCCTGACGAAGGCAGGTGCGAAGTCGTACGTCGTCGACCTGCGAGACAACCCCGGCGGAATTCTCGACCAGGCACTCTCCATCTCCGATCTCTTCCTGCGCGAGGGACAGCAGATCGCGTCGGTGCGCGGACGCCACGGACAGAATCAGAGCTACATCACGCGCCGCGGCTCGCACTTCCCCAACGCGCCGATGGTCGTGATGGTCAACGGCTTCTCGGCCTCCGCATCGGAGATCGTCGCCGGCGCCCTTCAGGACCACGATCGCGCGTTGGTCGTCGGTACTACGTCGTTCGGAAAGGGGCTGGTGCAGACTGTCTTCCCGCTCGAAGGCGGATGGGCCCTCAAGATGACGACGGCCAAGTGGTACACGCCGTCGGGCCGCTCGATTCAAAAGGATCGCACGCCTAACGCGCCCGGAGTGGTCGCGTCGGCGGGCTCGGCCGGCGATGCATCGCGCGCCACGAACCCGGCGAGCACCGAAGACCTGCCCGACTCCACCGAGACGGAAGCGGTCAAGAAGAATCGTCCAATCTTCCGCTCCGACGCGGGACGCATTGTGTACGGCGGCGGTGGCATCACCCCCGACGTCATCGTGCCGGAAGACACCGCCACAACGCCCGAGCAGGAGTTCGCACGCTCGCTCGCGCCGAAGGCCGGCGTCGTCCGCGCAACGCTGTACGACCTCGGCCTCGAGCTAAAGAACAAGAATCAGGTGACCCCGACCTTCGTAGTCACACCACAGGTTCGCGACGAGTTCTTCCGCCGGTTGCAGGCCGCCAAGGTCACCGTCGACCGCGCTGCGTTCGACAAGGCGCAGCCGCTCGTCGATAGATGGATCGGCGATCAGGCGGTTCGTCTCGCCTATGGCGATACCGCCGCCTTCCGCCGTAACGTGAGCCAGGACCCTCAGCTCGCGCGTGCGCTCGATCTCTTGAAGCGCGGCACGACACAGAAGGATCTCTTCGCGCTCGCTCAGGCCTACGCGAAGCCAGAACAGTGAGCCAAGGATCGACGTGACCTCTGCTCGACAGCTCTTGATCGCGGCCACTTCGGTGGCCGCGGTCGCATGTGGGGGATCCGCGCCCCACCCCGACGTCGCCGCCGCGCCTGCGGCGACAGCAGCAACGGCTGCCACTGTCATCGCACCCGATAGCGGCGAGACACATCTCACCAACGTCAGGCGGATCACCAGCGGCGGCGAGAATGCCGAAGCCTACTTCAGCGCCGACGGCAAGCAGCTGATCTTCCAGTCGACACGCGATGGTCGCACCTGCGATCAGCAGTACGTGATGAACGTCGACGGCTCCGGACTCCGCCGCGTGTCCAACGGCGCCGGCAAGACCACCTGCGGCTACTTCTACGACGGCGATCGGCGAATCTTCTTCGCATCCACGCACCACGCCGACACTGCCTGCCCCCCGCGCCCGGATCCATCGCGCGGTTACGTGTGGGGCCTCGATCCGTTCGACATCTACACGGCGCGACCCGACGGCTCCGATCTCCGCCGCCTAACGAGTTACGGCGTCTACACGGCCGAGGGCACGCTCTCGCCTGACGGTCGAACCATCGTCTTCACATCGCTCAAGGACGGAGATCTCGAGCTCTATAGCATGAGCACCGACGGCGCGAACGTCCGCCGTCTGACCAACATGCCGGGCTACGATGGCGGCGCGTTCTTCTCCCCCGACGGGAAGATGATCGTCTACCGCGCTCACCATCCGACCGATTCCGCGGAGCTTCAGGCCTATCGCGATCTTCTCGGGCAGCGGCTCGTGCGGCCCAGCCGCATGGAGATCTGGGTGATGAACGCCGACGGTACCGACCAGCGTCAGATCACCAAGCTCGGCGGTGCCAACTTTGCTCCGTTCTTCACGCCTGACGGGAAGCGCATCATCTTCTCGTCCAACCACAAGACGCCGCGCAGCCGGAACTTCGATCTCTATCTCGTGAGCCTCGACGGCACTGGCCTCGAGCAGATCACGACCAATAGCGAGTTCGACGGATTCCCACAGTTCAGCCCCGATGGAAAACAGCTCGTCTGGGCATCCAATCGGCACAGCGCCCGCGTCGGTGACACCAACATCTTCATTGCCGACTGGCGTTGACACCCGTTGAGCGCTCTGTGTTGTGGTTTGCCCCGGCCGACACGCGCTAGTAGGTTCCAAAGGCCACCCCACACGGAGCAGTCATGTTTGCGCTGATCGGCTCGATCCTACTGGGCATCCTCGCGCTCATTGGACTGACAGCCGTCATCAAGAGCATCAGGATCATCGGCCAGGCCGAGGTCATGGTCATCGAGCGCTGGGGACGCTTCCATCGTGTCGCGCGCTCAGGTCTCAACATCCTGATTCCCTTCTACGAGAAGCCGCGTTCGATCGACGTCCGTTACTTCGAGGCCGACGTCAGCGGCGTCAAGCGCGTCACCGCGGGCTCGACTTCACGCATCGATCTGCGCGAGCAGGTGCTGAACTTTCCGAGCCAGCCGGTCATCACGAAGGACAACGTGACGATCGACATCGACGCGGTACTCTACTATCGGGTGTCCGATCCCTCGAAGGCTGCGTACGCGGTGCAGAATCTGCCGTACGCGTTGGAGACGCTCACCCGTACCACACTGCGAAACATCGTCGGTGAGATGGAGCTCGACTCGACGCTCGCATCGCGCGAAGTCATCAACAATCGCATGCGCGAGGTGATCGAAGAGGCGGCGGTGAGCTGGGGCGTCGACGTCACCCGTGTCGAATTGCAGGCGATCGAGCCGCCGCGCGACATCCAGCAGTCCATGGAGCTGGTGATGAAGGCCGAGCGCGAGCGTCGCGCGACGGTAACCAACGCCGAGGCCACCAAGCGTGCGGCCATCCTGGAATCGGAAGGATTACGAGAGTCGCAGGTCCGGAAAGCTGAAGGTGAGAAGGAAGCGGCGATTCTGCGGGCTCAGGGTTTGGCCGAGGCTCGTTTGGCGATGGCGAACGCCGAAGCCGAGGCGATTCAACGGATCGCCAACGCGCTGCCCGAGGGCCAGGCGGCGATGTACTTGTTAGGCTTGAAGTATCTCGAGGCGCTCCCCACGCTCTCGCAGGGGAAGGGGACGACGATCTTTCTCCCGACGGAAGCGACCGGCGTGATGGGCGCGGTCGGCGCGCTCAAGGAGATGCTCGCGCGCTCGGGGTCGGCGGGCGCCAGCAGCGAGCCGCCGCCCCGCTCGTCAGGCAGTGGTCCCGGTTATCCAGCGAGCCGTCCGCCCAGTGTGACGGCGACCGTCGGCACGCCGTGGACGCCGCCCAAGAACGAGGAGCGTTGAGCTTGACCAAGATCACCCGCGAGCGCGCCGAGCGAATCGTGAAGTCGCACGCGTGCGAGCACTGTGGCGAGTACAGCTACAAGAAGCTCACCGTAAGACCCGCCGAGAAAGGTGTGGCGAAGGAGCTCAAAGTTGCGTGGCAGGCGGTGAAGACGTGCGGAGTTTGCGGGTTGCAGCAAGAAATGGGGCTAGATGCTGAAGGGGATGTGGTATACGTCAGTTAGTTAGGCATCAGATAAAAAAGCGGCATCCGGCATGAGGCATCCGGATGCCGCATGCCGCTTTTTTGCCTCCCCTAACGCTGATCCGGCCAAGATCTCTTCCTCGAATAATTCCGTCCAAACACTGCCTTCAATGCCTCATCAGGCTCGTCCGTTCTGACGATCGCGTCGAGTCGCTCGCCGAGTAGCAGAGGCTTGTCGAAGGTCTTGTATCTCCCGAAGCCGTGGAAGAAGCCCCACGGTCCTTTCCGGTTGAGATTCCCCAGCCAGAAATCGGGGAGCAGGAGAAAGCTCAGAAAGTAGAAGGCGTCCAGCGTCTGCCCGGGCGGCAGCGTGTGATTGATGGTGCCCCGGGGCATGGACCCGTGCTTCCCCCACTGCACGTCGGCCAGGACCTGCCCTTTTCCCCGCCAGTCGGCGTGGAGCGTATGGCCGTGCCAGTACGTCCAGATGTCGGTGGGGGCGCCGGTCGAGTCGTAGCCGACCCAGACGATCTCCTGGTCGGTTGGCCGAGTGAACGGCACCCAGGCGCCGTTAGCGTCGTCCCGCCAAAGGAGGTGGTAAGCGATCATCCGGCGGGTCGGGTGGACGACTGCCACCGCCCGGGACAGCGGGAACGTTTCGTCTCGCTGCAGGTATAAGGTAGGCGCCAGCTGACGCGCCAGGACGGCGCCACTGTCCTGCGCGTCGAGCGCACCCGGGATGACGAGCGGGCGTTCGGGGATCCGTGCCCGCGGTCCACAGGCCGTCGACGACGCGACGATCGATGCGCCGATGATCGCACGACGGGCGGCTACTGCCGCCCGTCGAATGGACTTCGCCGCGACGCTCGAAAGACAGCCCGGGTCAGTATGAACCAATCGGCACTTCCCCCCAGGATGCCGGCAGTACCTCATTGGAGGCGCACATGCGTAAGCCCCGTCCGGCCACGTACAACCCCGCGCAGGCGCTGCAGCTCATCTCTAACGACCGTCAGGGTCATGCACTCAGCTGCCCGTCATGCTCTGGCAAGATTCGCCGCGAGCCGAACATCTCACCTCCCCCGCCGCACTCGCACGTCACGCTGAAGTGCGCCAACTGCGGCCGCACGGCACGCTACATCGCCGGAGCGGCGTAGGCGGAACAGCAGGGAAGCGCGGGAAGCGGGAAGCGGAAGCGCCGGCACACTGGATGAGCACCATGTGCGCCGGCGCTTCGCGCTTCCCGCTTCCCGCTTTCCCCCCACCTGTTCCGCACGACTCTTGCGCAATCTCATTGGCAGAGTCTTTTGTTTCGCAAACTAGCGTTTATCTTTCAGGCTCGTTCAAGGATCACGTCAGCTAGGGCGGCAAAAACCGTCCCGCAGCAACGGGATCACGCATCACCGTCAGTCCCTGTAGGGGAAAGAGGTAGAGTACCATGGCTCGTCTATCCGGCACCGTGAAGTGGTTCAACGACGCGAAGGGGTACGGGTTCATCTCTCGCGAGGGTGGCCCCGATGTCTTCGTCCACTTCAGCGCGATCCGAGGCTCAGGGTTCAAGTCCCTCGCCGAAGGCGACAACGTCGAATTCGAGATCGTCCAGGGGCAAAAGGGTCCGCAGGCTGCTGACGTCGACAAGGTGTGATCCCGCCTTCGAGACACGATCAAAGCCCCGCCAGAAATGGCGGGGCTTTTTTTCGGGACTCGGGACTAGGGACTCGGTTATCGGGACTTCATCGGGGCACTCTCTACGGGTGCCTTGCGGCCCGCGGCGCCGCAAACAAAGCCCGTCGCCACGAGCCGAGTCCCGAGTCCCAAGTCCCGAGTCCCGATGGGGGCACCCCTTTTGCCTCCACTCACGATTCCGGTACTCTGTCGAACCCTCACCCGCGACGCAGCGCAGGAGCCGACCATGGCCTCCATCTGGAAAGGGTCGCTGACCTTCGGACTCGTGAACGTCCCCGTCGAGCTGAAGACGGCTGTGCGCTCGGACCACATCAGCTTCCGAATGCTCCACGCCGCGGACATGTCCCCCATCAAGTACGAGCGCGTCTGCTCCGCCGATGGCGAGCCCGTGCCGTGGAACGAAACGGTCAAGGGCTACGAATACCAGAAAGGCCAGTACGTCGTACTCACTCCCGAAGACTTCAAGGAAGCAGCGCTCGAGCAATCACGGACGCTCGACATCCTCGACTTCGTCAAGCAGGACGAGATCGATCCGCGCTACTTCGACACGCCCTACTATCTCGTCCCCGGCAAGAACGGCGAGCGCGCGTACTCGCTTCTCCGCGAAGCGATCCGCGAAACAGGATCCGTCGGCATCGGCAAGATCATCATCCGCCAGAAGCAGCACCTGGGCGGCGTGAAAGTCGTCGGCGACGCGCTGGTGCTCGAGCTCATGCGATTCAAGAACGAGCTCATCGACGAGACGGAGTACAGCTTCCCGACCGCCGACAACGTGCGCCCGCAAGAGCTCCAGATGGCGCGGCAGCTCATCGAGAGCCTCGCCGAGCCGTTCACGCCTGACAAGTACACCGACGAGTACGAAGAGAACTTGATGCGGATCATCCGCGCCAAGGCCAAGGGCCAGAAGATCAAGCTCGAGGCGCCCGAAGCACCGGCCGCGGACGAAAAGGTGCTCGATCTCATGGCGCGGCTGCGCGAAAGCTTGGAGCAAGGGAAAGCCACCAAGGGCCGGCGCGAGGTGCGCGCCGAGCGCAAGGCGGCCGCGGCCAGCGAGAAGAAGCCGGCCTCCAGGAAGCGAAGCAAGTCCGCCTAACGAGTCGGCATGCCTGTGCGCCAATCAGGGCGCCGCGGCACGGCCGACGGCCCCTCACAGCTCGCCGAGTATCGGCGCAAGCGCGATTTCTCCAAAACGCGCGAGCCGGCGGGCGGCAGCGCGGCCAAGCGGCGCAAGCAGTCGCGCCTCCACTTCGTCATCCAAAAACACGCTGCCAGCCATCTCCACTTCGACCTGCGACTGGAGGTCGATGGCGTCATGAAGAGCTGGGCGGTGCCGAAGGGACCGAGCCTCGACCCGGCGATGAAGCGACTCGCCATGCAGGTCGAAGATCACCCCATCGAATACAACACCTTCGAAGGCACCATCCCGAAAGGACAGTACGGCGGCGGCACGGTCATGCTGTGGGACCGCGGCACGTATGCCGCCGACGAGCCCATCGATGGCGACGACGAAGAAGCGATACGGCGCGGGCTCGCCAAAGGAAAGCTCGACATCACCTTCCATGGCAAGCGGCTCGCCGGATCCTTCGCCCTCGTTCGCACACGCGGCGGCGAGAGCGGAAAGCCGCAGTGGCTGCTCATCAAGCACCGCGACGAGCACGCACGCCCGGGCTCCGACATCGTCGCCGAGACAATGACGTCGGTGGCCAGCGGTCGAACCATGGATGAGATCGCGGGCTCGAAGCGCGGGCGCGTCTGGCAGAGCAACCGCAAGGAAACCAAGTCATCCTCGAAGCCGTCGGCCTCGACGAAGCGCCGCGTCGTTCCCGACGCCGCGCCCGCTTCCCCCGATCCGGCTCGGGTCGCAGCCGCATCGGGTCTCGCTCCGATGCTCTGCTCGGTCGCTGCCGAGCCGCCCCGAAGCGAAGGCTGGACTTACGAGCCGAAGTACGACGGCATCCGCGTCCTCGCCTACGCCACCGCCGACGGGACGGCGCTCATCACCCGAAACGGAAAAGACAAGAGCGGTCCCTTCCCCGAGATCGCGGCCGCGCTCAGCAAGCTCGCTCGTCAGGCACGACGTCCGGTCGTCCTCGACGGTGAGATCGTCGCCCTCGAGCAGGGCGCACCCGCGCGGTTCCAGGAGCTCCAGAACCGGATGCACGTGAAAGATGAAGCCTGGATCGCCGCGAACTCGGGCAACGAGTCGGCGGCGTTCATCGCCTTCGATCTGTTGATGACTGGCGATGAGGTCCTGGTTCGCGAGCCGTGGTCGGCACGCCGTGCCGCCCTCGACAAGCTGCTTCGCAACCGGACCTCGTCCACCGTTCGGCTCGGTGAATCGGTGCCTAACGAGGCGGAGGCGATGATCGAGCGGGCGCGGGCGGGCGGATGGGAAGGCGTGATCGCCAAGCACATGGAGTCTACATACGAGCCGGGCGTCCGCTCTCGCCACTGGCTCAAGCTCAAGATCGAATCGCGCCAGGAGTTCGTGGTCGGCGGCTTTACCGAGCCGCGCAACACGCGCGAGCACATCGGCGCGCTTTTGTTAGGCTACTTCGACCGTGGACGTTTCATCTACGTCGGGCACACCGGTGGGGGCTTCACTCGCGCCGGCCTCAAGGAGATGTACCGACGGCTGGCGCCGCTGGAGCGCAAGACGTCGCCCTTCGAGGAAACGCCGAAAACGAACGAGAAGGCGCACTGGGTGGAGCCCAAAGTCGTCGTCGAAGTGAAGTTCAACGAGTGGACGACCGACGGAAAACTTCGCCAGCCGATCTACCTTGGCACGCGCGATGACAAGAATGCGAAGGAAGTCGGACTGGAGCCGCGGAGTATGCAGGCGAGGGAGGAGGGCGGAGAGAGGAGAGAGGAATCAGGGAGAGTGAAGCGCACCAGGAAAGGAGTCGCCGCGCGCGCGGTAGAAAAGCGGTCGCCGAAGCGGCCACAGAAGCGGCCGGAGAAAGGCGCCTCCTCCCGCGTCGCTCCTGCCTCCTCTCTCCTAGCCCAACTCCAGTCCATCGAGGATGGCCCGGGCTCCGGTACGCTCGAATTTCCCGATGGACGAGCGCTGGCTGTCACCAATTTGGGCAAAGTCTTCTTCCCGAAAGACGGCTACACCAAAGGTGACCTCATGCGCTACTACACGCGCATGTCGAAATACATCCTGCCCGTCATCGCCGATCGCGCGCTGGTGCTCAAGCGCTACCCGAACGGCATCCACAGTCAGTCGTTCTATCAGCAGAACGCCGGAGAGGAAGTCCCGGAGACAGTTCGCGTCGAGATCGTGAAGAACGACGAAGGGGACGAGCAGCGCCGCTTCATCGGCGGCGATCTGCTCACACTGCTCTACACGGTGCAGCTCGGCGCGGTGTCGGTCGACCCGTGGCACTCGCGCATACAAACGTGCGACTTCGCCGACTACACGGTGCTCGATCTCGACCCCGGACCACGCGCGCGCTTCGACCGCGTCGTGCAGGTCGCGCAATGGGTCAAAGAACAGCTCGATGAGATGGACCTGCGCGCTGCCATCAAGACATCCGGCTCGAGCGGACTCCACATCTACATTCCGCTCCCGCCAAACATCCCGAACGAAGCGGCGCTGCTGCTCGCGCAAGTCGCCGCGACGCGCGTCGCCGAGAAGCATCCCAAGGAAGCGACGGTCGTTCGAGCGGTGAAAGCTCGACCGCCGGCGTCGGTCTACGTCGACTACCTCCAAAACATCCGCGGGAAAACGATCGCCTGCGCCTACTCGGTGCGGGCACGCGACGGCGCGCTCGTCTCTACCCCACTGGAGTGGCGGGAGATCAACGCCAGTCTCGACCATCGCGATTTCACGATAGAAACCGCGCCCAAGCGAGCCGACCGCGTCGGCGACCTCTGGAATCCAGCGATGAAACGACGGAACCCCGTTAAAGCCCTCCAAAAGGCGGCTAACCTTTAGCGAGCTGGCTCGTCCTTCAAGGGATGAGCATCCACGCCCTATCTCGAATTGTGGCAATTTCGGCCTGCCTCGTGATAGCGCAGACCGCTGCCGCACAGGAGCGGCCTTCGACGAAGCCCGCCTCGCCGACCGCGCCTGTCATGACGATCCGGTCGACTATCGACGGTGACGATGTCATCCGCACCGCCCGCAAGTACCTCGGCGTCCCCTACGTGCTCGGGGGCTCAACGCCGAAGTCTTTCGACTGCTCCGGATTCGTGCGCTGGGTGTACGCCGAGCATGGCATTCAGTTGCCGCGTACGGCGCGCGAGCAGGCCGGTAAAGGCATCGCGCCACGCGCGGGCGAACCGCTGGAGCCCGGCGATCTGCTCTTCTTCCACGGCGGCAATGGTGCACAGCACATTGCGATGTACGTGGGCCGCGACACCATCATCCACGCATCCAGCCGCAGCAAGCGGGTGAAGCTCGATCGCTTCTCGGGGAGATATCGCCCGAACAGCTCGTGGTTCGGCGAGCGGCTCATCGCCGTGCGCCGGCTGCTCCCCACGGAAGGCGTGTTTCACGTTCCGACGACGGGTGCATCCGGCATGACGCGAGCCGCGTCGGCGGTCGCCGGCGTCGCGTACACCGAGAGCAGTACCCCGTGACCAGCGACTCGCCGCATCGGCGCTAATGGCACTCGGCTCGTTGTACTCGCGCGAGCTACCGGGTGGCGGATACGTGTCGATCGAAGTGTTGCCGCACAGTCCGTCGACCTTTCGCGCTCAGGTGTGCGTCGAGCGGCGATCCGACCCCAAGCGGCGTGTTGGACACATGCCGCCCGTGATCGCCGATCTCACCGGTGCAACGCAGGCATCCGTCTTCAAGACGCTCTACGAGATCGCGTCCGACAACGTCGCCATCGCCAATGGACTTCGGGAGTGGCAGGCGAGGAAAGAGCGCTGATCTCGCCGATCCTCGATGACGTGAGATGCAGAACGGCCACCCAGGCGGGTGGCCGTTTCGTTTCCGGAGGTGCGTCGACAATCAGTCTCCGCTTTCCGCTTCGCGTCGGCCGCGAAGCAGCATTGAGCGCCGCGCCTTCGCACTCGGCCGCGATACGAGGGTGCGCAGCACGCTTTCATCCATCTCCTCGAGCGAATCGGCGTTCACCGAATGAATCCGCGGTTGACGATCGGGATCGGTGAGCGACTCGAAGCGGAGAATGAGACGCGTGGAGCTCGCGCCGTTCTCGAGATCCTGCGAGTTGAGACGCGCCACGAGCGTCGCCAGCCATTTCGTGCCGCCCGCGAGGTTGACGACGCGCGCCGGCGCCGCCGGATCAGCTGGTGCGGTCGCCGGCCGCGGCGCGCAATCGTCCGGTCCGCACGCGATGGTGCGGTTGACGACGCGACGAATTCCTCGGCGGTGACTGGCCACGGACCCTCCACGACTTTTGTTCTTATTGTACATATTGCAACTAATACACCAGACGGCGCAATGCCCCAACCCGTCACTTTCGCGTAAACGAAAGGGCGACCTTCTGGCCGCCCCCCACCCCGCCGTTCGAACCTTGGGTTGGCTGCTCCCCTAGCCCGCCAACTCCTCGAAGCGGACGCCCCGGCGGCCGCCCCGACGCTTCTTCGGTGCATACCGAAAAAGTTGGGCCGGACGCCCACGCCCTTCGCTCCGCCATTCGTCGGTGGGCTCCACCAGCCAGGCGGCGTGCAACGCGCGACGGAAGCTGGCTTTGTGGAGACGGCGGCCCAGTAGGATCTCGTAGATCTCTTGGAGCTGGCTGAGGGTGAAGATGGCGGGAAGAAGACGGAACGCGATCGGCGACTCATCGAGCCGGCTACGCATCGCGTGCAGCGCCGCGTCGATGATCGCGCGCTGGCGCGGCGCCATGAGAGGGAGCTCGTCCACCGGAAACCACGCCGCGGTGCCGCCGATCGGTGCGGGAGTTCCGTCCGGCACGAGCGCCATGTATCCGACGGAAACATCGGCACCACCAGGATGGCGACGCTGATCGCCGAACGCGCCGACCTGTTCGATCCACGTCGGCGCGACACCGAGCGCGGCGCGCGAGATGCGCGCGGCTGCGTCCTCGAGCGGTTCGTCAGCGCGATTCGTGTCCCACGGCAGCTCCCACTTTTCCTTGGCGCGCGGATCCGTGCTTCGGATGAGGAGTGTCGTGAGGCGGCGCCCATGCGGTGTGAGAGGTACGACGTCGACCGACACTAACGATCGACGTGTCGCAGGGCGGGCCGCGGTGGGGGAATTGCGGTCGCGCATGTGGCGCGAATTATTCACCGATTGCTACTAAAGTCAAGGGCGTTGGTCGAATTAGTAACAATTCGACAACAACGCCCTTTCAATCGATGTTCTGCTCGACTGCTGCGCGATTCTATCGCGAACAGCGAGCCCCGTCAAGCAACGCGAGCGACGGTTACTGCATTTATTGCGTGCTCATCACGATGGCATCTCGCATTTCGCCAGTGCCAGCCGTGATGAGCGGCGGAATTCCGATCGGCAAACGTCCAGTGATTGGATTCGTACCGAGCAACGCGCGCGCTGCCGCTTGCTGCGACAATGGCAGCACGCCCCACGCGACGAGATATGTGCCGACGTCAGGCATCTGCTGCAACAGATAGGGGTTGGCGAATGCGATGACGATCGGCCGCTTTCCGCGCGCGACGAGCGCGCGCACGAAATCGCTAAATGTCGCGGGCACCGCCGCCGTCGTGGCAGTCGACGAGGCACCGATGTATGAGCCCACGATCACCACGTCCGCGGAGTCAGCCGCCGCGAGAACGCGCGAAGTCATCGGCGATGGATCGTCGGCGTTCATCCACTCCGCGCGAAGCGATGGGAATCGCGGACGCATCTCCGCGTTGAACGCCACTCCAGCACCAAGCTCGGGACGCCGTGCAAAGGTGATCGAAAGAACGCGTGCACTCCGCGGCAACCGTCCCATTGGCACGAGCCGCTCGTTGTCGCGAACGAGCGTGATCGAACGCTCGGCTGCCTGACGCGCCGAAGCCACGTGCGAGCTGTCACCGACGACATAACGGACGCTGTCCAGCGCGACGGTGCGCTTCTTGTCGAGCCCGAGTTGCCGCTTCACAGTCAGGATTCGTCGCACCGACGAATCGACGTGCGCCTCGCTGTAGCGGCCTTCCCGCACTCCGGCCACGATCGCATCGATGCCGGCCGCTATGTCGGGCGGCATGAGCACGACGTCGACACCAGCGGCCACGGCGCCTTTCACCGCAGCGACGAGCCCGAGCTTCCCGAGCACGCCATTCATGTCCATCGCGTCCGAGATGATCAGGCCGCGGAACCCGAGCTCGCGCCGCAATATCCCTTGGAGGATCGGACTGGATACGGTCGCCGGATCATTCGACTTGTCGAGCGCTGGAAGTGCGCCATGGAAAGTCATCATCGCGCCGACGCCCGCGTTCACCGCCGCCCGAAACGGCGGAAGCTCGACGCTGTCGAGCCGCGGTCGCGGCACGTCGACCATGGCCATGGCCAGATGCGAGTTGATCTCGGTGTCACCATGACCGGGAAAATGCTTCCCCGTTGCGATCATGCCATTGTCCTGGATGCCGCGAATCGCCGCCACGCCAAAACGCGACACCACATCGGCCCGCTCGCTGAACGAGCGCGTATTGATGACGGGATTGGCAGCGTTGTTGTTGACGTCGAGGACCGGCGCGTACGTGATGTGAATTCCCATCGCACGCCCTTCGCGCGCGGTAACGCGCCCCATCTCGTAGGCGAGTGAGGTATCGCCCGTGGCCGCGATCCCCATTTGCGTGGGGAAACTGACCGCGCCGCCAAGATCGATCGCGTTCGGCAAAAAGTACGGGCCGCGCGCCCTAAAGCCCGCGCCATACTCCAGGTCGGCGCTCATCAACAATGGCAAATCGCTGAGCCGCTGCAGCGCGTTGACCTTGGCCGCGATCTCCGTGGGCGACCCGACGGACACGATGAAGCCGCCGACGTGCTGCTCGGTGACGAGCGCCTTGAGTCGCGCCCACTCGGCCGAATTCTCCGGTACGAAGTCGCCGAGTATCCACGGCCACACCATCTGCGCGGCTTTGTCACGGAGCGTCAGGCGCTGCATGACCGAATCGACCCACCTGTCATTCGCCGTTGCGCGCACTGGCGCGCTTGCCGCGCTGGCGGGAACCGAGTCGCTTACTGGCGCCGTGCTGGCGCAAGCGAGGAGGCTAACGAGGAGGAAGGGTCTCAGCATAATGCAGATGTGCGAAAGCCATCGCGGATATGTGATTGCATGTGCAATCGGCAATCAAAATGTGCGATGTGCGATCACGGCTCGTGGCGAGCGGAGCTAATCGCACCTCGCACATTTTGATCGCAAATGTGCGATGCAATCACATATCCGCGATGGCTTTCGCACATTTTCAATTGCTACCAGTTGATCGTACCTTGTTTGCTCGTATCCACTTGTTCCTCCTTCCCCGTCTTGAACAGGAATGCTTCCATGTTCCGGGTGAGGAAGGAGCGCGCCTGGGGGTCCATCAGGTTCAGGCCGTAGTGGTTGATGAGCATTGTCTGCTGTCGGAGCCACTCGCCCCAGCAGACCTGGCAGATCTCCTGCTGCGCGCGCGCACCGATGGCGCCGGGAAATGGCGGCCGCTCGAAGCCTTCGCGAGTCTGACCGCAGCGGGTGCAGGTAATGTCAGCCATTGGTACCTCGTGATCCCGGCCGAGGTCTCGGGATTCTAGGGCGCCTGACACGAGCCCTCTCCCGAACCCCGGCCTACCCGCGCGTCACGCGCGCGCGTACTTGACCTTCGCCAGCCCGAAGGACTCGAGCAGCCGGATGTAAACCCACCCGATGTCGAGCTCGTACCACTTCGCCTTGAACTTCGCGGAGTGCGGATCGGCGTGATGGTTGTTGTGGAGCTCTTCGCCGCCCAGCCAGATCGCGATCGGGGAGATGTTCCGGCTCTCGTCCTTCACATCGTAATTGCGGTAGCCGAGCGCATGGCCGACACCGTTGATGATCCCCGCCGCCCAGAAAGGGATCCACAGCATCTGGACACCCCAGACGAGCGGACCAACGAAGAAGCCGAAGAGATAGATGTCGATGCCGAGCATGATGACGATGCCCAGCCAGTTCACGCGCTCCAGGACGTAGCGCTCGAGCCAGTCGTTGGGCGTTCCCTTACCGTACTTCTCGAGCACGCCGGGCTGCCGAACCGCCTTTCTATAGTAGAACGCGCCCTTGAGGATGACGTTCCGCAGTCCCTCCAAGAGCGGACTGTGCGGATCCCCATCACGGTCGGCAAACGCGTGATGCTTCCGGTGGCACGCTACCCATTCACGGGTGACGATCGCCGTCGAAAGCCAGAGCCAGATTCGCATCGGCACTTCCGCCAGCTTGCTGAATTGCACTCCGCGATGCGTCTGGGCGCGGTGCAGGAAGAGCGTGACGCAGACGTTGGTGAGGTGCCCGGCGATGACGATGAAGACGATGGGCAGCCACCAATGCGAGGCCCAGCTGGCGAAATCTGGCATTACTGTTCGCGCTCCTACTAACTCGTGAAAGATGCTGCGTGGGACAGCTTGGGTCGTGCGTGAAACGATCAGCCCGGCCTTTCTCGCTTCACCGCGAGGGCCGGGCCATGCGACCCGTAATGTAAGCAGCAATCATACCCTGTACAACACATACGGTTCAATAACTTACGACCCAGGGTATCTCCCTCCGATTGACTGTCGAATCACACACGCGGTCACGCTCTCCCGACGGTGACCTGCGCCCTTGCCGCGCCGCCTGGCGAGGCGTACCCTCACGTCGTGCCCGCGACGCGTAAGAAAGAGAAGGATGCCGATCTGGTAGCCGGGCGCGCGACTACTCAAGGGACGTCGCGTTTCGCCGCCCGCTTTGCCTCTTCGTTTGCCGGCGACTTTTACCGCCCGCTCCCCCTACTACAGCCCTCCGCGTCTACCACCGACGGCCTGCTGGCGTCTTCGATCGCCCTTGGCACCTACCTCGGCGAATGCGATGCCGCCGACGATGCGCGCTACGTCACCATAACACGACACGCGATCGAGAGCGGCATCAATCTGGTCGACACCGCGATCAATTATCGCTGTCAGCGGTCTGAATGCTCGGTCGGACGCGCGCTCGCTCGAACGATCGAGGCCGGCACCGCTGCTCGCGACGAGATCATCGTCTGCACCAAGGGCGGCTACATCCCGCTGGACGAGACCCCACCCGCTTCGCGCGCCGAATATCAAGCGCTCCTCGAGCGCGAATACTTCTCGCGGAATGTGATGACGCCTGACGACGTCGTCGCCGGCGGACACTGCCTCGCCCCGGGCTATCTCGCCGACCAAATAGATCGCAGTCGCACCAACCTGCATGTTCGCACGATCGATCTGTATTACTTGCACAACCCGGAGCAGCAGCTCGACGTCGTCGACCGCCAAACCTTTCGGACGCGCATGCGCGCCGCCTTCCAGCTGCTCGAGGAGAAGTGCGCGGCCAAGCAGATCGTGGCGTACGGCTGCGCGACCTGGAATGGCTTCCGGCTCGCACCTGACGATCGTCGCAGCCTCTCGCTCGTCGAGCTGGTAGAGCTGGCGCGCGAGGTCGGCGGGCAATCGCATCACTTCCGTGTGATCCAGCTTCCCATCAACCTGGCGTTGAACGAAGCGCTCCGCGCGCCGACCCAGCGCGTCGGCAAAGATACGGTTCCTCTCCTCGATGCCGCTGCCTCGTTAGGCATCGCCGTCGTCGCCAGCGCTTCCCTCATGCAGGGCCAGCTGACCCGCGGTCTGCCATCGCAGCTTCGCGACGCCATCCCGGGCTTCGAGACCGATGCACAGAGGGCCTTGGCGTTTGTGCGGTCGCTCCCGATCGCCGTGGCGCTGACCGGGATGCGGAGCACCCGGCATTTGGAGGAGAACTTGGGCGCGGGGAAGCAGCCAGCCTAAACCGTCGCGTCGTTAGGCAGCGCGCCTAACGATCGTCGCTTTCGATCTCCACCTCCTCGACCTCCGCGCTTCGTTCGTCGACCCTGACGATGCGATGCGCGTTCGTGTCGGCGACCAACGCGTAGCCGTCGACGAGCGCCACGCCGCCGGGCTCGTGCAGCTCCCGCACCCAGCTGTCGACTCGACGTGCCTCTGGCACGACCCACTTCAATGCGTCGTTGTAGGAGTCGGCGACCAGCAGCCGACCGTCTCGATGCCGAGCGATCCCCTGTTGATGCTGCATCCTCACGTCATCACCGGCGCCGTCGCGATCACCGAAATCGAACAGCCCGGTACCGACGATCGTTCCGACACCACCGCTCGGGTCGACATCGGCCCACCGTACCGCGCTCGACTCGGCGTCGGTGAAGAAGAGTCGAGCTCCATCGCTGGTGATCCCCATCGGCTGCGCCAACGCCGCGTCGGCATGTCCGCCGTCGATGATATCCTCGCGATTGCTCCCACTATGACGACGCGCCCGGCCACCGCGCGTCAGGTCGAGCGCCCAGATCTGGTGCATTCCCGCCATTGCGATGAAAAGCGTGCGGTCGACGAGGGTCACATCCCACGGCGACGAGAGCGCACCCGCTTCGCGATCGGCGCGCGTGCGAAGCTGCGATCCGGTGCCGGCGATCGTCCGCACCACGCCACTCGTCAGGTCGCAGGCGCGAATCGCGTGATTTTCGCTGTCGGCCACATACAGCATGTCGCCGTCGAAGGCGACACCTTGTGGCATGTCGAAGCTCGGCATCGCACCATCGACAAAGCCGGGTTGCGGACCGCCTAACGAGCGCTCCACGCGGATGCGCCGGCCTCCGTCCAGGAGGCGACCGACGAGCAGGCGATGGTGTCCGCTGTCGGCAATGACGACACGCTCGCCATCGACCGCGATCTTCCCGGGAAAGCACAGCTGTCCCGGCGCAACGCTCGGTGGCTCTGGCGTGATGGGAAAGGGTGTGTCGTCGATCGCGCCTTTTGGACGCGCGACGCCAATGAGACGCTCGATCGTCGGCGCGACTTCATCGGCCGTGAGCTCACCGGCGTGCGTGCCGAGTACGTGGCCTGTGGGGTCGAGAAGAACGATCGTTGGCCAGGCGCGGACCGCGTAGGCGCGCCACATGCGAAACTGCCGGTCGTTGACTACAGGGTGGGCAACACGCAGTCGATTGGATGCGTCGCGAATTCGAGCGGTCTCGCGCTCGCGCGTGTACTTGCCGCTGTGGACGCCGACGACCGCCAGCTCGTTTGGAAAACGATGTTCGAGGTCCCGCAACTGCGGGATCACGTGTATGCAGTTGATTCAGCCGTAGGTCCAGAAATCGAGCAGCGTGATCTTCCCGCGCAGGTCCTGGAGCGTGAGGGCCCGTCCGCCGGTGTTGATCCAATCGAGTCCGGAGAGAAACTCGGGTGCTCGAACCGGGTGCTGCTCGAGGTCGCTCGCCATACCGTAAGTTGTGTCTTTACTTCGCGATGGGCTAGGCGATGTTTTCTCGAGTCGCGGCCTGTGAAACGCCGAGGGCGCGACCGCCGTTGAGTGACGACATGGCACATGTCACCGAACAAGCCAAGGCAGATCCCTCGCAACGACGGCGGCCCGCGCGCGCCCCGCGCGCGGCACATCATCGCCCCGGTGGCGGCTTCGAGAATCCGTGGCCCGATGCGGAGCAGGCGGGATTTCTGCGGCTGCTCGAGTGGATCATCATCAAGCGCGGCCTCACGCGCTTGCTGCGTGCGCCTGACTACGCGCTCTTCAAGCCGGTCGCGTCGTCTTTTGCGACGCCGCGCGCCTCGGTCGCTGAGACGAGTGTCACATGGGTCGGCCACTCGAGCTTTCTGCTTCAGATTGCGGGAGCGAACGTGCTCACCGACCCGGTGTGGAGCGATCGCGCATCGCCGACGCGAAGTACTGGCCCACGTCGGTGGATCGCGCCTGCGGTCGAGTTCGACGCTCTGCCGCCGATCGACGTCGTTCTCCTTTCGCACAACCACTACGATCATTTGGATGACGCGACCGTGCGTCGACTCGCGCGGAGCCATGCGCGCGCGGAATGGATCGTACCGCTCGGACTGAAGCGTTTTCTCGCGCGACGCGGGATTTCGCGCGTGACCGAGCTCGATTGGTGGGACGAGACACGCGTCGGCGCGTTATCGATCGGCGCGGCACCCGCTCAGCACTTCAGTGCTCGCGGGTTGGGCGACAGAAATCGCACGCTCTGGTGTAGCTATGCGATCACCGGCGCCGACAGGAGGATCTTCTTTGCGGGCGACACCGGACTGCATCCGGAGTTCGCCCGGATCGGTGCGCGCTTCGGCCCGTTCGACATTGTGTTGCTCCCTATCGGTGCGTACGAGCCGCGTTGGTTCATGCGGCCCGTGCACATGAATCCCGAGGACGCAGTCAGCGCCTATCAGCAGCTGCGAAGTGGCGCTTCTCGCGCCCACGCAACGAAGTTCATCCCCATGCACTGGGGTACGTTTCGTCTCACCGATGAGCCGATGACCGAACCGCCGGAGCGCCTCCGCGCTGCCTGGAAAGCGGCTGGATTGGAAGAGGAATTGTTGAGGGTGCTCCGGCATGGGGAGACGTCAAGGGGCTAGGGATTGGGCATTGGGGAATAGGTGGAACAAGGAAGGAGCTCGACGGCTAGTGCCGCGAGCTCCTTTGTTCCTGATCCCCAATCACTAATCCGTAATCCTAGCCCTTTGTTACACTCACTCCGCTCGTCTTCACATTCAGATTGTGATTGATGCGCAGCCCCGCGACGCCTTCCGTTGGCAAATTCCGCTTTGGCACCGCGCCCACGAGCTTGTCGTTCACCAGAAAGTGAACGGTGTCGGCCGCCACGTGCGCCGTGAGCTTGTAGCTCGCCCGTCCGTTCGCATCCGCTTTGGGCACATTTGGGCTGGCCGCCCACGTGATCACGTCACGCGTCTGGGCGCCATCGCGCGTCTTCACCAGATACTCGCCGCCGCCACGGACCAGGAAATACGTGTAGCGCTGCGACGGCTGGTCGAGATTCTGACCGCCAATGAAGATCCCGAATGCCTCAGGATGGGTCGGAGCAGCGAGCTGCTCGATCGTGGCCGTCGCACTGTACACGCCGCTCGCCGTGTCCCGGGCCGCGTAGAGAATGTGCGCCGGCCCGGTCTTCACCTCCCAACCATTCCCACTCGGCGTGTAGCTAGCGTCCGCGATCTTCGCGTCGGGGCGATCGACCTTCCCCACGTACCCGGCCGGAACACCACCGCCGGCGGTCTGGTTGTCGGGGTCGCTGTTCGCAGCCGCGGTCGCCGCTGCCGCACCAGCCGCGGTATCTGTCGTCGTCTGTGCCTCATCACCCTTGCTGCAGGCGGCGAGCAGGGCGAGTGCACCGATGGTCCACAGGGTACGCACGTGTCCTCGCTTTCTGAAGTTGTCGGTCCAGGGGCTCGAGTCCCTTGATCTCTGGCGCATCGTAAGGCTCCTCATCTGGCGCGAAGAATATACCGCGCGCACCGCATGCCGCACGGCACCGTCGTTCCGCTCGTCCGCTGCTCTGCTAGCGGTCATGGCGCCCCACCGGCATACTTGATCGGTGCGAACGTCCTCTCCCGTCTCCAGCCGATGACAGTGGCCGCGCGCCGGAAGCGAGCACGTAAGGTTACGCGAACGTTGATCGTGGATCGCTGGGTCGACAAGCATGTCGCCCGCGCCGAGCTGGATGGTCAGACGGTGGAAGTCCCGCGCGCCCTGCTGCCGGAGGATGCCGAGGCCGATGCGGTGATGCGCGTCGAGCGAGGCGAGAGCCGCGTCACCATCACGCTCGATGTCGACGCCGCCTCACGCGCGCGGCAGGACGCCGAGCGTCTCACCAGGAAGCTCCGTGGACGCGATCGCGGTGGAAGCGTCACCCTCTGAGCGCGACGCTATGTAGCGCAATGCTTTGGACCGATCGGAAGTCGGAATCGCGCCCGAATCTTGCCACACTACGGCGCACCAACCTCCTAATGAGGAGATCAGCCATGGCGGCATCGAAGAAGTCGTCTCGCAGGTCCCGCTCCAAGTCGCGTAGGAAGGCTGGCGGCCGCAAGAGAGCGGGCGCCCGCAAAGGGGGCGCTCGTAAGGCATCGAGACGCAGAGGGCCTGCTCGGAAAGCCTCGGCGCGCAAGAGCAGCGCGCGAAAGAAAGGCGCGCGCAAGTCGTCGGCGCGGAAGCGCCGCTCCTCTCGCTCGTCAGGCATCGCCAAGCGCGTCGCCGCTCCGGTCGCGCGGGTGAAGCGAGTCGTCGCCACGGTTGGCGAGCAAGCTGGCACGGTCGCCGAGAAGGTCGCCGAGACCGTCGGCGAAGTCTATGGCGGCGTCAAGGAAAGAGTGGTCGACGTCAAGGACAGAGTACTGCCGTAAGAATCGCAGATGTGCGAAAGCCAGCGTGGCATCGAGATTTGAGATTCGAGATTCGAGATTCGAAAAGAGCTGCCTCAGTCTGGCCGGTCTGTCCGAATCTCGAATCTCGAATCTCAAATCTCGATGCCGCGATGCCACGATGGCTTTCGCACATCTGCACTTCAGGCTCTGAGGGCGCTTCGGGCTCCTCCTTCCCCTTGTGCGTGCTCGTCTAGCCACGCGCACACGTGCTGGAGCACTTCCGCGCGGCAGCGGTCGACCGTGATGATGTGACCGCACCCCTGCACCCACACCAGGCGCTTCGGCTGCGCACATAACGCCTCGTACGCCGACTCCGCTACGGCCGCCGCTACGCGATTGTCCTCGCGCGATTGCACGATGAGCGTCGGCGCTTTCACGCGCGGTAGCGCCGCCCGCGCCTGATCGGCAAGCCAGGTTAGCTCCCGAAGATTGCGCGCGGTCATCCCGCCGTACGCTAAGCTCCGCGCACGCTCTGCATCGTCATGGATCGATTGCACGTTTTTTCCGCGCAGATACGGCGCCCACACCGAGATCGGCAAATGCATTCGTCCGAGCCAGCGCACGTACGTCGGTGCATCGAGATACGGCGCCACCAGCACGAGCGCGGGCAGATTCGTCGCCTCCGCGGCCAGCAGCGTCGCCAGCGCCCCGCCCATCGAAAGTCCCACCAGGCTCACGTGCTCGTACCGTTCGCACATCTCGCGATACGAGTCACGCGCGAAGTCCAGCCACTGCTCGGCCCGCGATTCGGCGAACAGGCGCAACGATCGCCCATGACCGGGAAGCAATGGCGCGAGCACCGAGTAGCCGCGAGTGTGCAGCTCCGCGGCTGCGTACTCGAGTGTGCGCGGTGTGTCGCCGAAGCCGTGAAAGAGAAGCGCGGCGTGCGTCGCACGCGGCGGGCCGAGTGTGATCGGCTCGGCGCCGATGATGATGCCGTCCGCATTCACCGCGAAGCGCGCGCTCGATGCACGCTCGGCACGTCGTGCCATGAGCGCACGCCAGAGCAGCGTGGCGGCGAGCACGCTGGAGACGATCGTGAGCAGAAGCATCATGCGGGGACCGGGAGGGCGACGAACGAGGAGCGAAAAAACTAATACGGGGGAGGCAGCCTTGCGGCCACCATCCCCCGTATTGTCATCCCCCCCACGAGGATGCCCCTTTCTTTAGCATACCCCGTGCCGCGGCGTAGTTGCGCGTCACACCGCGCCTTACACCACCTCGCGCCTTCCGCTCTCGGGTTGAGCCTTGATACAGGGGCTTAATTCGGGCTCTGCCAGAGCCAGGACTTTGCACTCCGCGACGTCCATTGCATTACACCAGACGCCTGCACCCGGCACGACTCTCAGACTGTCTTCGTTCTTGGATGAACCGCCGTGTGATCGGACGCGGCGACCGGATAGGAGCCGGCTGTCGAGGACAGCGAATCGACGAAGTGATAGCCGGGCGTGCGACAATCATCCTGAAACGTCTCCGCCGACACCCCCGCCGCGCGCCACGCACGCGCCATCATCTTCTCGACCTGCGCTGCCGCATCGCGTGGCGATATCGCGACGATTGCCGATCCTGCACCGCTCAATGTCGCGCCTAACGCGCCCGCGTTCATCGCGGCAACTGTGACGGCATCGTATCCCGCCACGAGCGTGCGTCGATAGGGAACATGCAGCAGATCGTCGAGCGCCGCGTGCAGCAGCTGCTCATCGCCCGACGCCAGCCCGCACACCAACGCCGCGCTTCGACCGATCGCGGCGCGCGCGGTGGAGTGCGTGACCATCGGAGGAAGCGACGAGCGCGCCTGCGCCGTCGACACCGGGAAATCCGGAATGGCGAAGACGAGCGACAGCGATTCGTGAATCGTGAGCGGTGCGACGATCAAGCCACCGCGAGGCACACGCGGCCCGCCCGCCATTGTCGTCTCCGGTGTTCGAAGCGCGAGGACCGCACCTCCACGAACCGACGCCGCCACGTTGTCCGGATGCCCCTCTACGATCGTGCACGCGTCGATGAGCGCGTCGTCGGACAACCCGAGCTCGAGAAGAGCGTTCGCCAACGCCGCGCCTGCGATCAGCGCCGTCGCCGACGACCCAAGCCCGCGGCCAACCGGAATGTCCGATCGGGCGTGCAGCGAAAAACCGGCGGGCATTGTCACCTTCGCTGCTTCGCACGCCGCGTTGAATCCGGCGACGAGACGATCCTGCTCCGGCGACAATGCAAGTGACGCGAGCGTTCCGTCGCGAACGATCGTGATCGAGCTGCCGCCCAGCCACCCCGAAACGCTCAGCCATCGATTCACCGCAATGCCGACGCAGTCGAATCCAGATCCCAGATTCGACGTCGACGCCGGCACGCGGACAGTCATCGTATGCTGCACGGCATAATGATGCAGTGCGCCCGCGATGCCGTCGATGCGGTGCGCTTCCCCTATGTTCTCCTACGACTCAGGTCGCGAGTCGGTCGACAGCGTCTTCGCTGAAGACCTCGATCCCCAATGCGTGCGTCGGCGAGCCAAGCCGCTCACGTAGCCGCTCGGGATCGGTGATCACGAGACCGTTCCCTTCCCGCTGAATCAGCCCCTCGGCACTCAGCCTGCCGAGCACCAGAGAGATGGATTCTCGTGTCGCGCCAACGAGCTCACCCAGAAGCCGCCGTGGCACGACGGTTGGACCGTTCTTCCGCTCGGTGGCGCGACGATCCTGCGCCATCCGAACCAGCGAGGCAATCAGCCGCTGCTCCACAGTCAGCGTCACGTGCTGGCCGAATTTCTCCAACAGTTCCGTTCGCTCGGCCATGAGCTGCCTGATGAGTCCCAGCGCCAGCGACGGCTGCTCACGCAGCAGCGCGCTGAAACGTGCCGTGCTGAGATGCAGCGTTGCGGTTTCGGTCTCGGCGCGGGCGTGACTGACGTAGCGTCCCGTTCCATCCAACCCCTCGCCACCGAACGTCTCACCGGCGGTCGCTACCCATGGAACGAAGCTGCGCCCTACACCCATCTGGTTACGGAGCACCACCTGCCCCGCAAGGACGAGAAAGACGCCATCGGCGACCGTCCCTTTCTCGTATATGGTAAAAGCAGCCGGCCAAGTCGTTCGCGCGCCGTAGGCCATTATGGCCTCGCACTGCTCACGCGGCAGGCGTGTCGGTTCTTTGAGTTCTATTGCCATCACTACCCAACCCGGTTAAGCCATTGATTCGTAGCGTTTACTCGATTTAAACCAGCCTCCTGAAATGGTTTGTAGCATAGTTTTGCAATGAATAGGCCGCGCTGGACGCTAGTATGCACGCCAATATCTTGTGCTTGACCCCTCAGACACATACTCAGCGATGACCAAGGGTACCAATAGCGCACCCTTTTCCGCGCCGACCGTCGTCATTCTCGGCACGGACTTGCTGCTTACTGCGCGTCCCGCGACGCCGGTGCAGCTGGCGCACGCGTGCCTCGCAGCTGGTTATTCGGCGGCGCTGCCCGTGAGCTGGGGAGACGAGCTGCTGGCGTCCGCGCTCGCTACCCGCACCGCTGCTCGAGGCGGCGATCCTGTCATTGCCTGTGCGTGCCCTCACGTGGCCGATCGCTTCTCTGGTGAGCTCGACAGATTTCTCGTGTCGGTCGCATCACCGCCGGTCGCGGCGGCACGATACGTCCGCGAGCTCTATGGCGGACCGGTCCACATCACCTACGTCGGCGCTTGCCCCGGTGCGCACGACCCATCGATCGACGCGCTGTACACACCCGGTGAGTTTCTCGCGCGACTTCGCGAGCTCGGCATCGAAGCCGAAGATCAGCCCGTCGTCTTCGAGTCCGTGATTCCGCCTGATCGTCGGCGGTTCGATTCGCTGCCCGGTGGCATTCCGACCAGCGATGCGCTGCGACGCGCCGGCGCGTCACACGCCCTGCTCGAGCTGGATGGCGAAGACTACATCATCTCGCTCGCCCAACGACTCTTCGAGCGCGAGGCGGTGCTCATCGACGTCGCACCGCGACTGGGTTGCGCCTGCGCTGGCGCTGTGAGTGCTGGATCACTGCGCGCGGCCGTTGCGTCTCTCGAGCCGCCGCGCGCCCGTACTCCGGTCATCGAAACGTCGTTCAGCATCGCCATCGATGCGCCGGCACGGCCTGCACGCGTACCGCTGTCACCGCCGCCTCCACCACCTCCGCCACCCCCGTTCATTCCGGTACCCGAGCCCGCGGTGGCGGCTTCGGCCCCTACCGATGTGCCGACAGCCGCGGACTCACCTGACGAATCCGTCACCACGGAGAAAGAAGAGCCGGTCATCGAGCCGCCGCGCGTGCCAGTGATCCCGCACGCCGACTTGCCTGACGAACGCGGTCATCGTCGTTCACCGGCAATGGGCGTGCCGCGAATTGGGTCGGGCACTCCAGTGAGTCGTACGCAGCAGGGGCGAGTGGTTCCGCGAGCGTATCTCCGCCGGCGTCGTCCCTGGGGCGATGCCGATCGATCGCATGCATCTTCGACCCAACCGCCCGAGAGCGACGAACCGCTGAGCGCGACCGAGCCCGCGGCCCCGTTGGCTGACATGACTGTCGAGCGCCAGGCGGCGGATGCGGATCGTCAGGCATTCATTACCAGACACGTGGAGCCGGCAGCCGATCAATCGACCAAGCCCCCCACGGAGACGCAGGAAGCAGAGGCCGGTCGAGCACCCGCGCGGGAACCGCGGGAAGCGCGGGACGTGCGCGAGGTCGAAGTTCCGATCTCGCGAATCGGACTTCCGAAGATGGCGCCGTGCGACCTCATTCCGCCGCCGCCGATCATGCCGGATCTCCACCTGGGCGATTCGCTCGTGGTCGCCGATTCGCTCAGCGATCTCATCGGATTCGAGATCCCGTCCCGTGCGGCCGCGAAGCGCGCGGATCTTCCCGAGATCCAAGAGCCCGCGCTCTATGCGCCTTCGCCGATTGCACCCTCGACTCCGACGGCGCCGTCGAACCTTGCACCCACGGCACCGGCGGTCGAGGCCGCTACGGTAGAACCGCCGGCACTGCCTAACGAGCGTGAAGCGCTCGCTGCTGCAGCGACGGCGCTGCCCGAAGCACCAGCTCCGCCACCTGCGGTGCCCGCAGTGCCCGCGGAGCCCGCGCCATCGACGGCTCGGCGCGACGCGCCGTATTCGACGCCGCGCGCCATCGAGGATCTGCTCATACCGCGGCCGCCGCGCACCACGCCATCGAAGCAACACCTCCCGCCGGCGGTCTCCACGCCGCCGCGACGCGAAGTGCCATCGGCTACCCCCGATGCGCCGATGACGCCGCCCGTAACCCCAGCTGCAGCGGCCGCCGCGGTCGCACCGCCCAAGGCGACCGAGCGACCGACGCCGATACCGCGCACCGTGCGGGATCGGAAGCCGGTGACCCTCCCGCCACGCCGACGCGCCACCGCGGCGATGATCTGGATCCTCGTCGGCACATTGATCGCGCTGGCTGTGCTGTCGGTACGCCTTCTGGTCACTGATCGCATGGCGACGGCATCGCCACGGGCCGATTCGGCGCGCGTCGCCGTGAGCGACTCCGCCTTCACACCGATGATGGCGCCAATTCTGGTCGACAGCTTTCCGGTCGCGGACAGCACGAGAACACCCGCGTCAGTCACGCCCAGTCGGCCGGATAGCTCGCGGGCGCTCTCCGCGCCCGCCCGCCGCGTGCCGGGGCGTGTACGTCCGCCCACCGGCGTGCGCCCTCCCGTCGCTGGCGCTCCGCGACGGACGCCGACGACCCGCCCGAGACGCGCCAGGCGGCGCGCTCCCGCTGCCACTCCACCTGCCCAGCAGCAACCGCCGGACTCTCAAGCCCCCACGCCACCGCGGAGTGACAGCACGTCCAGCACTTCTCCGCCGCCGACCGACTCCGGAGGATTCAACCAGCCACGGGTCACGCGTCCCTGGCCTCCACCGACGTTTTGATTCCGTTCAACGGCCGAACGCCTCACGCGCTCCCGTGATCATCAGCTGAATCGCCACCGCGGCCAGCAGCAGTCCCATGATTCGCGTCAACACGCGAATCCCCGTTTGTCCGAGCCGCAGCACCACGCGCTCTCCGACGCGCAGGGTGATCCAGGAGAGCAACGCAGTCAGAACGATCGCCGCATAGACGACGATTCGCTGCGTCATCCCCTGCGCCTGACTACTCAGCACCATCACCGTCGAGATCGCGCCCGGCCCGGCGAGCATCGGCATCGCCAACGGCGTGATGGCGACGTCTTCCTTCTCGGTCCCTTCGACGATCTCCTCGGTTCCCTCCTGTGTCGTGCGCCGGCCACGCAGCATGTCCATCGCCACCAACCACAGGATGAGTCCACCGGCAATTCGAAATGCCGGTAGAGTGATACCGAACAGGCGGAAGATGACCGTTCCCGCTGCCGCGAAGACGATCATGATGAGCGCTGCCGCGATGCACGCGCGCAGCGCCGTGCGCTTCCGCTGTGCGGCGGTCTCATCCTGCGTGATGACGAGATACGTCGGCACCAGCGCGATCGGATCCACGATGAACAGGAGCGATGTGAACGTGATCAGCGCGAACTGCGCCAGACTGTTCATTCGTCCATCGCCAGAACGATCGCGTCGCGGAGACGCTGCTCGCGCTCCGGACCCTGTGGGACTCCCGGCGCCAACAGCGCGAACTGACGAAGCATCTCGGCTTCGACGAACGGGCGCGATGCTTCGACACCGAGCTCCTCGAGCGCGCGCAGGGCGAGCTCTCGCAGCATGCGTCGCGTGTCGGGCTCGAGCGCGCCGAGCTCGCGCGGATCGGCGTCCGGCACGGGCGCACGCTCGCCACGACGGCGCGGCGCAGCACGTAATGCCGACACCGGCGCGAGCTCCACGACGAACGATCCCGCGGTGTGCTCCGCGAAATCGGACACGACGCCGCGACGCTTCAATGAGGCGAGCAGCTTCTCGATCGCTCCTCGCACCACCGACACGCCATCCCAGCTCTGCGCGCCGCGTCCGGTGATCACCAGCACCTCACCCGCGCGCGCTATCTGGCGCTCTCGCAGCCATGATTCGGCTCGCTGCTCCGCCGCCTTCACCGTGGGTCGTTGTGCTCGGAGATTCAGCGTGCGCTCACTCCCGAATCGCACTTCGTCGAACGCACGATGCAGCTCGACAACCTGCCGTTTGCGCCTCATGCAGCCGTTGCTACCGTCTAGGTAAGAGCTCGGCACGCCCATAGGTCGCGCCGCCGCGCATGACGAGTCGCACGCGACGCGCATTCGCAATGTCCGTGGTAGGATCAGCGTCGAGCACTACCAGATCGGCAATCTTCCCCGCCTCGAGAGTGCCGAGATCGCGCTCGCGTCCCATGGCCCGCGCGGCGATGCGCGTCGCCGACACGAACACCTCGGCCGCCGGCATCCCGGCCGCTTGCATCGCTTCCATTTCGCGATAGATGCTCGGCCCATGCGCGGTTCCCGGATTACCCGCGTCAGTCCCCATTGCGATGGCGATTCCCGCCTCGCGCATCTTGCGGAGGTTTCGCTCCATCGTCTTGCGCTGCGTGTCCCACACGCCGCTTCGCACGCGTTCCAGTCCCCGCGCGCGCTTCTCTTCCGGCAATACCCGCTCGAGCTTTGCCCGCGTCATCCGATCGACGCAATCCAGCGGGTACCGTGCGGCGGGTGATCGTCCGAGAAAAACATCGGCGTATCCTTCACGCACCGTGAGTGTCGGGATGACGATCGCATCGTTCTGCTTGGCGAGCTGTACGAACTCGTCGTCGATGTCGGCTGTCTCGACGCTGTGCACCAGAATCTTCGCGCCGGCACGCAGCGCATCCTTCGCCATCGGAAGCTGGGTCGCGTGTACGGCGAGTGGGACATTGGCGCGCTTCGCCTCCGCGCCGGCGACGTCGAGCAGCGCTTTCGCGCGCGGTTGCAGCGAGTCGGCCAGTTGGAGGTACCAGACCTTGATCGCACTCGCGCCCATCGATGCGTTCGCACGCACACCCGCGCGCACCACCGAGTCATCGCGCATGTGGACGAACTGCCGGATTGCCGGGAGGTTTACCCAATGATCGATGGTCGATAGCAGCGGACCGGTTGCCGACATGTGCGGGCCGGTCAACGATGCCTCGTGCGCGCGGGCCATCGGATGCGTGAAAGGATATCCGCCCACGTCGAACACCGCCGTCACGCCGGAGCAGAGATAAGCGCGGTCGAACCGGTCGGGATTCCGGTTCAGCGTGGCGACGACGGTGTCGTAGGGCATCTCGTCACGGACGTCGAGTGCGTCCGGCCGGCCGTCCACCCATCCCGTCTGCGAGTAGTGCACGTGCGCATCGATGAAACCCGGGGCGATATACGCCCCACGCGCATCGATCACCTCCGTCTCGGGCGGCGTCGCGCACTCGGCGCGCGTGCCCGCACACACGATGCGACCACCGCGCACGACGACTGCAGCATCGCGTATCGGCGCGGCGCCGGGGTTGATGAGCGTGCCGCCAACGACCGCTACCGGGGGCGGCGCTGTGCCTGACGGGAGACCGAAGGCGGTGCTCACCGCGATCTTCCAACCTGCAGCGGTCTTGAGGAAGACGCGCTCGGAGATCCCCTCCGACGTGACTCCGTTCTGCGTGACTCGATAATGGTAGGTGCCGTAGACGACGCCCGGCGTCAGGCGCACCAGCCTGAGATCGCGCGCGACCAACGTGTCGGGCCAGGTCGAATCCCGTCGCGCCGACCAGCCTTCATATCCCAGCTCGAGCCCGCCCGGTCCGGTACGCGCCAGCTCGGGCGTGTGCAGGTAGTACGAGAGATATCGCTCGCGGTCACGCTTGTGGATCGCGTCGATGTTTCCCTCGAAGACGCGGCGCGCTTCGGCGGTGTCGGAGGATGCTGTCGACCGTGCCGGCCTCGCACCTTGTGCGGCGCCATCGGCGTACGGGATGGAAGCCAGACAGAGCGCCACCGCCAGTGAGGTGCGCGAGCCACGAGACATGAGATCTCCGCGTTGTGACGACGAGGGATGATACAAAAAAATGGCGGGCGGGGGATTCCCCCGCCCGCCAATTCCGCCGCGTCGAATCTCAGAACCCGAACGACACGCCGAGGTGGTAGGTCATGAGATTGGTCTCGCTTCGAATGGGCGAGAACGAGATCGTTCCATCCGGGTTGTCTTGAATGTCTCCCTCACGAAGGTAGCGCGCCTCGCCGTTCCCTTGATATCGCGCGCCGATGTCGATCAGGATGGGCCGATTCCCCTTTTTCACCGGGATGAGCACGCCCGCACCAGCGTTCCAGGCGAAGGTTGCGTCGTCGAAGTTCGTAGTGCTGGCGAAGTCGAACTCATCACCCGAGCCGCCGACCGACGAACGCGTGGCGAAGTATGCGAGGCCGACTCCGCCGTTGGCGTACGGGCGGATCGCGCCCGAGGGCGCCATGATCTGCGGACCGATACCAAAGAGCAGAATCTCGTTGTCGGTGTTCACGTCGACCCGGATCCGGTCGCCGATCGTGGAGCTGAGCGTGACGCGCTTGCTCTCGTGTCCGTAGTTGACGAATCCCAGGTCGGCGCGGAGTCCGAAGACACGGGCGCGGTCGAACGTCCACACGAAGTGCCCGCCGATGCCGAAGCCGGTGCCGACAAACCGATCGAATTCGCCTACCGGGTCTGCTACATGAATCGCGACGCCGGCGTACCGGTACGCGGGTCGCTGCTGCCGCTGCTGCTCTGAAAAGTCGAAGACTTGCCCGCGCACCGAGGCGAGCGGTGCCGCGAGCAGGAAAGCGAGTGAAGCGAACGAACGAATCACGGTGCGCATATGACGGACTCGAAAGGGATCGTTGAATACGCGCATTGCAGAGCCGGTGCCCATGCCCGGCTGCACGTCACGCGCTTGGCACTGCTGTACTTACGACCTGGCTGTAACGAAAGATTCGAACTGGTCTGTTTCCGGCCTCGGACAATTTCCGTCGCCTGCGGAGGACAAAAAAGAAGCTGCCCCGCCGGGCGCGGGGCAGCTAGAAGACTGCTGGGGACGGCGCCCCGTTACGGCTGCGAGGGACCGCCGAATCTCACGCCGAAGCTGAGCGGAATTATCCGCGCCGACTCGCCGTCGGAAAAGACGTTGTGGAACTTCCCCTCGGCGAATGCACGCATGCCGGCAAGGTTGAAGTTGACGCCACCGCCAATGTTGATGCCGAAGTCGGTCTCGCTGTCGCCTTCCTCGACCTTGCCGTTATACACACCGACGCCGCCGGTGAGATACACCGCTGCGGTTCCGGGCTCCTCTGCCTGACGAAGGTTGCTCATCGCCGAGCCTGTCAGCTTCGAGAGATCGAGCTCGACGTTGGCGGTGCCGGCGAAGACGCGGAAATCCGGTCCTTCGACCGAGCCTTTCCCAATGTTGATCTCCTTGCCGGGAAGCCCGTGGTACATGAGATCGAAGCGGAACGCCACCGGCATCGCCGGCGGCGTCCACCCGACGAGACCAGCAATGTGCCATCCGGTCTTGGTGAAATCGCCCAGGTCACCCTGCGGAAACGTTATTCCACCGGCAACGCCGAAATCGATCGTGCTCGCCGCGCTGCCAACTTCCTGCGCGCGAGCGGTCGACACCGACACCAGCAACGCGATGGTGCACATCGCGAACGTGACGCGCCTCATGATTTTCTCCTTTGCGGGTACAAGGTCCTCCGTCGGTCGACGGCGCGACTGGCGCAACGCCTGACAGCGCCGTCGAGGCGCGGCAAGATATGCGCACCCGTCGTCGCGCGCAAACAGGGACGACACACTCGTGACGAGTAGTTTTCGCATTGCCGAGTGCCGAGCGCCGAGGGCCGCGAGTCGAGTCCCGCTCAGATGCACGAAGGCTCCCTCTTTCGAGGGAGCCTTCGGTTACTGCGCGTCAGCTGCGACGCTTCTTACCGGAACATGATGCCGACGGTAACCGGAATCACGTTGGTGCTCTCGCCTTCGGTGAACACGCTGTGATAGCGCGCCTCGACGAACGGGTTGATGCCCGCCATCGTGAAGCGCACACCGAGGCCACCATTCACGCCGAACTTCGTGTCCTTCGCCTCGACGGTCTCGGTCTGCACACCAAGGCGCAGACGCTGGTCGGTGACGACGACCGGCACTTCGGCTTCCTGCTTGATGTTGTACACACCACCGCCAGCCGTCAGGTATACCTTGACCATACCGGCCGAGGGCATATCCCACATCACGTTGCCCGCGCCGCCGAGCACGCGCGCGGAACCATCACCGTACCCTTCCTTCGCCGAGAACTTGTGGTAGAAGCCCTCGACACGGAACCAGACCGGTGCCGTCGGCAGGTGAATGCCCATCATCACCTCGCCGTGATAACCGTTCTTCACGTAGTCGCGATCTTCACCAGTCGGGAACGACATGCCGCCCGCGACGCCGAAGCTGATCGGGTTCACGCTCTGCGCCTGTGCAGTGCTGGCGAGCAACACGAAGGCGGTGGCAATGGCGGCGCCACGCACGATGCCTCTCATCACGAATCTCCTTTGTGGAGTGAAATCACGGCCGCACACCTGCACGAACCGTGGAAACACATGAAGCGCCTGGCTGTGCCAGTGCACCCACACATGAACGACCTGGCACGCCATTGGTAACAAAAATGCCGGCCTGGCTGCCTAACACGGATAGCGGGGCAACATGATGGCCCCACGCGAGTTACAAAGCTGGCCACGATCGCTTTCGCTTGAGCCTGGTGATTTCTGTTGAGGCCTACCCTCCTCCTCCTGACAGCCCTGCAGATAGCCGCACATGCAGCCTCGGCCCGCATGACTCCGGCTCAGACGAGTGCTTTCGAGTTTGACTCTGCTCGCGTACCAGTCGGACGCGTCTTCCATTATCGGAAATCGAACCGCGATGGAACGCATGCGACTCGCGTCAGCGTCTATGTCGCCAATCGCACGCGTCTCGAGTCGCTCAAATGGGAGAATGGTGAATCGGAAGCGACACTCGTCGTTGCCACGATGGACTGGCCGCGCTTCTCTGTACGCTGCTTCGATGCATGGCAATTGATTCGCGGGCGCCCGCCGGAGCGCCGCGCATCACTCACTGCGAATCCAGAAGCCGGCATCATGCGCGTGTCGATGCTCGGAGACTCAACGGTCCCGGTCGCCAGCTGGCCATGGCACAGCTATGACTTCGACTTCGCCAGTTTGAGTGCCGTGATGCCACATCTCCGAATCACGGAGAGAGCGTTTACCTTCGCGCGCTTCGACGTGACGTGGAGCGGCGACGAGATCACGGGCTTCACTAATTACGGCGAGATCCGGGTTCGCTTTGTCGGTCGCGAGTACCGTCACGGTGTCGCGGCCCGCCGGTACTCGATCGGCGGTTCCGGGCTCGGCGGCACCAGTGGTCACCTGTGGGCCGATGTGACGCAGGGTCACATCATCGAATTCGAGCTACCCGTTCCCGACGAACCTGGAATGCGCGACGTGCGACTCCGGCTCGAGAAGGTCGTCAGCATGACAGCCGACGAATGGGCCGCGTTCAAACGCCGGGCCGTGGGTGAGAGCGCGCGCGACTAGTGCCTAACAAGACCGCGGTGGATGACAAAGCCGCCTCGCGATTCGCGAGGCGGCTTGGCTCATCGGGGCCAAAAGAGGGCAGATCGCCCGGAGCTACCGCGGTGGGCCGAACTGAACACCAAGCACGATCGGGATGAAATTCGCATTCTCATCGTCGGTGAAAACGGTATGGTACCGTGCCTCGACGAAGAAGCGAGTGTTGGAGCGCCCGAACATGAGCCCAGCACCACCGTTGAGCCCGAACTTGGTCTCGGATTCGACCTCCACTGTGCCGGTGCCGCCGCCCAAGCGAAGTCGCTGACCGAGACCGTCGGCAACGCTGATCGGCCCGGACACGTCGTACGCCTGAAAATTGTAGATACCACCACCGCCCGCGACATAGAATCCGATCGGGCCTTCGCCCTGGTAATCCCAACGAACGTTCGCGGTCCCCGAGATGATTCCCAGATCATCCACCTCGAAGGGCCCGACGGTTCCGCCGCCGACTCGATCGTACGCCACATCCACATCGAAGCCCACCGGAATTCCAGCCAACTGCCATCCCACCGTACCACCACCGCGCCAGCCGGTGTCGAAGACATCGCCGAAGTCACCGGTCGGTAACGTCGCACCGCCGAAGAGCCGGAAATACACTCCTCCCGGATTGGTGGCACCAACGGTCTGCGCGCCGACAGGCGCAGCGAGTAACACAACTGCAGCGAACGACAGGAGCGAACGCTTCATCTCATGCCTCCGGAAATGTTGGTTGCGACGCCGCAACACGCACGACGTCGCGTGCGACTTCGCGCGCCACAAATTATTGGCGCTGGTGAGAATCGCAACGGTATGGGCGACCGCGCGATCTATCCGGAAGGATCAGGCTGCCCGCTCGAGCGCTGCCACCGTGACGGGACGCCACATACACACCTTCTCGCAATGGGCGCACTCCGCCATACTCACTTCGTGGCGACAGCGCTTCTCGGGATACGACGCACGCGCCACGCATACGTAGCCTAACGACTCGAAAAATGCCGGGGTGACGGTCACCAAAAAGACGTCGACGTAGCCGCGTACGCGCGCCAGCTCTTCCACGCGCGAAACCACTGCTCGTCCGAGTCCCTGCCCCTGCGCCTCGCGCGCTACCGCGATCGACACGACCTCGGCCACCGATGGCGAGTACTCGCGCAGCGCACCGCATGCCAGAACACGGCCGCGCCTGTCAGCCGCGACAACGTAATCATCGAGGGCCAACGCGACATCTTCGGGCGTCCGCGGCAACATCACCTGCTCGTCGGCATAGCCGTTCACGAGATCGGCAATCGCCGGGACATCCGCCGCGCATGCTTTACGAATGATGACCATTGTCAGGCGAGTGCCTCCTCCAGGAGCTCCATGCCACGTACGAGCTCGTGGTGCGAGATGATGAGCGGCGGCAGCAGGCGCAGCGTGTGCTCGCCGGCAGTCAATACGAGTAGGCCGAGCGCGCGCGCGCGCGCGACTACGTCCGCCGCCGGCACGCTCACGTCCACTCCCCACATGAGTCCTATTCCTCGTACCGCGCGCACGGGACCGTTCGGGCGCACGAGCGACGTGAGCGACTCCGAGAGCCAGGCGCCCTCCTCGCGGACATGCTCCAGCAGCGCCGGATCGGAGAGCCGCTCCACGACGTGGTGTGCGACCGACGCGACTATCGGCCCACCTCCGAACGTGCTGCCATGATCTCCCGGCTGCATTTGCGCCGACACTTCGGCCGACGCCAACACCGCTCCCATCGGCAGGCCACCGGCGAGCGGTTTGGCCAGCGTCATCAGATCGGGATCGATCCCCGCGTGTTCGTACGCCCAGAGCCGACCGGTTCGTCCGAGCCCGCATTGAATCTCGTCGAGGATGAGGAGGACATTCCGCGCACGCGTGAGCGCTCGCAGCTCGCGCAGGAAGTCGGCGTCGAGCACGCGCACGCCGCCTTCTCCTTGCACCGGCTCGACGATGAGCGCTGCCACCGTCGCCGGATCGAGCGCTCCTTCGAGCGACGCGAGATCGCGCTCGACGATCGAGATCCCCCCCGCCAACGGACGGAAAGGCGCTCGATACGTGGGTCGGTCGGTCGCCGCCAACGTGGCGAAGAGCCGGCCGTGAAAGCCGCCGCGAAGGGCGATGATCTCGTGCTTGGCCGAGCCTCCAACCGTGCGAGCCCATCGCCGCGCGAGCTTGAACGCACCCTCGTTCGCTTCAGCTCCCGAATTGCAGAAGAACACGCTCGACGCGAACGAGCTCGATACCAGAAGGTCCGCCAGGCGCTCACCCGGCGATGACCGGAAGAGGTTCGAGACGTGAATCACGCCCGCATCCAGCGCGTCGCGCATCACCGCCGCGATCCCCGCGTCGCCATAGCCGAGCGCGTTCACGCCGATCCCGCTGGTGAAGTCGAGATACGCGTTTCCATCCGCGTCGAACAGCTCGACACCCGCGCCGCGCACCAGCTCCATCGGCGCGCGCTTGTAAACCGGCAGGAGCGACGCGGTCGGCGTCGCCGTCATCGACGTCGTCGTCGGCAGCACGGTTGCGGTCATGTCGATACCGGAGCGGCAGCGAAGATCGTCGTGCCTGACGAGTCGCTGCCGATCGCATCGAGATTCCCAATGCGAACGGTGGCCACGCCGCGCGCGATGGCGAACAGCGCCGCCTCGAGCTTCGGCGTCATCCCTCCAGTCACCTCGCCTGAAGCGATGAGAGCGCGCGCTTCGTACTCGTCCAGCGTCTCACAGCGGCCACCACCGCGAAGGACAGCCGACACGTCCGACACCAGAATGAGCTCGTGCGCGCCAAGTGCTGCGGCCAGCATCGCGGCGGCATCATCGGCATTCACGTTGAGGGGACCGCCGTTCGAGGCATCGCGCGCGAGCGGAGATACGATCGGAAGAAACCCGGCGTTCATGAGCGCGCGCACAGGCGCGACGTTGGCCGCCGTCGCATTGCCGACGTAGCCCAACGCCGGATCGGCGCGCGTGGCCAACAACAGCGCGCCGTCCTCGCCGGAAATGCCGACCGCCGGCGCACCCGCATCGAGGAGAGACGACACGAGCCGCTTGTTCGCCGCGCCGGAGAGAGCCATCCGCAACAGCTCGAGGTCCTGCGCACTCGTTAGGCGGCGGCCACGCACGAACGTCGTCTCGATCCCCAGGCGCCCCTGTAGAGCCGACACTTCGTCGCCGCCCCCATGCACGACGCACAGTGCACCTGGCGCTTGCAACCACTCCGCGGCGAGAGTCGTCGCCAACCGCGGATCGCGCTGCACGCGGCCACCGATCTTGATGACTCGCATCACGCCACCAGCCCTTCGGTCTCTTCGAGCCCGAGGAGAAGGTTGCCGTTCTGCAGCGCCTGGCCGGCGGCACCCTTCACCAGATTGTCGAGCGCGGCGATGATCAGCAGCGTCGGCTGTCGCACCCCCTGCACGGGCATGACGGCGATGCGTACGGTGTTTCGATGCACGACGTCGCGCAGGCGGGGTGTATCGGGCACGATCTCGATGAACGGCTCACCCGCATAGTGGGACGTCCACAACGCCAGCGGGTCCGTCATCTCATCGGCCACCGGCACCGTGATCGTGGCCAGAATGCCGCGCGCGACGGGTAGGAGGTGCGGTGTGAAGATCACATCCGCGTCTGAGCCCAGCGTCTTGATGACCGCGCGCATCTCGTTCAGATGCCGGTGCGTATTCCCGGCCGCGTATGGGCGGAAGTCCTCCGCCACTTCGGCGAACATGAGATCGGCGCGTGGCGAGTGGCCAGCGCCGGTGACGCCGCTTGCGGCGACGATGTTGATCGTCGCACCCTCCGACACCAGGCCGCGCGTGAGCACCGGCGCCAGCGCCAGCAACACGGCCGTCGGATAGCAACCCGGGTTGGCGACGATCGAAGCGCCGCGCACTTCGTCACGCGCCAGCTCCGTCAGCCCGTACGGAACGTCGGTGTGGATGTCCGCGTGCGTGACATTGCCGGGACGGAGGTCGGCCGAGAGGTCGATAACCTTGGCGCCGGCGTCGTGCGCCCGTGCCACCCACGGTGCTGCCGTGCCGTGCGGCAGGGCGGTAAAGACCAGTGCTGCATCCCCCAACGGCGCATCGTCCGCGGCCGTGAAGGTGATGTCACGCCCCGCAACCTGGGCGCGCTCTCCGGCTCGTTCGTGCGCCGCCGCGAAGGCGAGCTCGAGCCGCGGGTGTCGCAGAGCGAGTGCGCACAGCTCCCGGCCGGCATAGCCGGATGCACCGAGGACACCTATCGGAAGTTTATGCATGGAGTCTGCATTTTAATGCAAGTGCCAGCGCTGTCAAGGCGTTGGCTCGTGGCGCGCGCCGACGCTTCCCTCTCGACGCTTTCCTGCCCATTCTCTGGTCATGTCAGGCAAACGCGAGCGGCAGGCGACGATCCGGCAGCTCATCGAGGAACGCCCCATCGCCAGTCAGGAGGAGCTGCGGAAGCTTCTGCGTCAGCGCGGATGGGACGTCACGCAGTCCACGCTCTCGCGCGACCTGCGCGAGATGCGCGTCGGCCGCATTCCGACGCCCGACGGCGGGTTGCGCTATGGTCTGCCGGAGAGCGGCGGCGATCCCGGCTCGCCGCGACTGGATGCGCTCCTCCCTCCCCTCTTCGTCGAAGCCGACGGCGTGGGAGAGCTGCTCGTCGTGCACACGCACCGCGGCGGCGCCCAGCCGGTCGCCGAAGCGATCGACATGGAAGAATGGCCCGACCTCCTCGGCAGCATCGCCGGCGATGACACCATCCTCCTCATCTGCCGCTCGAGCGCCGCGCGCCAGCGTCTTCTCACCCGAATTCGAGCGCTCGCCCGGGGGCAGTAGCCTCGTCTAATAGGGCTCGAGCGCTTGACGGCGTGCCCGCAATGTACTAGATATGCGACTCTACTGAATATTTATTCAACAGGAGCGCGCATGCCGCGAACCATCGTCCTGGCCTACTCGGGCGGCCTCGACACTTCGATCATCGTTCCCTGGCTCCGTGAGCACTACGACGCGCGTGTCATCTGCGTCGCCGGTGATGTCGGGCAGGGCGAGGAGCTGGAGGGTGTTCGCGCCAAGGCGCTGGCCTCCGGCGCCGATGAGTGCTTCATCGAGGACCTCCGTCGGGAGTTCGTCGAGGAATTCATCTGGCCGACGCTGCGCGCCGGAGCCATTTACGGCCGCAAGTATCTGTTAGGCACCTCGATGGCGCGGCCTCTCATCGCTCGCCGCCAGGTCGAGATCGCTCGCGCCGTCGGTGCCGATGCGCTGGCACATGGATGCACCGGCAAGGGGAACGATCAGGTCCGCTTCGAGCTGACGTACGCGGCGTTCGCGCCTGAGCTCCCAGTCATCGCCCCCTGGCGTGAATGGGACATCCGGAGTCGCGAGGACGCCCTTGCTTACGCCAAAGCGCATGGCATTTCGGTGACCGCCACCAAGGACAAGATCTTCTCGCGCGACCGGAACCTTTGGCACCTCTCGCACGAGGGCGGCTCGCTGGAGGATCCCGACTCGGTACCGCCTGACGATCTTTTCCAGCTTACCCGCTCGCCGTCCGATGCGCCTGACGAGTCTCGAGACGTGACGATCGGATTCGACCGCGGCATCCCGGTGAGCGTCGATGACGTCGAGCTCGATCCGGTGACGCTGGTGGCCACGCTCAACCGCATCGGCGGCATGCACGGCGTCGGGCGCATCGACCTCGTCGAAGACCGCCTCGTCGGCATGAAGTCGCGCGGCATCTACGAAACGCCGGGCGGTACCCTTCTCTATACGGCGCACAGCGAGCTCGAGCAGCTGGTGCTCGACCGCCGCACACTGGCCGCCAAGGATCTCATCGCCCCGCGCTACGCCGACCTCGTGTACGAAGGACGGTGGTGGACCACCGAGCGCGATGCCTACGACGCATTC
>DATFBY010000022.1:0-10078 GCA_035253585.1 Gemmatimonadaceae bacterium | reverse complement strand
GCGCGGTGAGCGGTACAAGGACACCGGTGGGGTACACGCGGCCGCGCTCACCGATGGCGAATCGCTGCTCTATCACGCCGAGGACATCGGACGGCACAACGCCGTCGACAAGGTGATCGGGGCTGCAATACTCGACGGCCGGTCGCCGCACGATCTGATCTTACTCGTGACCGGTCGGATCTCCGGAGAGCTCGCATTCAAGGCGGCGCGCGCGCAGCTGTCGATCGTGGCGACGCCGTCGGTGCCATCGACGATGGCGGTCGAGATCGCCCGCGCCGCCGGGATGACGTTGATCGGACGCGCGGTGAGCGGACAGCCGCAGCGGTGGGAGAACGGAAAGGCGGGCGCGTGACGCGCCGCTGCACGGGCGTCATCCTGGCCGGCGGATTGGCAACGCGCTACGGCGGCGCGCCGAAGGGATTGCTGTCGGTCGGTGGCCGGCGGGTGATCGACCGCGTGGCCAGCGTGCTGTCGGATGCGGCGGACGATCTGCTTCTCATCGCCAACGATGACAGCGCATCGACCTGGCTCCCAGGGGTGCGCGTCGCGGCCGATGTTCGGCCTGGCTACGGAGGATTGGGTGGCATTCATGCCGGGCTCGTGCACGCCGGTGGCGCCACGCTCACCGTCGCCTGGGACATGCCGTTCGTTCCCGCGTCGTTGCTCAGAGAGCTGCGCTCGTTAGGCGCGACGGCCGATGTGGCGGTGCCGGAGAGCGGCTCCCGTCGTGGAGTCGAGCCGTTGTGCGCGTACTACGGCGAGGCGTGCATCGGCCCCATCGAGCGCCGCCTGGACGCGGGAGACTTGCGCGTCATCGGGTTCTACGACGATGTGACGGTAGCGCGGCTCGACGCCGCCACCGTACACTCTCACGGAGATCCGGAGCTTCTCTTCATGAACGTCAACACGCCGGACGACCTCGAGATCGCGGAGCGCCATGCCTCGACCACCGATGGTGGCCGTCGTCGGCAAGAAGCATAGCGGAAAGACGACCCTCACCGTGCGGTTGGCGTCCGAGCTCGGGCGGCGCGGGCATCGGGTGATGACGATCAAGCATGGATCGCACACCTTCAACATCGACCCGGCGACCACCGACACCTATCGGCATTATCACGAAGGCGGCGCGGCGAAGGTAGCGATGGTGTCGCCTGACAAGTTCGCGCTCATCGAGCGCTGGAGCGACGAGCTGCCGGCGGAGGAGGTCGCCGCGCGCTTCATGGCAGACGCCGACGTCGTCGTCTGCGAGGGCTTCACCAGGTCGGCGCTGCCGAAGATCGAAATCTTTCGAGGAGAGGCGCACGATGCGCCGCTCTACGATCCCGCCGCGCCCGAGAGCGCGACCTACGTGGCGATCGTCACCGACCGCGACGGTTTCGGCGCGAGGTGTCCGGTGTTCTCGTTAGGCGATGAGCGGTGGATCGCATCGCTGACCGATCTCGTGGAGCGCGAGATCATGGGGCGCACGTGAAGCCGCACTGGGTCGCCCTGTGCGTAGCGGCAGTGCTAATAGCCGCATGCTCCTCACGCGCCCCCGTGGCATCCCCCTCTCCCGTACCGGCGATCGACACGGCCGATGCTTCGCCACCACCATTCGTCGCGCCTTCGACCGCTCCTCTCGGTGCTCGTCAGGCACTCTCCCGCCTGATCGACTCGCTGGTCGCACAGCCTGTGTATCGCAACGCACATTGGGGGATTCTCATCGTCGACGCGGCGAATGCCGACACGCTCTATTCCCTCAACGCGGGCAAGCTCTTCATCCCCGGCTCCAACATGAAGATCGTGACCGGCGCGGTCGCCCTGGCGAAGCTCGGTCCCGACTTTCGCTTTCGAACATCGGTCGCCGCGCGCGGCGCGATCCGCCAGGGTACGCTGGTCGGCGATCTTCTGGTGATAGGACGGGGTGATCCGTCCTTCAGCCGGCGCTTCTACGACAGCGACGTCGCGCCGCTAGCCGCCATCGCCGACTCGCTGAGCGCGCGCGGCATCACGCGCATCACAGGCCGTGTGCTCGCCGGCGGCGATGCGTTTTCCGACGCGCCGCACGGATTCGGCTGGTCGTGGGACGATCTCGGCGAAGGGTACGGCGCCGGTGTCGACGAGCTGATGATCGCCGAGGGCGCGGTCGAGGTGATGATCTCAGGCGGGAGGCGGGTCGGCGACACGGCGACCTACGCAATCACGCCCGAGCTGGGCTACCCGCTGGTGCGCGCGCGCGTGCGCACCGCGGTTCGTGACACCGCGAGCACCAATGGTGCGTCCGAGTCGCTGATCGTCAGACGCGACTCGGCCGGGGGACGCGTGCTGATCGAGGGAGAGATCGGCATCGGAGAAACCCGAACGCTGGACATCGCGTTTCCAGACCAGCGTGCTGCGTTTCTCGCCGCACTACGCCGCGCGTTGCTCGCACGGCGCATCGCCGTTTCGAACACCGTCCCCCGCGATACCTCGGCGGCGCCCGACACGCTGTTCACATTTTTGTCTCCGCCGCTCCGCGACCTCGTGCCGGCCATGGAGAAGCCGTCGCTCAATCAGATGGCGGAAGCGATCTTCAAGGTCGTCGGTCTCGAGCTTCAGGGTGAGGGGACTGCCGCCGCCGCGCGCCGCGCGGTGGACACGACGCTGTTGGAGTGGGGCGCCTCGCCCGATGGTTTCGTCGTGCGCGACGGCAGCGGTCTCTCGCGCTACAATTATCTCTCGCCGGAAACGCTGGTCCGTGTGCTCGACCGGATGCGTCGCGACACGATCTTCGAGATGTGGCGCACGAGTCTGCCAGCCGCGGGGCGTGAAGGCACGCTCACCAATCGCATGCGCGGGACTCCGGCCGAAGGCGTCGTGAACGCGAAGACCGGATTCGTGACCGGCGCTCGCTCGCTGTCCGGCTACGCGCCGGCCGGCGATGGACGCCTGCTGATCTTCAGCCTGATCTGCAACAACTGGACGGTGCCCGTACGCGAAGTCGAAAGCGTGCAGGACGCGATCGTCACCCACCTGGTCACTCTCCAGTTAGGCAGCGCGCGGCCCTGATGTTCAGCGTCACCGAAGCAAGTGCGCGTATCATGGAGCGGATTCATCCGCTTCCCCTCGAGCGAGTGGCCTTGGTCGACGCGCTCGGGCGAGTCCTCGCCAAGCGCGTCGTCTCACCACTCATGATCCCAGCGTGGGACAACTCGGCCATGGACGGCTATGCGGTGCTGGCGTCCGACATCGCCGCCGCCAGCGCCGAATCGCCGGTGATGCTCGACGTGACCGAGACGGTAGCAGCCGGATCGTTCCCCTCCGGGCCGGTCGAGCGAGGGCGCGCGGTGCGCATCATGACTGGCGCTCCGATGCCCGACGGCGCCGACACCGTCGTGCGGGTGGAAGACACCGACGACGGGGTTTCGAGGGTCCTGGTGCACAGTGGGCGGGACGCAGGGCGAAACGTCAGGCGGCGCGGCGAAGACATTCGAGAGGGAGACGTCGTACTCGAGGCGGGGTCGCCGCTCGGTCCCGCGCAGCTCGGAGTGCTTGCGTCGGTCGGCGCCGCAACCGTGGACGTGCATCGCCGGCCGCGCGTCGCCTTTCTCGCGTCAGGCGACGAGATCGTCGACCTCGATCGTTTCGATGAAGCGCTCGAAGGCAAGAAGATCGTGAGCTCGAACAGCTACACGTTGCGGGCGATGATTCAGACCGCCGGCGCGGAGCCGGTGAGTCTCGGCATCGCTCGGGATGATCCCGACGATCTCCGCGAACGGCTGTCGCGCGCCGGCGAGTTCGATCTCCTAATCACCTCGGCCGGAATTTCCGCCGGCGAGTACGACTACATCCGCCCGGTGTTGGACGACCTCGGTGTGACGCTGGATGTGTGGCGAGTGCGCATGCGCCCGGGCGCACCGCTGGGGCACGGATGGATCAGCGAGGTGCCGTGGATCGGGCTGCCCGGCAATCCGGTGTCGACGATGGTCACCTTCGACCTCTTCGTGCGGCCGGTCATCCGCCGAATGCTCGGACACGACAAGCTTTTTCGTGTGCCGGTGCCGGTGACGCTCGATGAGCCGGTATCGATCAGCGCCAGGCTCACCCATTTCCTGCGCGCCATCGTCCGCGTAGCGAACGATGGCCGATTGCATGCGCGCCTGACAGGAGCTCAGGGCTCCGGCATTCTCAGCTCAATGGCTCGGGCCAACGCGCTGCTCATCGTCCCGGAAGAACGAACGCGCAGCGAGCCAAATGAGACGCTCAATGCCTTTCTGCTCGGCGAAGAGGCACAGCTGTCCACCCGATTCTCGTTGTGAGGCGCGCCACGATTGGTGCGGAAGACGCGGCGCTCGTAGAGGATCTCGAGCGTCGCTTTGTGACGACGGTCGACCGCGTCGAGATTGGCCGTCGCGCGATCGATCTGATGCGCCCTCGGAGCGCCGAGGATCTCATCAGCGAGGCGGATTTCGAGCGCGATGAGCGGTTGCCGTACTGGGCCGACATCTGGCCGTCGGCAATCGTGCTGGCGAACGCGCTGGCGCGCGAAGACGGGATGGCTCGCCCGCTGCTGGAGCTGGGATGCGGTGTTGGTCTGGTCACGATCGTTGCGATGCGCGCCGGCTTCGACGTTCTGGCCACCGACTATTACGAGGATGCCCTCCGTTTTACGCGCGTCAACGCGTTGCGCTCGTTAGGCGACGCTCCGCGAACGCAGCACGTCGACTGGCGGCACTTTCCCGCCGACCTCGGCATCTTCGAGCGCGTGCTCGCGTCGGATGTGCTGTACGAGCGGCCGTACGGCGCACTCGTAGCCGCGGCAATCGATGCGACGCTCTCGCCTGGCGGAATTGCGACGATAGCCGACCCGGGCCGCGTGGGCGTCGAGGATTTTCTCGCGCGGTGCGCTGAACGGCAGCTAGACGTGCGGAGCGAAAGCGTTCCCTTCGAGAGCGGATCGATCCGTCAGACGATCCGACTCTACGATGTGAGGAGGCGACTGGCCACGACCTCCGAGATGTCGTAGACGGACACCCCGGCATCGCGTGTGCGCGCGCCATCGCCGATCATCGTCATGCAGAATGGACAGGCGACGGCGATCGTGTCGGCACCGGTTGCGATCAGCTCCTCGGTGCGCTCGACATTGATGCGCTTCCCCTGACGCTCCTCCATGAACATGCGGCCGCCGCCGGCGCCACAGCACAGCCCGCGATCGCGCGTGCGCGTTGGTTCGGCCAGCTCGACTAGCGGCAACGCCCGACGAAGGGTCTCGCGCGGCGCGTCGTACACGTCGTTGTAGCGGCCGAGGTAGCACGAGTCATGATAGGTGATCTTGCTCATCCCGTCCGTGCCGGCGCGCAACGGTACGCGGCCTTCTTCCAACAGTCGCGCGATGTACGTCGAGTGGTGGATGACTTCGTAGTTCCCGCCGAACTGAGGATACTCGTTGCCGATCTGGTGGAAGCAATGCGGGCAGATCGTGACGATCGTTCGAACCTGATATCGATCGAGCGTCTCGATGTTGCTCTTGGCCAGCATCTGATACAGATACTCGTTCCCCATGCGGCGAGCCGGATCGCCGTTGCAGCTCTCTTCCTGCCCGAGGATCGCGAAGCGGATGTCTGCCGCCTGCATGATGCGAGCGAACGACCGCGTGATCTTCTTGGCGCGATCGTCGAATGAGCCCATGCAGCCGACCCAGAACAGCACTTCCGGCCGCTCTCCGCGCTCGGCGAGCTCCGCCATTGTCGGAATGTCGAGGCCTTCAGCCCACGCGGCACGCTCGGCAGGGCTGAATGCCCATGGCGATCCGTTCCGTTCCATCGACTCGAAAGCGGGAAGCACCTCTTCCGGGAAGCGTGATTCGGAAAGGACCAGATATCGTCGCATGTCGATGATGTGATCGAGATGCTCGATGCCGACGGGACACTCCTGGATGCAGGCGCGGCAGGTGGTGCACTGCCAGAGCTCTTCCTCCGTGACGTAGTTGTCGAGCAGGCGATGCGCGAGCGCGGTCTCGGGATCGCGCGCGTTCGCGTCATCGCCTTCGCCGTGCACCAGCATCGGCTCGCGGAACTCGGACTCGTCACCCATGAGAAGCGGCGCTTTCTCCATCAGGCGCTGCCGAGTGTTGATGATGATTTTCCGCGGGCTCAGTACCTTGCCCGTGATGTTCGCGGGACAGGCGGCGGTGCAGCGGCCGCATTCGGTGCACGCGTATCCGTCGAGCAGGTCCTTCCACGTCAGGCGATCGACGTCGGCCGCGCCGAATTCCTCGATGCCTTCGGCCTCCAGATCCATAGGCCGAATGGCGCCTTTCACTCCCGGACCTTGTGCATTCGAGAAGTAGACGTTGGGGATCGACGTGATGATGTGCAGGTGCTTCGAGTAGGGCAGATAGTTGAGGAATCCGAGGACCAGCAGCACGTGCAACCACCAGTTGACTTCGTGAGCGTCGCGCGCGAACGACGGCCCGACGCCACTGAAGACACGGGCGAGCTCGTTCGACACGACCTTTTCGCGAATCGCAAGCTGGGGCTCGGTGACCAACAGGAAGGCGTTCGAGAGGAACATCGTGATCATGAGCGCGGCGATCAGCCCGAGGATGAGCAGCGCATCCTTCTGCTCGAGCTTGTCTCCCTGAAGCCGGCGCGGTCGAATGACCAAGCGTCGATAGTAAGCGAACGCGATTGCGCCGAGTACGAGAATACCGAACGCGTCTTGTGAGGCAGAGTAGAGGCGATACGCGGCCGACGGGAGGAAATCGCCGTAGGAGAACGAGGGGAAGACGCCTTCGATGAGGATCTCGACGGTGCCAGCGGTTAGAACGCAAAAGCCCCAGAAGATCAGCGCGTGCATGATGCCGGCGACGGGCTCGCGCAGCAGTTTCTTTTGCGCGAGTGCGACGACGAGCACGTTTTTCAAGCGCGTGAGCGGCGCGTCGAAGCGATTCTCGGGTTGGCCGACGCGCAGGTAACGCACCAGGCGCTGGACATTGAAGGCGAAGAAGCCGCCAGCAATGGCCAGCAGAAGAAGAAAAACAACGCTCTGAGTGGTCATGGAAACGTGAGTCGTGTCGATGCGCGGCGTGGTGCGAGCGCGAGGCGGAAGCTACGGGCCGTGGAAGAGCGATACAAGAACGGGGCGCCCGAAGGCGCCCCGTCTCACAGCTCACCGCGTGCTATCACGCGCTCGTTAGAAACCGATCTTCAGACCGAGCGAGAAGCCAAGGTTGTGCGCGGTGTTTCCCTCGATGTCGTCATCGGCCTGCACGTCATTGAGGTTGTCCCACGACAGGTTCGTGATGTAGTCCTTCACCATCAAGCGCAGACCGAGCGCGCGGCTCAGCTGCACGTCGGCACCGACACCCGCGTTGAACGCGACGTCGGTGTTGCCGGCGCCCTGAATGTCATCGGTGTCGAAAGTGTACTTGATGCCACCGACACCACCCTGAATGAACGGCGCCACCGGCCCGTACACCGGCAGCTTGTATTGCAGCGACGCGTCCATCAGGAACACGCCCACGTCGGGCGAAATGCTCTGCTGCGGTGCACTCGGGAATTCGTTCGTGAACTCCGACTTCACGTAACCGAGGTTACCCAGCAACGCCCAGCTCTGTCCGAGGCGGACGCCACCCTGCACGCCGAAGAGCGCCGCGTCCTTCATGCTGAGCTCGGTCCCGTCCGAGAACTCGAACAGGTCACCAAAGTGCATGTAGCCCGCGTAAGGGGTCAGCTCGACGCCGATGGGAGAGCTGGACTGCGCCTCAGCGACGCTGACCGTTGCAACGCTGGCCGCGAGCGCGGCGCCGAGGACAAATCTATGTAATCTCATACAAGCCTCACTCCTGTAAGTCGTTGTTGCACTGAAAGTTACGAGTAAAGCCGCTACTTCGAGTCGGCCGACTCGGCCCCCTGTTCTTGCAACTCGCGTGCAACGTTGACCGCCGCAGGAGGGGTTGAATTTTTTTGGTACTTGTATAAGCGCGGGGCGCGTATGACGCGGGACTCGGGCCTCGGCACTCGGCCCTCGGCCTGAACACAAGGAAGCGCCGGTCGGCACAGCCGACCGGCGCATTCATTTTGCCCCGCCGAGTCCACGGCCCGGCCGCGCCCCGCGCTCTTAATGCCCTTTCTTCGCTTCCTTGATTGCCGCCGTCAGCGCCGGCACGACTTCCAGTGCATCGCCGACGATTCCGTAATCGGCAATCTTGAAGATCGGCGCTTCGCGGTCTTTGTTGATCGCAACGATAGTCCGCGACGTTCGCATGCCGGCCAAATGCTGGATCGCACCGGAAATTCCGACCGCGATGTAGAGATCGGGGCTCACCAGCCTTCCGGTTTGGCCGATCTGGTCGCTGTGCGGACGCCACCCGTCATCGGTGACCGCGCGTGTGGCGCCTACGGCAGCATTGCCCAAGGCTTCGGCGAGCTCTTCGACCAGCTTGAAGTTCTCGGGCGCCTTGAGCCCTCGTCCGCCGCTCACGATGATCGGCGCCTCACCCAGATCAGGCTTGGTCGCGTCGCCCGCCACGAGCTCCGTCACCTTCACGCGGGAGGCTGACGGGTCGCCGACAGGCTCGATCCGCTCCACACGCCCACCCTTCGCATCGCCGCGCGCCGCATAGGTACCAGGCCTGACGGAGATGATCGCCGGCGTGCCTGCAATGTTCACGGTAGCGATCACCTTCCCGGTATTCACCGGATGCCTAACGACGATGGTATCACCAGTCACATCGATGGCGATGACATCCGCCGCCAGTGGGCGGCCCGCCTTGCCAGCCACGCGCGGCGAGACGTCTCGGCCTTGCGCCGTTGCCGCGAACAGCGCCGCGCGATAGCCCGATTCCAGCCGTTTGGCCACCACCGCGGCCGCCGCCTCCGGATTATCAGGCGCGAACCCCGGATGCTCGCACACCAGTACCACGTCCGCGCCGTGCGCTCCGAGTCTTTCGGCAGCGCTTGCGATACCGGGCGGCCCCACGATCAACGCATGTACTTCACCGCCGGCGGCATCGGCCAACATGCGTGCCGCGCTCACCGTCTCCAGCGCACTCTTCCGCAGCGCTCCCGCGCGGGTCTCCGCGAATGCGAGAACGTTCGCCATCAGAGCACCTTCGCTTCAGTCTGCAGCAGCCTAACGAGCTCGGGGACCGCTGCCGCTCCCTCACCGACAATGCGCCCACCAGCACGCTCCGGCGGTAGCTCCAGTTTGACCACGGTGAGCGCCTCGGCGCCGAGTTGCGCGGGCTTGGACTCGAGCGGCTTCTTCTTCGCCGCCATGATCCCCTTGAGCGAGGGATAGCGCGCCCGCGCGATTCCCTCGTCGATCGTCACGACGGCGGGCAACGAAAACTCCAACAGCTCGGCTGCGCCCTCCAGCTCCCGGCGCGCCGTCCCGCCGCCATTCTTGAGCTCCAACCGCGAGCACGCGTTCACGACCGGCATGCCTAACAACTCGGCCACGATGGCGCCCACTGCGCCGTTGGCCGAGTCGATCGACATCTTGCCGAACATGATGACGTCGTAGCCGCCCGTGGAGAGCTCGGCTGCCAGTGCCTTGGCGATTGCAAAGTTGTCAAAGGGAACCGTCGCCGCCTTGAGATGGATTCCGCGATCGGCGCCCATGCTCAGCGCTTTGCGGATCGTTTCCTGAACGACGTCGGGGCCGAGCGAGATCACGACGACCTCGGCCTGCCCCGTCTTTTCCTTGTGCTGCAACGCGACCTCGACAGCGTAGCCGTCGAAATCGTTCATGTCGTATTTGAGGCCGGTCTCGTCGACGGATTTGCCGTCGCTACCGACTTTGAAGCGCGCCTCCATGTCGGCGACGCGCTTGATGCACACAGCGATTTTCACCGCGCGCGAACTCCCATGTGAAAAGGTTCACAAGAAAGATAGCACCAAACCAAACACGTCTGACCAGCGCGCAGGCTAGTTAAACGCGTTGAGGCCGGTGATCGCTTGACCGAGGATGAGCGAGTGCACGTCGTGCGTCCCCTCGTACGTGTACACGCTCTCGAGATTTGCCATGTGCCGCATGGACGCATATTCGGCGAGGATGCCGTTGGCGCCGAGGAGTCGTCGGGCTTCGCGCGCGACGTCCGTCGCGACGTTCACGTTGT
>DATFBY010000021.1:0-5191 GCA_035253585.1 Gemmatimonadaceae bacterium | reverse complement strand
CCCCCCCCAAGATGACCCCTCCCTTGCTCCTTGAGAGCACTGAAGGGCCGGAGGAGACCACTCCGTCGATAGGCCGCCCGTGGACGCCTGGCAACAGGCTCCGAGCGCAGCGGTCCTAATCGCCCGTGCGGCTTGACTACTCCCCATTGCAGCAATGCATGGATGGAGCATTCAAAACAATCGAGCCAACAACGCAGCATTTTTTCGCATCGATGGCTCGTGATGATTTGTTTCCACGGTCTGCACCGAAAATCCAATCCATTTTTCGAGATTCGAGATTCGAGATTGGAGATTCGCGCCGAGATTCCTAAACCGAATCTCCACGAATCTCGAATCACGAATCTCGAATCTCGATGCCATATCGCTGGCGACCAGAGCGTAGGGGCCACACTCGTTCCCATCCCGAACACGATCGTTAAGCCCTACAGCGCCGATGGTACTCCGTCCGAGAGGACGCGGGAGAGTAGGCCGTCGCCGGCACCCACTAGCACCACCAAAATCGCGCCCTGATCTGCAATCACTCGCAGGTCAGGGCGTTGTCTTTTCCCACCATTCGCCACCGACGCACGGAATCCCTACTGCCTCGCTCTTTGCATACCTTTCCGCCATGACCGGATCCACCCGAGCAGGCATCGTTACCGTCGTCGGCAAACCCAATGCGGGGAAATCGACGCTCCTCAACCGCATCGTCGGCCAAAAGCTCAGCATCACCAGCCCCAAGCCGCAATCCACACGCAATCGCATCGTCGGCATCCTCACCGATGACGACACGCAAATGATCATCGCCGACACGCCCGGTCTGCTCGAGCCGCGCTACGCGCTCCAACACGCCATGCGCGCCACCGCACTCCAGGCGCTCGCCGACGCCGACGTCATCCTCTATCTCGCCGACGCGACCGACGGCGTGCCGGCGCCACTCGTCGACGCCGCGGCGCTCGACCGACCGCCGCGTGCCCCCGTGCTGACGGCCCTCAACAAGATCGACATTGTGCGCTCACCCGAGCGCGGCCGTCTCCTCGAGCTTGCCGGCAAGGAAGTATTTCCGCTTTCGGCCGTGACCGGCGAAGGCCTCGATCCACTGCTCGCGGCGCTGCGCGCGCATCTGCCGGAGAGTCCCTTTCTCTATCCCGATGACGAGGTCGGCACGCAATCGCTCCGGTTCTTCGCGGCCGAGCTCGTACGGGAAACGGCGCTCGAGCAGCTCGACGAAGAGGTGCCGTACAGCGTCGCCTGCGAGATCGAGGAGTTCCGGGAGGACCGCTCTCCGGTGTACATTCGGGCGGTCATCCACGTCGAGCGCGAAAGCCAAAAGCGGATTCTCATCGGCCACCAAGGGTCGCGGATTCGCGAGATCGGACGCGCTGCACGCGTGAAGATCGAGGAACTCGTCGGATCGGCGGTGTATCTGGATTTGTGGGTAAAGGTTCTTCCGAACTGGCGCCGCGACGCGCGCTCGCTCCGCCGCTTTGGATACACGATCCCCAAGGAGCAGGACGCATGAGCCTCTCCCAGCAGCTGCTGGAGATACTCGTCTGCCCGAAGTGCAAGGGCGATCTCGAGTATCGTGAGACCGAGCAGAGCCTGCTCTGTCACACCTGCCGTCTGCGATACGCCATTCGCGACGAGATCCCCATCATGCTGATCGATGAGGCGACGCCGCTCTAGCACAGCGGCGTTCGTCGTCGCGGGCGCATTCCTCGCGCTCGCGACCGCATCGGCGCGCGCGCAAGACGACCTGACGCGTGAGGGCGCGCCATTCCTCCTCATACCGGTCGGCGCCCGCGCGCTCGGTATGGGGCAAGCCGTCGTCGCCGCGCAGCAAGGCTCGGAAGCGGTATGGTGGAATCCCGCCGGCCTCGCGCGCTCGGAAAAGCGCGAGATCGCCATCCATCACTACCAGAGCTTCGTCGGCACCGGCGACGTCGTGTCGGTCCTCATTCCTTCCGAGCGACTCGGCGTCATCACCGGATCGATTTACATCCTCAACTACGGCGAGCAAGAGATCAGCGGCGGCGGCGGCGGTCCGCCAATCGGATCGCTCAATCCGCGCAATCTCGTGTACGCGGCAACGTACTCGACGGGAATCGGCTCGCGCATCAACGGCGGCGTCACATTCAAGGTCGTCCAGTTCCGCGTCGACTGCAGCGGCGCGTGCTCCGACATTCCGACGGTCAGCGCATCGACGACGGCGATCGATGTCGGCGCGCAGTTCGATGTCGCGGGCGTGGCTCCGCTCACCTTGGGCGCCGCCGTGCGGAACGTGGGACTGAGCCTCCAGGTGAACGACCGCGAGCAATCGGACCCGCTGCCCACCCGCATCCAGGTCGGCGCGCTCTATCACACGGCGGTCCCGACCACGGTGGTGCGCGACACCGAAGTTCGCCTGAGCGCCGATCTCATCGACGAGCTGGAGCTTCGGTCGCCGGCCGCGCGCGTCGGCGGGGTGGTCAGCTATCGCACGCGATTCCACCTGCGCACGGGATATGTCTTCGACCAATCGGAGTCGAGCGGAGCATCGTTAGGCCTGGGCTTCAGCACCAGCAACTTGTCGGTCGACCTGGCGCGACTCTTCGAAGGTTTCTCGCGCTCCGTGGGCGAAGCGCCCACGTACGTATCGCTCCGCTACCTGTTCTGATGCGTCGCGCCGCGCTGGCGGCGACTCTCGCCGCACTCTCGTTCCTATCCGCGACCAGGGTCGAGGAGGTTCTCGGCCAGTCGCTGGAGCTGCCGTCGTCACTCGCCCCCGTACAACCGGCGCGCCTAACGAGTGACACGCTCGCCCCGGCGGCGCCGCCCGCGCCAGGACCCACGACCGCCGCGCTTTCCGCGCAAGGCGCCGCGCGGCGCTCCCCCGGATGGGTCGCGCCGGTCGCGTCGGCGATTCTTCCCGGCAGCGGACAGTACATGCTGCGCCAGACGAGAGCCGTTCCGTATGTCGCGCTCGAGATCTACGCCGTCACGCAATACATTCGCGCGCGTCGTCAGGCGAGAGACCGTCGGAGCGACTACCGAGACTTGGCGCGTACGGTTGCGCGGGCGCGGTTCGGCGGGCCATTCCCGGTGGGCGACTTCGAGTATTACGAACGGCTGGAGCACTTCACGGCCAGCGGGGAGTTCGATCTGATTCCGGGCGGCGGCGTCGATCCGGAGACGGACATCGCCACCTACAACGGCTCGATCTGGCTTCTGGCGCGGCGCACTTTCTGGGGCGACCCGGACGTCCCACCACCAATCGACTCTCCGCAGTACGCCGACGCGATCAGCTTCTACGTTCGTCGCGCGGTGACCGACAACTTCCGCTGGAGTTGGGACGGCGCGAGCCTCGAGCAGGATCACTTCCGCCGAACGATTCGGCGGAGCAACGATGCCTTCCGCCGTGCCTCGCAGTTCCTGGGTGTCGCGCTCGCCAATCATGCGCTGAGCGCCGTCGACGCAATGATCACGGTGCGGCTCCACCACTCATCCACGCCTGAGGAAGAGCGCGTCGGACTCACCATGAGCCTCCCCCTCGGAGCACGCGCGGTTCGCTGACCGGGTCGGCGGGTTGCGTTCTCTGTTTCGTGGTCGTCCCTCAGAGAGCTAGCCCGTTGTCATTTCGTACTTTGACTAACCTCTCGGCGCCACCTATTATGGCGCCAGCTGCCTCGAGGACCGCGCTGCGTGGCCCAGCCCCACGCCATTTTCTTCTCCGCTGATCGCGCACGACCGCCGGCGCCCGTGCGTGACTGGGTCGATGCGCACGGTCTGGCTCTCGTCCTTCTCGACACCGAGGAGGAGGTCATGGCGCGCGCGCTCCGCGGTCGCCCCTCGGCGGTCATCCTCGATGCGCGAACGAGCGCCCCAGCGGCGTTGGGCTGCTGCCGGCGTCTCAAGTCGGATTCGTTCACTGGTGTGATTCCGGCGGTCGTCTTCGCATCGCAGAGCGACATCTCGCTGCGCGAGGCCTTCGACGCGGGCGCCGACGAGGTGATTCGCGAGTCGACGCCGATCCCCGAGATGCGATCGCGTCTCGACACCATGCTGCGCCGCGCCGAGCGCGACGTGCGGGTGCATCCTTCGACCCGTCTGCCCGGTGCGCCGGAGATCGAGGCGGAGATCGCACGTCGACTGGAAGCCGGCGAGAAGTTCGCGGTGTGCTATGCCGATCTCGATCACTTCAAGGAGTACAACGATCGGTACAGCTACTTCGAGGGCGATCGCGTCATCCGGATTCTCGCCAAGATTCTGCACGATGTCGTGAAGGGTCTCGTCCCCGAGGAGAGCTTCGTTGGACACATCGGCGGCGACGACTTCATTTACATCGTTCCCGTGAATAATGTGAAAGAAGTCGGCGAGGAGATCGTGTCGATCTTCGACGCGCTGGTGCCGTACCAGTACTCCGAGCAGGATCGGCGCGCCGGCTACTTCTTCGGCAAGGATCGGCGGGGACAGCTCCATCGTGTACCGCTCATGACCGTCAGCATCGGGATCGTCACCAACGAGCGCCGCTCCTTCACGCACGCCGCGCAGGTGAGCGAGCTGGCGACCGAGATGAAGAGCTACGCGAAGACGCTGCCGGGCTCGGTGTTCATCATGGATCGCCGTCACGATAGCGGCGGGATCGATGCGATCGTCGGCGCGACCGAACGCGAATAGGTGATCGGAGTTTAACGAGCGAATGAACGTCTCTTGTCCGGAATGCGGATCGGTTTTTCGCGTCGATCCCTCGAAGGTTCCTCAAGCAGGTGTGCGCGCACGCTGTTCGATCTGCGGCGGCGTGATCGCAATCGGAAAGTCGGGCGTCATCGACGACGATTTCGCGACGCCAGCGTCGGCGATGGCGGTGCCGTCGGCGGTGTCGGCCGACGCGTCCGCCCAGTCGATCGGACGCGAAGCGGTCGCCACGCCGCCCATGTCGCATTCGCCAGCGGTGCCGGCAACACCGCCGCCGGCCCCGTCGCCAGCACCGATCGAGCGAACGGCGCCGACGCCAGCGATCGACGAGCCTTCGATCACGCCGGTGACGATGCCAACCATCACTCCGGTGCTGTCGCCCGCCGCGCCGCCCGCGCCGCTAGCGCCCGCCGCCGCGCCAACGCAGGCATCGGCTCCGCCGCGCATCGCATCTCAACCGTCGCCGCCACCGGTAACTCCGGTCGGTACGCCCGCCGCTCGCCCGGCCGCGGCGCCGTCGGCCGCGCAATCCGCGCCA
>DATFBY010000020.1:0-3466 GCA_035253585.1 Gemmatimonadaceae bacterium | reverse complement strand
CCCCCCCCAAGATGACCCCTCCCTTGCTCCTTGAGAGCACTGAAGGGCCGGAGGAGACCACTCCGTCGATAGGCCGCCCGTGGACGCCTGGCAACAGGCTCCGAGCGCAGCGGTCCTAATCGCCCGTGCGGCTTGACTACTTCGTAGTAATCCAAGCCAACACAAACAATTGATCGTGATCGCATCTCGCGATCCTACCATTCACAATTTTCGAGATTCGAGATTCGAGATTGGAGATTCGGGCGGAGATTCGGTTGAACGAATCCCCCCACGAATCTCGAATCACGAATCTCGAATCTCGATGCCACATCGCTGGCGACCAGAGCGTAGGGGCCACACTCGTTCCCATCCCGAACACGATCGTTAAGCCCTACAGCGCCGATGGTACTCCGTCCGAGAGGACGCGGGAGAGTAGGCCGTCGCCGGCACCCACTAGCAGCACCAAATCGCGCCCCAGTCTGTGATCACAGGCTGGGGCGTTGTTTTTTTGCGCGCCCAGAAAAATCGTCACGGTTCTTGCCCACTCGCACCACATGTTCCTTCCACGAGCCCTGGGCACCCTGGTCCTCGTCGCACTCTACGGACAGAACCGGCGCGAGCGCAAAATCACCGAGCGACTCGCCGCCGCCGCGCTCGAATCACTGCTCAATGCGATCGACGCCAACGACGAGCAGACGGGCGCGCACGTCCGACGCGTCGCCACGTACTCGATCTCGCTGGCCGAAGCCGCGGAGCTCGACGAGCCGACGGTCCGCAGCGTCGAGCGCGTCGCCCTCTTCCACGACATCGGCAAGATCCACGAAGCGATCATGGACATCGTGCGCGAGCCAACGTCGCTCTCACCCGAAGAGCGACAGCTCCTCACGATGCACCCGCAACGCGGCGCGGAAGTCCTGCAGCCGCTGGCCGAGTTCTATCCGGATCTCGCGGCGGGGGTTCTCGCGCACCACGAGCGATGGGACGGAAGCGGATACCCACGAGGACTCCGCGGCAAGGACATTCCGCTCAACGCCCGCGTCGTCGCCATCGGCGACACGTTCGACGCCATCACACACACGCGGCGATACCGTGAAGGCCGCAGCGTCGACGACGCCGTCCGCGTCATCCGCGAAGGAGCCGGCACGCAATTCGATCCGCGGTTGGCGAGAATCTTCGTCAGCGAGCCGGTGCTCGAGCGCGTCTGCATGGAGGCTCGTCAGGCACTGAGGCCGCGCGCCTCTGGCAAGCGTCACGCGCGCGGACCGGGCGAACGCGCGCCCGACATCAAGTTCCGCTGGCGGAGCGAATCTCCCGTGCAGCACGCTCCGGATCTGCCGCACTGAACACGGCGCGGATCACCGCCACCCCGACGGCACCAGCTCCGATCACCGACGCCACGTTCCGCGCGTCGATCCCTCCGATTCCCACGGCCGGCAGTCCGCAGATTCGCGCCAGACGCGTGAGCTCGCTCAGCCCGATCGGCTCGCCGGCATCGAGCTTCGAGGCGGTGGCGAATACCGGTCCGATCCCGACGTAGTCGGCGTCGCTGGCGTTGCCGACGTCGCTGTCGCCGCCGACCGACGCACCGACGATGAACGACACGGGCACGATGCGACGCACCGCCGCCGCTGGCAGATCCTCGTGTCCGACGTGTACACCGGCTGCGCCGGCGGCCAGCGCGACGTCGACACGATCGTTGACCACGACCGGCGCCGGGACTGTCTTCACCAGCGCGCGCGCCACTTCCACCAGCACTCGCGGCTCGGCGTCCTTGAGTCGCAGCTGCACCATCGTCGCGCCGCCGCGCACCGCCGCCGCCGCGCGCGCCACCAGCCCCTCCAGTCCATCGCGGAGGTCATCGGTGATCGCAATGAGGCGGAGCACGCCGACGTCCATTCGAATCAGTCAGCGCCTGACGAGTCGATGCCTGACGAGTGATGCCTGACGAGTAAGATCCAGACCGGTCAGCGGCTTCCGTTGCGGCGGCGCTCGCGTCGCACGTCCTGGCGCGCCTCCACGTGCTCCTTGAAGGTCTCCCGGAACTCGTGATGCCCGTCGGGGTGCGCGACGAAGAACATGTAGTCGACCTGCGCCGGCCGAAGCGCCGCCTCGATGCTCGACTTGCCGGGCGACGCGATCGGGCCCGGCGGGAGCCCGCGATTCTTGTACGTGTTGTACGGTGAATCGATGTCCAGATCGCGATAGAGCACGCGCTCCGAGTGCTGCCCGCGCGCGTACTGCACCGTGGGATCGGCCTGCAACGGCATCTGCGCGCGCAGCCGGTTGTGGTACACCGCCGAGATCACGGGGCGCTCTTCTGCCAGCCGCGCTTCCTTCTCGATGATCGACGCCAGCGTCACGATGTCGTGCCGGCTCATGGCCAGCTCCTGAAGGCGCTCATCCCACGCCGGCTCCCACACTTGCTCGAAGCGCTGCACCATGTCGCGTATTGCCTGACGAGCGGAGGTGCCGTGCATGAACTGGTAGGTATCGGGGAACAGATATCCCTCGAGCGTGCGCGTCGGGATGTTGAGCGCGCGGAGCAGGGAGGTATCGCGCACAGCGGCTTCGACCGAATCCTCGGAGAGCTCGAGCTCTTTCACGAGCAGCGCGACGATGTCGCGCAGCGCGTATCCCTCGGGGATCGTCACCTTCGATTCGATCCCCTCGCCTCGCGTGAGCGCGTCGAGGATCTCGTTCCACGAGAGATTTCCCTCGAGGACGTAAGTGCCTGCTTTGATGTTGCGGTCGCGTCCGCTCATCTTCGCGTACAGTCGGAAGAGCCGCGGAAACTGCACCAGACCCACGTCGTGCAGCGAGTCCGTCGCCTGACCGAAGGAGGCACCGCTCGGAATGTTGACGCGAAGCGCCGGACCGGCGCGGCCACCGCCTTCCCCGCCGCACGCGCCGATCGTGATCGTCAGCGCCAGCGCGCCGATCGTGAGAATGCGACGAGATGCCGCGCCGGCGTTAGGCACTCTCATACTCCCATTCCGAGCGCGTGCTGCAAGAGCACCGTCGCGGCCAGCGCGTCGACGTCGCCTTTGCGTCCGCGAGTCGATCCACCCATCTCTCGCACGGCGCGAAGCGCGGCTGCCGTCGTGTAGCGCTCGTCGACCAGCTTGACCGGCAGCGCGGTTCGACGCTCGAGCTCGGCCGCCACCTGTCGTACTTCGGCCGCGCGCGCCGTCTCCTCGCCTTCGTCATCGAGTGGCAGCCCCATGACCAGCGCGCGCGCCTCGAGCTGCTCGGCCCGCCGCACCAGCTCCGCGACCGGCGGCCGCTTCCCGGCACGCCGCGCGATGAACCCCGCCGGCGACGCGACAGTCCGCGTCTCGTCGCTCACCGCCAGTCCGATCCGCCGCTCGCCGTAGTCGATGGCGAGGACGCGACCCGCGGGTGCGAGATTCGAGATTCGAGATTCGAGATTTGGGGCGTCGGAGTTCGGCATCTGCTTGCCTGCGAACATACTACAAATCGGACGAAT
>DATFBY010000019.1:0-44559 GCA_035253585.1 Gemmatimonadaceae bacterium | reverse complement strand
TCGTCCACCGAATGAAATGCGTACCTCGCCCGTCGTGCCCGCCGCTCAGGCCCGGCTCGGAGCAATCAGCACTCCGCTCATCGGCCGAGCGCTCGTCGGCTACTATCTCTTCGGCTCGCCGCTCTTCTTCGTCGCCGACGTTCTATTCGGCGTCAGCATCCGCGCCGCGTTTCTCGACAACGAGCCCCTGCTGCGCTTTCTGTATTACGCGCTGGTGTTCGTGTGTGGGCTCGTCGCCGCGAGGCGGCCCGAGTGGAGTGGCATCGTCGGCTTGTTCGAGAGCGGCGCAAACATCGCCATGCTGGTATTCGGGGTGATGCTGACCTACTACGCCGCGGTCGAGACGGTGGCAGCGGAAGGTCCGGTCGGGTCGCCGTTTGGCGGGACATGGATTCTGAACTTGATCCTGTCCGCGCTGGTGCTGACGGTGAGCTACGTCGGTCATCAGAACTTCTGCGGCTTTAGACGAAATACTTCGCGACGACCGGAAACAAGGTAGGATGCCTAACGAGTGCCGCCGCGAAAATTCGTCGGAGTGAGCGCTTCGTTTCCGGTATCCCATTCACCGTCTTGGCCAGCGCGTTGAAGAAGCCGTCGTCGAACGACCCCAACGCGTCCTTGAGCCGGTGAAACCGCACGTGGTCGTCGCCGAGCAGCGCCATCCATCGATCGTGATACCGCTGTAGGAACCGGGCGCTGGTGTCGCGGGCCGCGAACGCTTCGATCACCGTCTCGGCGGCGAGCCGCCCCGCCTTCATGGCATTGACGATCCCTCCGCCCGACAACGGATTGATCATGTGCGCTGCATCACCGACGGTGATCAGTGAGTCCGTTACGCTGCGCTTGATTGTGGGGTGCACTATCACGCCGCCGACGGTATAGCCCGTGGCGACGCCGGTCGGGAAGTAGCTCCGGAGGTACCCGTCCAGAAAGTCGCGCGCCGAGCGGCCGCCGCCGCGAAGCGCCACGATGCCGAGCCCCACGTTGGCCACGCCGACGCCTTTCGGAAACACCCAAGCGTAGCCGCCCGGAGCCACCTGCGAACCGAAATGAAGATAGATGGCGTCGGCGTCGAACTCGATTCCCGAGACGACATACTGCGCGCAACTCTCCATGTCCTTCGCCGGGACACGGGTATCGAGTCCCGTCCAGCGCGCTACCATGCCTTCCACGCCGTCGGCCGCGATCACCATGCGCGCATCTACCTTCGTCTCGCCGCGCGCGCCGGCCAGGCTCACTCGCCAGCCATCGGCGATTCGCTCCAGGCCGGTCGCCTCCGTCCCCACGACGATCTCGGCGCCGAGGCCGCCCGCCTGCGCCGCCAGTGCCGGCTCGAAGCGCGAGCGGTCGAGGATGTAGCCGACGTCCCCCTCGGCCACTCGGACTTCGGTTCCGTCGGGCGCCCAGAAGATCACCCGCGTGATCCGACGCGCGACCCACGACGCCTCATCCGGCTCGATGAACTCCGACAGTCCGGCGCTTCCCACCCCCTCACCGCACCGCACCGGAGCGCCGATCGCCCGGTCGCGCTCTACGAGAAGCACGTCGAGACCCCGGTCGCGCGCGAGGAGCTCGCGAGCCGCGATCAGGCCGCCCGGTCCACCACCGACGATCAGGACGTCGCAGCGGCGAGGCGTCACGCGGGAAAAGGCGTCAACGGCTGCATGGAGAGCGCGGCGACCGGACACGGCGCAATGCACTTCCGACACCCCGTGCAACTTCGATCGTCTATCTCCAGACCGTCACGTCGAAGGGTGATCGCCATCGGCGGACAGAGCGGAAGACACAAGCCGCAGCGGTCGCAGAGGGCGGCGTCGACCACCGCGATCTCGCTCGCTCGGGACGATCGATAGGATGACTCGGGAGGCATGCGCGCGAACTTCGGACCGACGCTAGGTCATGTCAAGACAATGCCTTGCCCCTACATGCCCTCACTACTAGCTTGCACCCCAACGTGATCCTCCCCTCCCGCCCACGAAGCATCTACCGTCCCGCTCGGGACGTGAGCCCACTTCCGTAATGCGCTGGCCTTTCAAAGCGGGATCGTTCTTCCCCGCGAACGCGATCGCCGTCGACCTCGGCACCGCGAACACGCTCGTCTACGTCAAGGGCGAAGGGATTGTCCTGAACGAGCCATCCGTGGTGGCGATCGACCGCACCACCGGCAAGATCAAGGGTGTGGGCCTCGAGGCCAAACGGATGCTTGGGCGCACGCCGGAAGGCGTCATCGCGGTCCGGCCGATGAAGGACGGCGTGATCGCCGACTTCGACGTCACGGAGAAGATGCTGCGCTTCTTCCTCGAAGTGATCATCCACAAGCATATCTTCAAGGTGAAGCCGCGGGTGATCGTCTGCGTCCCGTCAGGCATCACCGAAGTGGAGAAGCGCGCGGTCCGCGACTCGGCGCTCGGTGCCGGCGCGAAGGAAGTGTTCATGGTGGCGGAGCCGATGGCGGCGGCGATCGGCGTCGGGCTCCCGGTGGAGACGCCGACGGGGAACATGGTGATCGACATCGGCGGTGGCACCACCGAGATCGCGGTCATCGCGTTGTCAGGCATCGTCAGCGATACCTCGATCCGCACTGGCGGAGACGAGCTTGACACGGCCATCGTGCAGTTCATGCGCAAGAATTACAATCTGTTGATCGGCGAGCCGACCGCGGAGCAGATCAAGATCCAGATTGGCTCGGCGGCCCCGGTTGGCGAAGAGCGCGAGATGGAAGTGAAGGGGCGTGACCTCGTGTCCGGCATTCCGAAGACGGTGCGCGTGCATTCGAGCGAAATTCGTGAGGCGATTCAGGAGCCGATCCAGCAGATCGTCGACGCCGTACGTCGCGCGCTGGAGATCACGCCACCCGAGCTCGCCAGCGACATCGTCGACCGTGGGATCGTGATGACCGGTGGCGGCGCGCTCATCCGTGGCCTCGACCTGCTCCTGAGTCAGGAAACGAATCTTCCCATTCACGTGGATGAGGACCCGCTGACGTGTGTCGTGCGCGGGACCGGTATGATCCTCGACGACGAGGAAAAGTACTGGTCGGTCCTCTCGCGCTGAGGAGCCTCCGTGCCTCCCGCCGCACGGTCGTTCAGCCGGCGCGACACGGTGTTCATGGGTGCCGGCGTCCTGCTTTCCATCATCTCGCTGGGACTTCCCGACAGGCAGGCTGAGCCGATCGCGAGCGCGCTGCGCCGCACGATCATCGCGCCGCTGGTCGCGCTCCAGCACGACGCCGAGCAGACTCGTCAGGCATGGCTCACACGCGAAGAGCGCCGTCTGGAGCAGGACAGCGTGGCACTTCGTCTGATGACGGTCGAGGAAGTTCGCTCCGAGAACGATCGACTGCGCCAGCTGCTTGGACTCGGGCAGCGGCTTCGGTGGGGGTTTGTCCCGGTCGAGGTGCTTCTCGCGCGCTCTCCCGGCGAGGAGTACACCGTCATCCTGTCAGGCGGCGAGCGCGCCGGGATCAAGCCGTTCAGCGCTGTTGTTGCGCCGGAAGGATTGGTCGGAATGGTGAAGTCGGTCGACCCGTCGATGAGCAGGGCAATCGTGTGGGCGCATCCTGATTTTCGGGTGAGCGCGATGGCTGCCGACGGAAGCGCGTTCGGAATCGTCGCCGCTCATCTGGGCAGTGATCCGGAGCGGTACCTGCTCGAGATGCGAGGCGTTCCGATTCGAAGCTCGCTGAAGCGGGGAACGGTGATCGTGAGCTCCGGACTCGGTGGTGTCTTCCCGCGCGGGATTCCGATCGGCACCGTGCTCGATTCGCTGCCGACTTCGGAGGTGTGGGCAAAGGCATATCTGCTGAGGCCGGCGGTCTTGCCGTCGGACATGCACTCGGTGATGGTGTTGCTGCAGCAGCGCGCATCGAACGGCGTCGAAGGAGTCTGGGCGACGGGGCAGGGCGTTGACTCGGCGGTGAGAAGTATCGTGAGTGCGGGTGACTCGCTCGCTCGCGCGGCTGAGCCCGGAGGTCGACCGGCGCCCGACAGCGTGGCGCGCCCGACGACTACGGGACAGGCGACGAGACCTCCCACGCCATTCGTCACGCCGCAGCGGCCGGCCGCAACGCCCGCGCCCGCGGCACCGGCGACGCCGGCGGGGCCGCCCGCGTCTCCGCGTCCCGACTCTTCGGTTGCACGCAATGACACGGCGGGGGCCCGTCCGTGAGACCCACCGACCTCCTCCGCACCGCGTTCGCGTTCACCGTATTGGTGCTGCTGCATTTCTCGTTGCGGCCATTGCTCGGCTGGCGTGCGTCACCCGACTTCCTCGTGATCGCGCTGCTCCTCGTCTCGATTCGAGTGCGGCCCGGGAGTGCGGCACTCATCGGCTTCCTCATCGGTATTGTCGCCGACTCCGTCACCATGCACGCCTTCGGCGCCGGTGCTCTGGCGATGTGTATCGTGGGCTTCGCGGCATCGTGGCTCAAGGCGGTGTTCTTCGCCGACGACATCGTGCTGAACGCGTTCTTTTTCTTTCTCGGGAAGTGGGCGTACGACGTCGTGTACATCCTTGCCGAGCGGAACGAGGGCGCTGGCGGCGTGCTGATGCAGCTGCTGGTGTGGTCGCCGCTCACCGCGGCGGTAACCGCGGCGGCGGGAATCATCACGCTGCTCGTCCTGCGACCAGTGTTGCGCGCGGCACCGACGTGAGCAGGGCATGAGCTTCCACCCGAACGACGTTCAGCGTCGCACGCGCGCTTCGGCGATCGCGCTCACCGGAATCTTCGCGCTCCTGCTCACCGCATTCTTCCGTACGCAGGTCCTCGAGAACTCCAAGTACGCCCTTCAGTCGGAAGAGAATCGTCTGCGCGAGGTTCCGCTTCCGGCGCCACGCGGAATCATCTACGACCGCAACGGCGAGGTGATCGCCGAAAGCGTACCCGGCTACTCGGTCTCGCTACTGGCGCCGACCGCGGACTCGCTGCGCGCGTCGCTGAATCGCCTGGCGCGTGTGATTCAGCTTTCGCCCGAAGCGATCGAGTCGTCTGTCAGGCGCTACAGCCGAGCGCCGAACCGACCGACCGTCGTGCTGAGCGACGCACCGTTCGACGTCATATCGGTGTTGGAAGAACGTCGCGTCGAGTTTCCGGGGCTGATCATTCAGTCGGCGCCGAAGCGCTACTACCCGGATGGCCCTGCCGTCGCGTCGTTCGTTGGCTACGTCGGCGAGATCACCGAGGCCGAGCTGGCCGCGCGAGAGTACAAGGACAAGGGCTACAAGAGCGGCCAGCAAATCGGAAAGGGTGGTCTGGAAAAGCAATACGAGGCGCTGCTCCGCGGGAAGGAAGGCTCGAGATTCGTAGAGGTCGACGCACATGGTCGCGTCGTCCGCGAAGCCGGCGCGCGGCCCGAGCTGCTGCCGACGGCCGCAGCGCCGCTGTACACGAACATCGATCTCAACCTCCAGCGATTCACCGCGCAGGTCTTCGCCGACACGCTGCAAGGCGGCGCGATCGCCATCGAGCCGAAGACCGGCGGCGTGCTCGCGCTGTACAGCGCACCATCGTGGGATCCGAATCGATTCATCGGCGGCATTCCCACGGATCTCTGGAAGGAGCTCACGACCGATCCACGGCGACCGCTGTATAACAAAGTCATACAAGGCCGGTATCCGCCGGCGTCCACGTTCAAGCTCGCGACGTCGCTCATTGCCCTGAACCATCGTCAGGTGCGACTCGACGAGCACATGCCACAGCCGTGCACGGGTGGATATCAATACGGCGCCCGCTACTTCCGCTGCTGGGAGAAGAAAGGTCATGGCGACGTGGATCTGCTGCGAGCGATCGAGGTCTCGTGCGACACGTACTTCTATCAGCTCGGACTGAAAATCGGTTTGGCGCGCCTGCTTGCCGGGGGCGTATCGCTTGCCTTCGACCGGCGCTCCGGCATCGATCTGCCTGACGAGAGCCGCCCGATATTCCCCTATGGCGTCGATTACTACAATCGTCGCTACGGTCCACGTGGCTGGACGAACGCGGTGACGCTCAATCTGGCCATCGGTCAGGGCGAGAACGATCAAACCGTCGTCGGCATGGCCAAGTTTTACACGGCGCTGGCTACCGACGGCTCGGCAGCGAAACCGGAGATCGTGCGGAACAATCCGGAGCGCACCAAGCTGTTCAGTATTACCCCCAATCAGATGAACGCGCTGCGCGCCGCGTTGTCAGGCGTCGTCACCAGCCGTGGAACAGCCGGGAGCGCGGCGATTCAAGGCGTGGTGCTCGCCGGCAAGACCGGCACCGCGCAGAACGCACAGGATCCGAACCGCGATCATGCTTGGTTCGTCGGCTTCGCTCCGGCCAACGATCCGAAGATCGTCGTGGCGGTGATGCTCGAGTTTGGCGACCACGGCTACGTTGCCGCGCGCGTTGCGTCGAAGATCATCGAGTATCACCTCAAGGTCGCGCCGGCGCAGTTCATCCAGACGGAAGGCTGATGCAGACGCGTACCGTCCCCGATTTTCCACTCATCACGACGGCGTTCCTGCTGTCGTTGTTCGGGCTCGCCATGGTGTATTCGGCGGGGCAGACGGATGTGCCGACGATCGCTACGCGCGCTTATCGGGCGCAGATCGTTTGGCTGATGCTGGCCGTCGCGGGTGCGATCATCGTGAGCCGCGCGTCGGTCCGACTGATCGAGTGGACTGCTTGGCCTCTCTGGCTGCTGAGCGTGGGACTTCTCGTCATGACGCTGGCGTTCGGCACCGGCGGTGGGACGGCGGCCAGTCAGCGCGGGTGGCTCACGATCGCGGGTCAGCGCATCGGTCAGCCGGCGGAGCTGGCGAAGATCACCGTCGTGCTCATGCTGGCGCGCGCTCTCGCTGGTCGACGAGAGCCGCCGCGTTCGCTGCTCGACCTCTGGAAGCCGGCGATGATCGTCCTGATCCCCTGGTTGCTGATCATGGCACAGCCTGATCTGGGCACGGGGATGGTGTTCGTCGGGATCTTCTTCGCGATGCTCTACTGGTCAGGTGTGCCGCTGCCGCTGCTCGTTCTCATTGCGTCGCCGGCGATCAGTCTGATTCTCGCCTTCAGTACGCAGCTCTGGGCAGCGTGGTTCATCGTCCTGATCCTCCTGGTGTACGTGTATCGGCCGTACCTGTGGGAGGGTGTAGGACTGATGCTGCTCAACGTGGCGATGGGTGTAGTCGCGCCGATTCTGTGGGAGCGGCTGGCGCCATATCAGCGGCGCCGTGTGCTCGTCTTCCTCGACCCGTCCATCGACCCGCACGCGTCCGGCTGGCACGTCATCCAATCGCAGGTGGCGATCGGTTCCGGTGGCTGGCTCGGCAAGGGATACACGCTCGGCACGCAGAAGCGGCTCGCGTTCCTGCCGGAACAGCACACCGACTTCATCTTCGCGGTTCTAGGCGAAGAGCTCGGCTTCATCGGGGTGACGCTGGCGCTGACTCTCTTCCTTTTCCTCATGCTGCGCGCGATTCGCATCGCCGGCCGCGCGAATGATTCGTTCAGCAGCCTCGTTGCCTTCGGTCTTGCCTCGAGCTGGCTCGTCCACATCGTCGTGAACGTCGGCATGACTCTCAACCTGATGCCCATCACCGGCATCCCGCTGCCGTTTTTCTCCTACGGCGGATCCTTCATGCTGTCGTGCTGGCTGGGGATCGGGCTGTTGATGCGGATATCGAGCGAGGGGAGAGGCGGGGGGGTAGGGGAGTTGGCGATTTAGCGCGGGAAGCGGGAAGCGGGAAGCGCCGGCGGAGACGGTACTCATCAGGTGTGCCTGGCAGTCGCTTCCCGCTTCCCCCTTCCCGCTTCCCAGCACTAGACCCCGAGCCTCCTATTCGAGCATCTTTCTCGAATGGCCTGGTTCCGAAAAGAGCGTAAACCACGGCAACCAAGACGGGAACGGCTGGAGATCCCGCCCGATGCGTGGGAGAAGTGCGAGGCGTGTGGGCACACCGACCTGCGCGAGAAATTTCTCCGCAACCTGAACGTCTGCCCCAACTGCGAGTACCACCGCCGCTATCGGGCGCGTGACTACGTCGAGCTCCTGCTCGATGAGGGCCAATACGAGGAGACCGAGGAGGAGCTTCGCTCCGTCGACCCGCTCGGCTTTCCCGAATACCCGCAGCGCATCACGAAAGCTCAGACGAACTCCGGCGACCATGACGCAATTCTCACCGTAACCGGCGCGCTCGGCGGGATGCCCGTGAACGTCGGCGCCATGGACTTCGCGTTCATGGGCGGCTCCATGGGCTCGGTCGTCGGCGAGAAGATCGCGCGCTTGGGTGAGCGTTCGCTCGAGCGGAAGTATCCGCTGGTCCTCCTGTCCGCGTCCGGGGGAGCGCGAATGCAGGAAGGAGTTCTCTCCCTCATGCAAATGGCGAAGACGTCGGCAGTGCTGGCGCAGCTTGCCGAGCGCCGGATTCCATACGTGTCGATCCTCACCAACCCGACGACCGGCGGCGTGAGCGCGAGCTTCGCGATGCTTGGCGACGCGATTCTCGCCGAGCCAGGCGCGGTGGTGGGCTTCGCCGGCCCGCGTGTGATCAAGCAGACGATCGGCCAGGATCTTCCCGAAGGTTTCCAGACGGCCGAGTTCCTGCTCGACCACGGTATGCTCGACGCCGTCGTGCATCGCCGCGATCTCAAGCGCACAGTCGGGCAGCTTCTGCGACACATGAGCGGCCAACCTGCCGCGGCTGGGTGGACATCGCCCTGACCTCGTCACGCGCGGCACTGGACGCGCTCTTTGCCCGCACGACGGGCGGCACGAAGTTCGGTCTCGAGCGCACCCACGCGCTGCTTGCGTCGGTCGGCGATCCGCACCTGCGATTTCCAGCGTTTCACGTCGGTGGTACGAACGGAAAGGGGAGCGTGGTCGCTACGCTCGACGCACTGCTTCGTGCGCGCGGGCTCCGCGTCGGTCGCTACACGTCGCCGCACCTCATCGACTTCCGCGAACGCATACTGATCGACGGCTCGCCGGTGACCGACGAAGTGGTGACCAGCTGGATCGAGCGATGGATGCCGGAAGTGGAACGTCTGGGCGCGACGTTTTTCGAGGCCACCACCGCGATGGCGTTCGATCTTCTCGCTCAGGCGCAGGTCGACGTTGCCCTCGTGGAAGTCGGTCTCGGGGGCCGACTCGACTCCACCAACGTACTTACCCCGTTGGTATCTGCGGTCACTTCGATCGGGTACGACCATACCGAATTCTTGGGTGACACGCTGGAGCAGATCGCCGACGAGAAGGCGGGAATCTTCAAGGCGGGCGTTCCGGCGGTGATCGGCGAGCGTGACGAGTCGATCCGCGCCCGATTGGCCAAGCGCGCCGATGAAGCTGGTGCGTTCCCGATTCGCGTCGTCGCCGACGTCGACACGATCAGCGATGTGTCGGTGACCGAGGACGGCACGACCTTCACCTTGCATAGCGGCGGTCGTCGCCGTCGCCTGACGACGCCGCTCGTGGGCGCCTATCAAGCATCAAACACCGCCGTCGCGATGGCCATGTTGGAGCTCGGCGGAGGCGAGTACGCGCGCGCCGCCGAGAGTGCCGAGCACCATCTCCGTGACATCATCATCGGAGGACGCTTCGATCGCCGCGGCCCGCTCGTGTTCGACGTTGCGCACAATCCCGCAGCGATCACGGTGCTGCGAGAGACGATGGAGATCGTCGGCCTACCACGTCCGATCGTTGCGCTGGTGGCCGTGCTCCGCGACAAGGATTGGCGAGCGATGCTCGAGCTGCTGTCATCGCACGTCGACCGATTCGTACTCGCCTCGCCGCCGTCGGTGCCGAGCTCGCGCGCCTGGTGTCTCGAGGAGGTTGCGGAGTTCGCGCGCTCTCGCGGCTGGACCGTTCACGCTGAACCTGATATCGACCGTGCGATCGAGCGCGCGCGCGATGGTGCAGCGACGACGCTCGTCACCGGCTCATTTCATACGGTTGGCGACGTGATGGCGCGCTTGCAGCTATCTCCGTTGGGCCAATAGATTCCGTAAATGTCAGCCCCTCGCGGCCCGCTTCCGGGCTTTCGCGATTTTTATCCAGTCGAGATGGCCGAGCGCCAGTACCTCATGGCACGGTGGCGCGATGTCGCGCGCCGGTACGGCTTCGTGGAGTACGACGGGCCGCCGCTCGAGCCGCTGGAGCTCTACACCAAAAAGAGCGGCGACGAGATCGTCGGTCAGCTCTACGCGTTCAAGGACAAGGGCAACCGTGACGTCGCGTTACGGCCGGAGATGACGCCGACGCTGGCGCGGATGGTGGGCGCCCGCGCCAACGCAATGCGGAAGCCGATTCGGTGGTTCTCCACGCCGCAGCTCTTCCGCTACGAACGGCAGCAGCGTGGCCGGTTGCGCGAGCATTTCCAGCTCAACGTCGACATCATCGGCGAAGCGGATGTCACCGCCGATGCGGAGCTGCTCGCCGTGGCGATCGACGTCATGCGCTCCTTCGGACTGACGTCGGATGACGTTCGCGCCCGCGTGTCCGATCGAGGTCTCCTCGAGAGGCTGCTGCGAAACGCCGGGGTGGAGACGCCGCAGCTTCCCACCGTGTACGCGGTGGTCGACAAGATGGAACGCGAGCCTCGCGCCTCGCTGGAGAGGAAGCTGGCGGACGCCGGATTTGCCGAGGTCGGGATCGCCCGGATCTTCGAGGTATTGCAGTCGAGAGATCTCGAGTCGCTGCGGCAGGAGCATGGCGCGCGCCCGGAGCTCAGCGATGACTTCGCGCGCCTGGCGCGCTACTTCGAGTGCTTGGCGGCGCTCGGCGTCGGCGAGTGGGTACAGTTCGATCTGTCGATCGTGCGGGGCCTCGCCTACTACACTGGCATCGTGTTCGAGCTGTTCGACGCCAGAGGAGAGATGCGCGCGATCTGTGGCGGCGGGCGCTACGACAACTTGTTAGGCGCGCTGGGCGGCGTCGATCTCCCGGCGCTCGGTTTCGGCATGGGCGACGTCGTGTTGAGCGACCTGCTGCGGACACGTGGACTCATGCACACCGATCAGAGGCCGCTGGACGTCTGGATCGCATTCTCGGAAGACGGCGGGCTCCCGACCGCTTTACGCGTCGCCTCGAGCCTCCGCCAACGCGGCCGCGCGGTCGAGTATTCGCTCGGCGGACAGAAACTTGCGCGACAGCTGAAGGCCGCCGACACCGCGGGCGCGGCTCAGGTGCTGATCGTCGGGACGCCGGATGTAGCGCCCGGTGATGCGATCCTGAAGCGGTTGAGCGATGGACACGAGGAGCGGGTTCGGTTGGCGGAATGGATCGAACGACAGTGAAAGTCGAGATTCGAGATTCGAGAGTCGAGATTCGGACCAGCGTGGCAAGCACTCGAATCTCCCCCGAATCTCGAATCTCGAATCTCGAATCTCGATGACATAACATGGCCGACGAGAAAAAGCTGACTTCCCGCGCCGAAGATTTCAGCGCGTGGTACAACGAAGTCGTACTGCGCGCCGAGCTGGCGGACTACTCGCCCGTACGCGGGTGCATGGTCATCCGTCCGGATGGCTATGGCATCTGGGAGCGGATGCAGCGCGCGTTGGACGACATGTTCAAGGCGACGGGACATCGGAACGCCTACTTTCCGCTGTTCATCCCGCAGAGCTTTCTCCAGAAAGAGGCGGAGCATGTGGAAGGCTTCGCGCCCGAAACCGCCGTCGTGACCCATGGCGGGGGTAAGGAGCTCGAGGAGCCGCTCGTCGTCAGGCCCACGTCCGAGACGATCATTTACGCGATGTTCGCCAAGTGGGTACAGAGCTACCGCGATCTTCCGCTCTTGATCAACCAATGGGCGAACGTGGTGCGGTGGGAGATGCGCACGCGGCTGTTCCTCCGCACGCTGGAGTTTCTCTGGCAGGAAGGCCACACCGCGCATGCGACGCACGATGACGCCGAAGAGGAAACGCGAAAGATCCTCGGCCTCTACCGCGACTTCGCCGAAGGGTGGATGGCTATGCCTGTGGTGACGGGGCGGAAGACGGAGTCCGAGCGCTTTGCCGGAGCGCTACGCACCTACGCGATCGAAGCGATGATGCAGGACAACAAGGCGCTTCAGGCCGGGACATCGCACAACCTCGGCCAGAACTTCGCCAAAGCGTTCGATCTCAAGTTCCAGAGCGAGAGCGGAGGTATGGAGTACGCGTGGAACACGAGCTGGGGTGTCTCCACTCGATTGATCGGCGGCCTGGTGATGACGCATGGCGACGACAAGGGACTGCGTGTGCCGCCGCTACTCGCGCCGACCGAAGTGGTGATCGTTCCAATCTGGCGCACGGAGGAAGACCGCACGGCGGTGCTCGAGGCGTCGGCGCGAATCTGCCGTAGCATTGGCGACTGGGAACGCCGAGAGCCGAACCTCATTCGCATGCGGCTCGACGACCGCGAGAACGTGAAGCCGGGCGCCAAGTATTACGAGTGGGAGATGCGCGGCGTGCCGATCCGGCTCGAGCTCGGGCCTCGCGATCTGGCACAGAACCAGGCCGTGCTCGTCAGGCGCGATAACGGCGCCAAGCAGCCGGTGTCGCTCGACACACTGGGCGAAGACATCGAGCAGCTCCTGGAGCAGATTCAGGACGACATGCTCTTTGAGGCGCGTGCGCGGCTCGACGCCAACACCGTGCGCGGGGAGATCACCTACGATCGTTTCCGCGAGATCATGGACGGGCAGGGAGCGTTCGTCTTCGCCGGGTGGTGTGGGAACGCCGAGTGCGAAGCGGCGATCAAGGACGAGACCAAAGCCACCATTCGCGTGCTGCCTGACGAGGAGTTTCGATCGGCGGACGCGCCCACGCGCTGTCTCAAGTGTGGGCGTCCCGCTGCCGACGAGGCGCTGTGGGCGAAGGCGTACTGACGCGCGGGTTCGTCCGTCACGACGGCGCCCTCTGGAGCGAGGGTGTGCCGCTGGAGACGATCGCTCGCGACGCAGGAACGCCCACCTACGTGTACGCGGCCGGCATCATTCGGGACCAGTACGCGCGGCTCGACAAGGCGTTGGAGGCCGTTCCGCACCGCATTCACTACAGCGCCAAGGCGAACTCGTCACGAGCGATTCTCTCGCTGCTGCGCGAGCTGGGCGCCGGCGTGGACATCGTCTCGGGCGGAGAGCTCTATCGCGCCAGCCGCGCCGGCTTCACGGGAGGCGACATCGTTTTCAGCGGGCCGGGCAAGACTGCAGCCGAGCTGGCTGAGGCACTCGATGCCGGGGTCTTGCTGATCAACGTCGAGTCCGAAGGCGAGCTCAGGCTGCTCGATTCCATCGCCCAAGGGCGCGGCATTCAGGCCCCGGTGGCGATTCGCGTGAATCCCGAAGTCGAGGTCGACACTCCGCATCCGTACACGCGAACCGGAGAGAAGGGAAAGAAGTTCGGCATTCCGATCGATGAGGCGCTGAGCGCGGCGCGCCTCGCGCTCCGTCTGCCTAACGTGATGCTGCGCGGGCTCGACATGCACATCGGCTCTCAAGTGACGCACGTCGAGCCGTACGTGGCTGGAATCACCAGATTGCTCGAGCTGTACGATGCCCTGCGCCACGATGCGCCGGAGCTTCGATATCTCGACATCGGTGGCGGGCTCGCCGTGACGTACGAGAGCGAGCTGGCGACCGATCTGGCGGGATTCGCGGACGGCGTGCTGCCGCCGATCGCTGCCTCGGGACTCACGTTGATCATGGAGCCAGGTCGGTTCTTCGTTGGCAACGCGGGCGTGCTGCTGGCGCGCGTACTCTATCGCAAGCGAAGCGGCGGCCGCGATGTCTTGATCACCGACGCCGCGATGACCGATCTCCTTCGCCCGTCTCACTACAATGCCTACCACGCCATCGAGTCCGTGCGCCCGCACGGCCGGCAAGGTGTGTTCGACATCGTTGGGCCGGTCTGCGAGAGCGGCGACTTCTTCGCCCTCGAGCGCCGCACCGACGAGATGGCGCCCGGTGACCTGCTCGCCATCCGATCCGCCGGCGCCTACGGCTTCGTGATGTCGTCGACCTACAACTCCCGGCCCCGGCCGGCCGAGGTGCTGGTGGATGGTGAGCGATGGGCGATCGTTACCGAGCGCGAGGACTACGCGGATCTCGTGCGGCGAGAGCCGGAGCAGCCTTCCTGGAGGACCGCCTGATGCGCGTTGGACTCTTGGCCGACACGCACGATCGCGTCCCAGCCATTCGCGAGATCACGCGAAAGTTCAGCGAGAGCGGCATCGGCATGGTGCTGCATGCCGGCGATTACTGTTCGCCCTTCGCGCTCCAGGCGCTGCTGGAGGCACGGATGGCACTCGCCGGCGTCTTCGGGCGCAACGACGGCGACGAGGAAGGACTTCGGGCGGAGGCAGCAAAGGGTGTCGGCACCGAGATCTACGAGTCGCCGCACAGCGTCCTCGTCAACGGCACCAGGATCCTTCTGGTCCACGACCTCGGCGAAGTGCAGCCGCGCTCGGTCGAGGCGCATGACATTGTCATACACGGCTACACGCACCGGCAGGAAACGCGCGCCGACGGAAAAACGCTGATCGTGAATCCCGGCGAGGCGTGCGGATGGCTCTTCGGCGTTCCGCGCGCCGCGATCCTCGATCTCGAGACGAAGGCCGTGGAGCTCATCGCACTGGAAGGTCCCGAGTGGAACTGGTGACCCGTCGTGTCTAGCAAGATCCTCATTCTCGACTACGGGTCACAGTTCACGCAGCTCATCGCGCGTCGCGTTCGCGAAGCCCGAGTGTACTCGGAGATCCATCCCGCGACCCGAGAGGTCGAGTGGATCAGGCGCTGGCAGCCGACGGGGATCATTCTCAGTGGCGGACCCTCATCGGTCTTCGGAGACGACGCGCCGCCCGCGAATCGCGACCTGCTCGACATCGCGCCTGTGTTAGGCATTTGCTATGGGATGCAGCTAATCGCGCATCTCGATGGCGGCGTGGTCACGGCGGGCAATAGGCGCGAGTACGGCCGGGCCGAGCTCGAGGTGACGCTGCCGGGCGGTCTGTTCGACGGATTCCGCTCGGGCGAGCGGATGACGGTGTGGATGAGCCATGGAGACCATGTCGACGTCGCGCCCCCTGGCTACATCGTGACTGGTCGGAGCGAAAGCGTTTCGATCGCCGCCATGCGGCACGAGACCCGTCCGATTCACGCCGTCCAGTTTCATCCTGAAGTAGCGCACACGCCGCGCGGAACGGAGCTGATCGAGAGCTTTCTCTTCGACATCTGCCGGGCCGAGCCCTCGTGGACGGCGGGCGCGTTCATAGAGGATGAGGTTCGAAAGATCCGCGAGGTGGTCGGAGGCGCGCGCGTGATCTGCGGATTGTCAGGCGGCGTCGACTCCGCTGTTGCAGCGGCACTGGTGCACCGGGCGGTTGGAGATCAACTCACCTGCATCTTCGTCGACACGGGGCTGCTGCGCTTGCACGAGCGCGAGCAGGTGGAGCGCACCTTCCGCGCGAACCTCGGCATCCGTCTGGTGACTGTCGATGCAACCGAGCGATTCCTCACGGCGCTGCGCGGCGTCGAAGATCCGGAAAGAAAGCGCACGATCATCGGGCACACCTTCATCGATACGTTCGAGGAAGCAGCGCGAGGAGTTGGGGAGGACGTCGACTTCCTCGTCCAAGGGACGCTCTATCCCGATGTGATCGAGTCGGTGTCACCGCGCGGCGGGCCATCGAAGACGATCAAGACGCATCACAACGTCGGCGGACTCAAGCCGGGGATGAAGTTCAAGCTGATCGAGCCACTACGTGAGCTCTTCAAGGACGAGGTACGCAACGTCGGACGCGAACTCGGCCTTCCCGAGGGCATGGTGGGACGCCACCCGTTCCCGGGACCGGGGCTGGCGATCCGTGTGTTAGGCGACGTGACTCGAGAGCGGCTCGATGTGCTCCGCGCCGCGGATGCGATCTATCTCGAAGAGATTCGAGCGGCGGGCTTATACGATGAGATCTGGCAAGCCTTCGCGGTGTTGCTCCCGGTTCGCAGCGTCGGCGTCATGGGCGACTATCGCACATACGAGAACGTGTGCGCGATCCGCGCGGTCACGAGCACCGATGGCATGACGGCCGATTGGTTCCCATTCCCCCATGACGCGCTCGCCCGGATCTCGAGCCGCATCATCAACGAAGTGAGGGGGGTGAATCGAGTCGTCTATGATGTGAGCTCGAAGCCGCCGGCGACGATCGAATGGGAATGAAACGCTGCCATCTGCCATCCGCCATCCGCCATCCGGTCACGTCGCAACGAATGACTTCCGAATCCGCCATCCCGCGGATGGCGGATGGCACATGGCGGATGCCGCCGTTAGATCAAACGCCCTTCTCCTCCAACAGCGCCAAAAACTCCCTCGGCTCTCTCAACCCCAGCAGCCGCTGAGGAATATCCGGCTCCTTACTGAACTGCGCGATCTTGCCTAACACGGGCAAGTACTGATTCGACACCTCGAGCGGCGGCGCGACGATCAGGAAGAAGAAGTGCACCGGCTTTTCATCGATCGCCCGAAAATCGACGCCGTTCGGCTTTCGTCCAAACGCCACCCGCAGCTTATTCACCACCAGCGAGCGGCAGTGCGGGATGGCGATGCCGCGACCGATACCGGTGGAACCGAGGTTCTCGCGGCGCTTGAGCATCTTGTAGAGCATCCCCTCCGACTTGTCATCCAGGCCGAGGAGCCCGATCAGCTCCTTGAGAATGTCGTCCTTGGATGTGCCATCCAGGTCGAGCTTGATCGCGTCTTCGGTGAAGAATTGCCGTAATTCCATCTATGTGGTGCCTCGGGCTCGCGGTGATGTCGACGGCCGCGACAGCGCGGCAGCCCGAAGTTATCGGAACGGCTAAGTGCTGTCAAATGCTGACGTTGCACGCACTTGCAGCCAACGTTAGCTTTCAAGGTCATGCCATTTCCTTTCTCGCTGCCGTATCGCGTCCCCCTGTATCTCGCCCCCATGGCGGGGGTGTCGGAGTCGCCGTTCCGTCGACTCTGCCGCCGCTTTGGCGCGGACGTGGTGGTCACCGAGTTCCTCTCGGCTGAGGGAATTCGTCGCGAGAATCAGTCGACGATCGACAAGCTCCGCTTCGGACCCGACGAGCGCCCCATCGGCGTGCAGATTTTCGGCGCCGAGGCAGCCGCAATGGGCGAGGCCGCGGCTTTGGTGACCGACGTTTTCGCACCCGAATACATCGACATCAACTTCGGGTGCCCCGTGAAGAAGGTTGTGAAGCGAAATGGCGGGTCAGGCTGCCTTCGTGATCTCGACCTGGTCGAGAACGTCATTCGCACCGTCGCCAAGAGCACGCACCTTCCCGTGACGGTGAAGATCCGCAGCGGATGGAACGAGGAGATGCGTGATCCGGTGACGATCGCGCTCCGCTGTCAGGACGCCGGCGCGCGCGTGCTCGCGCTGCATCCGCGGACTCGCACACAGATGTACACGGGGACTGCAGCCTGGGAGGAGATCGCGGCGGTCGTCGACGCGCTCGACATCCCGGTGCTCGGCAACGGCGACATCAAGACGCCTGACGACGCACTCCGCATGCACCGCGAAACTGGGTGCGCGGGGGTCATGATCGCGCGCGGTTCCTTCGGCCAGCCGTGGATCTTTCGTCAGGCACGCGCGCTGCTCGAAGGGCTGCCGATGCCGGCCACGCCTTCAGCGCGGGAGCGTTTTGCAATCGCGGTCGAGCATGCGCGAATGGCCGAGGCGTACGAGCCCGATCCGCGCGGCGCGGCGATCGAATTCCGCAAGCATCTCGGGTGGTACGCGAAGGGGCTGCCGAGCTCGGCCGATCTGCGCCGGCGGCTGCACGCGGTCGAGTCGTTAGGCGAAGTTGAAGACATCTTTGCCGACTACCTCGCCGCGGTCGATCGCGGTGAGATTGCGCCTGAGGAGAGCGGCGCTCTCACGCCCGCGGCGTCGGCCGCGGCGTGATACCAATGCGTCATGCGTGATCGCGTCCTGGCGCTGCTGCGCCAGGTTGCGTCTGGCGAGCTCGACGTCACCGCGGCGCTCTCACAGCTCGCGCTCGCGCCCAGCGAAGACCTCCCGTTCGCCACCGTCGATCATCACCGCGAGCTGAGACACGGCTTCCCGGAAGTCATCTTCGCGGAGGGGAAGAGCGTCGATCACACGCTGACGATCGCCGATCGCATCGCGTCGCGCAGCGGCGGGTTTCTCGTGACGCGCGCGTCAGAAGCGGTGAGGAACGCGTTGGCCGATCGGTTTCCGCGGGCCAGTGTCAACGAGCTGGGGCGGACTGTGCACCTCGCCGCACCCACCCCTCCGCCAGCCGGGAAGGGGACCATCCTCGTCGTCACTGCCGGTACGAGCGATCTCCCCGTGGCGGAAGAGGCAGCGGTGACTGCGTGCGCTCTCGGCAATAGCGTCGAGCGTCTCACCGACGTCGGTGTCGCCGGCATTCATCGCTTGCTATCCCGTGGACAAGAGCTGACCCGCGCATCGGTGGTGATCGTGGTTGCCGGGATGGAAGGGGCACTTCCATCGGTCGTGGGAGGGCTGGTAGCGGCGCCCGTGATCGCGGTCCCGACGAGTATCGGCTACGGCGCGAGCTTTGGTGGAGTGGCGGCCCTGCTGAGCATGCTAAACAGTTGCGCCGCAGGAGTTACGGTCGTCAACATCGACAACGGATTCGGTGCCGGATACGCGGCATCTCGAATCACCCACTCCCACATGTAAGCTCTCGTCGGGCGAGATGATCCCATCAGGATCGGACGCCACGAAGACCGTCCAGCTTCTTGCCGCGCTCGCGGCGGTTGCGGTGGTGGTGGCGGGCCTGATCGGGTCTGTCGCCGCCGCATTGGCCGCGCTGCTCGTGGCGCTCGTCACATGGCGCGTAGGCGTGAAGACCGCGGCCGTGGCCGCTGCCATTGCCGTGGTGCTCCTAGGCGCGGAATTCTTTCAAGCGGGCGCCTCGGAGTGGCCGCGGCTTGCGGCCGCCGTGCTCCTCATGGCGGCGTCGGTAGGCGTTACCAAGTCGATTCAGCAGCTCTCCCAGACGATGGGCGTCGGTCTGAGCGTGTCGGTCGCGTCCGATTCGAGTCAGGCGACCGCGTCGCCGCGCTCGTCCGGAGCGGTGGCGGCGGTCTCACGCTCGACACCTCGCGCCGCGCCGGCAATGTCCCGTACGCCACACCACGTGACGCACAACACGCCGCGTCCGCACCCGCGTGTCGACGCGCGCCGCCCAGAAAAAGACGGGCGCACCGAGCTCGATGTCGTACACCGCTACCTGCGCGACGCGCGCGACATGCTGGGCGCGGACGACATGATGTTCTGGCGGTACAACGCGCGCGACGGCGAGCTGCATCCTCACTCCTGGGCAACTGATCCCGACGTGAAGCCCAAGTTTCTGGAGAATGCGAGCACGGGCGGGCTCGTGCGCCGCGCCATCGACCAGCGCGCGGTCGTTTGGAACGCGGATGACGAGCGGTCCGTCTTCGTGGTGGGCCCGGTTGGGAAGACCGATGCGCCGCATGGGGTGCTCGCCATACACGCCGCCGACAAGCATACGTTCAACCGCGACATCGCGCGGCGGTGGTTCTCGCGCTACTCGTCGCATCTGGGCCTTCTCCTCGAGCTGCTCGAAGAAGGGCGTACGCTGCGACGCTACCGGGCTCGTGCCCAGCGCTTCGATCAGGCAGTCGACCGCATTCAGCGAAATCTCGACTCGCCGGGACTTTTCCAGGCGATCTGCGAGAACGCGGTGGACATCACCGCGGGCACGCGCGCAGCGCTCCTGCTGTGGGAGAGCGAGGCGGATGCAGGCTCCATTCGGGCCACCTCGCCCGCGCATCCGATCTTGGAGAACTTTCGCGTGTCAGGCGCTTCGCTTCTGGCGACGGCCGTGCGAAGCGGCCAGCGATTCAACGTACGCGATGCCCGACTGAGCATCGGGCGCGCCATATACGGGATGGGCGAGCCGCAGCGGCAAATCGGCTCGCTCGGCATCACACCACTCAAGCGCGGCGACCGTGTGCTGGGCGCGATCATCGTCGAGGGCGATGCGCCGTCGCAGATCACGCCCGTCGAAGTCGAGCTCCTCTGGCAGCTGTCGACGATCATCGTCGGCGTGCTCGAGGCCACACATCAGCTGGAGCGGCTAGAGGAATCGGCGCTGACCGACGCGCTCACAGGGCTTCCCAATAGGCGCTCGTTCGATCGCCGCCTCGTTCAGCATCTGGCTGAAAGCGATCGCTATGGCCACGCCACGTCGCTCGTGCTGCTGGATATCGATCACTTCAAGAAGGTGAACGACACGCACGGACATCAGGGGGGCGACGCAGTCTTGCGACAGGTCGCAAAGGTGGTGAACTCGGGCGTGCGGCTGCCGATCGACATGTGCGCACGGTTCGGCGGCGAGGAGCTGGCGATCCTTTTGCCGCAGACAGGACTCGCGGGGGCAGTGGAGATGGCGGAGCGCCTTCGCCTCGCCGTGGAGTCGACCCATACGATTGTCGGCGGTCGTCGCGTGAGCGTGACGGCATCCTTCGGCGTGGCCAGCTACCCCGAGAGCACGCGGACGAGCGAGCAGCTTTTCTCGGCTGCCGATCGAGCGCTGTACGAAGCCAAGGCGGCAGGGAGAAACTGCGTGAAGTCCTTCAACGTAAAGGTCTGATTGTCAGCAGCTTACGCTCCAGCTGCCCAAGCCGCAGCGGAAACGTAATCCGTTGACCGGCCAGTCTGTGGGCGCTAGATTTATGTGAACGGGGGCGACTGGCTTCGACGGGGTAGGTGAAGCTGTGGCCGCGTGCCCAGGTCCTCGAGTCCTGGTAAATCCCTCGGGAAACTTTACAACTGCCAACGACAACTTGGCCCTGGCTGCGTAACTTCGGTTACCGCACCTGCCCGTAAGGAAGCCCGCCCGAGGCGGCTTTACGGGTATCGCAAAGTCGGGATAGTCTGGCGCCGCGTCTTCCGGCGTCGGACGAGATTCTAGAAGACTCGTCCAGCAGTGGGCCGTCCACCGGCCAGCGGCTGGAGACCTCAACCGGTGGACTACGCACGTAGACGCTGTGGTGAATCTTGTCTCGGACCGGGGTTCGATTCCCCGCGCCTCCATCACCCCACGGGCCGGCATTCCAACTGCCGGCCCGTTTCCTTCCAAAGCTTTCAACCCCCATGCTGCGTGGACTGATCTTCGATCTGGATGGCACGCTGGTGGACACCAATGACGCGCACATCGAATCATGGGTGCGCGCGTTCAAGCAGAACGGATTCACGGTGCGCCGCGAGCAGATCGTTCCGCTTGTCGGCATGGGAAGCGACAAACTCGCGCCGGCGATCCTCGGCGACGTCGACAAGCTCACTCTCGACGCGCTCCGCCAATGCGTGACCGAAGCGTACATTCAGATTGCGCGCCGCCGCCGCTTTCGCGTGATGCCCGGCGCAGTCGAGCTGCTGGTCGAGCTTCGTCGTCAGGTGATTCGGACCGCGCTTGCCACGTCGGGCACTGACGACCAGGTCAATGCGACGATGGACAGCGCCGGAATCGATTTCCGCGACTGCGTCGAAGTGACGGTGACTGGCAGCGACGCGAAATCGACCAAGCCTGACCCCGATGTGGTTCTCGCATCCGTGCAACGCTTGCGCGTCAGCGCCGACGAATGCGCGATGATCGGCGACACGCGTCACGACGGGGAGGCCTGTCGACGTGCGGGCGTGCGTTTTCTCGCGCTCACGTGCGGCGGCTACGGCGAAGACGAGCTCCGTGCGGCCGGTGCCATCGACGTGTGGACTGATCCTGCGGCACTGCTGTTGGACCTTCCCAGGCTGCTCGAAAGGTAGTTTTCCAGCAGTTGTTCCGGCCCGCCCCTTGCTCGGAACCACGCCATTCGAGCCCGAGAGGAGCGAATGGCCCAGCGCGATCGACCGTCGCGTCGTCCACGACTCGGAAAGATCACGGCCCAGGAGAAGAAGTCGGTCACGCACGGCGACTTCTGGATTCCGGAAACCGAGCGCGAAATCTACAAGAACGCGCTACGCGCGTTGAACGAGCACGGCGTGCCGTACGTCGTCGCCGGCGCCTACGCGATCTACGAGCACACAGGGATTTACCGCGAGACGAAAGACCTCGATGTCTTCGTCGAGCCAATACACGTGATCGACGCGATGCGCGCGCTCAAGGCGAGCGGATTCCGCAGCCGTCTCGAGCAGCCGCACTGGCTGGCGAAAGGAATCGTGGGGAAGCATTTCGTCGACATCATTTACGGCATGGGAAACGGCCTCGCGGTGATCGACCGCGACTGGTACCGATACAGCCGCCCCGCGATCCTGGCCGCCACCCCGGTTCGCGTTTCCCCCGCGGAAGAATTGCTCTGGCACCGCCTGTTCATCCACGAGCGGCATCGGCAGGACATGGCCGACATCGTCCATCTCATTGCCTGCGTCGGCGCGACGATGGATTGGCGTAGGATCGTCGACAAGACGGCCGAGCACTGGCCGCTGCTCCTCGCGCAGCTGCAGATGTTCTCGTACGTGTATCCCGAGCTCCGCGGTAACGTGCCGCGCTGGGTGTACGAAGAGCTTCTCGCGCGCGCCGAGAAGGACGTTCAGCGCGAGCGCACGGGCGAGCGCGTGACTCGAGGCACGCTCGTTTCTCGATTCAGCTTCACCATCGACGTGCACGAGTGGGAGTTCCGCGACCTGCGCGATGAGAGCGTGCAACACGCCGCACGGAGCCCGCAGATCCGAGCGATCGCCGCAAACGACATATGGGACGAGCGCTCGCAGATCACCGAGGAATTCAATGCCAGAATGGGTTGAGGGCGGCGGCGCCGCCCGGCCGAGCGCACCCGAGCTGCGCGTCGTACCCACTTCCGGCGAACGACGTGAAGGGGGCGACCGTCGCCGCAGGTCGCGCGTGCGCATCGCGGCGGTCGGCGATTTCCACGTCGGCGAGGAGGATGCGGGCGCCTATCGCGATCTCTTCTCCAGCGCGAACGACGATGCGGACGTGCTGGTCCTCTGTGGCGATCTCACGCGACGCGGACTGGCGGTCGAGTTCAAGACAGTCGTTGCCGAGCTGGCGGACGTGAAGATTCCGATCGTCGTCGTGTTAGGCAATCACGACTACGAGAGCGGGCAGGGAGCCGAAGGAACCACGATCCTTCGCGGACGCGGAGCGCACGTGCTGGCTGGTGACGCATTCCAGCTCAACGAGCACGTAGGGTTTGCCGGCGTGAAGGGGTTCATGGGCGGCTTCGGTCGCGGAACGCTCACTGCGTTCGGCGAGCCGGAGACCAAAGCATTCGTCGCTGCTGCGCTGGAGGAGGTACAGCGATTCGAGCTTGCGCTCCGCAGATTGGCAACGCCGGTGCGCGTGGCCGTGCTTCACTATTCCCCGGTCGCCGGCACTGTGGCGGGTGAGCCGGAGATGATCTTCCCATTCCTCGGTACCGATCGGTTGGCGGAACCGATCGATCGCTACGGCTGCGCGATCGCGTTTCACGGACATGCGCATCAGGGGACGTTCCGCGGGCAGACGCCGGGCGGTGTCCCCGTGTACAACGTATCCCTTCCGTTGTTGCGGAAAGACGGTGTCGGAAAGCTCTTCTACGTGCACGAGATCGCCATTCCAACGCCCAGCGCCTCCACCGGCTGAGCGTCAGTCGGCCAGAGCCGCCTGAGCCGCCGCGAGTCTGGCGATCGGCACTCGATAGGGCGAGCACGACACGTAATCGAGGCCGGCCGAGTGGCAGAAGAAGATCGACCGCGGCTCCCCGCCGTGCTCGCCGCAGATTCCCGTCTTGAGGCTTGCCCGGCTTTTCCTGCCTTCGTTTACCGCCATGACGATCAGCTTGCCGACACCGCGCGTGTCGAGCACCTGGAACGGATCATCGGGGAAAATTCCAGACTCCAGGTATGTCGGAAGGAATTTCCCGGCGTCGTCGCGACTCAAGCCGAGCGTCGTCTGTGTCAGATCGTTCGTCCCGAAGGAGAAGAACTCGGCCGCCTGAGCGATCTCGTCGGCCGTCAATGCCGCGCGCGGCAGCTCGATCATCGTACCAATCGTGTACGGGACGTGCTCACCCATGGCGCCTAACACCTGTCGAGCGATCTCCTCCAGGATAGCTCGCTGGTGCTCGAGCTCTTTCACGGTCGAGACGAGCGGGACCATGATCTCGGGTCGCACGTCAATGCCACGGCGCTTCGCGCGCACCGCGGCCTCGAAGATGGCGCGCCCCTGCATGCGCGTGATCTCCGGGTAAGCGATTCCGAGTCGGCAACCGCGATGCCCGAGCATCGGGTTTGACTCGCGCAGCGACTCCACGATCAGCATCAGCTCTTCACGCTCCAAGTTCATCTGGCGCGCGAGCAGCTTCGTCTCCTCTCCGCCGTGCGGAAGGAACTCGTGCAGCGGCGGGTCGAGGAGGCGAATGGTGACGGGATAGCCGTCCATTGCCTCGAAGATCCCGTCGAAGTCGTTGCGCTGGTGCGGGAGAAGCTTGTCGAGTGCGCGTTGCCGGCCGGCGCCGTCGCGCGCGACGATCATCTCCCGCATGGCGGTGATGCGGTCGCCCTCGAAGAACATGTGCTCGGTGCGGCATAGCCCAATGCCTTCCGCGCCGAACGAGCGAGCGACGCGGGCATCCTGAGGCGTGTCGGCATTGGCACGAACGCGGAGACGGCGCGTCTCGTCAGCCCAGCCCAGCAGCCTGGCGAACGATTCGTAGACGCGCGATTGCGTCGCGGGGAGCGCGCCGGAGAGTACACGCACGACTTCGCTCGGGATCGTCGGGAGATCGCCTTTGAAGACGCGCCCACTGGCGCCATCGAGCGTGATCCAATCGCCTTCGTTGATCGTGGTGCCGTTGACGTCGAACTGCCGCTTCTCAGTGTCGACGGCGATGTCGCGACAGCCCACCACGGCGCACTTTCCCATTCCGCGCGCGACGACCGCGGCATGGCTGGTCATACCGCCTCTCGCGGTAAGAACCGCTCGCGCGGCCACGATCCCATGAAAATCTTCGGGCGTCGTCTCCTCGCGCACGAGGATGACGCGATCACCCGCCGCGGCGCGTCGCTCGGCAACGTCCGGATCGAATACGGCGATCCCACTGGCGGCACCGGGGCTCGCCGGCAAGCCGGTAGCGATGGGCGTCGCGCGAGCTCCGGGATCGATGATGGGGTGAAGGAGCTGATCGAGCTGCTGCGGCTGCACGCGCGTGACGGCTTCGCGATGCTCAATCAGCCCTTCGGTGACCATCTCCTCCGCGATCCGCACGGATGCTGCGGCTGTACGTTTTCCGGTCCGCGTCTGAAGGAGATAGAGCTTACCGCGCTCGACGGTGAACTCGATGTCCTGCATCTCGCGGTAGTGCCGCTCGAGGCGATCCTTCGTGCGCAGCAGCTCCTGGTATGCCTGAGGGAGTGCGGAGGCCATCTGCTCGATGTCGAGCGGCGTGCGAATGCCGGCGACGACATCTTCACCCTGCGCATTCACCAAGAACTCGCCGTAGAATCGGCGCTCGCCGGTGGAAGGATCCCGCGTGAAGGCGACGCCGGTGCCGGAGTCGTCTCCCATGTTCCCGAAGACCATGGCGACGACGTTGACCGCCGTTCCCATGTCATCCGGAATCCCATTCACCCGACGGTAATCGACGGCCTTCTTGAGCGTCCAGGATTTCCACACCGCCTGGATCGCTCCCCACAGCTGCACCTGCGGATCCATCGGGAACTCGGCGCCGATGCGGTTTCGTACGAGTGCTTTGTATTCCTCGACCAGGTTACGGAGCGAGTCTTCCGGCAGCTGCGCATCGCTTTCTACGCCGGCAGTTAGGCGCTTCGCCTTGAGAAGATGCTCGAAGTCGTGAATCGGCACGCCGAGAACGACGTCGCCGTACATCTGGATGAAGCGCCGGTAGGAATCGTAGGCGAAGCGTGATTGTCCGCTGGCTTGCTCCAATCCGCGAATGGTTCGGTCGTTGAGTCCAAGGTTGAGTATGGTCTCCATCATTCCCGGCATGGACACGGGAGCGCCGGAGCGCACGGAGACGAGCAGGGGATTCGCGGGATCGCCGAACCTGCGACCTGTGGTCTCCTCGAGCTTGGCGAGGTTCTGGCTAACCTCCTCGCGCAAACCGTCGGGAATGTTTCCGGTCTTCAGATACTCGCTGCTGACCGCTGTGGCAATCGTGAATCCCGGCGGGACCGGGACCCCAAGATTCGTCATCTCGGCGAGATTGGCTCCCTTCCCACCGAGAACGCTCTTCATGTCCTTGGTGCCGTCGGCCTTGCCGTTGCCGAAGAAGAAAACGAGGGTCATCGAGATTCGAGATTCGAGATTCGAGATTCGCGACTGCGAATTCGGAGCTCATGAGGTGTGGCGTTCCGAATCTCGAATCTCGAATCTCGAATCTCGAAGATCAGCATCCGCACCCAAACCTCAGCTTGTTCGGATCCGTGGGCGGGGGCGTTGGGTAGTCGCCGGAGAAGCATGCGTGGCAGAATCCGTGGGGGCCGCCGGGGGACGCTTCGAGCATTCCCTCCAGCGAGAGATACGCCAGCGAATCGACACCAATGTGGCGAGCGATCTCGCCTTCGGTCAGGTTTGCGGCGATGAGCTCCTCGCGTGATGGAGTGTCGATGCCGTAGTAGCACGGGCCCGTAATCGGAGCCGAGGCGACCCGCATGTGCACTTCGCGCGCGCCCGCGGCACGGATGAGCGCGACGAGCCCTCGCGTCGTGGTGCCGCGAACGATCGAGTCATCGACCATGACCACGCTCTTCCCATCGAGCACCTCTCGAACAGCGTTGTACTTCACCTTCACCTTGGCGTCGCGCCCGGCTTGCGATGGCTGGATGAAGGTCCGGCCGACATAGTGGTTTCGGATGAGGGCAAGCTCCAGCGGTAGCTTGGTCTCTTCGGCGTAGCCAAGCGCCGCGGCGTTCGCCGAGTCCGGCACGCTGAACACCAGGTCGGCGCCTAACGCGGGAGCCTCGCGGCCCAGACGCCGGCCGAGCGCGCGGCGTGCGCGGTCCACCGATCCGCCGAACACCTTGCTGTCGGGACGCGCGAAGTACACGTACTCGAAGACGCAGCGCCGAAGCTCGCGCTCGGGGAGGGGAAAGATGCTGCGCGTTCCGTCGCCATCGATCGCTACGATCTCACCCGGCGCGACGTCGCGGACGAACGTCGCACCGACGATGTCGAGAGCGCACGTCTCCGACGCGAAGACAGTTGCGCCGTCGAGAGTCCCCATCACCAGCGGACGCCAGCCACGCGGATCGCGCGCGGCGATGAGCGTCTGCCCCAAGGCTACGATCAGGCAGTACGCACCGTCGACTCCCTGCAGGGCCTCGGCCAGCTTTTCCTCGGGGCGCGGGCAGTGCGAGCGCGCTATGCGATGAACGAGAACCTCGGAGTCCATCGATGAGGAGAAGATCGAGCCCTGGTCCTCGAGCTCCTCTCGGAGCTCTGTGGCATTGACCAAGTTGCCGTTGTGCGCAAGCGCGATGTAACCGTCACGGAATCGCACCATCACGGGCTGCGCATTCTCGATCGTCGACGAGCCGGCCGTGCTGTACCGCGTATGCCCGAGCGCCATCCCGCCGCGCAGCGTCGACAAGATCTCCGTGGAAAAACTCTCTGACACGAGCCCCATCGCCCGGTGCACGCGCGCGGTACCGGTGTCATCCACGGCGACGATTCCCGCCGATTCCTGACCGCGGTGCTGCAGCGAGTACAGACCGAGTTGAACGGCCGACGCGGCATCCGCGACACCGCGAACGCCGAAGATTCCACACATGGCGCTACACGCTCGCGGGCTGAGGGTGCTGCTCGAGAATGGCGGCTTCCGCTACCGCGCGATTCATGAGCGACGGGATCGCGTCATGGTAGGCCGACGCGAGGCGGTCGAGTGGGGCGTCGATCGTGCGCGAGCCGACCCGGATTCGGAGTACGGGGCTTTGGGACCGCACGCGTCCGATTTCCCGGGCCGGCACTCCGTGTCTGCCGGCGATCTCGATCACGCGCGCCGGTGCGGCCGTTCCGACGATGATTCGGCTTTGGGCTTCGCCGAACAGCAGTGCGCGCAGCGGGAGCGCGGCCCACGCCGATAGATCGATTTCCGCGCCTAACAAGCGCTCTCGGTCGCCGATCGCGCACTCGGCGATCGCAACGGCCAGACCTCCGTCCGAGCAGTCGTGCGCCGAGGTGACTTCGCCGGCCCGAATCGCCTCGAGTAGCGCGTCGATCAGCGATCGCTCTCGTTCGAGATCGCATTGCGGCGGTGGTCCGGCCACGCGACCGTGAATGCGCGCCACGTACTCACTCGCGCCGAGCTCGGAGGTGGGCTCGCCAAGCAGGACAATGGCGTCGCCATCGCTGTCGAACCCTGATCTCGTGATGTGGTCGATCGAGTCAATGAGTCCGACCATGCCGACCACCGGCGTGGGATACACCGCGCCGGTTGGGCTCTCATTGTAAAAGGAGACGTTACCACCGGTCACCGGAGTGCCTAACGCGCGACATGCTTCACCCATTCCGGCGACGGCTTCTCGGAACTGAAAGAAGATGTCCGGTCGCTTGGGATTGCCGAAGTTCAGGCAGTTGGTGATCGCCATGGGCTTCGCGCCCGTGCACGCGACGTTGCGCGCCGCCTCGGCGACAGCGATGCGCCCTCCCACGCGCGGATCGAGGTACACGTAGCGTCCGTTTCCGTCGGTTTTCACCGCGATCGCGCGATGCGTGCCGCGAAGGCGGATGACGGCGGCGTCGCCTTCCCCCGGTCGCATCGCGGTGCCCGTGCGCACTGTACTGTCGTACTGTCGGTACACCCACGCCTTGCTGGCAATCGTCGGCGATGAGAGGAGCTCGCAAAGCGTCCACACCGGATCGCGTTCCTCGGACCGCTCGGGCAGCTCATTCACGTCGGTTGCGCGCAACGATCGAACATCGGACGACTCCGCCGCCTGAGGCGTATAGACGGGACAATCGGTGACGAGTCGCGAACCAGGGAACTCAGCCACGACCCGGTCACCTTCAGTGACGCGGTACACAGGCTCGGCGATGACCCGTCCGATGACTTCAGCATTGAGATCCCACTTGGCGAGGATCGCGCGCACTGCGTCTTCACGTCCCTTCTTGGCGACGACCAGCATTCGCTCCTGCGATTCGCTGAGCAGGATCTCGTAGGGCGTCATCCCTTCTTCGCGGACGGGAACTTTGGTGACGTCGATCGTAACGCCTACATCGCCGCGCGCCGCCATCTCGGCGGAGCTCGAGGTCAGCCCTGCCGCGCCCATGTCCTGAATGGCGACGATGTGTCCGCTTCTGATGAGCTCGAGGCTCGCCTCGAGGAGTAGCTTTTCGGTGAAGGGATCGCCCACCTGTACGCGGGGACGCTTGGCATCGCTCTCGTGCGAGAGATCCTCGGATGCGAAGGAAGCGCCATGAATCCCATCGCGGCCGGTTCGCGCGCCGACTGCCATGATGGGGTTTCCGAGGCCTTCGGCGCGCGCTCGAATCAGATCCTTCTCGTGCAGCAGACCCACACACATGGCGTTCACGAGCGGGTTTCCCTCGTACGCCGGATCGAACACCACCTCGCCGGCGACCGTGGGAATTCCGACGCAATTCCCGTAGTCGCCGATCCCTTTGACGACTCCGCCGAACAGGTAGCGCACGCGTTGCTTGTCGAGCGAGCCAAATCGCAGCGAGTTCAGCAGGGCAATCGGACGGGCGCCCATGGTGAAAACGTCGCGGAGAATCCCGCCAACGCCGGTGGCTGCGCCCTGATACGGCTCCACTGCGGACGGGTGATTGTGCGATTCGATCTTGAACGCGACCGCCAGCCCGTCGCCGACGCTGATGACGCCGGCGTTCTCGCCGGGCCCCTGAAGCACGTACGGAGCTTCAGTGGGAAGGGTCCGCAGCACAGGCCGCGAGTGCTTGTAGGAGCAGTGCTCGTTCCAGAGCGCGCTGACGATGCCCAGCTCGGTGAACGTCGGCGTCCGTCCCAGCAGACTTGTTAGGCGGCCGTACTCTTCGGGCGTGAGCCCGTGCTCGGCCACCAGCGCGGGTGTGATCGTCGGATCACCGGGACGCGGTACCGCGGTCACCTGTGTCGCCGTCCGAACACGCCGCTGAAGAAGTGTCCAAGCCCGCCTTTGTCGGCGCGGCCAAGCAGCTCGATCTCACCGGCGTCGAAGAAAACCCCGTGACAGTGCGTGCACTCGTCAATTTTGATGCCGCCCATGTCCTTCTCGACCATGTCGTAGCCGCACTTCGGGCATTTCATGAAATGTTGGCGGCGTTCCATCTCGGCGCGCTCGATCTCACGCTTGGCGCGCTGCGCTCTGAGCAGCTCCTGGTCGAGCTTCAGGAAGTACTCGTCCTCGTTGCGACTGGGCTTCTCGTCCATGCTCATTCGTGGAGGTCTCCGATGCGTGGGGCTTCGACCGGTGCCCGACTCATGCCGACACGCGGGCGAGCATCGATTGAAATATACCGAGCCCGTCGGCCGAGCCGAGCAGCGGCTCGACCGCGCGTTCCGGGTGTGGCATCAGGCCGAGCACGTTTCCTTCGGCGCTCACGATGCCGGCGATGTTTCTGTCGGACCCGTTGGGGTTGGCCGCCGGCGTGACGACACCGTTCGCGTCGACGTAGCGAAAGGCGACGCGACCTTGATCTTCCAAGGTATCGAGCGCTCCGCGGTCAGCCGTATAGCGACCTTCGCCGTGAGCGACCGGCAGCCTCAGGATCTGTCCGTGATGTAGGCGGCCGGTGAACATCGTGTCCGTATTCTCGGCGCGCACGCGCACCATGTCGGACACGAACTGAAGGTGCGCGTTGCGCATGAGCGCGCCGGGCAGGAGGCCGGCCTCGCAGGCGATCTGGAACCCGTTGCAAATGGCGAGCACCGGGCCGCCACGCCGCGCGTGCGCACTCACATCCTTCATGATCGGGCTGAACCGCGCGATCGCACCGGCGCGGAGGTAATCGCCGTAGCTGAATCCACCAGGAAGGATTACGACATCGACGTCCTTGAGATCGTGGTCCTTGTGCCAGAGGTAGACTGCTTCCTCGCCGAGAGCATCGGCGACCGCGCGATACGCGTCGTAATCGCCGTTCGACCCGGGAAAGATGACGACGCCGAACTTCATACTGTGCTCACGGTGGCGATTTCGTAGTCCTCGGTGACGGGATTGGCGAGGAGGCGCTCGCACATCTGCTCGACCGCGTTGGCCGCCTCGCTCTCACTCGTCGCGTCGACGTCGAGCATGATGTGCCGGCCGATGCGCGCGTCAGCGACGCCTCCAAACCCCAGCGCGTGCAGTGCTTCGGCCACCGTCTTGCCTTGCGGATCGAGGATGCCGCGGCGGGGCACGATGTGAATGCCGACTCGATATCGGTTCATTCGCCTGTCTCTTCGATTCTCGGTTTCAGGATCGGTCGCCGGTCGCTTCTGCGGCGCCCGCGCCGCCGGCGGCGTCGCTCGCCACCGGGCACTTCACCGATGGCGACGGGCCGCTGCACGTCCTCCTCTTCGTCTTCCTCGTCGAACAGCGGATCGCCGGTCGGCAGGCGGTCGACTACGCCGAAGAAGATCGTCTGCGCCAAGCCGTAGGCGACGTAGAGTACGAGCGCCGGAAATGCGAACCGATACGGATGGAGCAAGACTACGCCGACGATGCCTAACAAGATGACGGTGCCGATGGTGCTGCGGAGGTTGCGGAAACCGAGCCGGGGGACCGCGGGGTAGAGCACGTGGCTGATCATGAGGAGGCTCAGCGTCAGCATCACCGCCGGGAGTACCGTGTGCCACGGCAGATCGCCGATGATCGTTTCCGTGTAGAGCTTCGTCTGGCTGAACCAGTAGTACGTGGCCAGCGTCATTCCCGCGGCCGGGCTCGGCAGCCCGTGGAAGTGCGTCTTCGCGCGACCGCCCTGTTCGACGTTGAAGCGGGCGAGCCGCATGACCACACACGCGACGAAGATGAAGGCGAAGATCCACGCCCAACCGTCCCGGTTCAGCACCGCGAAGTACATGATGATCGCCGGCGCAACGCCGAAGCTCACCGCGTCGACGAGCGAGTCGAGCTCGATGCCGAAACGGCTTCCGGTCCGCGTCATCCGCGCCACCTGTCCATCGAGCGCGTCCATCACGCCACCGAGCACGACGCACCACCCAGCCCACATGAACTCGCCGCGGGCCGCCGAGACGATGGCGAACACACCGAAGAAGAGGTTGCCGAGCGTGAAGCCGTTCGGGAGGAGCACCACCGCGCGCCGCATGTCGGGACGAGGAATCGCGGGACTCACGTCGGCAGCTCCGCCAAGACGGTCGTTCCCGCGGAGGTGACGTCTCCGACTTTCACTCGCAGCTTCGAGCCCGCGGGCACGAAGACGTCGACGCGCGAGCCGAATCGGATGATCCCCATCCGCTCACCCTGCGTCGCCTGCGCGCCGACCTGCGCGTAGTTCGCTATGCGACGCGCGATGAGTCCGGCGATCTGCCTAACGAGAATCCGATGCCGCGAGGTCTCGATACCGACCGATGTCTGCTCGTTCTCCAGGCTGGCCTTTTCGAGCGCCGCGTTGAAGAACTTTCCCGGATTTCGCGCGACGTGCTTGACGGTGCCGCTGACCGGGTAGCGGTTCACGTGCACGTTGAAGACGTTCATGAAGATCGAGACGCGCATCGTCTTGCCCTGCACGAAGGTCGGCTCGTCGACTTCGGTGATCATGACGACGCGGCCGTCAGCGGGCGACACGACCAGCGACTCCCCGCGTTCTCCTCGACGCTCGGGGTCGCGAAAGAAGTAGGCGACCCACAGCGCGAGGATCGTGCAGGCGAATGCGGCCAGCCAGATCGGCCAGGAGCGGCGCGTGAGCGCGAGCGCGAAGACGCCCGCCGTGATGGCGAACGCGATGCCGATGAATACCAGACCTTCACGCGCAAAATTCACATCACCTCCGCGAGTTCGAGCGCCGACCCGGTGATCCGGGCGTAGGCGTCGAGGTAGCGCGCGCTCGTTGCCTCCACCACTTCGGGCGGCAATGCGGGCGGCGGCGCTTCGCCATTCCAGCGGCCGCCGCGACGCTCGGCGTCCAGCCAATCACGCAGCGGCTGCTTGTCGAAGCTCGGCTGCGACCGGCCCGGCGCGTACGCGTCGGCGGGCCAAAAGCGCGAGCTATCGGGGGTGAGCACTTCGTCCACGAGCAGAATGCGTCCATCTCCATCGCGGCCAAACTCGAGCTTGGTGTCGGCGATGATGATTCCCCGACTAGCCGCCTCGGAGCGGCCACGTTCGTACACCAGCCGCGTTAGGCGCTCCAGTGCATCCGCGTTCTCCGATCCAACGAGCTCACGCATTCTGGCGACAGTGATGTTTTCGTCGTGGCCGATGTCGGCCTTGGTCGCCGGGCTGAACAACGGCGGATCGAGGCGATCGCTCTCGCGGAGCCCCGCCGGCAGCGGCTCGCCGGCCAACGTCCCGCGGGCGGAATACTCCTTCCACGCAGACCCCGAAATATAACCTCGGATGACGCACTCGACCGGAAAAACCGAGGCTCGGCGACAGAGCATTGCGCGGCCGCGAATCGCGTCGTGATGCGGTGCGAGTGCCGGCACTTCCGCCACGATCGAATCGGCGTCGGCCGCGAGCATGTGGTGGCGGACGTCGGCATCGAGACGACGCATCCACCAGGCGCTCATTTGGGTCAAGACGGCACCCTTGTACGGGATCGTCTCGCGCATCACCACGTCGAACGCGCTTACGCGGTCGGTCGCAACCAGCAGCAAGCGCTCGGCGTCCACCTCGTACACGTCGCGCACCTTGCCGCGCGCCAGCCGTCGAAGCGGAAGGTCGCTGGTGAGCATGGCGATCATACGCGGAGCGCTTCTCGGGCGCGCGGCTTCTGTGGAGCACCGGCGAGCAAAGGATCGACCACATCGCGCAGAAATTCATCTACCTGCTGCGGAGCGCGGCCCACGAACTCGGTCGGATCCGTCGCCGATCGAAGCTCATCGAGCGGGACGCCGAAACCGAGATCGGCCGCCAAACGCTCCAACAGGTCGTTCCGCTCCGCACCTTCCTTGAGCGCTCGTGCCGCGGCCAGGCTGTGCTTCCGAATGATCTCGTGAACGACCTGTCGATCTCCACCGCGCTGCACCGCTCGCACGATCAGCTTCTCGGTAGCCATGAACGGCAGCTCGGCCTCGATGCGCCGTCGAATTCGAGCCGGGTGCACCTCGAGCCCCGACGCGACGTTGATCATGAGGACCAGAATCGCATCGGTTGCCAGGAACGACTCCGGGATGCTGAGTCGACGATTGGCACTATCGTCCAGCGTCCGCTCGAAGAACTGCACACCGTGAGTATGATTGGCGTTGCCCTCGAGCGAGATCACGAATCGCGCGAGGCCGGCGATGCGCTCCGAGCGCATTGGGTTCCGCTTGTACGCCATTGCCGAGGAGCCCACCTGCTCATTTTCGAACGGCTCCTCGATCTCGCCGAACGACTGGAGCAGCCGGACATCGGATGAGAACTTGGCGGCGCTGGCGGCGATGCCTGACAACACGCCTAAGACCTGCGCGTCGAGCTTCCGAGTGTAAGTCTGTCCCGTGACCGGCAGCGCCGTGCGAAATCCGACCGAGTCGGTGACCATGCGCTCGAGGCGCCGGACCTTCTCGTGATCGCCGTCAAAGAGCTCGAGGAAGCTGGCCTGCGTCCCGGTCGTTCCCTTCACGCCGCGGAGCGGCATGGTGGCGATGCGGTGCTCGGCGTCGGCGAGATCGAGCACCAGGTCCTGCATCCATAACGTCGCGCGCTTGCCGACGGTCGTGAGCTGCGCTGGTTGGAGATGAGTGTAGCCGAGCGTCGGCTCGTCGCGCCATTCTCGAGCGAACACCGCCAGGGCGCGCAGCGTCTCCAAGAGCTTGTCACGCAACAGCTCGAGCCCGCGGCGCATGAGGATCAGATCCGCGTTGTCGGTGACGTAGGCGCTCGTGGCGCCGAGATGAATGAACGGCTTGGCAGCCGGCGCCACATCGGCAAAGGCGTGGATGTGCGCCATCACGTCGTGGCGGAATCGGCGCTCGTATTCCGCGACGCGCGCGAAGTCGATGTCGTCAATGTGCTCGCGCATCTGCGACAGCGCGTCATCGGGGATGGGGACGCCGAGCGCGCGCTCAGCCTCCGCGAGCCGCAGCCAGAGCGTGCGCCACAGCGAATGTCGCGTCTGAGGAGACCAGAGCTCCAACATGGCGCGCGATGCGTATCGCTCGGCCAGCGGCGACACGTATCGCGTGGTATCGGTCATCGAATGATGAAGTCCGTTGAATAGATGTTGCCGCCGCGCTCGAAGAAGAGCCGGATCGCGCCACGACCGCCGTACAGATCGAGCGCTCGCGCGGCGTCTTCGGCGTTCTCGATCGGCGTTCGGTTGATTTGCACGATCACGTCACCGGCCTGGATGCCGATCTCGGTCGACACGCGGTCGGACACGTTCACGATCAAGGCGCCTTGCGGGCTGCGTACCCCGCGCTCGGCACGGATCGACGGCGTGACCGAGACCAGCTCGAGCTCGCGGAGCACCGCGACCCGCGGTGCGCTGACCTCGGGGAGGTCGGCCACGCGTACGTTCGCCTGCAGCTCGCGATTGCCACGGCGAATTGTCAGTGGCACTTGCTCACCGACGCGCAGGTCGAGCAGCTCGGCTTCCCAGTCGAAGGGATTGCGGAGCTGGCGATTGCGCGAGCGTACGATGACGTCGCCACGCTGGATACCGGCCTGCGCCGCAGGAGATCCGGGCACCACGCTGCGCACGACGACCCCCGAGGTGAGCGCGCGTCCAGGATTGCCGCGCTGCGGAATGTCGAGCTTGATGCCGACCCATGGCTGCCTGACGCTGCCGTGCGCGAGCAAGTCTTCGGTGACGCGCTTCGCGCGATTGATCGGGATGGCGAAGCCAAGGCCAACCGAGCCGCCTGAAGGCGAATAGATCGAGCTGTTCACGCCGATGACTTCGCCGGCGGCGTTGATGAGCGGCCCTCCGGAGTTGCCGGGATTGATGGCCGCATCGGTCTGGATCATGTCGACGTAGACGCCGCCACCTTCGGTGCGCGCGACGAGGTTGCGCCCGGTAGCGCTGATGACGCCCGTCGTCACCGTCGGCTCCGAGTTGCCTAACAAGAAGCCGTACGGGTTGCCGATGGCGATCGCCCATTCGCCGACCACGAGATCATCGGAGCGCCCCAACGGCGCGACGGGGAGACTCCGCGCGTCGATCTTGAGGACAGCGAGGTCGTTGATCTGGTCGGCGCCGATGACGCGAGCGGGGAAGGATGTACCGTCGCGCATCGCCACGGAGACAGTCTGCGCGCCGGCGACCACGTGCGCGTTGGTGACGACGATGCCGTCGGCGCGGGTGATGAATCCCGAGCCGATGCCGGGCATGACGCGTGCTTGCGGGCCGCTGCCGAAGAATTGCTCGAACGGATCTCCGGAGCTGCGGGCGACGGACTGCGTCTGCACCGACACGACGGCGGGTGCGACGCGCGCAACGGCGTCGGTGATGACCGTGCGTCGGCTGCTCGGTATGTTCGTCGTTTGCGCCGCATTGGCACGCGGCAGGATTCCACTTTCCGAGCTCGACTCGCCCTTGCACGCGACGATGACAATCAACGTCAGCGCCGACCGACATCGCCTCACGACACGCCTCTCGCCTTGGCCAGGCGACGACTCCAGTCGTGAAGGAACTGATCGAGCCCTCGGTCGGTGAGCGGATGGACGAGCAGAGAACGAAGGACGTGCGGCGGAACCGTCGCCGCGTCCGCCCCCGCCCGCGCCACGTCGGCGAACCGGAGCGGCGACGGAATCGATGAGGCGAGCACGGTGCACTCGACGTCGAAGTTGCCGAACACCGCGTGGATGTCGCGAACGGCCGCGCATCCGTCGGCACCGACGTCGTCGAGCTGGCCGACGAATGGACTCACGTACGTTGCCCCTGCCTTGGCGGCGAACAGGGCCTGAGCCGCGTTGAAGACCAGCGTCACATCGACGCGAACGCCTTCCGACACGAGACGACGTGTCGCCAGCAATCCCTCCTCGATCATTGGCAGCCGCACGACGATGTTGTCGGCCAGACGCGCGAGCTCCTTGCCTTCGCGATACATGTCGTCAGCCGCGACGGCGACGACGGCGGCGCCTACCGGTCCACTGACGCGCTTCGCAATCTCGCGAAGGTGGGTCTTGTGATCGCGGTCCGGCGCGTGGCCAGCGACGAGCGACGGGTTCGTCGTGACGCCATCGATCAAGCCCGTGGCCGTAGCCCACGTGATCTGGTCGAGATCGGCGGTGTCCAGAAGGATCTTCATGCCGGATTCAGGTAGAGGTCGCGAGGGTAAATGACGGCATCCAGAAACAGCGCGTGCGCGGGCGCCGGCGGTGAGGTCTCACGATTGTCATCAGCCGCCAGCAGAGCCACGAGATCGGAAGCATGGCGACGCCCCGAGGCGATGTCGACCATCGTCCCGACCAGAAACCGGACCATGTGGTGCAGGAATCGGTTCGCTTCGATCTCGAAGACCACGCCTCCCTGGCCGTGTCGGCGATCGCGCCATGCCGCTCGCATCACGTTGCAGCGATGGTCGTCGCCGGGCGGCGCGGTTCCCTGTACTGCGAATGCCCGAAAGACATGCTCGCCTTCGAGCGCGGCCGCCGCGTCGTCGAGCGCGGCGCGGTCGAGTGATCGCCCGTGACTCAGCACCCACTCCCACCGTCGCCGAAACGGCGACGCGGCGCAGGCATCGGTGCCAATGTGGTAGCTGTAGCGCCGCGCGGTGGCGCTGTACCGCGCGTGGAAAGCGGGGTGCATCTCGTGTGCCGCGGAGACCCAGACATCACTCGGCAGCACGGCATTGAGCGCTCGGCGAAGTGTTCCTGCCTCCCATTTATCCGCGACGCGCACCCCCACCGCTTGTCCCCTCGCGTGCACGCCTGCATCGGTGCGACCCGCGCCCAGCGCCGGCACCGGAGCGTCGCACACGCGCGCGAGCGCATCTTCCAACACACCTTGGACGGTGCGCTCCGCAGGCTGCCGTTGCCACCCCGCGAACCCGGCGCCGTCGTAATGCAGCACGAGCTGCATCGTGCGCTCCGCCATTGATCGGAAATTACCCCGCATGCGATGTGTGTCAAGCAACGCACAAATCGTCCAAGCGATTGACAGTTCGGCACCTACGCCCCTACATTGGGCTCCCGCACGCGTGGGGCTGAGACCGCTCGTGAGCCCCGTCGTCCACCCCTTACATGCCTCCTCGAACACTCGCGTCCCTCGCCCATTCGCTGAGCGCGGCGGCTGATCTCGATGCGGCCTTGGTGGCGCTCGGTGAAGCGCTCGCCGACCTAGATCGCTCGGCGCACTTGACGCTTCTTCGCTACGAGGCGCGCCGGCAGATGCTGCGGGATCGGCTCACGCCGGTGGGACACAGCGTCGAGCATTCGCGCGTCGACACGACGTTCGATCACCTCCCCTCGAAGATCGGCGCGCAGATCTCCGCGGGCGGAGAGTTCGTGGAGCTTGGTGACGAATCGGACGAGTACGCGCGGCTCTTCGGCCTGCCGGCGCTGCCTGACGAGGGATTGCTCTCGCTGCAAGGGCTGCGCACCGACGGCCACCTGTCGGGGGTGATCGCCCTCTACGAGCCGAAGCGGATCTTCGGCACGCGCGTCGTCGAGCGCTTCGGTCCGTACGTCGCGCTCTTCGAGCTCGGGTATGCGCGGTTCTCGGAGCGCGAAGCCAGGGAAGAAGCGGTGCGGACGCTGGAGGATGTCACGCAGCGCGTGCATGGTGAGTACGTAAAGAAACTCGCCGAGCTCGAGCAGCAGCTGGCGCAAGCGAAGGGCTCGCCCTCGTTAGGCGTTCCGCTCGTCGCGCCGGATCGGCTGGTCACGCTGGAGACGGAGGCTGCGCGAGCTCGAGAAGAGGCGCGACGTGCGCAGCGGCGGCTGCAGGCCGTCGAGCAGCAGGTCTCGGCGGCGGTGGGTCAGCTCGAGCAGGCGCACGTCGAGCTTCACCGACGGAGTGAAGCACTCCGGCAGCGAACGCGGACGATGTACCTCATCGACCGCGTCCTGTCGCTCGACGCGAGCACCGTCGACCCACGGCAGCTGGTCGACGGACTGCTGGCGCTCGTCGGTGACGACATGCAGGCACAACGTTGCTCGCTCATGCTTCGTGTACCAGAGACGGACGAGCTCTACATCGCGGCGGCGAAGGGACTGGCGCCGGCGATCACCGAGGGCGCGCGGATCAAGGTAGGGCATGGCGTCGCAGGAAAAGTCGCCAAGAGTCGCGAGCCACTGCTGGTGACGGACGTCGAACAAGCCTCCAGTCATCCGTTGTTGCGCGACGAATACTTCACTACCGGCTCGTTCATCAGCTTCCCACTCGTCTACCACGACCAGCTGGTGGGCGTCGTGAATCTCACGAATCGCGCGCTGCGCGGCGTGTTCGTGGAGGAAGACATAGAGCGCGTTCGACTGCTCGCGCTTCTGATCTCGCTGGTCGCCTCGCATGCGGCGCTGTCGGAGCGCTTGCTCGAGACGATCGGTGTCAGATAATCCACTCCAGAGCGCGATTCGGCGGCTCGCCGCGGCGGAATCTCTCTCCACGGACGAGACGTCGGCCGCGTTCGATGTCATCATGCGCGGCGAAGCATCGGCCGCGCAGGTGGCGGCCATCCTCGTCGCGCTTCGCGTAAAAGGCGAAACGGCCGGCGAGGTAGCGGGTGGCGCGCGAGCGCTTCGGCACGCGATGCTCCGCCTGGAGGCGCGCGAGCCATCGGCGTTGGTCGACACGTGCGGTACCGGCGGCGGGAAGGTTCAGACCTTCAACATCTCGACCGCTGCGGCGCTGCTCGCAGCCGGTGCGGGCGTCCGCGTTGCCAAGCACGGCAATCGATCTTTCACGTCGCGCTGCGGCAGCGCGGATGTGCTCGAAGCGCTGGGCGTGGCAATCGAGATCACGCCAGCGAAGATGGCGGAGGCGCTCGAGCAGGCGGGCATCGTCTTCATGTTCGCGCCCCTCATGCATCCGGCCATGAAGCACGTGGGGCCAGTCCGGCGCGACCTCGCCATTCCGACGATGATGAATGTCCTGGGTCCGTTGGCGAATCCGGCCGGCGCCGGCCGGCAGGTCGTCGGTGTCGCCGAGCCGCATCGGTTGCCACTTCTCGCCGGCGCGCTCGCCGAGTTAGGCAGTCTACACGCGATGGTCGTGCACGGTGAGCCGGGCCTGGATGAGATCTCCCCGCTGGGCGTAACGCACGTTCGCGAGGTGAGACAGGGGGTCGTCCGCGAGTGGGAGATCGACCCCGCGCGCTACGGCGAAGCGGGTGGAGATGCGTCCGATCTGGCCGGTGCGACGCCCGCCGAGAATGCGGCGGTCATCATCGATGTGTTGTCAGGCAAGAAGAAGGGATCCGCCCGCGGAGCGGTAGTGCTCAACGCGGCGGCGGCGATCTTTGTCGCGGGCAGGGCAGCGGAGTTTGGTGATGGAGTCGAAAAGGCGAGACAGGCGCTCGACGAAGGGAAGGGAATCGAGGCGCTGGAAAAACTCCGCACGGCTACGAAGGGGTAGATCAGAAGTGCGAAAGTCATCGCGGATATGTGATTGCATCGCACATCTGCAATTGAAATGTGCGATGTGCGATCACGGCTCGTGGCGAACGGAGCTGATCGCACGTCGCACATTCTAATTGCCGATCGCAGATGCAATCACATATCCGCGATGGCTTTCGCATTCTCAGTACTTTCTGAGAACCCCGACTACAACTCCCTGGATGGTGACGTCATTCTCATGGACGTACATCGGCGTCATCGTCTCGTTCGCCGGCTGCAGTCTGATGCGGCCGTCCTTCTCGCGATAGAACCGCTTGACCGTGGCCGAGGCGTTGTCGATGAGAGCGATCACCATCTCGCCGTTGTCGGCCGAGCGGCGCTCGTTGATCACGACGAAATCCCCGTCGCGGATCTGCTCGTCGATCATCGAGTTCCCGCGTACCCGAAGCACGTAGTGTGATCCGCTACGGCGGCAGAAATCCTCAGGCACCGCGATCGTCTCGTTGGAGATCAATGCCTCGATGGGCATACCGGCGGCGACCATACCCATGAGCGGGAGGTCCATCGCTCGCGGATTGACCTCCGACGGCAGGATCTCGATCGCGCGACTCTCGTTGTACGACCGCTTGATGTAGCCTTTGCGCTCGAGATTGCTCAGATGCTCGTGAACCGTCGCGAGCGAGTTATAGTTGAACTGCTTCGCGATCTCCTCGAAGCTCGGCGCGTACCCCTTGTCCTCCGAGTACGAGCTCAGGTAGTCGAGAATCTCTCGCTGACGCTTCGTGAGCGGCATGCCGCTTCTCCTGGAAGTGTGTCCCGGTCGACCGAACGGACGCCGAATCAGACGATAGCCGAATAATCCCCGAAGTGCAAGCGTGAATTCCTGGTCACCTCCCACGGGCGCGCTCGGCGACATCCTGCGCGACACGCGCGACCGAGTGCGCGCACTCCGGACGCACGCCGCCGCGCTCCGTGAGCGCGCGCAACGCGCGCCCGGCTCCCCGCCCCTTACCCGCGCGCTGGAGGTAGCCACGGTAGCCGTCATCGCCGAGCTCAAGCGGCGCTCGCCGTCCAAGGGCACTATTCGAAACGACCTCTCCGCTAGTCATCGTGCGGCAGCGTACGCAGAGGGAGGCGCCGCAGCCATCTCGGTACTGACCGAGACGATCTCGTTCGGCGGCACACTGGACGACTTGGTCGCCGCGCGTGCGACGGTCGTGCTGCCGATTCTCCGAAAGGATTTCATCGTCGATCCGCTCCAGCTCTACGAGTCGCGCGCTCTGGGTGCATCGGCCGTACTCCTCATCGCGCGAGCGCTGCCGCCCGGCAGTCTCGAAGACCTCACTCGTGAGGCGATCTCCATTCGGCTGGAGCCGCTCATCGAAGTCCGCACGGAGCCGGAGCTCGAACGCGCCGTGTTGGCTGGGGCGAAGGTGATTGGCGTGAACAACCGAGATCTCGAAACGTTGGAGATCGATCCCAGCACCGTCGATAGGATTCTGCCGAGCATCCCGCGCGAGATCCGAGCGGTGGCCGAGAGTGGCGTCAAGACAAGGGAGGACGTCGAGCGGGCGGCAGCGGCCGGCGCCGATGCAGTGTTGGTGGGAAGCATCCTCTCGGCCGCGGACGATCCCGCCAGCGCCGTTCGCGAACTCACCGGCGTTACGAAACGCGACGGACGTGCACGCCGTGGCTGACATCAAGTTCTGCGGCCTGACGCGCGCCGATGATGTGCGCTTCGCGGTCGAGCTCGGTGCCGCATTCGTCGGCGTCATCTTTGCCGGCGGTCCTCGCCAGCTGCTGCCGGAGCGCGCCGCGAGCATTCTTGCCGGCGTCTCCGGTGCGCGGAAAGTCGGAGTGTTCGGGCGACAGCCGCCTGACGAGTTAGCGCGGATCGCGCGCCAGACGAAGCTCGATGTGATCCAGCTCCACGCCGATCCCACAGTCGAAGCCGTGGCCGCGGCGCGTCGGGCGACCGGCCTGCCGATCTGGGCTGCCATCCGGCTCGCGGGCGCGGAGCTTCCGCCGCAGGCCGCGGACCTCGCGGCCACGGCGGATGCGATCCTTCTCGATGCCCGTGCCGAGGGCGCTCTAGGAGGAACCGGCGTGCGCCTGGACTGGGCGTCGATCCGGCTGCCGGAGGGCAGGGCGCGTATCGTCCTCGCTGGAGGACTCACACCGACGAACGTACGAAGCGCGCTGGCTGCCCTCGCCGTCGACGTCGTGGATGTGTCTTCGGGCGTCGAGTCAGCGCCCGGCGTGAAGGATCACGCTCTCATGCGCGCGTTTGCGGAGGCAGCTCGCGCGGGAATTCCAGCGTGAGCAATCGGTCGGACACGGAGCGATTCGGCCACTTTGGCGGGCGCTACGTTCCAGAAACGCTCATCCCCGCCCTGGACGAGCTCTCGATCGCCTTCGACTCGGCGATGGCGGATCCGCAGTTTCGGTTCGAGCTCGACGCGCTCCTGGCCACCTACGTCGGCCGGCCGTCGCCGCTGAGCAGCGCCCCGCGACTCTCGGCCGAGGTAGGCGCCGAGGTGCTGCTGAAGCGTGAGGACCTGAACCACACAGGCGCCCACAAAATCAACAACACCGTCGGACAGGCCCTCCTCGCCAGGCGCATGGGGAAGCGCCGGATCATCGCCGAAACGGGGGCCGGACAGCACGGGGTGGCGACCGCTACAATCTGTGCCCGATTCGGCCTCCAATGCGTCGTTTATATGGGCGAGGAGGACATGCGGCGTCAGCACTTGAACGTCGTTCGCATGCGCCTCCTTGGGGCGGAAGTCATCCCCGTGACGACCGGAACTCGGACGCTGAAAGACGCGACGAGTGAAGCGATCCGCGATTGGGTGACCACAGTGACGGAAAGCCACTACATCATCGGCTCCGTGGTTGGTCCCGCGCCCTACCCGCGCATGGTGCGCGAGCTACAGGCGGTGATCGGTCGCGAGGCGCGAGCGCAGGTGTTGGAGCGCGTCAAACGGCTGCCGGCCACCGTCGTCGCGTGCGTTGGAGGTGGGTCGAACGCGATGGGAATCTTCCACGCGTTCGTCGAGGATGCCGAGGTCGAGCTGATCGGAGTAGAAGCGGCAGGAGAGGGATTGGATACGGATCGCCATGCGGCGTCGCTCAGCAAGGGGCGGCCCGGAGTTCTACACGGATCGATGAGCTATCTGCTTCAAGATGACGCCGGTCAAGTGCACCCAGCGCACTCCATTTCCGCTGGTCTCGATTATCCGGGCGTCGGTCCCGAGCACGCGTATCTCAAGGAGCGCGGCCGAGCCACCTACGTCGCGGTCTCCGACGCGGACGCGATTCGCGGATTCACGATGCTGAGTCGTTTGGAAGGAATAATTCCCGCGCTCGAGACCGCGCACGCGGTCGCGTGGATTGCCTCGCAGAAGGGACGCTGGCGGGCGTCCGATGCCGTGCTGCTCTGCGTCAGCGGCCGCGGCGACAAGGATGTCGCCGAGGTCAGCGAGTGGCTTGGCAACGAGTGAGCTGACCGTCTCGTGACCGCGACGTCCCCGTCCACGCTTCCGGAAACCAGCGAGTCGCGAGAGCCGCCGTTCTCGCCGCTGCTGGTGGAGGAGCTGCTGCGCACGCTGGTCAAGGGGATGCGCGCTCGTCAGCTCTACCTGCCTAACAATCCGATGTATCACCGCTCGCTCGAGGCGGTGAGCGTCGCGTTCCAGCGGCTGTGGAAGGAGACCGAAGAGATCACGCTCAGCATCGCCGAGACGGACATCCGCTGGGAGGGCGTGGTGGTGAGCCACGAGGCCAACAAGTCCGACGGCCTCGCCTGGCTCTTCTACAAGGACGGCGTGCGCGATCTGACCATCACTGCCGGCTTCGAGAAGCAGGAGCTCGTCACGCTGCTCGACATTCTCCAGCGTGTCCGGAAAGCGTCGCCTGAGGAAGACGATCTGCTGACGCTGCTCTGGGAGCAGGAGTTCGCGCACCTCCGATATCGCTACGTCGATCTGATGCCGGACGGCGTGACGGAGCCGCAGGC
>DATFBY010000018.1:0-34827 GCA_035253585.1 Gemmatimonadaceae bacterium | reverse complement strand
CGAACCATCTCCAGGCCGTGCTCGACGAGCTCGGCATCCGTCGAGCCTCGCTGGTCGGCCAATCGTTAGGCGCCGTGGTAGTGACTGCACTCTGGCGCGACGCTCCCGCGCGAGTTGCGAAGCTCGTCTTGATCGCTCCCGTTGGCTGGGGGGACATAGGTCTCGTTCGCGTTGGCCGATTACTGTTGCCGCGCAAATGGCCACGGTTGCTCGGGCGACTGGGGTGGCGCTTCTGGTGGTCGATCGGACTCCGACACGCATATGGCGAGCGCGCTCGGCCCAGCGCCCGTGACGTCGACGAGTATTGGGCACCGAGCCGGGATCCGTGGTACGTGGCGAGCCTGGTGGAGCTAGTGCACCGGGTGGATTGGCGACCGATCGGCCGCGAGGAGCTCGAGAGTGTGACCGCGCCCGTGCTCGTTGTCGCCGGAACGCGAGATCCGCTGCTCGCGCACGAGGAGATCGCCATGCGTATCAAGTGGTTACCGAATGGCGAGATAGTCGTGATCGAAGGGGCAGGGCACCCGCTACAAGAGGAGGTGCCGCACGACGTGAATCGCGCGCTGATAAGGTTCCTGAAGGCGTAGAAACACGCTAGCGCGAACTGCCACAATCACTTAGATTTAATGTATCCTGCGGTACGCTCGTCTTCGTGTCAGCGCTGGATGCGGCTCCCCCGCCGGGCGTCGCTACCGATGGACCGAAGACCCCGCCCTTCCGTTTGTATCCCCGCTGCACATCCGCGCGGTGTGATGACGCGGCATGAGCGTGCCGCCACGAGAAACGAGTGCGTCGGTCCCGGGTTGTGATGCACGGCAGCTGACAGCTGTCGCGGCGCGCCCCGGGCAAGCGGACCCGACGCGAATGCAGAGAACATGAACGAGACAACTGAAGCACGAATGATGTTCGGCGCGTTGGGCCTCGCCCCTGAAGTGATGCGCGCCGTCGCGGACGCCGGGTACGACACACCAACGCCGATTCAGGCGCAAGCGATTCCGCTGATTCTGAAAGGGCGCGACGTGATGGGGCTCGCGCAGACCGGTACCGGCAAGACCGCCGCCTTCACTCTTCCCATCGTCAATACGCTGCTCGGCGGCGAGCGACGTGTGCGGGCGTTGATTCTGACGCCGACCCGCGAGCTGTGCATGCAGGTCACCGAGAGCTTCGAGAAGTACGGGAAGCACTCCGGTCTCAGAGTAGTCGCCGTTTTCGGCGGCGTTGCGCTGGGTCCGCAGCAGGACAAGCTGCGGCGAGGAGTGGACGTCGTGGTCGCTACGCCCGGCCGACTGCTGGACCACCTCGAGCGGCAGAACGTCGTGTTCGACGATCTCGAAGTGTTGGTGCTCGACGAAGCGGACCGCATGCTCGACATGGGGTTCGCGCCGCAAATCAATCGCATCGTCGATCAGATTCCGAAATACCGGCAGACGCTGCTGTTCAGCGCGACGATGCCACCCGAGGTCGAAGCGCTCGCGCGTAAGTACCTGCGCAAGCCGATCGTGGTACAGGTTGGCCGCCGCTCCGAGGCCGCGCATACGGTGACGCACGCCGTCTATCCAGTGCCGAAGGCGCGAAAGAGCGCGCTGTTGGCGGAGCTGTTGGCGCGCGATGAGACGTTGGACTCCGTGCTGGTGTTCACCCGCACGAAGCACGGCGCCGATCGCGTGGTGCGCGATCTCCGACATGCCGGCCTCAGCGCGATCGCGATGCACGCGGACAAGAGTCAGCGCGAGCGCACCGAAGCGCTGGAGCGCTTCAAGGACGGGAAGGTGCGCGTTCTCGTTGCGACGGACATCGCGCAGCGCGGGCTGGACATCGCCGGAATCACGCACGTGATCAACTACGATGTGCCCGGGCAGGCCGAGGATTATGTGCATCGCATTGGGCGTACGGGACGAGCCGCGGCGACGGGCGACGCGTTCACGTTCATGGCGCCTGACGAGATCGCCATGGTGCGCACGATCGAGCGTGTGTTGGGCCAGCCGATCCCGCGGATTTCCGTCCCGGGGTACGACTTCGGCACCGTGGCAGCCGACTGATCATCGTCGAACGCGACCGAGTCGCGAGACGTGCACGGTGTCGGCGGCGGTACCGCGCTCGATGATGATGCTGGTGTTCGCCGCGCCGTAGCCGCGCCCCGTCGGATAGAACGCGATCGAGTCTCGCGAGGCGATTAGCGTCACACCGTGCGTCTCTCGCAGGCCGCGCACGTGGAATGTGTCGCGGCCGGCGAATACCACGACGCGCCCGGCGGGCGCGTCGAGCCGCACCGCTACGATGCGGCCTTCGGTGATGGCGAGCTGACGCGCGGTCCCGATGACGGCGACGAGCTCGCTCGTCGCGCTGATCACAGTCGATCGGTCATAAAGCCCACCAAATGCGGGGCGTGCGAAGAGCGCGAGGATCCCGATGAGAGCTAGGACGACCACTAGCTCGGTCAAAGTCATCCCATCCCGCACATTCGCTCCTGGTTCGAGACGTGCTGTATGTAGCGCGTGGCCCGCGGTCTTGCATTACCGATTGATTGCCGCGGAACGCGAAAGACCGCACGAACCATGAGTCCAATGCGCACACCTCGAATCGCCATAGCGCTGGTCGCGCTGACGGCTGCTTGTGCAAAGCCGGAGGTGGTCCCGGAAGCTCCGGCACCCGCGGTGCCCGACTCGATGCGCTCGTATGGTGTTCCTTCGTTCCGCGACGGGGCGCTCGTCAGCTGGGGTGCTCCACCGCCCGGCGTTGTGCACGAGGCGCCCGCGCGCACCATCGACCTCAAGCATCAATCCGTGCGCGTTCGCTTCGATTGGGAGCGGCGGGCGGTGATCGGGTCGACCACGCTGCGCGTCGCGCCGCATGGCACCGAGCGTGTCGACACGGTCGTTCTCGACGCGCTGGGCATGAAGATCACGGAAGTGCGAGACGGCGCTGGGCGGACCCTTCCTCACGAGTACGACGGGCGCAAGCTGCGCATCCCGCTGCGCACACCTGCTACGGCCAAGCGATCGGCGTCGGTACGCGTCAGCTACGAAACGGAGCGCCCGCGTGGGGGCGCGTACTTCGTCGAGCGACGCCACATTGTGTGGACGCACGGCGAGCCTAACGAGACCGCATTTTGGGTCCCGACGGTGGCCGATCCTTCCGACAAGACGACCTGGGAGATCGTCGTGCGCACTCCGGCCGGCGAGCGGGCTCTAGCCAGCGGTCGTCAGGTGTCGCGTCGTCGGATTGGAAGGAACATCGAATGGCGGTATGCCCTCGACAAGCCGGCGCCGACGTATCTCATGTCGGTCGTCACCGGCAAGTACGCGGTGCTCGGGGAGAAGGCTGGGCGCATCCCGTTAGGCTACTGGACGTATGAAGACTCGACCGACGCCGCGCGTCGCGCATTCGCGCCAACCTCGAAGATGCTGGCGCTCCTGGCGAACGAGACCGGAGTCGCCTACCCCTGGCGCAAGTACGACCAGATCGTCGTGCCCGACTTCACTCGCGGCGGCATGGAGAACGTGTCGTCGACGACGCTGGCAGACGATGCGGTGCTGATGCCCGATTGGGCGGCGCAGCATCTCGATCGCGAGGCGCTTCTGGCGCACGAGCTGGCGCATCAGTGGTTCGGCAACCTGGTCACGATGCGTGGCTGGAACGAAGCCTGGCTGAGTGAGGGCTTCGCGCGATTCTTCGAGGCGCGGTGGGCGGAAGTTTCGCGGCCCAATGACGCGGCGTGGATGCGCGCGGAGAACATCGACCGCGCGCTCGCTGCCGACATCGCCGCGCGGCGCCCGCTCGTCTACGACCGATACCAGAACGATCCGGTGGAGCTGTTCCGCAGCGGACACGCATACGCGAAGGGCGCCGTGGTGCTCCACATGCTGCGCCGCGAGCTAGGCGATTCCCTGTTTCGCGCGGGGCTGCGCGCCTACACCGAGAAGAACGCCTTCGGCACCGTCGACAGCGATGCGCTGAAGAGCGCGTTCGAGTCGGCTACTGGGCGCGATCTCTCGCGCTTCTTCGCGCAATGGGTGAAGGGCGCCGGCTATCCGGCGTTTCAGGTCTCGTGGTCGCACGATGCTTCGACGCGGAAGTTGACGCTGCGCGTCAAGCAGGTGCAGCCGCGCGACTCGCTGACCCCGCTGTTCGATGTGGCTGTGGACGTGGACGCTTACGTCGACAATGACCGCCAGCCGCGCCGCTGGAGCATCCGCGTGAGCGCCGAGAGCGCGTCGTTCACCTTCGACAGTGTGCCACCCATCCGTTGGGTCACCTGGGATGCCGGCGATCATCTCCTCGATGTCACCGACTTTCCGCGCTCGACGGCGATGTTGGCGCAGCAGCTCCAGGCCGACGAAGACGTACTCTCGCGGCGCGAGGCGCTGTTGCGTCTGGCGGAGCGTGGCAACGAGCCGATCGCGGTACGAGCGATGGACCGCGCGCTGAGGCTCGATGAGTTCTGGGGGATTCGCAAGGCGGCGGTGGCAGCGTTGTCAGGCGTGACGAAGGATACGGTCGCTCGAAACGCCATCCTCGACGCCACGCACGATCGAGATGCGCGCGTCCGGGAGGCGGCGGCGCGCGCGCTCGTGAAGTTCCCCGGCGAGTTCGCCACCGCGCGGAGTCGCATCGTCGCGCTCTCCGATGCATCGATGTTCGTCCGCGCCGCGGCGCTGGCGTCATACGTCCAGCTCTATCCGGAAGGTGCGCTGGCCGATGTCAAAGAAGCCCTCGGCCGTGACTCCTGGCTCGATACGCTTCGCGTGACCGCACTGGGCGCACTTCGCCACGTCGATCCCGCGACGGCGTGGGAGCTGGCGCGCGCGCATCTCGAGGAGACCTCCAGCGGCGCAGCGCGGCGCGCGGCGGTAGAAGTGCTGCTCGCGCACCGCTCGGGACGTGAGGCGGAGCTGGTGTTGGCGATCGACCCACTTCTCACGACCAACGATCCGATCGTTCGCGCCGCGGCGGTGGACGCCCTAGCCAAGCTCCGCGCGCCCGGAGCGGCGGCGACCCTCGAGCAGCGAAAAGAAGTAGAGCCGGATGCGAGAGTGAGGGAGGCGATCGAGGAGGCGTTGAAGACGCTGACGAGTAGATAGAGATTGGCGGGAAGCGGGAAGCGGGAAGCGACGGCCCAGTACACCTGACGAGTACCGTTTCCGTGCGCTTCCCGCTTCCCGCTTCCCAGTCTGGAGAACTCATGCGCTCACTTCTCCTCCTTGCCCTCCTCCCCATCCTCTCCTGCGCCAACCCATCTGCTTCTGCCGACCTCGCACAGCAGCTCCAGGAGATGGGTGATGTCATCAGCGAAACGCGGGGAGAGTCGGCGCAGATGAGAAGCGAGCTCGACTCGCTGCGTGGCGTGGTCGCGCGGCAGGATACCGTCATTCGCCAACTCTCGTCGATGGCGGGCGTGCCGTACCCGAGATAGCTGCTTCCCCGGCTCGTCCCGCGCGGATATACTCGGTCGGATCCCGACTCCGACCCTACCGAGCCCAGCCATGCTTTCGCTCCGCCGTCGTCTCATCATCGCGGCGCTGTGCGCTGCTCCCGCGCTTCTCGAGGCACAAGACAGTCAGCCGATCGACAGCGCATACACCGCGAAGATCCGCGAGCTGACGCCGACCGATCCTCGCTGGAAATTCACCACCGAGCTCGTCGACCATCTCCCCGCGTCCGCGACGGTGCCGAGTCCACTCAAAGTCCTCGGCTACGTTCCCGGCACTGTGGGGCGACTGTCGTACGTCTCCGACGTGAACCGCTACTTCCGCGCCCTCGACGCCGCGTCCCCCCGGGTCACGCTCTTCTCACTGGGCATCAGCGACGAAGGACGCGAGATGCTTCTCGCCGCAATCGCCGACGAATCGGTGCTGGCCGAAGTCGAAAAGCACCGCCTCGCCCACCACCGTCTCGCCGATCCGCGCGGCTTGGCTGCCGACGAGCGCACGCGGCTCATCCGCGAGACCAAGCCGATCTACTGGCTCACCGGCGCGATCCATTCGCCGGAAACGGGCAGTCCCGAGATGCTCATGGAGCTCGCGTACCGGCTCGCGGTGAGCGAATCCGAGTTCGTGAAGGACATCCGCGCCAACGTCATCACACTCATCACGCCGATCATCGAAGTCGATGGACGTGATCGCGTCGTGGATGCCATCAAGCTCTCGCGAGAGCTCAAGCTCGGCCCCAACAACGTCCCGCTGATTTACTGGGGGAAATACACGGCGCACGACAACAACCGCGACGGGATGGTCGTGTCGCAGAAGCTCACGCAGAGCTTCCTTGCCGGGTTCCTGCATTGGAAGCCGGTCGCGACGCACGATCTTCACGAGTCGGTGCCGTTCCTCTACGCGAGCACCGGCACGGGTCCGTACAACGAAGAGTTCGACCCGATCGTGATCCACGAATGGCACCAGCTTGCGTACGAGGAGATCAACGAGCTGACGCGCCGCGGCCTCCCCGGAGTGTGGACGCACGGTTTCTACGACGGGTGGGCGCCTAACTACATGCTGGCGATCGCCAACCTGCACAACAGCATCGGCCGCTTCTACGAGACGTACACGTCGAGCGGCTCCGACTGCCATACGGTCAAGCTGCCTAACAGCAGCACCGAGCGTCGCTGGGATCGCCCGAATCCACCGGTCAACGGCGTGCGGTGGTGCATTCGCAGCAACATCAATTACCAGCAGTCGGGCGTCATGATCGCGCTGCGGTACGTGGCCAACAACGCGCAGACGTTCCTGCAGAACTACGTCGCCAAGGCGGAGCGCATGGTGCGCCGGGGTCAGACGACGGCGCCGTACGCCTTCGTGATCCCGCGCGACCAACGCCGCGCGGCGGAGGCTGCGGATCTGGTGAATCTCTTCCGTACGCACGGCGCCGAGATTCACGTGGCCACGGAGCAGTTCGACATCGGGACTCGCTCCTCGGCCCTCGGCACTCGGCCGGGAGTCGATTCCGCGCTTCGAAAAACGACGGCGGATTCGACCAAGGCTGATTCAGCCAAAGCCGACTCTACATCGCGCTCCGCCGAGGGCCGAGCGCACCCGCCCGCGCTTCCGCGCGGGCACCCGGCCGAGTCCCGCGTTTCGGTGAGGGCCGGCGACTGGATCGTTCGGATGGACCAACCCTACACCGCGACGGTGCGCACGCTGCTCGCCGTGCACCGCTACAAGCCGGAGGACCCGCCACCCTACGACGACACCGGATGGACGCTCGACGAGCTGCGCCACGTCGTCACCCACAAGGTCAGCGACTCGACGGTGTTCACCAAGCCGATGCGGCTTCTGACTGAGGACGCGACATCCACCAAGGGAGTGAGCGGCGCCGGATCGACGATACTCGTCCCGCATCTTGGCGACTGGCGCTCGGCGCTTCTTCCGTGGAAGGTCGCGCCAGCTCGGGTTTCCGTTGCGACCGCGAGCTTCACTCACGGCGGCACGACGTACCCCGCCGGCACGTTCGTCGTGGAGGAAGGGAAGAGTGGAAAGACTCGTGAGGCGATCTCCGAGCTTGGCCTTTCAGGAAGCGCAACGAGCGACCGACTCGCCGTGGCGCTGCGCGCCGTCTCGCTGCCGCGCATTGCGCTCATGCACTCGTGGATCGAGACGCAGAACGAAGGCTGGGTGCGCTTCGCGTTCGACAAGATGGGGGTGCCGTACACCATCATCTCCGATCAATCGTTGCGGCGTGACGCCGCACTCGACCGCTTCGACGTAGTCGTCTTCCCGCACGTGAGCGTGGGTGGAGGGCTCCTGGCGAGCGGCACCTCGCTGCTCAACGGCCGTCCGATGAATGGCCCGCCGATTCCCTGGAAGAAGTCAGCGCTCACGCCGAATCTCGGGCGCGGCGTGCAGAATGCGCTCGACGAGACCGACGACGTGCGTCCGGGAATGGGGCTCGAGGGCGCGGCCACACTGCGCAAGTTCGTCGAGCGCGGCGGACTGCTGATCGTGACCGGAAACAGCGCGCGACTTCCGGTGGAGCTCGGATTCAATCCGACAGTGAGCATCACCGATACGCGCAATTTGCGCACGCGTGGGGCGATCTTCCGTGCGCAGGCGATGGCAACCGAGAGTCCGGTGCTGTACGGCTACGAGCGGAAGACGTTCCCGGTGTACTTCGATCGCCAGCCGCTTTTCGCCATTCAGGCGCGCGACACGACGGGCCGGCTCGATGCGATCGACCCGTCGATCGTCGCACAAATGGATCGCATGCGCGGCCGCGTCATCCTGCGCTTCCACGAGCGCGCCGACTCGCTGCTCGTCTCCGGCCTTCTGGTATCGGGCGATGAGCTGGCCGGCAAGCCCGCAATCGTCGACGCCCCGCTAGGCTCCGGGCATGTTCTTCTGTTCAGCATCCGACCGTTCTGGCGTTGGGAAACGCAAGGCTCCTTCGCCCTGGCGTTGAATGCGATGGTGCATTGGAACCATCTCGATCCCGAGCCAGCTAAGAAGGGAGGGACAGTCGCCGCTGCAGGACAATGAGCACCGGTGTGATCACGATGCCTTATGGCCAACGCACAACGCGCATGACCTCATGAAGATCACGATCGAATACTGCACCATTTGACACTACGAGCCGAGGGCCTCCGGTCTGGCGGCCGAGATCAGGAAGTCATATCCGAGCGCGGAGGTGCAGCTGATTCCCTCCGGTGGCGGACGGTTCGAAGTGATGCGTGACGGCGCTCCGGTCTTCCAGAAGTCGAAAGCCGGACGCCACGCGCAACCCGGCGAAGTCCTTCGCATCCTCGCGGAGATGGACAAGAAGAAATGAACGACTGATGAGAATCGCCATATCGACCGGGGGCGGTGATGCTCCCGGCCTCAATGCGGTCATCCGTGCGGCCGTGCTCTCGGCGATCAATCGCGGCTGGGAAGTGCTCGGCATCAAGCGCGGATACGCCGGTCTTCTCGGAGAAGACGAAGTCGTTCCACTCAACGCGCTCTCGGTTCGCGGAATCGCCCATCTGGGCGGCACGATCCTTCGCACCACGAACCGTGGAAATCCCTTTCACTATCCGATTCGGCAGCCGGATGGCAGCTACGTCGAGATCGACCGTTCCGACGAGCTGATCGAGCGCGCCGAGTCGTTAGGCGTCGACGCCATCATCACGATCGGCGGCGATGGCTCGCTGTCGATCGCGCAGAAGCTCTTCGAGAAGGGCGTCAACATCGTCGGCGTGCCGAAGACCATCGACAACGATGTCAGCGGCACGATTACCACCTTCGGCTTCGACACCGCGGTGCAAACGGCGATCGACGCCGTCGACAAGCTCCACACGACGGCGGAGAGTCACGATCGCGTGATCGTGATGGAGGTCATGGGACGCCAGTCGGGATTCATTGCGCTGCACAGCGGATTGGCCGGTACCGCCGACGTGATCCTCATTCCCGAGATCCCGTACGACGTGGGCAAGGTGTGCGAGAAGATCATGGCGCGCGATCGCGCGGGCCGTCACTTCTCGATCGTGGTGACGGCGGAAGGTGCGTACCCACGCGGCGGCAGCGAGTCGACGCTCGGCGATTCACTCCCCGGAGAGGCGAAGCGATTGGGCGGCGTCGCCGACAAGCTGGCACGCGAGATCCAGATGGTCACCGCCAAGGAGTGCCGCTCGCTGATCCTCGGTCATCTACAACGTGGCGGGATGCCGACCGGATACGACCGCCTACTTGCCGCACGTTTCGGCGGCGCGGCGGTGCGCGCAGTGGCCGAAGAGCGGTGGGGTCACATGGTGGCGCTTCAGTCGCCACACATCGTCACGATCCCTTTCACGGAAGCGCTGGCCGAGCCGAAGCGCGTGGACCCGTCGCATGACGTCGTGCTCACTGCGAAGGCGACGGGAATTTCGTTTGGAGACTGAACATCGGGACTCGGGACTCGGGACTCGGGACTCGGGACTCGGCTGCCGTGACGAGTTGTTTGTCGCTACGTGCCGAGTCCCGAGTTCCGCGTCCCGAGTTCCGCGTCCCGAGTTCCGCGTCCCGAGTTCCGCGTCCCGCTATCTTCTCGCCACCTCGCTCTTCGCCTTGAGGTGCGTATCTAGGAAATCGAGCACCGCGCTGTAGCCTCTGATCTCGTTCTCCTTCTTGACGAAGCCGTGCCCCTCGTCGGGGAACACGATGTACTCTACCGGAACGCCATTTTTCTTCGCCGCCTCGACGATGTTGTCCGATTCGACCTTGAGAACGCGTGGGTCGTTGGCGCCCTGGAGCACCAGCAAAGGCACCTTGATCTTCTCGGCGTTGAAGAGCGGTGAGATGCGGTAGAGACGCGCGCTGTCCGCCTGCGGATTGCCTAGCTCGACGTACAACGCTTCTCGGAACGACTCCCACCACGGCGGTATGCTCTTCAGCGTGCGGACCCAATTCGAGATCCCGAAGAGGTCGACGCCGACCTTGAACTCGTCGGGCTGGAGCGTGAGCGCGGCGAGCACCATGTAGCCGCCATAGCTGCCGCCGATGATGCCGATCCGCGCCGAGTCGACATAGCCTGTTTCGATGAGCATCCGCTTGCTGGCAACGACGTCGCCGAGATCGGCCTCGCCGTGACGGCGATCGTCGGCGGCGTAGAAGGTCTTTCCGTAGCCGCTGCTCCCTCGATTGTTGATGTCGTAGACTACGTAGCCGTGGTTCACGAGCGCTTGGATCAGCGGGTCATAGCCAAACTGTGCCTGCCCGCCCGGTCCGCCGTGTACCATGACCATCGCCGGCGCCTTCGCTTCTGGTGATGCCTGGTGCGGCCGATAGAGCAGACCGGGGATCTCCAGACCGTCGTACGACCGGAATCTCGCCACCGTCGGAACGACGAGGTCCTCGCGGCGAATGGCGGGGTTCAGCGTGCTCGTCAGGCGGCGGGGCGCTGACGTCATCGCGCCGGCATAGAGCTCTTTTGGAACGCTGCCGTCGCTGGCGTAAAAGGCGATGCCGGAATCGTTAGGCGCGAACTCCACGTCGCGTACGATTCCCTCGGGCATTCCGGGGATGTTGACCGGGCGGAGCGACGCCGCGTCGAGGATCCAGGTGATCGGCTTCGCGTCCTCGTTGACGTCGACCGCCAGATACTTCCCTCCCTTCGAATACGTGGCGTCGATCACGTCCCAGCTCGGCTCGAGAAGCGCCTTCTTCTCGCCAGTGGCGAGATCATAGCTTCGCAGCGACGCGAACTCTCGCCCGCTGTCGGAGACGAAGAGCAGCGCCTTACCATCAGGGGTAAAGGTCGCCGGCGTGCTGTTCACGACTCCGGTGTGCGTGGTGATGTTCTTCGTGGTTTTCTGCTGACGATCGTGCAGCCAAATGTCCTGATCGGAAGTGGTACGCGGCTTGACCAGCGCGACGTAGCGCTTGTCGCGCGATACGGGTCCGTACTCGTATCCCTCCGTGTTCCGGAACGCCATCGTGCGCCCGTAGCCGGCCGTTTGAAACTCATAGAGATCGAAGAAGCGTGGGTCACGTTCGTTGGTGGAGACGAAGAGCGATTTGCCATCGTCGGCGAAGGAGTGGAAAGCCGCCTTCAGCTTGGTGCCGGGCGTGAGGTCTTTCACACTTCCGTCAGCCTCCCGCACATAAACGTGCGTGAGCTCGTTCCCTCCCTGATCGCTCGTGTACACGATGCGATCGTCGGTCGGGAAGTATCCGCGCACGCGGATGGCATCGGTCGTCGACTGGGTGAGGGCCTGCGGCTCGCCGCCGGCCACCGGGATCGCGTAGGCGTTCCAGATGCCGGACCTGTTCGACGACACCAGCAGCTTGGTGCGATCGGGCGACCAGAATGAGCCTACGTACTCGCTGTTCCCGTAGAAGTCCTGCACCGAGTATTGCTTCGGCGTGAAGACTTTCCCCACCGCGCCGTCGGCTTCGGACTCGGTGTCACGCGTCGTGCTACAAGCCGCGAACGCGAGGGCGAATAGGGGCAGCACTCGAGAGATCTGTCTCACGGTTCCTTCGCTGGAATGGTCGACAGATGATATAGCACGAGACGCGCAGGTTGCCAGCGAGAGCGTCGGTCGACACTTTCCGCGCCCCGAATGACAACGGACAATCCCAGGCGTGCGCTGGTGATGCTCACGCGCGCGCCACGCGCCGGCCGCGTGAAGACACGGATCGCCAAGGCCCTTGGTGATGCGAAGGCGCTGGCCATCCATCGTGAGCTCACCGAGCGCGCCGCCGCCGCGGCCCGGGCCGTGCGCGACACGCAACTCGTCGTCGCGCACACGCCCGCCGATGCCGGAGATGAGATGCGCGCCTGGCTTGGCAACGACTTCCGGTACGAGCCGCAGCGCGGCAGCGACCTGGGCCAGCGCATGGCGGCGGCGATCGAGGAGCGACTCTCGTCAGGCGCCGACCGAGTGATAGTGATCGGAAGCGACGCACCGGACCTGACGACGGAGATGATCGAGGAAGCGTTCGATGCTCTCGGCGGCGCCGACGTGGTGGTTGGGCCGGCCGCCGACGGTGGCTACTACCTCATCGGTATGGGGACGCTGCAGCGGTCCCTTTTCGAGCGCATTCCGTGGAGCGGCCCGGAGACGCTGGCGCGTACGTTGGCGGCGATCCGCGCCGCTGGCCTGCGGCTACATCTTCTCGAGATCTTGAGGGATGTCGATACCGCCGAAGATTGGCGCGACTGGGCGCGCCGGAACGGCCGGCTGGCTGACTGATGCTGCCTAACGAGTGAGGCGACGTCCGCTCGTTTCGCTGGTGCGATAGAGCCGCGCGAGGACGTTGGGCGAGAAGCCCATCATGTAGAGCGTCACCAGTGTCCAGTTACCGAGAGTTCGACGCCACACGCCGTCTCGGCGCCAGCGCCTCGCGGAGACGAGGAGCTTTTCGTCGAGGAGCCGCACGATCGAGTGGCGGCGGAGAGCGCGCACAATGGCGACGTCCTCCATCAGCTTGATATCCTGGTAGCCGCCGACGGCATCGTAGTCGGCGCGTGCGACGAGGAGTCCCTGATCGCCGTAGGGGAGACCGAGAACGCGCGTGCGCCAGTTGGCCATGCGCTCGATCAGTCGAAAGCGTCGTCCTTCGGCATTGATGGTGAGGGTAAAGACCGCCGCGCCGCTGGTCATCGTTTCGGCTTCGTCGGCCAGCGATTGGCGGGTGCGTCCAGGCAGTCGGACGTCGGCGTGAAGGAAGCAGAGGATGCGTCCGCGCGCGATGGCGGCGCCCGCGGCGAGCTGATAGCCGCGTCCGGCGCGGGTCATGATCACTTTGGCGCCGCGTTGCTGTGCGACGGCACGCGTGCGATCGATGCTGCCGCCATCTACCACGATCACCTCGTGGTCGACGCCGAGCCCTTCGAGGTCGTTGAGGAGAGTGGCGACCGAATGCTCCTCGTCGAGCGTCGGAATGATGATGCTGAGTCGTGGCGATGTCGTGATGTTCTGCGCCGTGGGCGGGGATTGGGCGGCAGGGGTCACAGTCGCATAGTGAAATCCGGTGCGAGTCGAAGCAAGGAATTGGTGTATGTAGACAGTGGCGAAGTAACGCAGAGCGGGACGGATAGTCCGATACCGGGGACGGCGGATTCCCGCGACGAGGACAGGCTGGAATCGCCGGCATATTGTCTCGATTCTAAGTAGTTGTAGTCTATGGGGTTATGCCCAGTGCCATGTGTGCGCCCGGTGGCATTGGCCCTGCCTTACACAGCAGCGGTTGAGGGTTCGCAGTATCTTGGAGGTTCGATGAAGCGCATTCCTTTGATTGTTGCCGCTTTGTGCGCCGTTGCGCTGGCTTCGCCTGCGCGCGCACAGGGTGGTTCGCAGGATAGTCAGGTGCCCGAGGGGTATCGTCCGCCGCGCGGGATGTGTCGCATTTGGATCGACGGCGTGCCGGCGGGGCGTCAGCCCGCGCCGACGGATTGCCCGACGGCCATCAAGCGTCGTCCGGCGAATGGCCGCGTAATTTTCGGCGAGCCGGTGGAGGAGCGTCAGGAAGACAGCTCGCGCCGGAGCTCGAAGAAGGCGAAGCCGAATCCGGCATACGTCAAAAAGCTGCGCGACGAGAAGCCGTAACATCCCTGTAGGTCGGCTAGCCCGGTGGAGGACTATCGTCCTCTGCCGGGCTTCTTTATTGCAGATGTGCGAAAGCCATCGCGGATATGTTATTGCATCTGCAATCGGCAATTGAATGTGCGATGTGCGATTTACGGCTCGTGGCGAACCAAGCTGATCGCACCTCGCACATTTTGATTGCAGATTTGCGATGCCATCACATATCCGCGATGGCTTTGGCACATTTGCACTCTCTCAAGCATGCCTAACAACCTTCGTCACTTCCGGGATCACTACCTTCCTCCAGACCGCTCGGCATTTCTCGCCGCGGAGCCTGCGACCGGGAGGGTGATCGTCATCGCGCCCACGCGGGCGGCGTGCGAGACGATCGAATTGGCGGTGGGGCTTCGCATCGCGACCGTTCTCGAGCGCGAGCATGGCGAAGAGATTCGTGTCCTGGCGCGCGAAGGAAAGGGATTCGGAATCGTCGCCGGCACGGGCACGGGCAAGACGCTATCCGTGCGGCCGATCGCCGAAGAGATACTGCGCGCTCCGTTGAAAGTGGGCGTCGTCAACCGCGAGCGGGAAGCGACGCCGGAGACGCCGAGCTGGAACGTCGTCATCGTCACCACGGGCATCGCTCGGCGGTGGTTTCAGGACGGCGACATCCTTCCACAGGACACGCTCGTCGTCGACGAGATCCACCAGACGTCGGCCGAGCTCGAGCTGTGCCTCGCGTTAGGCAAGCGCGTGGGTTGCCGCTTCATCTGGCTCTCGGCGACCGTCGATCCGACCTTCTACGCCCGCTATCTCGCCTCCGACAGCATCATCGAGAGCTACGCGTTCGATCCGGCGAAAGCGGCAACTGTGAAGGTCGTCTCGAAGGAGCCGCTGGAGTTCCTCGACGAACGATTTCTCAAGCAGATCTTCCGCGAGCGCCGAGGCGTCGGCGTTTTCCTCCCGACGCGCGCCGGTGTCGAAGAGGTTGCTACGGATGTCGGGCATCGCTTTCCTCGAATCAACACCGCCTTCTACCACGGCGGTGAGCCGATCCGCGTCATTCGACCATTTCTGGAAGGCGACGCGCCGAAGCCGTACCTGCTGGCGATGACCGCCGCCGGTCAGAGCGCGCTCAACGTGCAGGGACTCGACACGGTCGTCATCGATGACGTGCGCTTCACCAACATCATCGAGCGCGGAAAGAACGTTCTCACGAAGTCGCACCTTGGCGCCAACGAGATTCTCCAGATGGCCGGGCGCGTGCATGGTCGCGTTGCGCGCGGGCGCGTGTTCATCCTTTCCGATCGTGACATCGAGTTCGCCGCGCTCCGTCCGACGTCGCCGGAGTTTCAGCTCGCCGGCGACTCCGAGCGTGTCGCCATCACCTGCGCCGATCTCGGCGTACGCGCGGACGAGCTCGACCTGCCGGTGCCGCTCGACCGCAGGGCGTATCGCGACGCCGTGCGCCTGCTCACCGAGCGCGGCATCATCGACGAGCACGGCAAGCTCACGCAGTACGGAAAAGCTGTCGAAGCGATGCCAGTCGATCGTCCGTGGGCCGAGCTGCTCGTGCACGCCGACGACGATCTGGTGCCATTCATCTCCGTCATGGCATCGGTGGAATCGCTGCACCGGATGACGCGCGAGGATCGCAATCTCGAGGGGCTCGTCGTTCCGGGGAGCGATCACCTCACGTCGTACAACCTGTACGCCGAGGCGTACAAGACGCACGGATACATCGGTCAGGTGTACGGGCTCCCGAGACAGCTCTTCGACGAGGATGTGCTGGAGTGGGCGGAGCAGCGCGGCGCGCTGGTGAAGGCGATCGAAGACGCCGCGCTGGGCATGGCCAGCATCTACCGCAACCTCGAGCTGCCCCTGCCTGACGAGATGCCGTACGCCGACAATCGCGTCCTGCGCAAGTTCCAGGATCTCGTCGCGCACATCATGCCCTTCGACCTGGTCATCGATGAGGTGACGGCGACGGGCGAGGAAGCACGGGTGTCGAAGACCAGCGTGTGCCAGAGCTGGGGACCGATCGCCGGCGAGCTCCGGTACTTCGCTGACCGCTACGGTACGCCGCGGGCTTCCATCGAAGGTACGGAGCTGCCGTATGCGTTGATACGGAAACACGCCACGTACGAGCCGGGCGAGCTGGTCGTCGATCCGCGCCGCAAGCAGGCGCCGCTGGTGCTCGTCAGGCGGGTGGTCTATCGCGGATTCGAGCTCGAGAAGGAGGTCGAGCCACTCGTCGGCGAATTTCCATCCGACCGGCTCAACGAGATCAGACGGGCGTTGGCGTCGTCGTTGGCGCGCTTCGAGGCGCGGCATCCGGCGGTCAAGCGAAATCGGCCGGCCATCGAGGAGCTCCGGGAAGTCTATCGACGCTCGGGCGGTCGCACCGCGCGCCTGGGAGAACGCGAGCTGGCCGAGCTGTACGAGTCGCGCCTTGGCGGGGTTCACTCCCTCGATGACTTCAGGGCAGCGGATCTCACCATCGATCCCGACGCGCTGGTGCCTAACGAGGAGCGAGCCAAGATGCTGGCGCTCCCGGACGCCGTGATGATCCGCGACCGCGAAGTGCCGATCGATTACGACGTCGAGGCAGACGTGGGCGGCGTGGCGCGGCTCCGGTTGCCGGAGAAGATTGCCCGCAATCTGCACGAGAGCGAGCTACCGCGTCTCGACCGGCCGATTCGCTTCACGGTGACGCGCGGGCAACGTGGCTCCGTGCGTGCCGATTCGCTCGATGATCTTCAAGCGGCGCTCGTCCTTCCATGGACGCCGGGAGAGGCCCAGGCGGAAGACGATGCCCGGCGCGACGCGCGCGAGGCGCGGCGCCAGGCGAGACGGGAGGCCCGGCGCGGTGTTCGGCGCGACTCGCGCCGGGATGATCGGCACGGCCACTTCCGCACCGAAGCCGACGGCCAGAGACGCGGTGGGAGGCCGGGACGGTCGCGCCGCCGGCGTACGCGCTGACTCCAAAGCACTTGACACGGCGTCGCTAGTGTTGAATTATCCGCACGTGTTGAATTTTCAACACTGACCGGAGCCCGCTCGTGCCGAAGTCCACGCCAGCCTTGAGCCGCCGCGAACGGCAGATCATGGATGTCATCTACCGTCGCAAGAGCGCGACGGCGGCCGAGGTGATGTCCGATCTCCCGGATCCCCCGAGCTACTCAGCCGTGCGATCGGCGCTGCGGCTGCTCGTCGACAAAGGACACCTCACTCGCGAGCTCGAGGACGTCCGCTACATCTACCGGCCACGCGTCCCGCGCGAGAAGGCGCGTCGCTCGGCGGTCTCCCATCTCGTTCGCACGTTCTTCGACGGATCGCGCGCCCAAGCCGTGGCCGCCATCCTCGAGTCGGCTGACACCCGCCTCTCCGACGAGGAGCTCGAGCGCCTCGCGCGTCTCGTGGAGCAGGCCCGACAGGATCGTCGCCCATGACCACGCTCTCGCTCATCATCGACTCGACGGTGAAGGTCACCGTCATGCTCGTAGTTGCACTGCTCGTCGCCGCGGCTTTGCGCCGTGCATCGGCGTCGCTGCGTGCCGCGCTGTGGAGCGCAACGTTCGGCGCATTGCTCGCGCTACCGATGCTCATCTGGACGCTGCCGACGTGGCGCACCCCACTCATGCCGGAGCCCCGGTGGACGGCCGCCGTGCGCTCTGGGAATGAGAGCGAGTCAACGCGCGCAGCCACGAGCCCCGCGAGAATTCGCCGTGTCCAGTCGCCGCTCCCCGCGCCGATCCCCGAGGCGTCAGCGATCGAGACGCAACCGGCTCTGCCTGACGAGCCGGCAGGCGCGGCACGCTTGCTCCATCTCTCGGCTTTGATACCCGCCGCCTGGCTGACCGGCTTCGTGCTCGTCTTCTGCTGGTACCTCATCGGACAGGTCCGCGCGTGGCGAATGTTCCGGCGCGCTCGCCTCCAGTCGCCGTCGTGGAGCGCCCTGCTCGAGGAAATGCACCTTCGCCTCGAGATGCGCCGCTACGCGCGCATCCGCTACAGCGATGAGGTCAACGTGCCGCTTACCTGGGGCGTTGCGCGTGATGTGATCCTCGTTCCGGCGCACGCCGACAGCTGGACGTCGACGCAGCGCGAGAGCGTGCTTCTGCACGAGCTCGCGCACGTGCGGCGGCGCGATTGCCTCCTACAAATGGTGACGCAGTTCACCTGCGCGCTCTACTGGTTCCACCCGCTGGTCTGGTATGCCGCAAGTCGACTCCGGATCGAGCGAGAGCGTGCTTGCGACGACACCGTGCTCACCGCCGGCGGCGATCCGCACGATTACGCCGCGCATCTCGTTCGGCTTGCACGCGAGGCGCGCCGACTGCCGTCAGGCGCGATCGCCATGGCGCGGACGAGTCAGCTCGAGGGGCGCCTCCTTTCGATTCTCGACCAGCACATCGATCGCCGAAGCACGAGTGAGAGCGCGCTGCTACGCCTGACGATTGCCGCACTACTGCTCGTCGCGCCGCTGGCCTCGATTCGGCCACTGCGGGCTGCACCCGAGCCGGGCCGACAGGCATCACGAGAAAACGCCCTTCCTCTCCATCAGCCGATCGTAACTCGTCAGGCACCTCTGGAATCAGCGACCCAGCGTCCCGTCGAGAATGCACCTGCCGCTCCCGCGATCCGCGCCGCGGCGGAATCGATCGTCGTCGCCCCGAACCTTTCCGCGCCCTTTGCCGAGCGTTGGGGATGGGCGCTCCGAGAAGGCGCGCGGCGCGGCGGAGACGTCTGGATCGCGTATGGGATCGTGACCGGCGACGCGCGGACGCAAGGCATGATCTCCGACAGCGAAAGCATATCGCTCGACGCGCAGCTCACCCGCGGCACGGCGCTCGGGAGACTACTGCGCGACGCGAGCGGCGCCGACCCAGGCGACAACGTCATCGTCTTCCTCATGCGGCAGGGAAGCCCCGAGCCGCGCCGTGTTCGCGTCCGCTCGACCAGATTCAACATGCAGCTCGAGTCGCGTCCGTTGTTCTGGCTTGGCACGGTGAGCGATGCCGAGAGCGTTCCGCACTTGCGCTCGCTCTTCGAGCGTGCGTCGGGCGACAGAATCCGCGAGACCCTCGTCGGGGGGATCGCGATCCACGACACGGAAGGTCTGGTGATACCGTTCCTCGAGCAGGTGATCGGAAGCAACGCGTCTGACGACGTACGGGAGCAAGCGATCGAAGGGCTTGGCTTCCACGACGGCGACGAGTCGATCCGCTTGCTCGCACAGCTCGCGCGCGAGGACCGCTCGCCGAACCTGCGGGAGGAAGCCGCCGAGACGATCGGCATGCTTCGGCGCGGCGACGCGGCCGACTCGCTCGTGAAGCTGGTCAGAACGGCCTCGGCCGTGGACGTTCGCCTGGAGGCCGCCGAGGCCATCGGAGAGCTGGACGACTCGCGCGTCGAGGCGATCCTCGAGGAGCTCGCGTTTTCCGACAACGAGATCGACGTCCTCCGAGAGGTCGCCGAAACCCTCGGCGATCTGGACGGCGCTCGCGGCATGGCCCAACTGGAGAAGATCGTGCGCACCCATGGGCGGAGCGAGGTGCGAGCCGAGGCGGTGGAGAGCCTGGCGTCGAAGCCCGAGCGCGTTGTGTTGCCGCTGTTGCGCCGAACGGCGTTCGAGGATTCGTCCGAGCGCGTGCAATCGGAGGCGATCGAGACGCTTGGGGAAATCCAGTCCGGTGCCGCGCGCGAGATTCTGCGCGAGATCATCGCTCGTCATCCGCGTGCCAAGATGCGGGCCGAGGCAGTGGAGAAGCTCGGCGACGATCGTTAGGCGCCGGCGTCGCCGCGCTCGACGCTCACCGTGTACCGCTCTTGGCGAAAGGGCCTGAAGCCGCGCGCCAGGTAGTTAGGCAGCGCTGCCGGTGAGTCGAGCGTGCAGGTGTGGAGCCACACGCGAGTGTGGGTGAGGCGCCATGCTTCCTCCGCGGCGAGCGAGAGCATGTGCTTGCCGAGCCCCGCGCCGGTGAACTCGGGGAGCAGTCCGAAGTAGGCGATTTCGACCGACGCATCGTCGTGGCGCGCGAGCTCGAACCATCCCGCCGGCGCCTGCCCTCGATACAGCACCCAGACCGAGATCTCGGCGCGCGCGAGATGCGTGCGAATCTGGTCGTCCGACCACTCGGCGCGGTCCCGCCAGTGGTACCGCTCTCCGACATCGCGGTAGAGCCGCCGGTAGAGTGCGGGTGCGCAGTCGGCCGCGTGCTCGAGCCGGAGCGTTGGGTCGGGGCTCGGTACCGGCCGGAGCTGATGGGGGGCGCTCAGCTCGAGGTAGGTGCGGGTGACTTCGACAGGCGTCAGCATGCCGTCAAGTTTATGCGAGAGTGGACCTTCCGGTCCAGTATTCGGCATAGAACTGGCGTGGTCCTATGCCGCCCTAGCAGGTAAACACATGGTATTGCGTTGCTTGCGTGTTACAAAGTCCAGACTTGACACTTGGACTGGCCAGTCCTAATATCTCTCTCATGCGCGATCGTCGTGCCCAGATCATCGAATCCGCGACCAGTCTCATCAACCGGCGTGGATACCAGCAGACCTCCGTCGAGGATGTGATCAAAGACGCGGGGCTCTGCGGGAAAGCGCATTTCTATCACTACTTCAAGTCGAAGGAAGAGCTCGGCCATGCGGTGTTGAACCGCCAGTTCGAGACGTTCGCCGAGCGTGGATTGGCTGTCTTGCGGGACCCGATGCTCGATCCGCTGGAGCGGCTGAACGTCTTCATCGACACGGTGGTGGAGAGTCATGCGGAGCAAGGGTGTCAGGGCACGCCGTGTATCGGGGGGTTCACCGTGGAGATGGCGGAAGAGAACGAGTCGTTCCGCGCGCGCGTCGAGGCGCTCTTCGAGCGGTGGGCAGAGCACATCGAGTCGTTGCTGTGGGAAGTGCGGCCGCGGATGCGCGACGGGTTCGACGGCGCGCGCATGGCTCGCTTCGTCATCGCCACGCTCGAGGGCGCGCTTCTCATGTCACGGGTCAAGCGTGAGATCAGCGTCATGGAGGGGATTGCCGAGGATTTGAAGCGATTCATTGGTTTGCACGTACAGGAAGGCGCGATGTCGCATAGGGCGTAGCATCGCGGAAAATCGCAGGCTGGTAGGCGTGGGTTGTGGAGGAAGAAGACAATGGGCACCACGACGGCTGAATTTCCGGTGAGCGGCACGTTCGCCGCGATCACCCCAACATCCCCCGAGCGCGCCGAAGACGATCGGCTTGCCCGCCGCCAGGAGTTCGAGGCCGAGGCGCTCGTACATTTGGATGCGCTCTATAGCTTTGCGCTCAAGCTCACGCACTCGCGGGACGACGCGGAGGACCTGGTTTCCGACACGATGCTCCGCGCGCTCGACCGTTGGGAGCAGTATCACCTCGGCACGAACATTCGCGCCTGGCTATTCACGATTCTCTATCACGCGTTCGTCAGCCGGAAGCGCCGGATCGACGCGCGCGAAGTGCAGCTCCCGGAGGATCCGGACAGCTGGTCGGCGCTGGATGTGCGCGACGAGGAGGATCCCGAGGAGCGGTACTACGATTCGCTGGTGGACGACGAGGTGACGAACGCGATCGACGCGCTGCCTGACGAGTATCGCACGGCGGTGGTGCTGAGCGACGTGCAGGGTCTTCGCTACGCGGAGATCGCGCAGATCCTCGACATCCCCGAGGGTACGGTGAAGTCGCGCCTCTTCCGCGGACGGCGGATCCTGCAGAAGAAGCTCCGCGATTATGCGTACGAGATGGGGTACATCAAGAGGAGTGCGGCGTAAGAGCGGGTGTCGGGACTCGGGACTCGGCAGGGAAAATAATGCGCCGGTCGGCTGTGCCGACCGGCGCTTCCTTGTGTTCAGTCCGAGTCCCGAGTCCCGCTCCTACGCGTGACTCACCAAATCCGCCCGCTCCACCACGACCGGCGTATTGTACCGTTCCCGTTCTCGCTCTCTGTCTCTCGACGTCGCCATGGCGAGCTTGCGGCGATGACGCGCTGCTTTGGCGCGGTTGCCGCACGTCGCCATATCGCACCAGCGGCGGCGCCCATTCTTCGTGCTGTCGAAGAAGACGCGCAGACAGCGCGGATCGGCGCAGCGTCGGACTCGCGTCAACTCGGCCAACACCAGCGCGTCGGCGGCGGACTCCACGATCGGGATCATGAGCCCGGCGAACGCGTCACCGACCGGAACGAAGCTCCGAGCGAAGGAGCCGTCAGCGCGAACCTCCACGCGTCGCGTGCCGGCGCTCCGCCCGAGGACACGATTGATTTCGGCCAGGGCGTCGAGGCGCACGTCCGGAATCATCGCCCCGCGCTCGGCGAGCGCACGCAACGACGCGCGGATGCGCCGCGAGTCGGCCAGCGCCGCGCTGGCGCCGGCGGGCTGCTGCTGCGCACGACGACGAATACCGCCCGAGCGCTCGGCGTCGAAGACACCGGCGGCTTCCATCCACTGCACGAGCGCGTCGAAGTCGCGCAGCGCATCCACTCGCGTTCCGCGGCGAACATCGTCGGTGTTGACGAAGTCCAGCCACAGACGCTCACCAACGAACACGAACGGCGGCGTTTGATGAGTGGCGTGTAGGGGAGGCATGAATGGAGCTGCCGTGAGATGGGAGACAAGAGTATCCCACGTCGGCGCGCGAAGCAAGGTCGCTCGCGGCGCCTCGGCGTGGCACGAAATTCACCCGGTCGTGGATCTTGACACGCTCGACCACAAGCGATGACATCGTCACACGACGCCGGCGATCACTCGCCTGGCGCGCCACTCTCGTGCATCCGAGATTAGCGACGTCTCATCTCATTGGCGATAACGCATCGTGTCTCGCGGCTTCACCGGCTCCGCCGCCATACGCTCCGTCGCAGTCGGTTCCACTAATCCAGTCAAAATCGCAGCGGTGCGCGCCGTCATTTCGCGCATCGCTCCGGATGCCAGCGTCGACGGAATCGCCGTCGCGTCAGGCGTGCCGGATCAACCGCATGGAGATGAGGAGACGATCCGCGGGGCGCGCACGCGCGCCGCGGCGGCGCGAGAGCGACTCGGCGCGGACCTCGGCGTCGGCGTCGAGGGTGGCGTCGTCGAGCAGAGCGATGGCGGCATGCGAACCTGCGCCTGGGCGGTCGTCGTTTCGGCCGATGGACGTGTGGGAACTGGAGGATCGCTGGCGATGCCGCTTCCGCCCGCGGTGGCGGACGCCGTCCGAGCCGGCACTGAGCTGGGCCACGCCATGGATTCGGTGACCGGCCTCCACGACACGAAACGCGGACAGGGTGCCGTGGGTATTCTCACAGCAGGACTCATCGATCGGCAGCGCGCGTACGAGTCGTTGATCACGTACGCACTCGCGCCTTTCCTCGTGGCGCAGCTCTGGGGCGCGGAGGGAGACGCGGGCGCGGGCGCCGAGACCAAACCAATCGTTCAACCGCATGGTGCAGGACAATGAAGCGAGTCGTTTTTTTCTTTTCCTTGGCGCTCATGGCGGCGTGCGCCAAGTCTCCTCAAGGGAATGGATCTCCCAGCCCCGCGACGGGCACGGTCGACAGCACGCGCGCTCCGGCGTCGCCATCGGCAGCGCCGCTCAGCCCCGCCGACTCGGCGAGTGCGGTCATTGCCGGCGACACCGTGCAGATCCGGTACAGCAGCCCGGCAATGCGCGGGCGTACGATCTTCGGCGGACTGGTACCATTCGGGCAGGTGTGGCGCACCGGCGCTAACGCCGCCACATCGTTCGTGACGACGACCGACGTCGTCATCAATGGCATAAGCGTTCCCAAAGGGCGCTACACGCTTTATTCGATTCCCGAGCGCGCGGCCGATGGAAGTGTGAGTTGGCAGTTGATCGTGAACAAGCAAGTCGGGCAGTGGGGCACGGAATATCATCCCGAGATGGATCTCGTGCGCATCCCACTCAAAGTGTCGTCGACGACTGAGCCGGTGGAACGCTTCGACATCTCGCTCGAGCCCTCGGGGGAAGATCGCGCGACGCTAGCGCTCGAATGGGAGCGCACGCGCGGCACCGCCGACGTCGTGGTCAAGCGCTGATGGCCACGAGCGCGAAGCAGCCCTTCGTGATCTCGGAATACGTGCGCTGGGGTGACGTCGACCTTGCGGGCATCATCTGCTATGGCGCCTACATTCGGTTCTACGAGCTGGCGGAGACGGAGATCTTCCGCGCGGCGGGGCTTCCATTTCGCGAGATGTTCGAGCGCTACGACATGTGGCTGCCGCGAAAAGTCATGCACACCGAGTTTCACAAGCCGGCGCTGCTCGACGACCGCCTCAAGGTCGTCACCTACTTCAGTCACATGGGGCGCACATCGCTCACCATCAACTTCGATGTGATGAACGCGGCCGACGGCTCGCTCATCGCCTCGGCGTATCAGGTGCTGGTGTGCGTCGGGAGGAAGGATCTGAAGAAGCGCGAGCTGCCGCCGGAGGTGGTGACGGCGTTGGAGCCGTATACGATGGCATGCGAAGAGGCGAGACGCGCCGCGTAGTTAGCGGCGCGTTTTCTTCTTGCTGCGTCGCTTCGGGCGCTTCTTCTTCTCCGGCAGGAGGATCGTGCCACGGCAACGATCGCTGCCGCAGTGGCAGGGGTACTGCGACGGCTCGAGCACATCACCATCGACTTCCCGCTCGTACTTGTAGTCGTAGTGAATCTCCTCGCCCGGCCAGATCGTGCGAATCGCCTCGATGAAGATGCGGCCATCTTCGATCACCGCCTCACAGTTCGGATCGCACGAATGGTTGATGTACGATGCCGCGCTGCCGCCGACCGCGCCGTCGATGCACGTGTCTTCGTCGAGGGTGAAGAGATAGGTGTGGTGGCGCGCCATTGAGTCATCATCGTAGCGGCGATCGGCCTCGTCGTTCGAGATGCGCTCGCCCGTATACTCGATGATGCGGGTCCCTTTGCGAATCTTGCGCAGCGCGAAAGCGCCGCGTCCTTGAATCGAGGAGCGTCGGAGCTCGAAGTAGCGGTTCGGTTCGTGGGACATCCGGTGCAACGATCGTCTGGAAGAACGGTTGTCGAAGCGCTGAAGAATATTCCATGCAAGAAACGCGAACGGCCGCCTGATTTCAGGCGGCCGTCCACATTCCTACGTCGGACTTGCGGCGATCAGCGCGGGAAGGTCGGATTGATGCCGATCCGCGGACCGCGATTGTTGACCATGATGTTGATGCCGGTCCCGATCGCGGCGTCGATCAAGCCGCCCCGGCCGCGCCGTGGCGTGCCGTGGCGCTCGCAGTGGTCGATGCCTGCCGAGCCACCGCGAATTACCGGGATCACTCCACCCCACCCGCCGTCACCCGCACCCGCTCCGGGGTATTCGGCACCGCCGCCGCGAACGACCGGAGGCGCGCTCGGGCGAGGCGCCAGAACCGGCGCTTCGGCAACGGAGGCGACTTCCACCGGCGCTTCGGGCTCAGGCTCCGGCGCGACCGCTTCCTGCGGCTCGGGCGCTTGCTCTTCTTCGGGGATCGGCGCGACCTTGGGACGCGCTGCGCGACGTGGCGCCTTGGCGCGCTTTACTGGCGCCGAGACGTTCGCCTCGATCGACGACACAACTTGCTGCGCGCCCGCCGATTGCGATGACGCCAGATCGAGTCCGGCCGAGGAAGCCAACTCGAGCTCTTTCTTGAGATCCGCGCTCAGCTCCGTGCCCGTTTCCGGCGCGTCTTTCGCGCAGCCGATCGCCAGCACGGCGAAGGGAAGCATCGTGAGCTTGAATATGGTCCGCACCCGTCCTCCGATTCTCGAAGGGTACTGAAGTACTGTCCTAAAAGGCGAGTTGCGAAGGCAGAGTGCGCGCCATCCTTCGGCCCCGCGAGACGCGGCTCAACTCCCTCTGTATCAATTTCATGTCCACTGCCGGCGACGTGCGCTGTCCCCGGCCAGAGACAGCAATTATCCTGGGGGCGAAACGTCGGCCGGGGAGGCCTGGCGCGGCCGTTGCCCTTGGCGCACGCACACTTACGCATGCATCGCGCGAAATCCATGAAACACGCTCATGTCTCGGTCATGGCAGCGCTGATCCTCCTGCCGGCGCTCGGCGTCGTGGGATGTGACAAGGCTTCGGCGCGGACGACCGCCGCCGAGCGGGCAGCGATTGCCGACACGATCCGGCAGACAGTATCGCAGGCCTACGACTTCTCGCGCCCCGATGTCCTGCGTCGCCTCATGAGTCTCTATCCCGATACGGGACGAATCGTGTCCGCCGCGGCGGGGCGGATCATCGCGTCGCGGGATTCGCTCGAGCGAGAGCTGCGTTATTTCTGGGAGAGCACAGGCCAGAACATGCATAGCCCGCGGCTGGAGTGGGGGAAGGTGTACGTGGACGTCCTGACGCCTTCCTCCGCGGTAGCGACGTGGACCTATAGCATTCCACACCGAACACCGGCCGGGCAACCGCATACGGTTGGCGGCGCGTGGACTGCGCTGTTCGTGAAGCGCGGCGGACGCTGGGTGATCATCCAGGAGCACCTCTCGGAGCTCCCGCCGCAAGCGCCGCAGCAGCTACCGCAAGGCGGAGGCTAGGCGCGGAGACGAAAGCAGCTGGGTAAAAACCTCCCACCGCTTCTTCTGATCGGCGCCTGCCGTCTTCTCGACGTACGCCTTCACCAGATCCTGGCCGAGGTTGTAATTGATCACGTAGCTCCGATACTGGTCGATGAAGCGGACCCTCTGCTGCGCTCTCGCCGGTGAATACATGGCAAAGCGTGTGAGCCACTCCGCCGCCGCCTTGGCGTCGATCTTTCCGTCGAGGTAGCGCCGCGCCGCTTCGTTTCCCGCGTAGGCGAGCTGGTCGGCCAGCGCCTTCACGCGGTAGTACTCATCGGCACGGGATCCATCGAGCCCCGCCAAGGGAAAGAGCTTGGCGCTCTCGAAGCGCACCCGCTCCTCGCCTGGAAACGCGAGGTCGACGCCGTAATTCGCGCTCCCCTCGGCGATGAGCGACATGGGGCTGAATAGCGGATATACCGTGTACTCCACCCAGCCGCGCTGCCTAACGAGACGATGCTCGAGTAGCGCGTTGTACACGTGATGACCTGGGTAGCCTTCGTGGCAGGCGAGGTCGAGAGCGCGGTCGATGTATATGGGCAGGTCGGTGTTCACCTGGATCAGACTGCGGTGATCGCCTTGATACCAGTTGTAGCCGCTCCACGACTTACCGGTGACGTACTCGACGGTGAAGCTCTCGCCCGGCGGGAGAGCGATGTGCTGAGCAGTTCGCTCTTTGCAGGCGGCGATTGCCGCGGTGAACACGGTATCGAGCCGCGCGGCCGGGATGATGAAGCCCTTGCGGAACTCGTCGTACCGGTCGGTGAGCGACCCGGTGCCGGGAAGGGCAGCGTCCAGGCGATCGAGGATGCGTTGGAAGTACGCTTCGTCGTTCGTTGGGGCGATGGCGTCGTACAGCGCCTGGGACTCTTCGTCGAAGGAAAGACGCTTACCACCGAGCATGTCGACGCGCGCGACAAGTGCCTGGAGCTGCCTAACGAGAAAGCGATGACGTAGCTGAACCAGCTCTTCGGCACTCGAGGCTGGGGGCTGCGCCTCGAGTGAGGCAATGAGGTTGGCCGCTTCCGCGCGAATGTCGGACAGCGGCCGCTTCACGGAGTCGGCCGCGGCTTTCCACGCCGGTGGGCCATAGTAGGCGTCGACGTAATCGGCATCGTGCCGGCCGACGGCCAGCACGAGCTTGACGTACGACTCGGCCGCGCGATCCATCGCGTCAACCCGGGGTTGAAGATTTGGCTTGGGGGAGCAAGCGGCGAGAAAGAGCACCAGCATCGCGCAACGCACGTGCTGCTTGCCGATGTGCGATGCAATCATGTAGCAGCGATCGGTTTCGCGCATTTGCACTAGTCCAGGAGCAGGGCGTCTTCTTTGTAGATGAGATATCCAGTCTCGTCTTCGGCCACCAGCTCGACTTCAGTGCCTAACGGGAGCGTCAGGTTGGGCACCTCGTGGCCCGCCGGAAAATCGGTGAGGATCGGGACGTCGAGGTCGGAGACGAGATCGAGAAGGAAATCCTCGAACTCGTTCTCCTCCGAGCGGTCGATGGAGAGCTGGCCGAAGACGACGCCTTTCACGTTCCGCATCAGTCCAGCGGCCCGCAGGTGTACGAGACGCTCGTCGATGAAGGACATTGGGTCGCGCGTCTCCTCCAGGAACAGGATCGCATCGCGCGTGTCGATCTCGTATGGCGTGCCGATCGTCTGCTGCACCAGCGAGAGATTCCCGCCGACGAGACGACCGGTCGCCCGACCCGGCCGCACGCTGCGTGCGATCCCTCTGCCAATGCGCGTCGTCGGATGCGGCGTCGTGAGCGCGGCGAGCAGTGAGCCGGTGGTGGGGTCGCGCATGCTCGGGATGAGGTCGTCCACCGTCGGGCCGTGAAAGACTCGCAGACCGGCGCGCCGCATGAGCCACAAGTGGAGCGCGGTGATGTCGGAATAGCCGACGAACGGCTTCGGGTTGCGACGAAAGATCTCCGGCTCGAGATAGGGAAGCATACGCACCGCGCCGTAGCCACCCGTGCCGCCGATCACCGCCTTGACTCTCGGGTCGAGCCAGATTCCCATGAAGTTCTCGGCGCGCCGCTCATCCTCGGTGCGCTTGAAGCGGCGGAAGATCTCGATCTCGGGATCGAAGATCACGTTGAACCCAGCGCGCTCGAATGCGCGCGCACCGCGGATCAAATAGCCCGGTCGCGGTGCGTACGACGGCGCGACGACGCCGATGCTGTCGCCCTTCACCAACGCCGGCGGACGCAACAGGGGTGGTGGAGGCTCCGAGCCCTCGGGGCTCATGCGATGCCGCTCAGCGGATCAGCGTGAGCTGCTCGCCGCCGGCTGCCCTTCCGGCGGCGAGTCTTCAGGGGCGAGGAGACGCTCCGTCTCCTCGCGACTAGAGATCGCGTCATCCACCGCGGTTCCCACGCGCCGCGCCGCGTCGATGACGACGGTCAAACTCTCGAGACTCCCGGCTCCGGCCTGCAGACGCAGGAGATCGAGGCGGATGTTCTCGAGCGCCGCCACGGTGCTCGCCAGGCGACGCGACGCCGAATCGCGCGCGACGCGAAGCTCGGCGGCAACGTGCTCTCGACGTTCGGCGAGCACCGTTTGATCGCCGAGTGTGGACGATGGTGTCGACTGGGGACCCGAGAGTGCGTCGAGCTGCGCGCCGAGCTCCTCGCTGCGACGGCGCATGTGGCGGGCGTCGCGCTCCAGCTTTTCGAGCAGATCGGGAAGATCGCCGAGCTGCTTCTGCATCGGCTTGGGGAGTGCGCGAAAGAGATCGACGGCGGCCATACCGATCACGACTTCGGTCGGACGGTGCGTGGTCGGTGTCGCGGCGCGGCGCCTCACCCTCCAGCTCGCGAGTCGCGCAATGCGCTCACCGAGCTTGCTCTCCCACAGCTTCGCTCGCGCTTCATCCAGGAGATCGTGCTTCTTCCGGCGCGTGACGAACCCGACGATCGCGCCGAAGGTGGTGACGGCGATGGAAATTCCGAAGGTGATCGCGGTCGTCGTCCAGTCGAGTCGGTCCAAGAGAACGAGGCTGCCCGTCCCGCTCGCCACGGCCGTGGCAAGCGCGGCAAAGGTGGCGTAGCGGATCACACGCTCGGTCAACCGCGGCTGCTCGCTGTACTCGAACGCAAGCTCTTCCCGGCGATTCTCGATGTGCTCGCGCAACGCGGCGCGCACGTCGGTCAGATCGTAGCCCGCGACGAAGAGCCGCCGCAGATGGTAGAGCTCGAAGAGTACGTACAGAACGAGCGGCGCCAGAAAGCCGATGATGTCGTTGGGAGAAAAATCGAGCAGCAGCTCGATCGAGCAGAAGAACTCCCAGATGATGATCAGCACGCGGAGCACGCGCCCGCGCTGTAGCCAGATTCGGAGCGCGGCGGGAATGTCGCGCCGCTTTCCCTGCGCGCTTGCCAGCGCATCCGCCAGCGCTTCGCCGCTCGCGTAGCGCCGCTCACGCTCCTTCGACAGCGTGCGATCGACCGCGTGCGCCAGTGGCCGTGGAATCGTCGCGCTCACGGCGGCCAGCGACGGCGGCGGTTGTGTCAGGTGCTTGGCGAGAATCGACTGCACGGTAGGCCCGTCGAAGGGGAGCTTCCCCGAGAGCGCGAAGTGTGCCACGATGCCTAACGAGTACAGGTCGCTTCGGCCGTCGATCTGCTCGCCGGCGGCCTGCTCGGGGCTCATGAAGTGCGCGGTCCCCATCACCTGTCCGACCTCGGTGAGCTGCGACGCCTCGGCCACCTGCGCGATGCCGAAGTCGGTGACCATTGCGCGCCCGCTGCCGTGCTCGAGGAGGATGTTGTCGGGCTTCACATCGCGGTGCACGACGCCGCGCGCGTGCGCGTAGGCGAGCGCCCAGGCGACTTCCTGGATCATCCGAGTGGCGGCGGCGACCGGCAGCGGCCCCTTCGTGCGCACCCGGCTGCTCAGCGTCTCGCCCTCGACGTAGGCCATGGCGAAGAAGACGAAGCCATGCACCTCATCGACGCGGAAGATTGGGACGATGTTCGGATGCGAGAGCTTGGCGGCGGTCCGCGCCTCGCGCATGAAGCGTTCGCGGAGGTCGGCGCGTTGGGCCAACGACGGCGGAAGGACCTTGAGCGCGACGTGCCGGTCCAGCTGGACTTCCCGGGCCAAATAAACGACGCCCATCCCGCCACGTCCCAGCTCCCGCTCGAGCGAGTACTGACCGGCGAGAGCGGACTGAAGGGCGATGAAGTCCAGATCGAGTACGTCAGCCATGCGCAATCCTACGGAAACGCAAGCCGAACGCCAGGATCGGGACTCGGCACTCGGCACTCGGCCCTCGGCACTCGGCTGGTGGCGGTTGAGTCCTTCTCGCCACAACGCCGAGAGCCGAGGGCCGAGCGCCGAGTCCCGAGTCCCGAACTCCCGGTCCCACGCTAGATTACGCCTCAATGCCGGATAACACCTACTACCGCCGCGGTTTCGGGCTCAAAGCCGAGGTCCAGCAAACACTCGACGCCGACTACACGGGGCATCTGGTCGACCTCCTGCGGGAGCGGGAGTTCACCCTGGCCGCCGGCGGGGTCACGGTGCGACTGGCGCGCGAGTTCGGCTTCTGCTACGGGGTGGAGCGCGCGGTCGAGTACGCCTACCAGACGCGGAGCAAGTTCCCCGACCGGCGGATCGTCCTGGTCGGCGAGATCATCCACAATCCGCACGTCAACGGGAAGCTGCGCGACATGGGGATCGAGATCCTGACGCGCGGCGAGCACGGGTTCGACTTCTCCGGCGTGACCAGCGATGACGTGGTCATCCTTCCCGCGTTCGGCGTCACGGTACACGACTTCGAGACGCTGCGCGACGTCGGCTGCATCGTGGTCGACACCACCTGTGGCTCGGTGCTCAACGTCTGGAAGCGCGTGGAGAGCTACGCTCGCGATGGATTCACGGCGCTCATCCACGGGAAGCATTATCACGAGGAGACTCGGGCGACCGCTTCACAGGTGAATCGCTTCACCGGTGGCACGTACCTCGTCGTGCGAGACATGAGCGAAGCGCGGCTAGTGTGCGACTACATCGAGGGGACGGCGACACGCGACGCATTCATGGCGCGATTGGGCGACCGCGGATCTCCCGGCTTCGATCCCGACGTGCATCTCCAGCGCCTTGGCGTGGCCAACCAGACGACGATGCTGGCGCGAGAGTCGCTGGCGATCGCCGAGGAAGTGGGCAGCGCAATGCAGCGCGCGCGCGGCGAGGCATATCGCGCCGAGAATTTTCGCTCGTTCGACACCATCTGCAGCGCGACGCAGGACAGGCAGGACGCGGTCCTTGCGCTCCTGGCGGAGCCTCTGGACGTGATGGTGGTGATCGGCGGCTACAACTCGAGCAATACCATCTCGCTGGCCGCTCTGTGCGCCGAGCGTGTGACGACGTACCACGTGGAAGACGCGACCAAGATCGATCCGGTGCGCGGCACCATTCGGCACCGGTCGCTGAAGACGGGGGCCGAGGAGGAAACGAAGGATTGGCTGCCTGACGAGGGTGACGTGCGCGTGGGGCTGACGGCCGGCGCGAGCACACCAAACAACAAAATCGGCGAGGCGGTAGGGCGCATCTTCGCCACGAGAGATATCGTCGTTGAATGAAATGCAAATGTGCGAAAGCCATATCCGCGATGGCTTTCGCGCAGCGCGCATCACATCACAGAATTGCCGATGTTTTTAAAGTCTAAGCCTCGCCATACGACGCCGTCTCAAGGTTTCGGATTCGTCGAGCTCGTGGGTGGCACATCGCGCGTCGTGATCGTGCCCGCGTTAGGCGGGAAGATCGCCGCGATGGAGATGGCCGGCAAACAATGGCTCTGGCAGAACGACAAGATCTCGTTCGCCGAGCCCGTCGACGGCGCGTCGTACATGGAGACCGGGGACAGCGGTGGATACGACGAGTGCTTCCCGACCGTCGCCGCCTGCAACCTCCCGGGCCACATCAAGCGTTACGGCGGCCTGCACCTCCCCGACCACGGCGAGCTGTGGTCGCAGCCCGCTGACGTTCGTATCGAGACACACGACGACGGACCGCGTGCACGAACGGTGTGGGAGGGGAGGCGGATGGCCTATCGCTTCGAGCGCGAAGTGATCGTCACCAAGGATGGCGTCGTCACCATGCACTATCAGGTGAAGAACACCGGCGCCGAGAAGCTCCCCTTCATTTGGTCATCGCATCCACTGCTGCCGCTCACCGCCGAGACCAACATTGAGCTCCCCTCCGGCTCGCGACTCCGCGTCGCGGCGCAGCACGGGATCGATCTCACGCTCATGGGAAGCGACGCGCGATGGCCACGGCTGCGCACGACTCACGGCGAAGCGGACCTGTCGCACCCCGACGCCGTAGCACGTCGCTACGCGTGCAAGATCTTCCTCGATCTCACGGCGGGCCGCGCGGCCCTCGTCGAGCGTGATGCGCGGCTCGACGTGGAGTTCGACACGCGAGAAGTTCCGAACTTCGGGCTCTGGATCAACAAGGGCGAATGGGGGCCGCGCCGAGCGCGCTACATGAACATCGGCTTCGAGCCGTGTATAGGCGCTCCGGATTCGCTCAGCGAAGCGATCGGAGCGTGGCAAAGCGCGCACTGGTTGGCGCCTGACGAGACTCGCCGTTGGTCGCTTCGATGGACGGCGATGCAGCGGACCGCGGCGTGAGCGCGCTACCCTTCTTGCCGTCGCAGCAGCTCTAAGCGACGCTTCGCGTCCTCGACGCGCGGCTGCAGCGCGGGGTCGGCGTCCTTCCACAGTTCGATGAAGCGCGAGAAGTGCTCGATCGCTTTCTCGCGGTCGCCACGCGCGTCATAGAGCTCTCCCAGGCGCCGGTGCGCGTGCGCGAGAAAGTTCCCGTCGAGCGCCAGGCGAGCGAAGTCTTTAGACGCCACGTAGCGCTCGTACACCGCGATGCTGGAGTCGGCGTTCCCCGCCTGATCGTACACGAAACCGAGATAGGGAAGGGTGCAGGCCGCGCACGGGCCTTCGTCTGCCGCGAGCATCTCGGCCAATGCGTCGGCGGTACGCCTCTCGCCCAACGCGATGAATCCTCGCAGTGCGTGCAGCTGCGGAGCGACTGCTCGCCGCAACGACGTATCGACCACTGCCTCGAATTCGGATAGCAGCTGCCGCGCACGCTCGGGCCGACCCACCATCGACCAGACAGCGCCCAATTGGAGATACGGACGCTCGAGAGGTGGGATGGTGTTGAGGGGGATGCGCGTGACAACCTGTTCCAGCTTTTCCCGCGCCCGCTCGGGACGATCGTAGAACCACACTTCGTCGAACGCGGGGCCGATCTCGGTGACTAGCGCCGCTCCGCGCTGGTTGCGCTCGAGCTGAGCCGCTACCAGGTCCCGACGGAAATCGTTTCCCTTCGCGATCTGACCGCGCGCTCGCGCGAGCGCCATCAGGCTTCCTGCGACATCCGTGCGGACTCTGGGATTGCCGGGGTTTGCCGCGAGATGCGCGCGCAGCGTCGACTCGGCGCTGTCGAGGCGGCCGTCGAGATACATGAGGTTGGCGCGCATGGTGGCCGTGACGGGCACGCGCGGAAATCGCGTCGCAATCTCTTCCACCACCTGCCGCGCTCCCGCCGTGTTGCCTGCGTGCACCCTCGCATCCGCAAGGTTGATGTAGGCGTTGAAGGTGCCGGAGTCTGCCGCAACGGCCCGCTGCAGCGTCTCTTCGGCCCGCGCGAAGTCGCGGCGGTATGAGTAGAGGAGCGCCAGATTGTTGAGCGCCGCCCGATTCGTCGGCTGGAGCTCGAGCAGGGCATTGTAGGCGCTGATGGCCCGATCCGGATCGCGGGCCGTGTAATAGCTGCCCTCCGTCATATACCGCTCGACGTCCGGCAAGCGATCGCGCTTCTCGAATGCCTTTCGCATCGCGGACACCGCGCGGTCGAGTCGCTGGCCCTGATTGTTGAGGCTGACCGCCAGCTTCCGGTACGCCATGGCGAAGTTGGTGTCTTTGGCGATCGCGTCCTCGAGCAGCGCTTGCCCGCGCTCGGTGTCTCCCTCGACGTCGAGCGCATGCACTGCTTGCGTGTAGCTACGAAGCGCCGCGACGGATGAGGTCGTCACACGGTCGAGCGGTTTTGCGTCATGCACGCTCTTGAGCGACTCGCCTATCTTTTCGCGAAGACGCTTCGAGAGATCATCGACCGCCGGTATGAGCGCGTCCGCATCGCGCGCCGATTCCCGGAATGATGCCAGCTCCTCGCCATCGGACGATACGAGGCGAGCGGTGATCAAATATCCACTGCCGATCCGCGAGACTTCGCCTTCCACGATCGCTTTCACGCCTTCACGCACCGCGA
>DATFBY010000017.1:0-37693 GCA_035253585.1 Gemmatimonadaceae bacterium | reverse complement strand
CACGACGCCCGAGTTTCGAGCGCGCACTGGCCAGAATCGTCGCGTGTCGTGCTCGACCGCCAGCCGCGCATGATCACCGTCGATGAAGAGCACGTCCGCCCAATTCTGGAAGGGGCCCAAATCGACGGACTGACTGTCGGCGTGCAGGTGACGGATCGAGGGATGACCCTGGGAGAAAGTGCGGTGTGCTTCTATCCACGACTCGTGCGCTCCGCGCGCACGAAGCTCCTCGTCAGGCAAGGAAATCGTGACCACTTCAGCGCCTTCGCTGGCGGCGGCCAATGCGCTTTCCCCACGAAACGTTCCGATCTCCAGATAGCGCGGGCGTTCGTATCGAGCGAGCAACCCGCGAAGCAGCATGAGATCGAGAACGGTCGACGTGTCGTCGAGGAAAGAGAACACGTCGAGCTGTGCGGAGTCGAGCGGCATGACACGCTCGATCGGAACGCTTCGCGGCGCGCCACCGATCAATCGGCGAGCCTCGGCCTCGTAGTCGCTCTCTCGCTCGTCAGGCGACGTCCACGTGAGGCGTGCCAGCTTTCGCGGGTCCCTGATCGCCGTCATGGCGCCACGCAGGATGGCTGCGGCGGCCCGTAGACGTGTGGTCATCCAGTGAGTGCGGCGGAGTCCACCGACGCGACGGTGAACGTCGCGGGAAACCACGTCACACCACGATTCGACAGCAGTGGCACGCCCGTGCCCAGCACGTCGCGGCCAAGCACGGAGAACGTCAGGGCATCGCGACAGTCGTCGAGCACCTCGGCGCCCCAGTCCACGATGAGCTGCAGTGAGAGCGTGTAGCTCCGTGGGAGCAGATGCACGTCGGACAGGCGTGCGCGCGCGACGTATCGCCCGGGCGATAGATCCCACTCTTGCCGCGTATCGCCGTTGCTGAAGGCGCAGATCTGCTGGCCCTCGACCGTGGCGAGCCAAATGAGAAGCTGCAAGCGCCGCACGCGCTCTCGCAGCTCGATCTCGAGCTCGATGTCGATGTCGTCGCCCTGAACGATCGACGACGAGGACTGACCCGCGACGCTCGCGCGAACGATGCGCGCGGCGCGGTTCCCCGCCGTGTCGGGCGTCGCCTCGAAAACCATTAATCCGTCGGCGACCTCGGGTCCCTTCCGGAGATAGGCTTCCACGACGTCGGGCGCCGATCCGATCTTGGCCACCGTCCCACGCTCGAGGAGCAATGCGCGACCGCAAAGATTCTCGACCGCCGCCATGTTGTGGCTGACGAACAACGTGGTGCGGCCACGGCCGGCCGCCGCGCGCATGGCGCGCGTGCACTTCGCCTGAAACTCGGCGTCGCCGACGGCCAGCACTTCGTCGACGATCATCGTATCCGCCGCGAGGTGCGCCGCCACCGCAAACGCGAGCCGCAGCTGCATCCCGCTCGAATATCGCTTGATGGGCGTATCGATGTACTCGTGAATGCCAGCGAAGTCACAGATCTCGTCGAAGGCGCGCGCGACCTCGCGCTTCGGCATGCCTAACAACATGCCGTTGAGGTAGATGTTCTCGCGGCCAGTGAGATCGGGGTGGAATCCAGTGCCGACTTCCAGCAGACTGGCGACTCGCCCGTGCATGAGCGCGCGCCCGGACGTCGGGCTGGTGATGCGTGAGAGGATCTTGAGCAGCGTGCTCTTACCGGCGCCGTTTCGCCCAATGATCCCGAACACTTCGCCTTCTTCCACGCTGAAGCTGACATCTCGCAGAGCCTCGACATCGATGAAGCGCGACTGCGGGGTGCGCGACGAGCCAAAGTGGCGCCACCATGTCGGCCTGCCCGGAGCGCCGATTCGATAGCGCTTGGAGAGCCGCTCAGCGCGAACGGCGAGCGCGCTCATACGACGTCGACGATCGTCGCCTCGGTGCGCGTGAAATACCACACACCGAGCACCACGAGAACGAGCGCGACGCCGAACGAAGGAACGAGCACGTCAGCGCCTGGTAGCGGCAGCCCTAGCACGCTTGCGCGCAGCGACTCGACGAATCCCGTCAGGGGATTGTAGAACAACACCCAGCGCCAACGCTCGGGGATGAAGGTGTTCCGATACAGCACGGGCGTGACGAAGAGCCCGACCTGGAGCAAGAGGGGCAACGTATGCTGGACGTCGCGCCAGCGGGCGTTGATTGCCGCGAGCAACGCCGCGAAACCAAAGCAGAAGACCAGCAGGCCGAGCAGCAATGGAATTGCAAGCCACGCTGACGCGGCGATCGGAACATCCAGCACGAGCATTGCCGTCAGGAGCAACACGCTGGTGACCGCCGCATCGATCAAGGCCGAAGCGCCGCTCGCCAGCACGAGATACAGGCGCGGAAAGAACAGCTTCCCGATGATGTGCTGATTCGTCACCAGGGAGATCGCACCGTCATTCACGATCTTGGCAAACAGGTTCCACGACAGCAGGCCGGCCAGCGCAAACACCGGATACGGAACGTCACCCGACGGAACGCGCGCGATGACGCCGAACAGCAGTGTGAAGACCCCGGTCTGCACGGCTGGTTGCAGCAGCGCCCAGGACATGCCCAGCCATGCTTGCTTGTAGCGCGAGCGGATGTTGCGCCACGCCAAGCTTTGCAGCGCGCCGCGATAGACGTAGAGATCGTGGAGCCACCGGCGCCAGTTCGCCGACGCGTCGATGACGACGGTCGGTGACTGGTCGTGTCCACTCGTCGGCGCGTGCGCTTCCGGCGCAGTCTGAGGCCCAGCCTCGACCGCGGCTCGTGTCGTCACGTCGTTAGGCGTCGACGGCGGCGGGAACCGGCTCGATCCGACGCGGTGCAGGCGCCTTCGCTGTAGAGGCGTTCCGCGAATCGATCAGGATTTGGGCGCGTCGTCGCACGTTCTGATAGTCGATGCTCGAATGGTCGGTCACGATGAGCACCGCATCGACGTCGTGCAGCAGACGATCGGTGAGCGGCACGGACTTGCCGACCGCGCCCGCCGGCGTGTGGCCGTCCTCCAGGATCTCCGCTACGTATGGATCGTGATACATCACCTGAGCGCCTTTCTTCACCAGCTGATCCATGATCTCGAGCGCGGGCGACTCGCGCAGATCGTCGATGTCCTTCTTGTACGCGACGCCTAACACGAGCACCTTCGAGCCGTTCAACGCCTTCCCCGCCTCGTTCAGTGCATCCTGCACCTTACCGACCCAAAACGCCGGCATCTCGGTGTTGATGTCCTCGGCCAGCTCGATCATCCGCGTCTTGTAATGCAGCGTGCGCATCTTCCACGCGAGGTAGTGCGGATCGAGCGGGATGCAATGTCCGCCAAGTCCGGGACCCGGTGTGAACTTCATGAATCCGAACGGTTTCGTCGCGGCCGCGTCGATCACTTCCCACACATCGACCCCCAACCGGTCGGAGATCACCGCCATCTCGTTTACGAGCGCGATGTTGATCATGCGGAACGTGTTCTCGAGCAGCTTGGTGAGCTCGGCCGCCTCCGGCGAGCTCACGCGGATCACTCGATCGATGAACAGCTCGTAAACCTCGACGCCGAGGGTGGTGCATCGCTCGGTGATCCCGCCTAGCACTTTCGGTGTGTTCCGGGTGTGCCACCGCGCATTCCCTGGATCGACGCGCTCAGGCGAGAAGCACAGGAAGAAATCTTCGCCCACGCGCAGTCCGCGTGCCTCGAAAATCGGCAACAGGACTTCGCGTGTCGTTCCGGGATACGTCGTCGACTCGAGCACGACCAGCTGCCCGGGACGCAGCGACTCGGCGACCGCCTGCGTAGCGGATTGCACGAACGACATGTCGGGATCTTTCGTCTTCCCGAGCGGGGTCGGAACGCAGATCGAGATGACGTCGCATTCCGATAGCCGCGACATGTCGGTTGTCGCCTCGAGCCGTCCCGTCTGCCGAAGGTGCGCGACGTCGCTGGCGGTCACGTCCTTGATGTGACTGTCACCGCCATTCACGATCTCGACGACGCGCTCCGAGACCTCGAAGCCAATGACGCGCAACTTGGACTTCGCCATCTCGATTGCGAGCGGCAAGCCGACATATCCGAGGCCGACCACACCGCAGGTCACATCGCGACGAACAATCTTGTCGTTCAGCGCAGAGAATGCGCTCATGGAAAAGCTCGAGTTCGAGAGGGATGGTGATGAGGGAGGAGTACTACCGGATCCTTCCTGAAGACGCGCTCAGGCGACGACGCGAAACCCCGCTTGCGCGAGGCGCACGAGGGTGCGGACGCGCTCACGCTGCGCTTTGGCAAAAAGCGGATCGGGCTTCGGGCTCTCGTCCAGGGTGACGACACCCCGCGCGTCCATCCGAGTGCGCACTTCGGCAATGACGGAGAGTGGAACGCGCGCTGGCCGATCACCACAGTGCACCACGTAGAGAATGCCGTGCGTGCTCCGAAGCGCGCGAGTTGCCTGCGAGTCTTCGTGTCCGACGAAGAGGTAGCGCGGAAAGAGCGGCGCGAACGACGACCGCGATCGAACCAACGGGAGCAACGTCTCATAACCCTGCTTTCGCAGGTTGATATCCGCCCATGCCTCGGCGCGCGGTTTTGTATAGAGCAGTAGCCAATTGAGGGTGCGTTCCAAGCTCATCTCCAGCCGTTCTGCGCCGCACCGCCGGCTTCGGCGGGCAACGCTACCGCTCGATTTGCGCTGACGTAGCGCAAACCCAAGTCATTGCACCCGTTGCCGACCACGACGTCAGGCAAGCCGGCCCAGTAACCCGAGGCGTCCTCGACAGTCTTTCCGTCGTGGAGACCACTCAGCGAAGTACCGGGTCACCGGCCACCGTCAGGCGACCCAGAGAGTCTCCTGCCGGGCGATCTTCGGCGAGCGCTAACGCCCGTATCCCGCAGAACTTAACTCACTTTCCGTGAGCGCTCAAGCCGCGCCGTATCCGCCACCGCCTGGCCCTCAACAACTCGCCGCGCAGCTCCCCTGTTCCCACGGCGCGGGGTGCCCGCTCGGCGTCGACGTTCCCGCGCTCGCTCGTGCCGTTCGGAGCGGTGATCACCCGCGCGCTTTCCTGATCGCGCGCGCGTCGAACCCCTTCGCCAGCACCTGCGGACACGGGTGTCATGCGCCGTGCGAGTCGGCGTGCAGGCGAAGCAAGTTTGGCGCCCCCGTCGCTATCGGTTCACTCGAGCGTTTCGCCAGCGGATTCGCCATTCCAACGCTGCTGTCGTCGCCCGAGCCCTGCGCCAGTCCACACGACGCGCGCTCGGTCGCGGCATTGGTGCACCGTTCGGTCGACAACCCCTCTCGTCCGCTACGGCCGGGTCGGTCAGTGGCGATCCTCGGCGGAGGGGTAACGGGCTTGGCGTGCGCGCACGATCTGGCGCTGCTCGGGCACCGACCGGTGATCTTCGAGCGACTTGGCGAAGTGGGTGGAATCGTCGTCAGCCGGCTGCTGGCCGCACGGGTGCCAACGGCCGCAATCAGGGCCGAGGCGGCGGCAATTGCCGCCTTTGGCGCCGAGATCAGGCCGCTCCAGTCGCTCGACTCACCTGACACGCTCGATCGCCTCCTCGGCGACGGCTTCGACGCGGTGTTCCTGGCGATTGGGGCAAGCGGGCCCGCCCAGCCGCTCTTCCCGCACGACGACACGTTCGGCGTGCATGACGCCTCCGATCTCGACGCGGCCGAGTTGCGGACGGCGAAAAACGTGGTCGTGTGCGGCGAGGGTGCGCTGGCGCTCGATGCATCCATGTCACTGGCGCGTGAGGAAGTCGACGGAGAGCGGCGCGTCGTTCACCTCGTGCTCGAGTCGCCTAACGCGACTCCTTCGCTCGCCATGCTCTCGGCAGCTCGACGTGCCGGCGTCTCATTCCACGTTGGATGGACTCCGTCGCGCATCCTGCGTTCGACCGAAGACAAGACGATCACCGGTCTGGAGCTCATGAGCGAAGACCAGCATTCGGTGATCGTGCTCGGCTGTCAGCGCATCGTCACGGCGGCGCGACGAGTGCCGCGCGCATCGTTCCTCGTTGGACTCGATCGCAGCGATGGTGGCTACGTCGCGGTCGACCCCGAAACATTGCGTACGTCACGTCCGCGCGTGTGGGCGGGCGGCGCTTGCGCATTCGGACACCGCTCGATCGCGCACGCGATCGCCGATGGGAAGCGCGCGGCCTGGAGCATTCATGCATCGGTCACTGGCACGCGAGTACGACCCTCGATCGCCAGCGCGTGGATCGAAGTTGCCGAGGAGCGCTCGGAGCCGACATCCACCGCGCTCGCAACGAAGCGTATGAGTCTGCCGCTCTTCGACGGCGTACCGGCAGATCCGTTCTCAGGTGAGGCAACGAGCGGTCTCACGGAGAGCGCGAAAGAGGCATCTCGCTGCTTCGACTGTACGATCGCCCCGGTCGTGCTCGAGAGCTGCACCGGTTGCGGCAAATGCGTGAAGACGTGTAAGACCGGCGCGCTTCGACTCGAGGGCGAACCGACATTGGCGGTCGTCGAGCAGGATCGCTGCACGCGATGTGGGGACTGCGTATCGTCCTGCCCGGAGGGAGCGATTGCGATCGTTCGCGCAGTATGGGAGAATCGCTTGGCGCTGGAGCCCGAGCCGAGTACGATGCTGGGCCTACTGGACCGCCCGCCCGTCCTGGTCAGTCATCCCTCGTGAGCGCGATACACGGTACACGCTCCCGTCGCTGAAGCGTGCGACAGGCGTAGCGCCTAACACCGCGGCAACTTCGCCTTCAGAGTACACGTTGCGCGCAAGTTCCGGCCGGTTGAAAAGTACGACGTAGGAATCACCGCTCAGCGACGCGCGCAGCCGCCGCAACGCCGAATCGGCCGAGATTGGCGACATGACGTGGTCGTGGTCCGGGAGCGAATACACCGAGTCCAGCCGCGCAATGGCGTGTACCGCGTGCGGCTCGTTGCTGAAGACCGGCTGTCGAATCGGATTCGATCGGAGATACCTGAGCACCTCTGAAGATTGCCATCGCGTCGTCGCGTAACCGCCCGCGCCATTGGCGACCAGCCGCTCGGTAGCTCCGATCGTGAAGCGGATTGGCCAGAGCAGAACGACCAGTGCCGCAAAAAGCGTCGCGGCGTGTAACCGACGCGATTGAACACTCACCGTATTTCGCGCCGCCGACACCAGCGCCCACGCGATCACGAGTATCAGAGGGATGTAGATCGGCGCGGTGAGGCGCGAATGATCACTGTCGATGAACGTGATCGATCGCGACGTCACGAGGAACACGACGTAGGTCACGACCCACGCACTGAGCGACATTATCGAGGCGTGGTCGTTCGCCGTGGACGCGACGCGATTCGATCGCCGCCCGCTGAATGCGGCGATCGTCAGGACGAGAACTGGGGCGATTAGCGCCAATGCCGCGAACACTTGCCGGACGATCGCGGGCACGCGCGAAGGCGCGAACCAGCTCCCAACGACATCGATCGTCATGACGATGACCTGACCTACGCTCTCCGGCGAACGCACCGGATCGATGCCAGTCGGCGCGCCAGCGACCGTTGCGTTTCGAATTATCCAAGGCACTGTCGTGAGGAGGGTCAGTGCCGCGAAGACAAGCGCGTACAGAAATCGGCGCGGCCAGCGCCGCGACGCGTCCAAGACGATCAGCAGCCCGCCAGTGAGCAGCGTGGCGAGTCCCGCATATCGAGTGAGGATCGCAGCTCCGGCGCAAAGCGCGGCGAAAACGAGGTAGGAAAAGCGCCCCGTTTCCTGCCAGCGCGTCATGAGCCAGAGGAAGCCAACGATCGTGGCGACGAAGAGCAGCTCGCTGTAGGCCATCCGCCAGAGATCGAGCATCGGAACGGCGAACAACACGAACAGCCCCACGACCGTGCTCGCAATCAGCGGCATCCTGAGCCGATTGGACCATAGAACGGCAACGGAGATGAGTAAGCCGAACACGAGCGCATTCACAACGCGTGCGGCAGCGGCGGCGCCGATGCCTAGCGTGCTGACTGCGGCGACGACGATGGGGTAGATCGGAGGCCAGCCGAGGTACGGCTGCCCGTTGTACAGCTGGAGACCGTTGCCGTTGCGTAGGCTTTGCGCGGCCGAGATGTAGGCGAGTGCGTCGGAACTATTCCCTATCCCGTAGCGAGACGTTCCGAGCAGTGCCAGCGCGAGCCCACAGCAACCCAATACCACGGACGTCACGAGGGCGCGCTTGTCGTTCGGAGAGCTCAGGGACTTATCTCCTCACTCCGCATCGACAGCCGTCGAGCGCGCGGCGCCGCATACACTCCACCCTCGTCAGTGTCGCCGAGAATGACCGCGCCGGCGCCTACGAGCGTTCGGGGTGCGACCGTCACCGAATTGCGAACGGTGGAGTTCACGCCGAGAAAGGAGTATTCGCGGACGCGGACATTGCCGGAGATGGCAACGTTAGGCGCGAGAAAGCAATGATCTTCTATGATAGAATCGTGGCCGACGTGCGCGCCGCTCCAGATCGTGACGTTTCGGCCTATCCGAGCGAAGGGTTGTACGATGGCTCCTTCAAGTATGAAGCAATTCTCGCCGGCCACAAAAGTCGTCATGACCGTCGCGCGCGAGCTCGTATACGTGGCCAGACGGTACCCGGCTCGCGCTGCTTCATCACACTTTGTGGCACGCAGCCGATTCATCTGCGCATAGCTCACCGCCACGAACAAGTCGTGATCGCGCGGTGCGAACATCGTGGCAACACTCTCGAAGGAGACGACCGGAAGGCTGCAGAACTCATCGGTACGCCGATGCGATGCATCCACCGTGAAGGCCACGACGCGGTGATCGCTGTCCTGATCGAAGTAGTAGTGCGCGAGCTTGGCGATGTCACCGAGCCCGAAGATGACCAGCTTCCTCATTGCCGTCGATCGGTGTCGCGGGTCACCAGCATGGTGAACTCGTACAACTCGTAGTCGTGCAGCAACGTCACGAACCGGGAATAGCGACGTTTGCAGTGATCGAACCATACCAGCGGATCCGCATAGTAGAGGTCGGTCCGCTGACGCTCGCGATCACTGTACGACGTGAGGGCGTTGAACGCGAATCCGCGCGTGGCCAGGCGCGCGAGCTCCTGAAGCGTTGTGGCGAAGTACGCCGTCCATTCCTCCACCGAGTGCTGGAGCTTCACATTGAGCACGCCACTGGCGATCACGTAGTCCGCTTGCTCGATCTCACCCGGATCGGTCGTGAAACGGCAACGCCGGTCGCCGGCGTGAAGCTCCCGCGCACGCTCGATCATGGCGTCAGCCAAGTCGAAGCCCTGATAGCGAAAGTGGTCATACCGGCGCGAGAGCGACCCGACCAATGCGCCATATCCGCAGCCGTAGTCGAGCACGGTAAAGTCGGCTGCACCAGCAGGAATGAGCCTCAACAGCTGCTCGAATCGAAGCTCCTGTGATTCTCGAGAGTTCCAATCAACGCCTCGAGGGTTCGCGCCGAAGGTGTTGATCTTGTCGGCATAGTACCGCGCGACATCCAGGCGAAGCTCGAGGTGGTCTTCCCCACCGGCCGTGGACGCGTCAGGCTCGCCCTCCTTCCTGGCCGTACGCGATCCGTCAGGCACGCAGCCGCACGCCCCCTCGCTCGCCCGACTTGCGGTCGGCATCACGAGTCGCACGATCATCGGCGGCGCCGAGGCCAACCCCAGTCACCTGCCGCACGATGCTCGGCGGACGCTGCTTGGTTTCGAGGAAGATCTTCGACAGGTAAATGCCAATGATCCCGAGGCAGAGAAGTGTGATGCCCCCCAGCAGCCACACCGACACGATGAGCGACGGCCAGCCCATCAACAGCACGCCAAAGAAGATGCGCCTAACGATGAGCAGGGCCGCCGCCGCGCCGGCGAGCGTCGAGATCGCAATGCCGAGATAGAAGATCATCACCAGCGGCTTGTTGCTGAACGCGGTAATCGAGTCGACCAGGTGCCATACCTTCCGGCGCAAATCATAGCTGGTCGTCCCGCGAGAATGCTTGGTGACGACCACCGGATGCTGAGCGAAGCCTGTGATTGCCCAGAGGCCACCGATGGTGATCTCGCGCTCGCGATGCTCGAGGAGCGCATCGACGTATCGCCGACTCATCAGGCGGACGGTGAGCAGGCTCGGCGGTATGCGATGCGTCGACAGCGCGTTGAAAATGGTGTAGAACATCGACCCGGTCACGCGTTCGATCGTTCCGCCTTTCCTTCTCCGCTGTACGCCGAATACGACATCCACATCCCGCTGTTTCATCTCCTTGTCGAACTCGTCGAGAAGCTCCGGATCTTCCTCGAGGTCGGAATCGATGAGGAAAACTCGATCGCCTGACGCGTGCGCCAGTCCGGTCATCATTGCGCGATGGTGTCCGAAATTGCGCGAAAGGTCGACGATCTTCACTGCCGGATCCCGGCTCGCGATTCGCAGCGCGATTGCCAGCGAGTCGTCGGGTGAGCCATCGTTCACGAGCACGAGTTCATACGGCTCACCCAACTTCTGGGCGGCGGCCGCCATCCTCGTATAGAACGGCTCCACGGTATCAGCCGATCGATACAGAGTCGCTACGATCGACAGGCTCATCGGAAGCTCTTCATGTATCGCGGCGCATTGAGTCCGACGTTGAACAGCAGGTCGACGATGCTCACGCCGTGCTCGAACGGTGGGTGCAGCTGAGGATATTCCGGATAATCGTCATAGCTCATGAAGCGCACACTGATCCCGGCGCGCGCGAACAGCGATTCGTCGAGATATGCCCGCGCGGCCGGCCCGGAAAGATATTCGGTCGCGCCGGCCTGTCGACACAAGTGCAGGAGGCGCTCGGTCTTTCCCTCCACGATCTCGTAGTCCATCGACCAGCTCAGGCGGGTGCGAATGCCGAGCAGCTCGGCGACGGTCTCCAGGAAGCAGCGATTGATCCGGCTCAGATATTCCATCGAGCCGGCCGACGCGTAGAGAGCCTCGAACGCCGCGGCCAAAGACTTGAAGTGCGGAGCGCGTCCATAGTTATGGATCAACGTTTGCCAGTGTTTGGCCGCCCAGTCCGGCTCGCTCACCGTCGTTTCTCGAACGGCCTGTGTGTACTTCCCCTTCACGTTGACCGGAATCGTCAGCCAATGCAATCCGGCGGCGGTCTTGATCAAGTTGCGGTTTCGCCAATCCCTCCTGGTGTATTGCACATCGTCGAACAGGATGAACTCATCGACCAGGTTCATCATGTCGAAGTAGCCTTTCCACGGAACGTAATTCGATTGGACGATTGCTACGCGCTTCGACACGGCGTCGGCAGTCTCGATGAAAAAAGAATTGAACGGAGGCAAGCTGCATCCGACAGATGTCTCGCGCCCTTCCGCCCACAACGCTACTTTCCGCAGAACGAATCTACCGCCGCATGACGAATTCGGGATCATCCTCCAACGGTTCTCGAGGGGCGCCGCAGCAGCCGATCCCCTTCAACCGTCCATCGATCACCGACAAGGAGCGCCAGGCCGCGCTTGATGCGCTGGCCAACGCGCACCAGTCCGGCGATGGCCCCTATACGCGCGCGTGCAGCGCGCTTCTCGAGCGCGCTCTGGGCACTCGCCGCTGCCTGCTGACGACCTCGTGCACGCACGCACTCGAGATGATGGGTCTGCTCGGCAACCTCGAAGCCGGCGATGAAGTCGTCGTTCCGAGCTTCACCTTCGTATCGACGGCCAATGCGTTCGCGTTGCGGGGCGCCAAAGTCGTGTTCGCCGACATCCGCCCGGACACGTTGAATCTCGACGAATCACGTCTTGAAGAGGTGCTCACACCTCGCACCCGAGCGGTCGTGGTCGTTCACTATGCCGGCGTCGCGTGCGAGATGGATGCGATCGTCGACATCACGCGCCCGCGAGGGATACCGATCTGGGAAGACAATGCGCATGGGCTGTTCGGACGTTATCGAGGGCGGAATCTCGGCACCCTCGGCGCCATGTCGGCGCAGAGCTTTCACGAAACGAAGAACTTCAGCGCGGGCGAGGGCGGCGCGCTCCTCCTTAACGACTCGTCACTGATCGATCGTGCCGAGATCATTCGCGAAAAGGGAACGAACCGCAGTCGGTTCTTTCGCGGTCTGGTCGACAAGTATTCCTGGGTAGATCTGGGCTCCAGCTATCTTCCTGCCGAGCTGCTTGCAGCCGTCTTGCATGCACAGCTCGAACGTCGAGAAGAGATCCAGCGACGACGCCGCGAACTTTGGACTCGATACTTCGATGCGCTCAGCGGTTGGGCCGAGGCGAACGAGGTACGACTGCCGCACGTGCCCGAGCATTGCGAGCAGACGTACCACATGTTCTACGTCCTGCTTCCTTCGCTGGAGCAGCGGCAGGATCTCATGGGTTATTTGAGAGAGCGGAGCATTCACAGCGTCTTTCATTACCTCCCGCTTCATCTCTCCGAGATGGGACGCAGCCTCGGAGGCTTCGAGGGGATGTGCCCCGTCACCGAATCGGTGAGCGACCGGCTGCTTCGACTCCCCATGTACACCGATCTGACGGATGAAGACCAGGACCGCGTCATCGACGCCGTAACGTCGGCAATTCCCGCAGCGCTTCGATCCTCGATCCGATGAGTACCATGCAAGTCGATGAGTCCCAGTCGCATCAGGGCGGATTCGACTCGACGCTCTTCGGCCGCCTTTTCGCGGCCGAGGATCGTCACTTCTGGTTCCAGTCTCGAAATGCGATTTTGGCGGCCGTTCTAACCGGCATCGAGCGGAATCTCCAGCCGAACTACCGCGTAGCGGAGATCGGCTGCGGAACTGGTGTCGTGCTAAGGATGCTCACGCACCTATTTCGGCGCGGCACCACGATCGGAATGGATCTGCACGTGGAAGGTCTTCGCTACGCACGGCAGCGCACCGGGGCAATGCTGATCGCTGCCGATGTAGCAGCGCCTCCCATCCGCGCCGGCTTCGACGTCGTCGGGATGTTCGACGTCCTCGAGCACATACCCGATGACGAGCGCATTCTCCGGCACGTGATTCGGTTGCTCAAGCCGGCTGGCTATCTCGTACTGACGGTGCCCGCGCACCCCTCGCTCTGGAGCTACGCGGACGACGTCGCTCGACATTGTCGTCGATACACGCGGCGCAGTCTCACCGATGTTCTCCAGCGAGCCGGGTTTCGCATTGAATATCAAACTGACTTCATGACGGTGCTCCTTCCCATCATGTGGCTGACGCGGAGAGGCTCGCGACGCGCTCTGACGGACGCGGAGAAAATCGAGCGGACCGGGTCGGAGCTTCGCGTCGTTCCCGGGTTGAACGAGATCATGACCTGGGCACTGACGCAGGAGGCGCGGTTCATTGGCAGGCGTGCGCGTCTGCCCTTCGGCACCTCACTGCTGGTCGTTGCGCGGCCCGCTGCCTGAAGAACCGGCACTCGTCGACGGTATGACCTCGCACATCACGCGGAAGATCCTCGTCACCGGTGGCTGCGGGTTCATCGGTTCGAACCTGATCCGGCTGCTACGCCGCGATCGTCCAAGCTGGCGCATCGTCAACCTGGACTTGATGACCTACGCGGCCAACGCGGCCAACCTCGGCGATGTGCGCGATGGTCCGCACTATCGGTTCGTGCGCGGCGACGTGGCGGATCGCTCGCTGGTGGCCGAGCTGTATGCGAGCGAAGGTTTCGACGCGGTGATCCACTGCGCGGCCGAGTCACACGTCGACCGCTCCATCCATGACAGCGGCCAGTTCCTCCGAACCAATGTCGAGGGCACGCTGGTCTTGCTCGAGGCTGCTGCCGCAACTGGCGGCGTGCGCCACCTGCAGATGAGCACCGATGAAGTCTACGGGTCGTTGGCACTCGATGAGCCGAGCTTCACCGAGTCGACGCCGCTCGCACCACGATCACCATATAGCGCGAGCAAGGCTGCCGCGGATCTACTCGCCCTCGCATTTCATCACACGCATGCGCAGGACGTGGTGATCACGCGCTGCTCGAACAATTACGGCCCGTACCAACATCCAGAGAAGCTCATTCCGCTGATGATCACGTCGGCGCTACGCCAGCTTCCGTTGCCAGTCTACGGCGACGGCAAACAACGCCGCGACTGGATCTTTGTCGAAGACCACTGTCGAGGCGTTCTGGCAGCACTGGAAGACGGGGCCAGCGGTGCCGTGTACAACTTCGGCGGCGGGGCCGAGCGCGAAAACCTGCAGGTGGTTCGCCAGGTTGTCGCCGAGGTTGGCGCATCCGAATCGCTGATCCGGCATGTGGCGGATCGACCGGGCCATGACCGGCGCTATAGCGTGAGCTTCGACAAGGCAGCGCGGGAACTTGGCTGGAGACCGGCGCACGCGTTCGAGGATGGACTTCGAGAGACCATCGGTTGGTATCGAGCCAACCCGCAGTGGTGGACGGCTACCGCCGCCAACGCGTACACGGAGAGTGAAGACCGTATCAGCCGCTGGGCGAGAACCGACGCGCCCACACGGTCCGCGCCCGCAGGCAAGCAAAGCTGATGCGAGGAATCATTCTCGCTGGCGGGTTCGGAACGCGTCTCTACCCGCTCACGCAAGTGATCTCCAAGCAGCTGCTGCCGGTGTACGACAAGCCCATGGTCTACTATCCGCTCAGCACTCTGATGCTCGGCGGCATACGCGAGATCCTGCTCATTAGCACGCCGCACGATCTCACGCTCTTTCGCAGGCTGCTCGGTGACGGGAAGCAGTGGGGATGCTCGATCAGCTATGCCGAGCAGCGGGAGCCTCGCGGGCTTGCCGAGGCGTTCCTCATTGGTGCCGACTTCGTCCGAGATGAGCCCGTTTGTTTGACGCTCGGCGACAACATTCTCTACGCGACCGGTTTGACGCAGATGATGGAGGACGGTGCGACGCTCACGAGCGGCGCGCAGATCTTCGCGTACTATGTACCGGATCCCGAGCGTTATGGTGTCGTCGAATTCGATGACTCGTTCCGCGTCCTGAGTCTCGAAGAGAAGCCTCGAGCTCCGAAGTCGAACTACGCGGTGCCGGGCATCTACTTCTACGACGGCACCGTCACGGAACGCGCGCGCTCACTGAAACCGTCAGGGCGCGGCGAGCTCGAGATCACCGATCTCAACAAGCTCTATCTCAACGAGCGGAAGCTCACCGCCAGAGTTTTCGGACGAGGCACGGCTTGGCTGGACGCCGGCACTCAGGAATCGCTGCTCGAAGCGAGCGAATTCGTCAGAACTCTGGAGAAGCGCCAAGGCTTGAAGATCGGCTGTCCGGAGGAGATCGCCTTTCGCAAGGGATTCATCGACCTCGCGGGGCTTCGCGATCTCGTCGATGGGCTCAAGGCATCGGAATATCGATCGTATCTCGAACGGCTGTTGACCGAGGAAGCGCGAGGAAAAGGACCGCTACACGCCTAAGAGTCGCCGACGAGCACTCCCTTGGCGCGAAGCCTGCCGACCGCCGCCGCGTCCAGTCTCGCCCGAAGCACGATCAGGCCGTCTTCGCTGCGCTGATCGAGTACCTCCCCCAGCCGATGGACCTCGGCCAACGTCTTCCCGTCGGACACGGGCACGCGCACTTCCGTCTCCGGGCGAAGCTTCCGTACAGCGCCTAACAACGCGCGCCGCAGCGGATCCAACCCGCCGTCCACCACCGCACTCACATAGACCGCGTTCGGCAGAAGCTCGCCGAGCCGCTCCTGCATTGCCAGGAGCTCCTCGTCGCTCAAAGCGTCGATCTTGTTCATGACGTACAGCATCGGCTTCTCGGCGGCCCCGAGCTCGTCCAGCACCTCGAGTACGACTCGGCGCTGCTCTTCCCATACCGGATGGCTCGCGTCGATCACGTGTAATAGAAGATCGGCGTCCTTTACCTCTTCGAGCGTGGCCCGGAAGGAGGCGACCAGGTCGTGCGGTAGCTTGCGGATGAACCCCACAGTGTCGGTGACCAACGCTCGCTCGCGCTCACTCAGCGCGACTTCGCGTGTGAGGGGGTCCAGCGTGGCGAACAGCCGATCCTCGACGAAGACGTCGTTCGCTCTCGCCAGCGCGCGAAGGATGGAGGACTTCCCGGCGTTGGTGTAGCCGACGAGGGACGCGCGGAACTCCCCGCGCCGCGCCTGCCGCTGGATCTCGCGCGACTTCTGAACTTCGCCCAGCCGCTCCTTGAGCATCTTGATGCGATGATTGATCAGACGTCGATCAGTCTCGAGCTGCGTTTCACCCGGACCTCGCATCCCGATTCCGCCCCGCATCTTTTCGAGGTGCGTCCACATTCTCGTCAGGCGAGGAAGCAGATACTCGAGCTGCGCCAGCTCGACCTGCATCTTCGCCTCGCTCGTACGCGCGCGGGTCGCAAAGATGTCGAGAATGAGCTCGGCACGGTCCATCACCCGGGTGCCTAACGCGAGCTCGACGTTGCGCCCCTGCGCGGGCGAGAGCTCATCGTCGAAAATGATCAGCGTGGCGCCGAGCTCGGACGTGCGCATCCGAAGCTCGTCGAGCTTGCCTTTGCCGAGGTAGGTTCGCGGATCGGGCCGATCGAGCTGCTGTGTCACCTCGCCAAGAACTTCCGCGCCGGCCGTATCCGCCAGGCGGCCCAGCTCCTCGAGGTGCTCGGCCAGTACGCGCTTGGCATTCCTGCCCTTGGGCGGCGCGCCGACGAGAATCACCCGCTCCGTCGGCGCGCTCAGCGAGATCAGCTCCCTCGCGATGTTCCCCTCCGAGATGTTCGGCGGATCAACGTGCTCCGCTCAACGTCGAGAAGCGGCCAGTGCGATCGTAGGGAATCGTGAACGTGCCGACTCCCGACCCAACCGTGATCGCTCCGCGAACTCGATACGGCACGCTGCCCGTGTTCATGATCTCTCGCGCTGCCTGATTCATACCGGCCCAGCGAAAATCGAGCGGCAGCCGCACTTCGGTGGAGTCCTTCTCCTGAACCGTGAAGCGAGAGTCGAGCTCGCCCGATCCGAAGAGCAGTGTGTCGACCAGCAGCGCGTATGTCAGCTTCGTCGCGTCGAGCTGAAAGTTATTCGGATTGTAGACGTTCAGCACGACGTCGACCGAACCGCCGGTGAGCCCGACCCCTTTCACCTGCACGTCCTTGAACGTGACCACTGGCTCGACGAATGCCTGACGACCGAGCGTCGAGCATGCGGCCACGCCGACCACCGACACCGCGAGCGCGATGTAGACGAGTTTACGCATACGTTCTCCTGACAATGGACCAGGGCGCTCACTCCGCGCCCGCGGAACCTTTTCGTTTCAACTCTGCCCACCAGGCGAGCCGTTTTGCGATCTCTCGCTCGAAGCCGAACGGTCCCGGCTGGTAGAGCATCAGCTCTCGCAGCCGCTCCGGAAGGTATTCCTGCGGCAAGTACGCCTCCGGTGCGTCATGCGCATACTTGTACCCCTTGTGATACCCTAGTTCCTTCATCAGGCGCGTCGGCGCGTTCCGGATGTGCATCGGCACCGGCTCGCCCGGCGATTCCCGTGCCGCGTCGATTGCGGCGCCGAGTGCTACCTTCGAGCTGTTCGACTTTGGCGCCGTGGCCAGATAGATGGTCATCTCGGCCAGCGGGAGATAGCCTTCCGGTGGACCGAGCATGTGATACGCATCACGCGCCGCGACGGCGAGCTGAAGCGCCTGCGGATCGGCAAGGCCAACGTCTTCGGCCGCCATGGCAATCGCGCGGCGAAAGATCGTCATGGGATCCTCTCCCCCCTCGATCATTCGCGCCATCCAGTACAGCGCGCCCTGCGGATCGCTGCCGCGCAGCGACTTGTGATACGCCGAGAGGAGATTGAAGTGCTCCTCCCCACTCTTGTCGTGCCGCGCATAGCGCATCTGAAGCGCGTCACGGATCGACGTTACGTCGATGCGGCCGCCTTCACCCACGTGATCGGATGCTGCCTCGAGCGCGCTCAATGCGCGGCGCGCGTCGCCGTCGGCCTCGGTGGCAAGCAACACGAGCGCGTCGTCGTCGATGGTCAAACGCATGGCACCGAGACCGCGCTCCCCATCCTCCAACGCGCGCCTGACGAGTCCGGCAATGTCGTCGACCGAAAGCTGCTCGAGCACGAAGACACGCGTGCGCGACAGGAGCGCGCCATTGATCTCGAAGGACGGGTTTTCAGTCGTCGCGCCGATCAGCGTAATCGTGCCCTGCTCCACATGCGGCAGAAACGCGTCCTGTTGCGCCTTGTTGAGGCGATGAATCTCGTCGACGAACAGAATGGTCCCGCGAGCCGATGTGCGAAGCCTTTCGGCTGCTTCGGCGATGATCTCACGGACGCGCGGAACACCCTCGGTGACCGCCGAAAACGGCACGAACTCCCGGTCGGTGTAGCCCGCGATGAGCAGCGCGAGCGTTGTCTTACCCGATCCGGGCGGTCCCCAAAAGATCATCGAGCGTACGCTGCCCTTCTCGATTGCATCGCGTAGCGCGCGGCCCGGCGCGAGAATCGAGTCCTGCCCGACGAACTCCTCGAGCGAGCGTGGCCGCATGCGCGCCGCGAGTGGGAGCGATTCCGCCGGTGGCTCGAAAAGCTCGGGCTCCGCTGCGCTCTTCCGGGCAGTCGATTTTCGCGCGCCCATCAGAGACCCGCCGCCGAGCGCGCGAGAAAGTAGACGCCGCACCCGGCGAAGAAGGCGATCTGAAGCCGCCAGCCATGCTTCGCTTGAAACTCGGGTACCAGATTCGATGCCGCCACGTAGAGGGTGACGCCGGCCGAGACCGCCAGGCCATACGTGCGAAGAACGCCCAGCATGTCCGTGAGCAGCGCGCCCAGGACGGTGGCGAGGCCTAACAACGCCGCGGCGTAGAGGGCCCGCGCCCGGCTCGCGCCGGCGGCCAGAAACAGGCTCGAGATCGCCAGTCCTTCGGGGAACTTGTGCAGCAGGATGGCGACGAACACGACGATGCCTAACGAGCGGCTGACTTGAAATCCGCTGGCGATGGCGACGCCGTCGACGAACGTGTGTAGTAGGAGTCCGATGAGGGCGGTGACGCTCACCATCTCCGAGACGTCGTGCGTCTCTTCGCCGAAATGGAAGTGCGGTGCCAAAGTGTGCTGCGTGAGATGTACCATGACGTAACCGAGCACCGCCGCCACGGCCGCCAGATTCCCTCCCCGCTCGATCGCTTCGGGAAAGATGTCCACCAGCACCGCGCCGATCATGAATCCCGCCGCCAACGACACCATCGTGTCGAGCGCGCGCACGCTCCACTTCGCGCGCCAGGTCACGGCCGCCGCGCCCAGGATGTTGGCACCTGCCGCCGCGAGGGCGAACAGGACCATCTCCGATCTCATGCCGGCGTGAGTCCGAGCGTCGTCGCTACTCCAGCCAGTGCCTCCACCAGCTCCGGTGCCGAAGGAAATTCCTGTCGTCTCACTTTCCAGCTCTTGGTGCGAACCGCTCGCCGCTCCTCGAGCCCCTTCCCTTGCAGCGTGTACAGCCAATGGTCGCCGCGCGCGTAGATGAACAGTTCGAGCACCGGATTCAGCGTCAGCTGATCCTCGCTGGTGTAGACCGCGAACTCCACACCACCCGCGCTCGCCAGCGGCACGCGCAGGCGCGCAATGGCGTCACGCACGTCGGGGAGCGGCATGCTCTCGCCCTTCCATTTGCGCCCCGTGCGCATGTCTTCGATTGCAACATCCACGGCCGGCGGCATGTGCTCCAGCAGCGAATGAAAGAGATCTACGACGCGCTCGGCGTTCGCCACGACGTGCGCCGCGTAGTAGTCCTCCTCCTTTACGAACGAGAAACCGTCGGCCGAGGTGCGGAACCGCTTCCAGATCGACGTTTCGGGTTGTCGTCCACGAAAGAACATGCGTGCTACCGTCCAGCGATAAACGGTTCCTGCCCGGAGTGCAGCGAACGCGCCAGCGAGAGTAAAGCGTCGGGCGTATTCAGCGACGGATCGGCGATCACGCGCGCGAGCAACTCTCGCAGAATGCGCCCGAGCTCCGGCCCGGCCGCGATGCCAGCCGCCCGCAGCTCGTCGCCGCTGACCGCGAGATCTCCCAATTCTAGCGCATCGCGAAAGGCGCTGCGCGTCAGTCGCCGGTAGAGTGAGGCCAGCGCCGACACCGGCGGCATCCGCTCGCCCAACGCCTCACGTGCACTGCGCTCGGCCGCCAGCAGACGAAAGACATACCGCACGCGTACACGTCCGATCTCTGCCGCCCAGGCGCGTAGCTGCGGATCGGAGACACGATCGCGTTGAGCCAGCGCGGCCAACATCGGCTCGTGGAGAACGGCCCAAGGGCGGAGGACGGATTCTGCCCACGCAACCTGCTGATTCGAGAAGCGAAGTTTGCGCAGGACGCGCGCGGCATCGCGCGGCGAAAGATCGGTGAAGAGCGCCGTCAGGCGATCGCGCGTGCGCGCATCGTCTGCCTTTCCGCGCGCACGCGGCAGCGCATCGAGCATACGCAGAGTGCGGTCCGAGATGTCAGCGAGCTCGGGTATCAGCGTTGCGAGCGCGCCGCTGTCCCGCCAGAGCGCCATCGCCTGACCAGGCCGGTCGACCTGCTGCATCGTTTTCTCGAGCTCCTGCTTTACTCGTTCCGGTGAGAGACGGCCCAGGTGCGGCGAGCTGGCACGGACCGCTTTCCAGGTGTCACCGTCGATGGCAAAGCCAAATCGCGACGCAAATCGGATGGCGCGTAGGGCACGTAACCGATCCTCCCGCATTCGCTCGGCGGCATCGCCCACGGCGCGGACGATGGCGCGGTCGATGTCGGCACGTCCGCCGAATGGGTCGTGCAGTGTGTCGCGCGTCGGGGAATATGCTATCGCATTGATGGTGAAATCGCGGCGCGCGAGATCGTCGTCGAGCGAGGCGCCGAACTCGACCACCGCATGACGCCCGTCGGTCTGCACATCGCGACGGAAGGTGGTCACCTCATGCATGACCCCAGCGTCGTCCAGCACGCCGACCGTCCCGAACTCGATCCCCACGGGCACCGTACGCTTGAAGAGCCGCCGGACGTCAGCCGGCGTTGCGGCCGTCGCCAGGTCCCAGTCCAAATGAGGGTGCCCTAAAAGGGCGTCCCGGACAGCCCCACCGACGCACCAAGTCTCGAAGCCCGCGCCCTCCAGGCGGCGGGCGATTTCTACGACAGTTTTCGGTGCTTGGAGTTGGGAATGGGGCGCCAAACGTTTATATTTAAAGGATATGGAACTCGACGCGCTGCTCCGCGGATCCCGTGCAACGACCGAATTCAAGCGTGACGTGCTCGCCTTTCAGCGCACCGGACGCGCGCCATCCATCAGCACCCCGCATCATGCACCGCACGTCAAGGTCCTGCGCGTCATCAGCCAGCTGTTGGCCGAGCATCCCGACTACGCGGTGACGGGCATTCGCGTCGAAGGCCGCGCTGGCTGCTCCGATTTCGTCGGCACGCTCGAGGTCATGACCACGGAAGGCATCCGTCATTTCGATTTCAGATGGTGCTGCCGGTGGCGCGCCGAGCTCGAGGGATGGCTCGACTACTTCGGCTTCCCCGACCAAATGCGCGCCGCACGCGAGTTCGACTGGCGCTGCTTTCAGCGTTGGGAGATGAGAACGCCAGGCTCGCAGCCGGCCATCGCCGGCTAGCGCCAGCTAGCTCTCCAGCACCTCCCTAATTCGCTCGACTCCATAGCCCGCACCCAGCGCGAGCAGAAGATCTATTCGCGCTTGCTGCGGTCGCCGCCCACCCGCCAGAATCGCACCGAGCTCGCGTAGTCGACGCGCGCCGCCCGGATATCCGTAGGTCATCCCGACGCGTCCGCGCTGAGCGCGTGAAGCGATGACGACCGGGCTGCTGCGCTTCACCCACCGCTCGATTCCCGGCACCATCGCAGGTGGAACATTCCCGCGCCCCATGGCCGCGATCACCACACCACACGCTGTCTCCAACGACGCATCGAGCAAGCGCTCATCCGCGCCGGCGTACGCATAAACGATGTCGACTGGCCCTCTGGGACTGCTCGGTGACAAAAGCGGCCGCGGCGGCGGAAGCGCGCGACGAAAGATGACGCGACCGTCGTCGATCACGCCGACCGGCCCGAGGCCCGGACTCTCGAACGCGTCGAGCAAGTACGTGTGCGCCTTCGTGACATCGAGCCCGGTGTAGACGCGCCCCGACATCACCACGAGCGCGCCATATCCGCGCGACTCCGGACTGGCCGCGACGCGTACGGCGTCGAGCAGATTCGCCGGCCCATCCCACCCCAGATCGCTGGCGGTGCGCATCGCGCCCGTCAGCACGATCGGCTTCTCGTCGTCCAACGAACGAGCGAGAAGGTAGGCGGTCTCCTCGATGCTGTCCGTCCCGTGCGTGACCACGATGCTCTCGACCTCGGGGCGCGCGAGCTGCTCGGCGATGCGATTCCGCAACGCCCACATGCGCTCGACAGTCATGTGCGGCCCGGGGAACGCGCCCCACTCCTCGATCGTGACCTCGGCAATGTCCTCGATGCCGCGTGTCGCGGCGAGGATCTCGCGTCCGGACAGTGCCGGCACGGCGCCGCCGAGCGCGGCGTCGTGACGCATCGAGATCGTACCACCGGTGAAGATGAGTGCGATCACGCGCGCACCGAGTCGGTCATCCGCAGAGTACCGAGCCGCCGTTCACGTTGATCACCTCGCCCGTGATGTGGCGCGCGAGCGGCGAGCAGAGGAAAACGATCGGACCGGCAATGTCGCGTGCGGTGGCGATGCGCCCCAACGGAATGGATGCCGCGATCCGATCACGGCCGCCCTCTCCGTAGGCCGGCTCGGCCATCTCCGTATCGACCCATCCGGGTGCAACGGAATTGACGGTGACATCGCGCGGAGCGAGCTCGAGGGCGAGCGACTTGGCGAACGAGATCATCGCTCCTTTCGACGCCGCATAGTCGGCGTGCATCGCCTCGCCTCGCTGTCCCGCCGTGCTCGACACGAGTACGATGCGACCACCATCGCGAACGGCGCGCGCGGCCCAACGCGTGGTCAGGAACATCGACTCGATGTTCTGACGCATCGTGTCGGCCCAGCGCTCGTCAGGCATGTCGGCCACCGCTACATCCTCCGATGGCCAGACTGCTGCATTACCGATGAAGATGTCGAGCCCGCCGAACTCGCGCTGCGCGCGGTCGAAGAGCGCCTGCGCACCGTCGGTCGTCGTGAGATCACCCGCTTGCGCGAAACCGCGAACACCGCGGCTGGCGATCTGCTTGACGACCTCCGCGGCGTCGCTCTCGCGAGATCGATATCCGATGCCGACGTCGGCTCCGCATTCGGCGAGCAACAGCGCCGTGGCCGCTCCGATGCCGCGCGAACCGCCGGTGACCAATGCCGACTTCCCGCGGAGCGAGATCACAGCTCCCGCTCCACGAGCTCGCAGATCGCGTGCTCGATGCAGAGATGAATTTCCTGGGCGCGGTCGGTGCGATCGGTCGGCACGATGACGCAGAGGTCGGCCAGCTGAGCCAGCCGCCCACCATTGCGCGCGCTGAAGGCGAGGACCTGCACTCCCTTGGCGTGCGCGGCTTCCGCGGCGCGAAGCACGTTCGGCGAATCCCCACTCGTCGAATGGATGATCAGCAGATCGCCCGGCTTCGCTAGGGCGTCCACCTGACGCGCGAAGACTTCGGCGAAGCCGAGATCGTTGCTGGCCGCGGTGAGGAGCGACGTGTCCGTCGTGAGGGCGATGGCGGGATATGCACGACGCGCGCGCATGTAGCGAACGACGTATTCCGTGGCCATGTGCTGCGCGTCGGCGGCGCTGCCGCCGTTGCCGCAAAAGAACAGCGTTCCGCCGCCATGCACCGTGCGACGCACCATGTCGAACGCGCGCGCGATCTCCTTGTCGAGCGTCGTTGCGGCGCGACGCGCGGTCTCCGCCAGCTCCAGCAGCGACTCGGTGAGACGTGCGGTCATTTTCGTCCGAAGATGAGCTCGCGCAGGCGCGCGAAGGCACCGCGCTCCAGTGAGGAAATGTGCGGCACTGGCAACGGCCGCTCGCCGGCCAGGAGTCGTCCCGGATTCACCTCGGTCAGCAGACGTGCGTGGTCCTCCGCACCCAGCTCGCGCAGCCACTGCGCGGCCGCGCCGAGTGATCGCCGGTCGCCATGATTGTCGCTGGCCACGCAGTCCGCCAGTCCCTCGCCAATGATCTCGCGCGCCAACGAAGCGATCGGGCCGCGTCCGACGAGCATTGCCGCATCCATCTGGATCGCGGCGCCCACGCTTCGCCACTCACGCACGACGGCCGGCGTGCACCCGTAGTAGCGCTCCGGATGCGCGACGATGGGCACCATTCCCTCGCGCGTCAGGCGCGCCAGCTCCTCGGTGGCCCCACGAGGTATGCCGTGCCGAGGAAACTCCACCAGCACCGCGGTCGAGTTGGCCAGGTGAAGATGCGAGGACTTGAGATCGAAGCCGGGGCCGTCGAGCATGATCTCCCAACCGAGCGCCAGCTCGGGCCGCGGGGGTGCGGCAGCGACCAGCTGCTCGAAGATGTCGTCGTAGATGTCGGGCGACATCGTGTGTGCTTCGCTGGCGCGGAGATGCGGCGTGCAGACGAGGAGCTTCACCCCTTCGGCGCCGAATCGCTCGAGCACGGGCACCGAGACCTCTACCGAGGGCGATCCGTCATCGACCCCCGGTAGGAGATGCGAATGGATGTCGATCACGCTCGAGCCGCGGCGGTGAGGTCGCGGACCTCGCGAGCGCCATCGCGCTCGAAGAGTGTGCCGACCACGACGTGCGACGCGCCGGCTTCACGTGCGGCGCGCACTTCATCGGCATCGCGAATTCCGCCGCCCACGAAGAGCGGCCCGCTGGTCGCATCGCGCGCCGCTCGGATCAGCGGCGCGGCGATCGGGCATCGCGCGCCGCTCCCCGCATCGAGATACGTGGCGCGCATTCCGATCATGATCGCGGCGGCAACGTGCGCGCGCACCAACTCCGGTTTGTTGGCGGGGAGCGGACGAGTCTGGCTCACCGCTTCCACGGAGGTGACGCAGCCGCCGTCGACCAAAACGTAGCCGGTGCTGATCGCCTCGACACTGGGATTACGGGCGAAGAACGGAATGGCGCGTACGTGCTCCTCGATCAAATACTGCGGATTGCGTCCCGAGACGAGCGAAAGGAAGAGAACGGCGTCGACGTTGGCGACCAACTGCGAGGCGTTGGCGGGGAACTGCAGCAGCGGGATCTTCGGTGCCGCGCTTTTGATTCGCTTGGCGAGTGCCGACGTATTCTCGTCGGCGCCAAAGCTATTGCCGATCAGCAGCGCGGCGACTCCTTCATCGGCGGCGCGTCGCGCGAGTTGCTCGGCGGTTGCTCCGGTCGTGCGCGCCGGGTCGACGAGCACAACGAGACCGCTTTCGCGTTCCAGCCGCTCGAGAACCGTCATGCTCGATCGGCGAGCGCGCCCAGCCGGCGCATGCCGAACGTCACCTCGGTCTCGAGGGACGCCGGGGTGTCAGCGGCCGATTCGTAGGCGTAGGTGACCAGCGCATCGACGCACAGCAGGTCCGACGCGGTTTCTCGGTCTGCATCCGCCCGCGCCAGTACGCGCACCAGCAGCCGTTCGGCCGCGTCGAGACACGCCGCGCTGGCATCGGATGCCGGGCGCTCGAGATCGTTGCCTAACGCCTGACGAACGCGCTCCGCGAGCGCCGGCGGCGGCACCGGCGTACGCTCGTCGAGCCACTGCTCGAGGTTCATCAGGCGAGTGCGATCATGGGTGCGCGGCAAGCGCGGAGCGCACGACATCCGGTGCCTTCGCCATTGCGTCCGCGATTCGGCCGCGGTCCGGAAGTCCGGCCTGCGCCATGTGAGGCTTTCCACCACCGCGGCCGCCAGCCGCGGCTGCGATCTCCCGAATGAGCTCGTCGGCTCGCACGCCCCGATCCCGGAGATCGTCGGTCACTACCACCAGCAGATTCGCCTTGGCGTCCGCCGGCGCGGCGATGACACCGACGCCCGTGCCCAACTTCTCGCGCAGTGCGTCGCCTAACGATTGAAGCTCCCGGACGTCAGCCGCCTCCACCGTATCCACCACCAGCTTCGCGCCGTTTACCGACGCCGCGCGCGACAGCATCGACTGCACTTGATCGCCGCCACCACGCATCAGCTCATCGATGCGACGTTGCAGACCACGCCGCTCCTCGAGCAGCGTCTCGATGCGCTTCACGACGTTGTCCGGCTGCGTCTTCATGAGATCGGCGACCTGGTGCAGGCGCCTCTCCTCATCGCGCACCAGCTGGTACGCGCGTGGACCGGTGACCGCTTCGATACGGCGCACACCGGCGGCGGCACCTGTCTCGCTCACGATCTTGAACAGCGCGATCTGGCCCGTGTTGCGCGCGTGCGTCCCACCGCACAGCTCCATGGAAAGGCCGGGGATCGTCACGACGCGGACGACGTCGCCGTACTTCTCGCCGAACAACGCCATCGCGCCGGCCGCCACGGCTTCATCGTACGTCTTTTCCTCGAATCGGAGGTCGATGTCGGCCCAGATACCACGGTTCACCCATTCCTCGATCGCATCCAGCTGAGCGGGCTTGAGCGGCCCGTGATGACTGAAGTCGAATCGGAGGCGGTCGGGCGCCACGAGCGATCCGGCCTGGTGCACGTGCTCGCCCAAGATCTCGCGCAGCGCCGCATGCAGCAGGTGCGTGGCGGTGTGGTTTCGCTCGGTGTCGCGGCGACGATCGGTAGGGACGCGCGCGATGACGCGACCGAACTTGAACTCCCCGTGCAGTCGGCCCACCGCCGCGACGCGACCCTCGACCTTCTTCACGTCGCTGACGTCGAGGCGCCAGCCTTCGCCCACGATCTCGCCCGTATCGGCGATCTGTCCTCCCGATGTCGCATAGAACGGCGTCTCGCGAAGCACCACCGCCGCGCGTCCTCCCGGAAGACGGCGAACGCCGACCACCTGGGTCTCGATCTGCACGACATCGTACCCGACGAAATCGCTTGGCAGCTCGCGGCTGTTCGCCGCGCGCTCCCACTGCGAGAGATCGCCCAGCTCATCGGCGGCGACTTCGAGACCAAGCTCCGAGCGCGCGTCACGTGATTGCTTGCGCTGCGCCTCGAGTGCGCGCTCGAAGCCCGGGATGTCGATCGTGTAGCCACGCTCCCGCGCCATGAGCTCGGTGAGGTCGATCGGGAAGCCAAACGTGTCGTACAACCGGAACGCGTCCTCGCCGGAGATCGTCCCCTTCATCGCCTTCGAGCCCTGCGTCGTGTTAGGCGGCGCCAGCTCGTCGAAGCGCGCCATGCCGTCGTCGATCGTGGCCAGGAACCGCTCTTCCTCGGCGGTGGTCGTCTCGATGATCAGCTTCGAGCGTTGGCGAAGCTCGGGATACACGTCGCCCATGGTGTCGATCACGCGGCGAACGACGTGCACCAACGTCGGCGTCGAGCATCCCAGAATCCATGCGTGCCGAACCGCGCGGCGCAGAATGCGCCGCAGCACGTAACCGCGCCCTTCATTCGCCGGAAAGACGCCGTCGGCGATGAGGAAGGCTACCGCGCGCGCGTGGTCGGCCAGCACGCGGAACGACGCGGGCTCGACGAGAACGCGATTCCCCTGCACCGCCCGCGAGCGCTGCCGATCGCTGCTCTTCCCGAAGTCGTGAACGTATCGCTCGGCGCTCGTGCGGCCGCGATACGGAATCCCCACCGCCTCGGCCGCCGCGTCGAGCAGCGGCGCGAAGAGATCGGTGTGGTAGTTGTTCGTGACGCCCTGCAGCGCGGCCGCGATTCGCTCGAGACCAGCACCAGTATCGATCGATGGCTTTGGAAGCGGCGTAAGCTTTCCATCCGCCGAGCGATCGAACTGCATGAAGACGAGATTCCAGATCTCGAGAAAGCGCCCCGCTTCGGCGCCCTCGACGAACGCCTCGAGCGAAAACTCATCCCGGTTCGTATCGGTCCACTCGCCGTGCGCACCTTCGGGGAATGCCCAATCCGAGGCGACGTGCGCCAGGTCGACGTAGATCTCGGAGCATGGCCCGCACGGTCCAGTCTCCGCCATCTGCCAGAAGTTGTCCTTCTCGCCCAGGCCGTAGATGCGTGAGTCGGGAAGTCCAGCGATCTCACGCCAGAGCGCGCGGGCTTCATCGTCGTCGCGGTAGACTGTTACACGCAGCAGCTTCGGATCGATCTTCAGCTCGTCGGTGACGAACTCCCACGCGTAGCGCACCGCATCGCGCTTGAAGTAATCACCGAACGAGAAGTTGCCGAGCATCTCGAAGAACGTGTGGTGCCGCGCGGTGTGGCCCACCTGCTCGAGATCGTTGTGCTTGCCACCGGCCCGCACGCATTTCTGGACCGTCGTCGCGCGACGGCCGTACCCCGGCTGCTCCTGACCGAGGAAGATCCGCTTGAACTGGACCATTCCCGCGTTGGTGAACAGGAGCGTCGGGTCATCGCCGGGCACGAGCGATGAGCTCGGCCGAATGGCGTGTGCGTTCCGCTCGAAGTATGCGAGGAAGCGCGAGCGAATCTCGGAGGCGCGCATGAAACGGAATATACCGGCGTCGTGGACGACGGCTCAAGCGCCTTGGTGCCACTTTGAAGGCGCCGTGATCTTCCTGAAGGACAGCGCGCTGCCGGCTCAACCCGGCGTCAGAGCGTTTGCTGACCCATTCGCACCTACGCTGCGGCATCGCTGACGGACGCAGCTCGGCGCCACGTCGTTAGGCAGTCGACTCCTGGTCGCCGCTTGGGCTTTCTTCGAGGAGCTGCCTAACGACACGGCTGATGTCCTCGCTCTCGTAGCCGCGTCGCGCCAGAAAAGCGTACAGTCGCCGGCGCTTCGTTTGCGGATCGAGCCTGGCGAGCGTTTTCGCCTTCTTGGCGGCGACGCGCTCGAGATTGGCGGACTCGTCCACCTCGTCCTCGAGCACGACCGTCTCGATCGCTTCATCCGCCACCACGCGATCGACGCCCTTCTTGAAGAGCTCCGCCCTCACGCGTCGCTTCGACACGCCGCTTCCCGCCATCTTGGAGCGCGCGACCTGCCGCGCGTAGGACGCATCGTCGAGCACACCCATGCGCGTCAGGCGCTCGAGCGCCTGCGAGACCAGATCCGGTGGCTCCCCCTTCCGAATCAGTTGCCGCTGGAGATCGCGCGTAGACCTCGCACGCACCGCCAGCATGTCGAGTGCGCGGTCGACGGTGCGCAGCGCTTGTACTTCGCGGCCGAGTGCATCGAAATCGCCAGGCACAACCGCGCGACCGACGTGCAAACCGAGCCGCTCGATGGCGTCGAGGGCCAGCGTGCCGATGACCTGATCATCTACCAGGACGTCGAAGCGTCCCTGACGCTTTGCGCTGGCTACGATTCCGGTGATGTGCGCCATGATTTGGTACGAGCCCAGATGCGCAAGGGCCGAGGAATGGACCGATGAAGACGGGGCAGTTTCCGGGTGCCCCAGCCCTCAGCGCTCCACCCCTCGACCCCTGCAAGCGGGCGAGGGACCATTCAGTCCTCCGCCACAACCTCCTCGGCCCCCGCACTCCCGCGGATGCCAAGCACGCCCTTCACTTTCTCCTCGATCTCGGCCATCAGCGCGGGATTGTCCTTGAGATACATCTTCGCGTTCTCGCGGCCCTGACCAATCTTCTGACCGTTATAGGCGTACCACGCGCCGGACTTCTCGATGATCCCGGCCTCGGCGCCAATGTCGACCAGCAGCGACGTATGGCTGATCCCCTCGGCGTACATGATATCGAACTCGGCCTGTTTGAACGGCGGCGCGACCTTGTTCTTCACGACCTTGACGCGCACATGCGATCCGGTGACGTCCTCCTTCTCCTTCACTGGACCGATGCGCCGAATGTCGAGACGAACCGACGCGTAGAACTTGAGCGCCTTGCCGCCCGTGGTCGTCTCGGGATTGCCGAACATGACACCGATCTTCTCGCGCAGCTGATTGATGAAGACCACGGCGGTCTTCGAGCGGGCAATCGCACCAGTCAGCTTCCGCAGCGCCTGACTCATGAGACGCGCCTGAAGCCCGACGTGCGAGTCGCCCATCTCGCCCTCGATCTCGGCCTTTGGCACGAGCGCAGCCACCGAATCGATCACCACGATGTCGACGGCACCCGAGCGCACCAGAATCTCACAGATCTCGAGCGCCTGCTCACCCGTATCGGGCTGCGAAACGAGAAGGTTTTCGACATCCACCCCGAGCTTTGAAGCATAGTCGACATCGAGCGCGTGCTCGGCATCGATGTAAGCCGCCACGCCACCGTTGCGCTGCGCGTTGGCGACCACGTGCAAGCAAAGCGTCGTCTTGCCGCTGGACTCCGGCCCGTAGACTTCGGTGATGCGTCCGCGCGGAATGCCCCCGACGCCGATCGCCGCATCGAGATTGATGGCACCGGTCGGAATCGCATCCACACGGATCTTCATCGAGTCGGACCCCATTTTCATGATGGAGCCCTTACCGCAGCTCTTTTCGATCTGCGCGATGGCCAGATTCAGTGCCTTTTTCTTGTCGTCCTGAATTGTCGAAACTGCCATGTCATCCGCCCTTTGGTGTGATCGTTAACCCGCCTAAAATCTGGCCATTCCATCGAGAATCTACCCCGTAGCGAGGCACTCCCGAAGGACCGAATAAAATACGAAAGGCCGGGGCGTTTTTCAAGATTTCCAAGGGAGATCGAACGCGTTTTCGACGTGCCGAACCCGGACCCGCTCCCCCTCCACCAGCACCCCCACGACGTCGAAACGATAGGTGTCGCCAACGATGGTGCGTTGACGGTCGACCCACACCAACGCCGATCGAACGAGCTCCCGGCGCTTCCGCCAGTGGACCGCCTCGACCGGATCGCCATACCACCATCCCCGGCGCGCCTTCACTTCCACGAAGGCGACCGTCCCGCTCCGCTCCACGATCAGGTCGATGTCTCGGTGTCCGCTGCGGAAGCGCCGGGCCAGAACTCGCCAACCTTTGCTCCTCAGCCAGCGCTCCGCGATCCGCTCGCCCATCTCGCCGAACGCCTGCGACTCGGCGGACATGGGCGGAAGGTACGGGCGGTAGGCGATGGGAGCGTCATCAAAAGCGCGCGGGCGCCATCCAAAGTGCTGGCAGCAGATGGAGGGACTTTAGGGTTTGGCATTGGGCTTCCGCCTGATGCGCGTTCACGCGATACTCGCCGCACATGACGCTCGCTCTCCTGACTCGCGGATCGGATTACGCCGAGCGGGTTCTCCTCGCACTGGCGATGCGGGAAGTGGCGGTGGATGCGATCTTCGTCGCGCAGCCCGCGCCTCGCACCAGCGCGAAAGTGGCGAGTCCTTCGCGGCGCGCCACCCTCGCGCGCGTCCTCCGGCGGCTCGGCGGAGAGGGTGTCGCGACGCTCAGGGAAGACTGGGTCGCGCGGCTGAGGGGCTTCGCGCCGCGCGTGGAGCATGTGGGCAGGATCGACTTCGCGCCGGTCACCGTCGCACTCCGCGCCGTGAAGCCCGACTGGCTTTTGCTGGCCGACTCGGGTGTCGTCTCGCCCGCCGTGCTATCCGTCCCTTCGCGCGGGACGCTGAACGCGCACCCCGCTCTACTTCCCTGGGTTCGAGGGGTAAGCGTGATCGAGCGCGGACTGGAGCGCGGCGTGCCGGCGGGCGCGACCGTGCACATGGTCGACGCCGGGATCGACACCGGCCCACTCGTTAGGCGCGTGCTCGTCCCGACCACGCCACACGACACCCTCGACACGCTCTGGCGTAAGGCTCTCGCTCGGAGCGCGGAGCTCCTGGCCGAGGTCGCCACCGGGATCGTTCGCGGTAAGGAACCGCTGCCGCAGCCGCAATCGCGCCGGGTGGCGTACTGCCAATGGGTCGACGACGACCAACGTCGTCAAGCGGCCGAGCGACTACGTCGAGGTGACGGTCATGAACTCTATCGAACCTGGCGCGACTTCTTCGGCGGCGAGGAGCTCCCGCTCGAGGATTCACGACTGCCGGCCACGTTGCGGGAGCCGGCTGCCTAACGAGTCATCAGACGCGCGGTCCGCAGATACGGTCGAGGTCGTCGAGTCCGACTAGCACGTCGCGCGGTTTCGAGCCATCTGGTGGTCCGAGCACGCCGGCTTCGTGTAGCTGGTCGATGATGCGCGCCGCGCGGCCGTAGCCGACCTTGAGCCGCCGCTGGAGCAGCGACGTCGATCCTTGCTGGTGTTGGATGACCACCTCGGCCGCTTCTCGGAAAAGCTTGTCGCGCTCGCCCGGCTCCTCGCCGTCTGCGGGCACGCCGGCCGCCTCGGCAAGCTCGCGTTGCCGCACGGCCTCGAGGATGTCCGCCTCCGCCTCCGTCGGCTCCTCCGCAATAAGCCCCTTCGCCTCGTAGGCCTTGCGCCGAGCCTCGCGCCGGTCGGCGTACCATTGCATCAGGCGCTCGGTGTCCTCGCTGGCGATGAACGCCCCCTGGAGACGCCACGGCTCGCTCTTCCCCGGCGGGATGAACAGCATGTCACCGTTGCCTAACAACGACTCGGCGCCGATGCCATCGATGATGGTGCGGCTGTCGACTTGCGAAGCGACCCGGAAGGCAATCCGGCTGGGAAAGTTCGCCTTGATCAACCCGGTGATGACGTTCACGCTGGGACGCTGGGTGGCCAGAATGATGTGAATTCCGATCGCGCGCGCCTTCTGCGCCAGGATGGCGAGCGGCGTCTCGATCTCGCCCTGGACTGTCATCATGAGATCGGCCAACTCGTCGATGACCACGACGATGTAGGGCAGCTCGCCGCCGCTGTACGGAAGCTCGGCGAGGCCAACGTCGGCCTTCTTCGGATACTTGAGCGACGCGCCAGATTGCACGCGCCGGTTGAACTCCTGAATGTTCCGGCAGACGTTGGCCGCCAACAGCTCGTAACGCTCCTGCATCTCGAGCACTGCCCACTTCAATACCGCCGCCGCGTCCCGATTGTCGGTGATGACCTTGTGCCGTAGATGCGGAAGCGTGTTGTACACCGACAGCTCGACCATCTTCGGATCGACCATGAGCAGTCGGAGCTTCCGCGGCGTGTTCCGATAGACCAGGCTGGTGACGAGCGTGTTGATGCACACCGACTTCCCGGATCCGGTGGCGCCGGCGATGAGCAGATGGGGCATCTTCGCCAGATCGGCGATGATCGGCTGTCCCTCGAGATCCTTGCCTAACGCGATCGGCAGCGCCATGCGCGCGTTTTGAAACTCGCGGGACTCCAGTAGCTCGCGGAATGCGACGATTTCCGAATCGGGATTTGGCACCTCCACGCCGACGGCGCCACGCCCGGGAATCGGCGCGACGATGCGAATACTTTGCGCGCGCATCGCCAACGCCAGATCGTTGGCCAGATTGGCGATCTGTCTGACCTTCACCCCCGGCGCGGGCTCGACCTCGAACTGTGTCACGACAGGTCCTGTCGTCCGGCCCACGATCTCCGCCTCCACTCGGAAGGTGGCCAGCGCTTCCTTGAGCTTCACGCCCATGGCGTCGAGCTCGCGCTTTCCACCATCGAAGTTCCGAGGCGGGGGCGGCGTCAGCAGGTCGACCGGCGGAAGCTCGTCACCGATCTCGGCGACCGCCGTGGCGTTCATCTCGGCCGAGACTTTCTCCACGCGCTCGGCCGCGATGTCGGCTTTCGCCTTCTTCTCGCGCTTCTTCTTTCCACCATCTACGCTCTCGTTAGGCGGGTCGGCGACCGATGCGGTCATGAGCGTCGGATCGACGGCCGGCATCTCCTCCGGTGCCGGCTCGAGCGCCGCCATGAGGCTGGACTGATCGCCATTCTTCCTCGCCCGCCTCTTGGCGCGGCGATCGTCGTCCACCGTTGCGACTGCAACCGCAGTGGCCGCCGTAGCCACCGTCGCACCAGCCGCGACGCCGCGCTCTCCCCAGCCGATCAGCACGCGCACGGGATTCCAGGCCAGCGTCAGCACCATGAGTGCGCTGAGCGCCAGCGCGACGAGAATCCATGCGCCAACGAGGCCGAGTGCCTGCGTGATGTAGAACGCCATCGCCCCGCCCCACACGCCGGTGAGGGTCGATGGGACGCGCTGCGCACCCAATGCCAGGCCGATGCCGATCGGGAGCAACAGGACGAATCCGCCCAAGAAGACGAGCCAGGAGCGGTCGGTCTCGGAGCGCATGCGTCCCATGAGACGCAGCGCGTGCACGAGCGGAACGAGGGGCACGAGCAGCGTGGCGGGCACGCCCAGAAGCTGGGTGAACGCGTACTTCAAGCAGGAACCCACCGGGCCGACGGGCCCGCGCGCGCTCCAGCACGCCGAGAGCGTGTCGGCATTCTGACCGAATGCCACCGCCGCGGCGAGGAACAGGGCGAACAGGATGAGCGCGACGCCCGCGAGCTCGCGCTTGAGGTGGGATGCACCCACGGGATTACCGCTCCCGATCGGGGCCGAGTCTGGTGATCTGACGATCCTGATAGATAGGCACTACCGGGCAGGCGTCAACCTGTGCGGCCATCTCGAGGTCACCCGCGAAGCCCGCATCCGCGAGTGCCTGGCCGTGCTCGGAATCGGCGAACAACTGGTCGAGCCGATCGCCATAGCGCTGGTCGATGAGCGTGCTGGCGAACGCGCCGTCGTTGGTGTCGACCGACGCAACGGTCTCCTTGATGTGCCTCGCAAATCGGCCGGCGCAGGCCGCATCCTCGAGGGAAAATTGGCGTTCACGGCCGGCGCAGACTGCAGTGACGTCCGTGCCGCCGCGTGCGGCGCTCCGCAACAATGCGAGCACCGCGGAAAAATTCACGTACGACGCGACGACCACGTCGCGCGCACCTTGTATCGCGAGCAGCGCCTGTGTGCCGTTGGTGGTGGTGAGTAGGACCGTCTTCCCCTCCACTGCCTCGCGAGTGAACTCGAGCGGTGAGTTACCGGCATCGAATCCCGAGATCGCGAGCATCTTCTGCTCTCCCGCCATCAGCACCTTCGATCGCTCGAACTGCTTGGCGCGCGTAATCACTTCATCGGCACTGCCGAGTGGGACGACGTTCCTGGCACCGTTGTTCAACGCGCAGGCGATCGTGGTTGACGCGCGAAGCACGTCGATGACGACCACGACACGTCCCAGCACCAGATTCGGATTGAGCTGCGCAATACCGAATGCGACATCAACGCGCATTTACGTCTCTTTCAGTAGATCGCTGTGACGCTCGAGGAACTTGGTGTCGACGTCTCCGGCCTGAAAGCGTGGATTGCGCATCACCCGGCCGAGGAAGGGGATCGTGGTAGTCACTCCTTCCAGAATGAAGCTCTCGAGCGCCACCTCCATTCGCCGTATCGCTTCTTTCCGATCGCGTCCCTGGCAGATGAGCTTGGCGAGTAGTGAATCGTAGTAGGGTGGAACAGTGTACCCGGCGTAAATGTGCGTGTCGAGCCGAACACCGGGTCCGCCCGGAGGATGATAGACATCGATCCGGCCGGGCGATGGCTGGAAGTTGCGCGCGGGATCTTCGGCGTTGATGCGAACTTCGATGACGTGGCCACGAAGCTGAGGAAGCTCCTTCACCGAGAGCGGCTCGCCCCCCGCTACGCGAATCTGCTCCTTCACGAGATCGATGCCGGTGAGCATCTCGGTGACCGGATGCTCCACTTGAATGCGCGTGTTCATCTCCATGAAGTAGTAGGAGCCGTCGGAGTCGAGCAGCATCTCGATCGTTCCCGCGCCGACGTAGTCGATCGATTTGGCGCCGCTCACCGAATCGGCGCCCATGCGCTCTCGCAGCTCTCCCGACACCGCCGGGCTCGGTGCTTCCTCGATGAGCTTCTGATGTCTCCGCTGTACGGAGCAGTCACGCTCGCCCAGGTGGATGACGTTGCCGTGCTTGTCGCCGAGGATCTGGAACTCGATGTGGCGCGGACGCGCCAAATATTTCTCGACGTACACATCGCCGTTGCCGAAAGCGGACAGCGCCTCGCTTCGCGCCAGCTGGAACGCACGCGCGAAATCATCGGGATCGGCTGCGACCCGCATCCCCTTACCGCCGCCGCCGGCTGCCGCTTTGATGATGACCGGGAACGAGATCTCGCGCGCGAACGCGAGCGCCTCATCGACGTCTTCGACGGGACCCGGCGTCCCGGGCACCACGGGCACGCCGACGGCCATCATCGCTTTTCGAGCGGCTGCCTTGTCGCCCATGACGCGAATCTGGTCGGCGGTCGGGCCGATGAAAGCGATGTTCGACGCGGCGCACGTCTCGGCGAACTCCGCGTTCTCGGCCAGAAAGCCGTAGCCCGGATGGATCGCATCGGCGCCGGTGATCTCGGCGGCCGCGATCAGCCGCGGGATGTTGAGATACGAATCGCGCGCCGGGGGCGGACCGATGCAGACGTCATCATCCGCGAAGCGCACGTGGAGTGACTCGCGATCGGCATCGGAGTAGACGGCGACAGTTCCGATGCCCAGCTCACGACATGCGCGAATCACCCGCAGCGCAATCTCGCCGCGGTTGGCGATGAGGACTTTCTTGAACATTCCGGCGATTCGCCGCTACAGCGAGTGAGTCACGATGCGATCAGACGTTCGCATCGCGCTCGAAGTCGTTCCACGTATTGTCGCTGGAGCCCTCGACGCCCTGCGCGCGCAGCGCGAACTCACTGGGATTGGTGGCGAAGAAGAGCGCGCTCTCGTACGAGATGACGCGCTTCGAATACCAGTGCATGAGCGACTGGTCGAAGCTCTGCATGCCGTACTGTACCGTGCCTTCCCGAATGAGCTCCGGAATGTTGAGCGACTTGTTCATGTCGCGGATCTGCTCGCGCACCGCCGCGGTGTTGATCAGGATCTCGACCGCCGGGACGCGACCGGGTTGATCGCTGCGCGGTACGAGGCGCAGTGAGATGACCGCCGCGAGCGCGTTGGCCATCGTGAAGCGAACTTCCTGCTGCTGGTGTGGCGCGTAGAACGAGATGACGCGGTTGATCGTCTGCGTCGCATCGGTCGTGTGCAGCGTGGCAAACACGAGGTGCCCCGTGTCGGCTGCCTTGAGCGCGACCTCGAGCGTTTCGACGTCGCGGATCTCACCGATGAGGATCACGTCGGGGTCCTGACGAAGGACGCGGCGCAGCGCCTGAGTGAAGCTGCCCGTGTCGGCTCCAACCTCACGCTGGTTGATGCTCGAGTTGATGTCGCGATGGAGGAACTCGATCGGATCCTCGATCGTGATGATGTTGGCGTGACGATGCTCGTTGATGTGCTGAATCATCCCGGCGAGCGCGGTGGATTTTCCAGAGCCGGTCACGCCGGTGACGAGCACCAGTCCGCGCGGACGGAGCGCAATGTCGCCGACGACCGGAGGAAGGTTCAGCTCCGGAATGCTCTTCACCTGATAGGGGACCGCCCGCATCGCGTACGCGATCGTGCCGCGCTGCTGATATACGTTGACGCGGAAGCGTCCAATGCCGGGGACGCCGATGGCGAAGTCGGCTTCCTTGTTTTCGGCGAACTCCTTCACCTGCTTCGGCGTCATGATCTGCTCGGCGAGTGCCTTGAGATCTTCAGGGCGAAGTGGAGGGAGCGGGAGCGTGATGAGATCGCCGTTCACGCGCAAGACGGGCGGCCGCCCGACTTTCAGGTGCAAGTCGGATGCGTTCTGTTGAATCATCTTCTGGAGCACCGCCTTGAAGTTGAAGGCGGGGCCGGACATTGCCGGCACTTCCATGGACGGCGTGATCGACTGTGTCACGCCGCTCGTCGTCGGCGGCGTGTGTGCCGGCCGTTGTGTCGGATTAGCCATTGGGATCGATTCGGAAAAGGACCTGACCATACTCGACCGGGTGAG
>DATFBY010000016.1:0-3224 GCA_035253585.1 Gemmatimonadaceae bacterium | reverse complement strand
GAAGATCTACGATTTCAACTATCGGGCGACCAAGGAATCCATTGCCCGCGCCATGAAGGGCGAGCCCAAGGCCGATGCGGTGATCGCGGGGGCCAAGACGGCCCGCCATCCCTTCGCCAGCGGAGCAGAAGGCTAAGCGCTAAGTTCGCACGCCTGACCTCAGGCGGGACTCGGCCATCGGTCATCGGGACTCGGCGCGCCAAGCCGAGTGCCGAGTCCCGATGGCCGAGTCCCGTTGTTTTTCTGGAACTCCGACCTTCGAAGGATGCGCAAACTTCTCCTACACCTCGATACCTCTCGGCTTCCCAGCGCATTCGACCAAATCGTCGCCTACGATGCCGGCGCCGACGTGGTCATGGCGTACGGTGGAGTGGCCGAAGCGGACGTTCGTGATCTCATCCATGGCTGCATTTTCACACGCGGGCTGAAAGAGCTTCGCAACACTGCGTGCTTCATTGGCGGCGCTGACATGGAAGCCGGTCAACGATTGCTGAAAGCGGCGGAGAAGTCGTTCTTCGGACCGTTCCGTGTTTCGGTGATGCTCGACTCGAACGGGTCCAATACGACCGCCGTGGCCGCGGTGGAAAAGATCTTCGAGGTAGTGCCGGACGTCGGCGGCAAGCGCGCGGTCGTCACCGCCGGGACCGGTCCGGTCGGGCTCCGCGTCGCGGGGCTGCTCGTCGCCGCCGGCGCTGAGGTCGCAATTACGTCTCGTACGGAAGACCATGGCGAGAAGTCGCGCGTGGCGATCCGCGATCGCTTCAAGGGTGACGTGGATGTGTTCGCGATACACTCTCCCGAAGATCTCGAGCGAGCGCTCGATGGTGCGGACATTCTTTGCAACTGCGGACCCGCTGGCATTCAACTCGTGCCCCGTCGCGCCTGGGAAAACCGTCCGACGCTACGTGTCGTCGTCGATCTCAACGCCGTGCCTCCGGCCGGCGTTGAAGGGATCGACCCGAACGACAACGGTAAGACGTACGGCGACATCGTAGCCTTCGGCGCGCTCGGTACCGGCGGACTCAAGATGAAGATCCATAAAGCCAGCGTTGCACACCTCTTCACGAGAAACGATGCGGTGCTCGATGCCGAGTCGATCGCCGAGCTCGCGCACGGACTCGTTCGGAAGAGCGCCGCGCGCGCTTGATGCATGCGAACGATCGGCATCGATCCCGGAACGGTCAGCATCGACCTGTGCGGCATCGATGATGGCGTCGTCTTTCTCGATCAGTCGATCCCCACTCGTGAGGCGCTGGCGGATCCGGAGAAGCTGATAGCGCTCCTTTCGGCGCAGGATACCGTCGAGCTGATTGCGGGTCCGTCGGGCTACGGTATTCCGCTCACTCGCATCAGCGATGTGACGGACGAGATGCTGCGTCTGGCGTATCTTGCGCCAGCTGGTGACACTGGCGGCATTGGCGGCCTCCGAACGCTGGCGCGCGCACTGGCGCGAGCCCAGCTCCCTGTCTATCTCACGCCGGGAGTGATCCATCTGCCGACAGTGCCGGCCTATCGAAAAGCCAATCGCGTGGACCTCGGCACAGCGGACAAAGTGTGCGTCGCCGCGCTCGCGGTGCACGAGCAGTCGGAGCGGATGCATTGCGAGGCGCGTGATACATCGTTCGTGCTGCTCGAGCTCGGAGGTGCTTTCACCGCCGCGATCGCCGTCGACGGAGGTCGCATCGTGGATGGAGCGGGTGGGAGCTCCGGAGCAATGGGCTTCCGCTCCCCGGGCGCAATGGATGGTGAGGTCGCCTTTCTCGCGGGCGAGATTGCCAAGGAAACGCTCTTTCACGGCGGCGCAGCGACGATTCACGGCAACGAATCGGTGTCGCCCGAGCGATTCGCCGAGCCACGCAGCGCACGCGAGAGCATGGCGTGGGACGCGTACATCGAGAGCGCTGTGAAGGTCGTGTCGTCCCTGCTCATCTCCGTTCCCGATGCTCGTGAGATTCTGATCTCGGGGCGGCTCACCCGCGTCGACGCGGTCTGCCGGGAGCTCGCGCTGCGTCTCAGCAGATTCGGCATGGTGCATCGGCTGCGCGGCTTCGCGCGCGTAGCGAAGGAAGCGGCGCAAGGCGCGGCACTCATCGCCAATGGATTGGCCGGCGGCGCGATGTCGGCGATCGTCGATGCACTGGCGATCCGCGACGCGAGTGGCAGCGTGCTCGATCATCTCTACGTCATCGATGCGCGCGCGGCGAGGCGTCGCCTCGGGCTGGCCTGAGTGCGTACCGCGACCGGGCGCTCGTCAGGCACCGCTCTCCCGCGCGTCCTCATCCTGGCCGTGTCCGCGCGCGCGATGAGCGAATCAGCGACGCGCGCTGGGTTTGCCACCCAGGCGGTGGATGCGTTCGGAGATCTCGATCAGATCGGCCACACGCCGACTGTCGCCCTCGCCCGCGAGCGGCGTGTACCATGGAGCGCCAGAGCAGCTGCCGTCGCCGCACGTGGCATCCCATGTGACATGGTGGTGTACGGCTCAGGATTCGAGAATTACCCGGCCGTCGTGAGCGCGCTCGGAACGCTCGCGCCGGTTGTTGGAAATGCACCGGACGTTCTGCGTCGCGTGCGCGACCCGATGGATCTCGCCAAATCGCTCATTGCCCGCGGATTTCACGTGCCCGCGGTGAGCGACAGTCCACCGAGCTCACGTGGTGCGCGCGACCTGGCGAGACGGCGATGGTTGCGCAAGCCGCGCGACTCTGGAGGTGGACACGGCATCACCAACTGGCGCTCGGGCGTTCCGCTCGCGCAGCGCATGGTGCTTCAGGAACGCATTGCGGGTACGCCGGGCTCGATCGTGTTCGCCGCTAACGGCTCTCGCGCGGTGCCTCTGGCACTGTCGACGCAACTCATCGGTGACCCGCGCTTTGGCGCCGGTGGCTTCCGCTACTGCGGAAACATCCTCGATCACTCCGCCGACGGTGCCCTTTTCGATGCGGCGACCGCACTCGCGCAGGGAGCTACGGAAGAGTTCGAGCTCGTCGGCGTGAACGGCATCGATTTCGTCGCACGCGACGGCATCCCATGGGCGATCGAGATCAATCCACGCTATTCGGCGTCAATGGAGCTCGCCGAGCGAGCCTACGGCATTTCGGTATTCGATGTGCACGTGCGAGCGTGCCGAAAGGACCTTCCTTCGTTCGACTTAGGCTTGGCGCGTCAGGCGCCGGAGGTCGAGGGCAAGGCGGTCCTCTACGCTCGGCGCACGGTCTCGTTAG
>DATFBY010000015.1:0-49286 GCA_035253585.1 Gemmatimonadaceae bacterium | reverse complement strand
GTCGGCCACGTCGTGCTGGCCGACGTCTCCGGGCGCGCCGTACTTCACCGTGTCATAGCCATCGACTCCGCGCGCGTTTGGACGGCAGGGGACGGTGTCCTTTGCAACGACCCGCCGCGCGCACGCTCGAGCATTGTCGCCCGAGCGATCGCCCGTGAGCGAGCAGGGAGCGTAACCGCCCTGGCTTGGGAAATGGAGCTCGGTGCGCTGCCCCTCGCACGCGGCTTGTGGTGGGAGATGCGGCGCGGTGTCGCGCGGCGGGTCCGCGCCGCACGAGCGGATCAGCGACGGCCGGTCGAGGCTCGCGAATGAGCGACCGGCTCGAGGTTGTGGGAGGAGTGTCGGTCCGTTTTGGTCCGGTGGTGATTCGTTTCGATGCGGTGGAGCCTGATGTTCGATTCATTCTACGCCCGCCCCACACCGCGTTCGTAGTGCCTGACGGGGTGCCGGCAGACTGCACGGTGACGTGCCACCTGAGCCCGCCGGAGCGTCTTTCTGGGGAGCCGAGCTTCGCACCTGAGGAAGGCGATTGGGAGCTGCGCCGTGACCCGCGCGGCGGCGACGAGATGACGTATTTGGCACTCATGAACGACGGGTCTCGCACCCCGCGTCTCGGAATCCGCATTGCCCCGGATTTTCGCAGCGCCGAGGTCAGATTGCGCCCGCGCGAGGAAAGCGACCGCGGCATCCCGATCGACTTTCCGCTCGATGAGTATCTGGCGACGCGGTTGCTCGGACGGCGCGGCGACATTCCGCTTCACGCTTGCCTGGTCGCCGAGGGCGAAGACGGGTTCATCTTCGCCGGGCATTCAGGAGCGGGAAAGTCGACGATCGCCGCGCTCGCGGAGTCGGCGGGAGCGGAAGTGCTGAGCGACGACCGGACCATCCTGGAGATCGATGGCGACATCGTTCGCGGATGGGGCACGCCCTGGCATGGGAGCTACAAGAGGGGGAACCCTCGATCGGCCGTTGTTCGAGGAGTCTTCCTGCTAGTGCAGGATACGATGAACGAAGTGCGGCCACTCAGTCAGGCAGCGGCCTTCGGCGAGCTGTTCGTTCGGACGGTGCAGCCGACAATCGTCTCGTCGGAGGTGGAGAAGCTGGTCGATTCGCTCGAGCGAATTGTTGGCATGGTTCCCATGGCCACATTACATTTTCGCCCGACTGTGGAAGCCTATCTCGCGTCGCGAAAGAGCGTTGCGACTCTCCAGCCCGCTGGATGAAGCGGACCCGGCGCGCGAAATCCGAGCATCGGTGATGGCGTCAGATTTGCTCAAGCTGCCGAACGAACCAATGGCTCAGCGGATCCGTCGAGGCGACCACCACGTGTATCGCCATATCGCGGGCGAGCATCTTCTCGTGTCCATCCACCGTGCGACCGTCGCGCCACTTTTCGCACTGACGGCGACGGGGGCTGCACTGTGGGAGGAGCTCGAGGAGTGGACGACGGCCGACTCGCTGACTGACTTCCTGGTGGAGCATTACGACGTCGCGCGCGAGCGCGCACAAGCGGACGTGGCCGAGTTTCTCGAGCAGCTGACGACGATCTCCGCATTGCAGGTGTCCGCCGAGGACGGCGAATGACCTGCACCATCCCGCGCATTGGCCGCGAGACGCTGGTCGACCGGATGACGTCGCGCGCGCTGGCCGAGCGAATTCCGCTCACGGCGAGTCTCGAGATCATCGCCACGTGCAACTTCAAGTGTCAGCACTGCTACATCGCGCCCTGTGCCGAGCGTGACGACGTGCTGAGCGTGGCCGATGCGACGCGCATTTTGCGACAGCTTCGTGACGCGGGCACGTACACCGTACTGCTCACCGGTGGCGAAGTCTTCACGCACAAGCAGTTCGCCGACATCTATCTCGTCACCAAGCGCCTCGGTCTCATCCCGCTCATCAACACCAACGGATATCTCATCGGCCGCAAGTGGGCCGACTTCCTGGCGGAATGGCCGCCCGACGTCATCTCGATCTCGATGTACGGGCTCTCGGACGAGCGCTACCGAGAGGTGACGGGGATTCCGCGCGCATTCTCGCGTGTGGTACGGGCGATCGATCTGTTGCTCGAGCGCGGCATCGAGCTCGATCTCAAGTGCCCGGCGCTCACGCTCACCGCGGATGAGCTGCCGGCGATGCAGGAGTTCGCGCGGTCGCGCGGCGTACGCTTCCGCTACGATCCCGCGATCACGCCGCAGGAGAAGGGAGACGTCGCTCCGCTACAGCTTCAACTCGCTCCGAGGGCGGTGCTGGACCTGGACGAGCGGATGGACCCCGGCTTCGATGAGTTCACCGCTGCCTTCGCACAGGCCGAGCAGCGGCTTTCGACAACCAACGCGTATCGGTGTGGCGCCGGGAAGATGGGGCTGCACATCACGGTGCACGGCGACGTGACGACGTGTACGTCGTCGCGCAAGCCGGTGGGAAATTTGCTTCGCCAGTCGTTCGCCGAGGTGTGGGACGCGCTTGGCGGCAAAGTGCAGGCGAAGTTCCAGGATGGGCATCCTTGTGCCACCTGCCGGTTCCGAAGCGTCTGTATTGGATGTCCGGCGACGGTCGAGGAGATTACCGGCTTGCCCACCGGGTACGTGCAGCAGTATTGCAAGATCACGCACCTTCGCGCGCAGCGTGCAGGGTACCACCCCACAGGGGTCCCGCGGACCGTGACGGAGGGGATTCCGTCGCACGTGCGGATTCCGCCGGCAGCGGCCACCCGCATGCTCCCGGTCGTTGCGTAACGCCTTCCAGGGAGTCGAAATGAACGACGAGCGTTTGCCTTACATCAAGCCACAGCTACTGGTGCTCGAGCAGACCGCCGACGTCCGCGTCAGCATGACGAGCAATTGCAAGACGACGACGTCGGGCAACGGGTCTGGCGGCAATTTCGGCGCGTGCTTCGACACCATCGGTAACGTCTGCAGCAACGTGAGCTGACCGTTCGAGATTCACGTCCGCGAGCGCGATGTGCTCGCGCACGATGGGCGGAACCAGTTACCATGGCCGACTGACGCGGCCGAAACTCCATCAATCCTGCTTCAGCTTCGACGAGGTGGTCACGTGAGAGGGAACTACTCGGCGCTCTGCCGACGTGCGTTCTGCGCCGCGGTTCTGGTGCTGGCGACAACGGCATGCGACGACGACCCGAACGCGCCGGATACCGGTGCGCTCGACCTCGAAGTCGTTTCGCCTGACACCATCGGCCGCCAGGAACCGATCCGGGTGGTGTTCAATCGCCCGGTGTCACCGCAGACGGCCGTCGATCCGGCGAACTTCGTGGTCACGAACCTCTGCAACGGGCTTCGCGTGGAAGGATCGGTGCGATTGTCGGCCACCGGCGATACGCTCACCTTCACGCCCGGCACCGCACTGCCATTCCTCACGCGGCTGGGCATTCGCATTCAGAACATACTGGATCTGCAGGGCGTCTCCTTCGCCAATCCAGTCACCTTCGAGCTGATCACGCAGCGCCCACCCGTGAGCGATGTCAGCTGGGCTTTCTTGAACTCGCCCACCAACGACTTCGTCACCGGGATCAACTTTGCCAACCGCAACATCGGCTACATCTCGACGTTGGCGGGGCAGGTCTTCCGTACGGAAAATGGAGGGTCCACGTTCGGCGCCCGGTTCAAGGAGCCGAACATCAGCTTCGCGCGCGACATTCACGCGTTCGGGCCGGACACGCTCTTCATGGCAGCGACGCAATTTGCCGGCGGTCCGCCACAGGGCGTGCTGCTTCGCTCGACGGACGCCGGTCTGACGTTTCAGGTACAGGGCGCGCCGTTCCCGGGCATTCCGACGGCGATGCACATGCGGCGCACTGGTCCCACCGCATTCGCCGCGGTGATCGGCGGGCAGGCGACAGGGCCGACGGTTCGAAAGTGGACGTCGCTGGCGGGATTCACACCATCCAGCGGACTTCCCGGCTCGGCCACGCAGTTCAGTAACGTGGCCCTGTCGCCTAACGCGAATCTGGCGGTCGTGACCGTGCGCCAGGGAACGGCGTTCGCGTTCGGCGACGCGTTCCGCAGCACGGATGGCGGAGCGACCTTCACGCCGATTCCACTTCCGTCGCCGACGTTCGCCCTCCTGGGTGCCGGCTTCGTCGACAACACGACGGCACTCCTGCTCGGCGATTCGTCGACGGTGCTTCGCGCCAACATCGCGACTGGTGCGGCCGCCGTGCCGCTCGGCGCGGCCGCGGGCATACCGCAGACGACGGTCGACGTCGCCAGCGGTGCGACGACCACCTACTCGTTCGTGCGCGCCGACTTCGTGCCCGGTACCCAGGTCGGTTGGGTGGTCGGCTTCTCGACAGTCAGGCAACCCGGACGGTCCGACGTCGTGAGCGGTGTGATTCTCATCTCGCGCGACGGCGGCAACACCTTCTCTCGTCAGGCAATCGCCGGAGCGCCTGACAATGGTCTCTCGTTCCCGACCGCGTTGAAAATCCAGGCGCTCGCCACCGACTTCGCGGCCCTGTCGGGCCTCGAGGGTCTCGTCGCTGCGCGCACCGCTGACACTCCCGGCACGGTGGCCGCATGCCAGTTCACCAACCCCTAGAGACCGCACCGATGACGCGCACTTTCACCCGACGAATCGGGATCGAGCTCCTTCGCGGTGTCGTGGTTCGTGGCGCCGCGGTGCTTGTGGTTGGCTTGCTGGCACTGACCGCCATCCCAACGGCGCGTGCCCAGATAGTGGCGGGCGGCGACTTCGACATCTGCGACAACTGCGGCACGCTGGAGGGGAACACGGCTCGCCTCTCCGGCCGCAGCAGCTTCGGCACGAGCCGCGGCGTGCTGGTACTGATCAACGCCGCGAACAACGAGCAGGACGTCGATCACGACGGCTTCACGCCGGGCTTCAACTTCAACAATCTCGCGGTGACCGACACCACGGACTTCGTGAACATCGCCAATCCGTCGTCGGTGATTCTTCGCACCAACTTGGTCATTCAGGACTTCCTGAATCCGTTGAACAACGGCTTCCAGAACCAGGTCGCGTTCTTCGTGAACATTCCGGCCGGCACCGCGGCGGGAACGTATCGCGGCCGCTTCGAGATCAGCGACACCGTCACCGGCGTCAGCCTCAATCCGAACGGTGAAGCATTGCGCGTCGATGGTGTATTCGTCGAGGTGACAGTGCTCCCCGAGCGCGGCATCGGACTGGTGCAGGCCGACACCGCCGCGCGCGCCGACTCGCTGGTGTTGCGCGGGCGTGCCGGTCAGACGGTGAGTGGCGTGGTGCGCGTCGCCAACCTCGGGAACGTCAGCATATCCGACGTTCGACTCGACGCCACCGACCTTGTAGCGACATCGGGGACGGGCCTTCGAATACCAAAAGAGCGAATATCGTTCTCACCCGGCTTGCTGACATCGCTCGCGTTAGGCGACACGGCTCGCATCACGGTGACCGTGCGCATACCGACGGGGTTGCTCGCTGGCCCCTATCGCGGAGACCTATTGGTGCAAGGGTCCGAAGTGGGGCAGGTGCGCATTCCGTTGACCGTCATCGTCACCACGGCGGGTGACATCGTCTTCGAGGCGAACCCGGTCAGCGGCCGCGCCGGCGATCTCGGCGTGATCATCTTCAACGCCGATCCTGGGACCAACTGGCAGCTCCGCATATTCGACATGATGGGCATCACCTCCTTCGCGGCCAACGGGACGGTGTTCGCCGGCGGTGGAGGAAACGGCGGCGGGGGAGGGAATCAGTTCCCCGGCGACCAGGCCGTACGGTTCACGTGGCCGTTGGTGAATGGCCGGGGTGAGCCGGTGGCTGGTGGCATGTACTACGTGGTGGTGGAAGCGGTGCAGGACGGCGACCGACGCCAGATGCGCAGCAAGCTCATGGTCATCCGATGAGGAGCCACAGAATGCAGACGAAATTCCCGGTGCTCGGCGCGGTTCTCGTCGCGCTCTGCGCGGCTCCCACCGCACCTCTCGCGGCCCAGTTCGGCGGCGGTGACCAAGACGGCGGCGTGCACGCAATGACGATGCTCGGAATGCCCATCACGCCGCGCGCGGTCGCGATCGGGGAGGCGATGGCGGCCATCGATCGCGACCCATCCGCGATCTGGTACAATACCGCCGGAATCGCCGGCCTGCGGACGAACGCCTTCACGGTGAACGCCTCTCAGCGCTTCGCGCAGACGCAGCTGCTGGGTGCGGCGGTGATCTTCCCGACTGAGATTGCGACCTTCGGCGTGGCTACCCGCATCTTCAACGCCGGCACGATCGACGGCCGCATCGCGGGTGAGCCCACCACGGACAACTTCCGCGCGTATCAGTGGGCGCTCGAGGGCGGCGGCGCGCTCCAGCTCGCGCGCTGGTGGCGGTGGGGCGGTACGCTGGTCTTCTCGCAGGAAGTGTTAGGCGACGAGACCGAAGGCTCGATCGGCGTGAACTCCGGTATGCAGTTTCCCGGCGTGTTCAGCGAGCGGCTCACGTTAGGCGTCGGGTTCCGCAACTGGGGAACCAACGTCAACTTCGACGAAGGATTCACGGGCTTTTCGCCGCCGCTGTACGGCTACGCGGGCGCGGGCTACGACCTGCTCCGCCATCGCAATCTGATCCAGACGCCTCTGCTCTTCCGTGGCCAGCCGATCATCTTCGACGCCAAGGTGCTGGCGCAGGTGAACGTTCCCGAGGATCACGAGCCGTATGTGGGAGCCGGTATCGAAGCGACGATGAACGGCGTGGCGCTGCTGAGGCTCGGCTACCAGACCGGCGACGACAACCGGTCGGGCATCTCGTTAGGCGCCGGCGTCAACGTCGGACAGTTCCGTCTCGAGTATGCGTTCCGCAACTACAAGAATGGCGGCGCGGGATTCTTCGAGAACGATCCCGTGGGCGACTCGCACAACGTGGCCTTCACCTTCTTCTGGGGCGAAGAGCGTCGCAACGTACCGGTCGTGCCGGTCGTCGTCACCCAGCCGATCGACACGGGCGCGATCAATCGCGCGGTTCGTCAGGCGATCGCCGAGCAGATGGCGTCGATCCGTCCGCTGCTGGACAGCCTGCGCGCGTCGCGCGTCGAGATCCAGGAGCCGAGCGAGCTGATCTCGCGCTACATCGTTCCGGTGTACTTCGGCTTCGACTCGGCGATCGTCCGCGAGGCCGATTACCCGGTGCTCCAGCAGGTGGCCGAGGTCATCAAGCGCGTGTACCCGACGGCGCTGGTCACGATCGAGGGATTCGCCGATCCGGCGGGCTCGGTCGAGTACAACCGGCGGTTGTCAGAGCGGCGCGCCGAGGCGGTGCGGCGGGTCATGATCGAGCGGTTTGGCTTGCCCGAGCGTCAATTGAAGACAGTCGGATACGGCAAGCAGACTGAGCGGCAGGTCATCCCGGGCGCTCGACGGGATGAGCCCGGTGCCGCCAGCAACCGTCGCGTGACATTTACGATCGACGCCACCCAGCACTTCTGACGCCCTGAGTACCGGCTCCAGGCTGGGCAGGCGAGGCGGGGGGCTAACCTCCGCCTCGCATTGCGTCATCCCCTGGAGATGCGTTGCAGCGCCGGATGGAAACGGCTAAGTTCAATGGTTATGCAGGTTTCTGCGATTTCCTCCCTCACCTCGATACCAATCTCCTCCACGTGCGGATCACAGTCGTAGGCACTGGCTACGTCGGCCTCGTTGTTGGCGCGTGCCTGGCCGAAACGGGTAACGACGTCGTCTGTGCGGACGTCGATACGGCCAAGATCGACGGACTGAAGCAGAACGTCCTACCGATATACGAGCCCGGCCTGGAAGATCTGGTCGAGCGGAACCAAGCGCAGCGGCGGCTCACCTTCACGACCGATGTCGCGGCGGCGATCGCCTCGGCGGAAGTGGTGTTCATTGCCGTCGGCACGCCGCCCGACGAGGACGGCTCGGCTGATCTCCGACACGTCCTGGCGGTGGCCGAGCTCATCGGGAAGCACATGAAGCGCGAGCTCGTCGTGGTGACGAAGTCGACAGTACCGGTGGGCACCGCGGCCAAGGTTGCGCAGGCGATCAGCAAGAACGCGCGCTACCCCTTCCACATGTGCAGCAACCCGGAGTTCCTGAAAGAGGGCGCCGCGGTCGAAGATTTCATGCGCCCCGACCGCGTGGTGTTAGGCGCCGAGACCGATCAGGCGCGCTCGGTGATGGCGGAGCTCTACTCGCCCTTCGTTCGTACCGGGAAGCCGATCATCTTCATGGACATTCCATCGGCGGAGATGACGAAGTACGCTGCCAACGCAATGCTCGCCACGCGCATCTCGTTCATGAACGAGATCGCCAATCTGTGCGAGCGCGTCGGCGCGAACGTCGACTTCGTGCGGAAGGGGATCGGCAGCGACGCGCGCATCGGTCCGTCGTTCCTCTTTCCCGGACCGGGCTACGGCGGATCGTGCTTTCCGAAGGACGTGAAAGCGCTCATCCGAACCTCGACCGACTACTCCTCTCCGCTCTGCGTGCTGCAGGCAGTCGACGACGCCAACGAGCGGCAGAAGCGGCGGCTTTTCGAGAAGCTCAGTGACGCGTTAGGCGGGAAGGTCGGCGGCGCGCGCGTCGCCATCTGGGGACTGGCGTTCAAGCCGCAGACCGATGACATGCGTGAAGCGCCCGCGCTCACGCTGATCGACGCGCTGCTCGACGAGGGCGCGTCGGTCGTCGCGCACGATCCGGTGGCGATGCCCGAGGCACGACGCCGACTCGGGGATCGGATCACGTGCGTGGAGACTAACTACGATGCGCTCGACGGCGCGGATGCGCTGGTGATTGTCACCGATTGGAACGAGTACCGGCATCCGGACTTCGGGCGGATCAAGAGCGCCCTGCGCCGCCCCATCGTCATCGACGGCCGCAATCTCTACGATCCGCAGAAGATGCGCTCGCTCGGGTTCACCTACAGCTCGGTGGGAAGGGCGGTCGCGTGAGGGTGTTGATCACGGGCGCCGCAGGCTTCCTGGGCTCCCACCTCTCCGATCGCTTCGTGGCCGACGGGCATGATGTCGTCGGTCTCGACAATTTCATCACCGGAAGCGCCGACAACATCGCCCACTTGATGGGCAATCCGCACTTCCAGTTCATCCAGCACAACATCAGCACGTACACCTACGTGCCCGGTCCGCTGGATGGAGTGCTGCACTTTGCGTCTCCCGCCAGTCCGATCGACTACCTCGAGCATCCGATTCCCACGCTCAAGGTCGGAGCGCTCGGTACGCACAACGCGCTGGGTTTGGCCAAGGCGAAGCGAGCGCGCTTCTTCCTCGCGTCGACCTCCGAGGTGTACGGCGATCCGCTCACCCATCCGCAGACCGAAGACTACTGGGGAAACGTGAATCCCATCGGTCCGCGCGGTGTGTATGACGAAGCCAAGCGCTTCGCCGAAGCGATTACGATGGCGTATCACCGCTTCCACCAGATGGACACGCGCATCGTCCGCATTTTCAACACGTATGGACCGCGCATGCGCCCCAACGACGGGCGCGTCGTCTCGAACCTCATCGTGCAGGCACTGCGCGGCGAGCCTCTCACCATCTACGGCGATGGCTCGCAAACCCGCAGCTTCTGCTATGTGTCCGATGAGATCGAGGGACTTTATCAGCTGTTCATGCGTGGCGACAACATGCCGATGAACATCGGGAATCCCGACGAGTTCACGGTCAAGCAACTTGCCGAGATGGTGGCCGAGCTGACTGGCACGACCGCGCCCATCCAGTATCGCGAGCTTCCGGTCGACGATCCGAAAAAGCGGCGTCCGGACATCTCGCGCGCGCGCAAAATGCTTGGCTGGACGCCGAAGGTGCCGCTGCGCGAAGGACTGGTGCGCACGATCGAATACTTCCGGTCGATCGTCGGAATCGAGCGGGTGGCGAGCCGTGCCTGAGCGGGCCCTCATCACGGGGGCCGCTGGATTCATCGGCTCACATGTGGTGGACGCGTTGCTCGAGCGGGGCTGGTCGGTCACAGGGCTCGACAACTTCGACTCGTTTTACGACCCGGCGGTCAAGCGCGAGAATCTCGAGAGCGCGATGTCGAGCCCGCACTTCCGGCTTGTCGAGGGTGACGTCCGCGATCTTCGGCTCATGCAACGTGTGGTCGAGGAGGCGCAGCCGGATGTCGTGATTCATCTCGCCGCGCGCGCGGGCGTCCGTCCGTCGATCGAGCAGCCGACGCTGTACGCCGAAGTGAATGTCGGGGGCACGTCGGCTGTGCTCGAGGCCGCGCTGCGCGCGGGTGTCCGGAGGCTGGTAGTTGCGTCGAGCTCATCGGTGTACGGCGACAGCGCGACTCCGCCGTTCCGCGAGGATGATCCCGCGCTTCATCCGGTCAGCCCGTACGCGGCGACCAAGCGCGCGGCCGAGCTCGTATGCGAGTGCTGGTCGTCGCTGGTGCCTGACGCGAGGATCATCTCGCTTCGATTCTTCACGGTGTACGGGCCGCGACAGCGTCCGGATCTGGCGATTCATAAGTTCACCCGGCTGTTGCTCTCGGATCGTCCGATCCCGTTCTTTGGGGACGGCGAGAGCTCGCGCGACTACACCTATATAACAGACATCGTCGATGGCGTGCTCGGCGCCGTAACGCGCACGGGTAGCGGCAATGGCGGGCACGAAATCTTCAATCTCGGTGAGTCGGCGACCACATCGCTCAAGGAGCTGGTGGCGCTATTGGAGGAGGTAACAGGGAAGCGCGCGGTATTGGAGCGGCTTCCGCCGCAGCAAGGCGATGTCCGCCGTACCTTCGCGGACATCTCGCGTGCACGCTCGGCGCTGGGTTACGCGCCATCAGTCCCGGTGCGTGAAGGGATCCCGAAGTTCGTGACGTGGTACAGAGAGCGCGCGGCTGGCCGGCAGCCCGTTACAGCGCGCGCGGCGTCACGGTGAACTGACACATTCATTCCGGGTACCATACCGGTCATGCAATTGAGACGAAACGTTCTGACTTTCCACCGTTGTCTGTTGCTCTTCGCCCTCGCCATCGTTGCCGCGGGGTGCTCCAGGGGGTGGAAGGTCTCGCAATTCAAGACGACCGACGCGCTCTTCCAAGCGTCGGTCCGCGAGCTTGGGGCGAGGCGTTGGGATAACGCCATCGCCGGCTTCGAGCGGTTGACGCAAACCCTGCCGGCGCGCGATGCGAAGCTGCCGCTCGCGCTCTTCTATCTCGGACAGGCGCACGAAGGGAAGCGCGAGTTCATCCTGGCCGCCACCACCTACACGCGCGTCTCCGAGAGCTTTCCCGACGACACGTTGGCCGACGACGCCATCTATCGCGCAGGCCGATCGTACGCGCGACTCTGGAAGAAGCCGGCGCTCGATGCTTCTTACGGCGAGACCGCCGTCGCCACCTTCAAGACGCTGCTCGACATCTATCCGAACTCCGAGCTTCGCGACGAATCGGAGCGCGAGATGAAGCGTCTCAACAACTGGATGGCGCTCAAGACCTTCGAGAACGGAATGCACTACTTCCGACGGAAGGCGTTCGAGTCGTCGCTGATCTATTTCGGCGATGTCGTGCGACTGTATCCGGAAACGCCGACGGCGCGGGATGCGATGGTGCAGATGGTTTTGGCGTATCGTCGGATCAACTACCAAACCGAAGCGCGCGAGGCGTGCGACGACCTCCGCCAGCGGTACTCGAGCGATCGCACGGTGGCGACGCTGTGCGGCGCGGCGCCGCCCCAGCGCGCGGACTCGGCGAAGACGACGGCCGCGACGCCGAATACGCCTCCGGCCCCGCCGCCGACACCATAGCGTGCGCGTCGGCCTCTTCGGAGGGACGTTCGACCCCCCGCACGTCGGTCACCTCCTGGCGGCCACGGATGCATTCGAGGCGCTGACACTAGACAAGCTTTTGTTCATCCCAGCGGGGCAGCAGCCCTTCAAGTCCGGCAAGGTAGTGGCGACCGGAGAGCAGCGGCTCGAGATGCTGCGGCGGATGGTAGGCGACGACCGCCGCTTCGCCGCCGATGCCGTCGAAATAGAGCGAGGCGGGTTATCTTTCACGGTTGACACGGTTCAGGCGCTGGCTGACCGCGAGCCTGGTGCTCAGCTCTTCCTGCTTATCGGGGAGGATCTGGCCGCCCAGTTCGCGACGTGGCGCGAGCCGGAGCGAATCGCGCGATTGGCCGAAGTCGTGGTGATACGCCGGCCGGGCGTCCCGCCGGCAGAAGGAAACATTGAGCAGGCAGAGCCGCATCTTCGCCGGATCGAGACGAGGCGTGTGGACGTGTCATCTACCGAGATTCGCTCTCGTGTGGCAGCGCGGCGTCCGGTTCGCGGGTTCGTGACGGACGCGGTCGCCGAATACATCGAAGCGGCCGCGCTGTATCGATAGAGGTTCAAAATGCTGAAGCCACTTCTGACGGCGATCTTCGGGACGCGACACGAGCGTGAGCTCAAGCGCGTGCAGCCGATCGTTGCCGCGATCAACGAGGAATACGAGCGGCTGCAGTCCGTCTCGGAGAACGAGCTTCGCGGCCAGACCGAGAAGCTGCGCGCGAGCGTCCGCGAGCGAACGGGCGACATAGAGCGGCAGATCGCCGAGCTCAAAGAGCGCAAGCGCGTCACGCCTGACCCGACCGAGCGCGAGCAGATCGACCAGGAGCTGATTGGCGCGGATGGTCGCGGTGGTCTCGAGGGAGAGCTCCGTCGCACCATCGCCGAGACGCTCGATGAGATTCTCCCCGAGGCGTTCGCCACCGTTCGAGAGGCCGCCCGTCGACTACTCGGGACCAGCGTCGAGGTGACCGGGCATCCTGTCGAGTGGAACATGGTCCACTACGACGTGCAGCTCATCGGCGGCATTCAGCTGCACGAAGGGCGGATCGCCGAGATGGCCACGGGAGAAGGGAAGACGCTCGTCGCCACGCTTCCGCTCTATTTGAACGCCTTGGCGGGCAAGGGTTCTCACCTGGTGACGGTGAACTCGTATCTCGCTCGCCGCGACGCGCAGTGGATGGGGCACGTCTACAAGTATCTCGGGATGACCGTCGGATGCATCGACGACACCGAGCCGGGCACGCAAGAACGGCGTGACGCATACCTCGCCGACATCACGTACGGGACAAACAACGAGTTCGGCTTCGACTACTTGCGCGACAACATGGTGACCGGGCTCGAGCAGCGGGTCCAACGTCCGCATTGGTACGCGATCGTCGACGAGGTCGACTCGGTGCTCATCGACGAAGCCCGTACGCCGCTCATCATCTCGGGTCCGGTCGGGAACGAGAGCGACGTCGTTTACCGCGAGCACAACGCGGCGGTGGCTCGGCTAGTGCGCGCGCAGTCCGAAATCGCCAACAAGCTCGTGGCCGAAGGCGAGGCGGCGCTCGAGGCCGAGAACGAAGAGGAAGGCGGGCTACGGCTCTATCAGGCGCAGCTCGGCTCACCGAAGAACAAGCGGCTGCTCAAGGTCCTGCAAGAGTCCGGCGTGAAGGCGCTGGTGCAGAAGACGGAGCTGGCACACATCGCCGATCGCAAGCTTCCGCCGAGCAAACAGCAATATCGCGACATCGAAGAGCGTCTTCTCTACGTACTCGACGAGAAGGGGCACACCGTGCACCTCACCGACAAGGGTGTGGAGTACATGTCCCCGAGCGATCACGACGCCTTCGTGTTGCCGGACATATCGGAGGCCGTGCACCGCATCGACCACGACGAGTCGCTCACACCGCAGCGCAAGCTGGAGATGCGTAGCGAGGTGGAGCGCGAGTATGCGGAGAAAAGCGAGAAGCTGAACATCGTTCACCAGCTCCTGCGCGCGCACGCGCTGTTCGAGAAGGACGTGAACTACGTCGTGCAGGAAGGACAGGTGTTGATCGTCGACGAGTTCACGGGGCGTACGTTGCCGGGTCGCCGCTGGTCGGAAGGATTGCACCAGGCGGTCGAAGCGAAGGAAGGGGTTCAGGTGAAGGGCGAGACGCAGACGCTCGCCACGATCACGATCCAGAACTACTTCCGCATGTACGAGAAGCTGGCCGGGATGACGGGTACAGCGGAGACGGAAGAGACGGAGTTCCATCAGATCTACAAGCTCGACGTCTCGGTGATTCCGACGAACAAGCCCGTCATTCGCGACGATCGCCACGATCTCATCTACAAGACCCGTCGCGAGAAGTACAACGCGATTCTCGAAGAAGTGCAGCGCTTGCACGAGCTCGGATTTCCGGTGCTCGTCGGAACCGTGAATGTGGACGTGTCGGAAACGTTGTCGCGCATGTTCCAGCGCGCCGGCCTCCGTCACAACGTGCTGAACGCGAAGTACCACCAGCGCGAAGCGGAGATCGTGGCGGCGGCCGGACAACCAGGCGCGGTGACGATCGCCACCAACATGGCGGGCCGCGGTACCGACATTAAGCTCGGGCTCGGTGTGACCGAGTCGCGGCCGTCCACGGTGAAGGACGCCGACGGCAAGGAAGTCGACGTCAGCGAATGCGGCGGACTGCACATCATCGGCTCCGAGCGTCACGAGTCGCGGCGCATCGATCGTCAGCTCCGCGGCCGTGCGGGTCGTCAGGGAGATCCGGGCGCCTCACAGTTCTTCCTCTCGCTCGAAGACGACCTGATGCGTCTCTTCGGCTCCGAGCGGATCGCCAAGCTCATGGACCGCATGGGCGCGCAGGAAGGCGAGGTGCTGACGCATCCGCTCATCACTCGTTCGATCGAGCAGGCACAGAAGCGCGTGGAGCTGCAGAACTTCCAGGCGCGTAAGCGACTGCTCGAGTACGACGACGTGATGAATCAGCAGCGCGAGGTGATCTACTCGCTCCGCTCGTTCGCGCTGGAAGGGGGCGAAGAGCTCAAGGGCGAAGCGATCAAGATGGTCGAGAGGGCGATCGAGAAGCGCGTCGCCGGCAACCTGGAAGCGTACGAGGACGCGGAGGATTGGGACTTCGCGCTGCTGCGGCAGGACCTGCTGATGCATTACCTCCTGTCGGTGCGCGAATTTCAGTCCGACGATGATCTGCCAACGACGATCGAGGACGCACAGGCGAAGGCGCGCGCCGCCGGTGTCGAAGCCTTCGACGTCAAGATGCGCTCGTTAGGCGAGTTCGCAGGGCAGGTGCTGGCGCTGGTGATGCTGAACGTGATCGACGAGAAGTGGAAGGACCACCTGTACGATCTCGATCAGCTGCGTGCGGCGATCCACTATCGGTCGTGGGGGCAGAAGGACCCGCTCATCGAGTACAAGCAGGAAGCGTATTCGATGTTCGTGGATCTCATGGGTGACATCCACACCACGTTCGCGGAGCGCTTCCTCAAGGTGCAGCTCCAGTTCGACCAGAGCGGCCGCGGCGCGCTCGGCGATGGTGGCCCGCGAGAGCCCGCGGCGGCGCCGAAGCAGAAGCCGACGAAGCAGTACAACGCACTGGGCGTCCTCGAAGATGTGCCCGTTGAGGAGCCAAGTGGCAACGGGGGCGGCGTTGAAGAGGTCATCGACATCGGGCCGGATCAGCCGCCGAAAAAGGAGCCGGTCGCTCGCAAGGATCCGGTGATCGTCGGTGCCGGTCGTGCGCGCTCGCTCAGTGATGCGACGCGCCCAGCGGGTGCGGGCGGTGCCGCGGCGGATTGGTCGAACGTGGGTCGTAACGATCCGTGCCCCTGTGGGTCGGGGAAGAAGTTCAAGAAGTGCCACGGGGCGACGGTGTGACCGTCGTGTGACGGCCGGCGCGTCGGCGATGTGCGGCGCGCTGCAGCGATGATGGACGAAAGGGCTGCGCGGGTACTCCTAGTGCCCGCGCAGTCTCATTTTTTGCCAATCTGGCAGCACTGCCGAGGCCGCGCGAGCGTGAGAAAACCGCTGGCCGAGGGAACATGAAAGCGTTAAGTATACGAGAGCTGCCGCGGACCGATCGGCCGCGGGAGCGATTGAAGGACCACGGCGCGCAGGCGCTCAGCTCCGCCGAGCTGTTGGCGGTTCTGCTCGCTACGGGTGGAGGTGGGCGGTCGGCACTGCAATTGGGGCAGGATGTGCTGACCGAGGCCAACGGATCGCTGCGGCGCATCGCGGCGCAGCCGATCGCGGTGCTGACTCGTCATCCGGGTGTGGGCATGGCGCGAGCGCTGGCGATACACGCGGCGCTCGAGCTCGGGCGGCGGATGTCGGCCGAAGAGCGCGACGAAGGGGCACCGCTCCGGTCGCCACGTGAGGTGTATCAGCTCTTCGGACCCCGCCTCGAGGATCTCCCGGTGGAGGAGTTTCACGTCGCGATCCTCGACGCGCAGCACCGGTTGGAACGGGATGTCCGCATCACCCGCGGCATCTTGAACTCTTCTCTCGTGCACCCGCGTGAGGTCTTTCGCGAAGCGATCGCCGAGCGTGCGGCGGCGATCATCCTGGTGCACAACCATCCGAGCGGCGATCCCACGCCGTCGGCGGATGACCGCATGGTGACGGAGCAGCTGGTGGCGGCCGGCCGGCTCCTCGATATCCCCGTGCACGACCACCTGATCGTGGGGCGCGGGCGTTACACGAGTTTTGCGGAGGCTGGATTGCTCTGATGGCGACAACCGCGCTGAGCACGGTGATCCCCGGCTGGGACCTCGGTGACGATCCGCTCGTCGAGCGGCTCGATACCGACCTGCTCGCGCGCGCCTATCGGTTCGGCGAGCGTGCCCACGCCGGACAGAAGCGCTCGTCAGGCGACAATTACATGTCGCACTGCGTCGAGGTCGCCAAGATTCTGGCCGAGCTGCACCTCGACAGCACGACGGTCGCCAGCGGATTGGTGCACGATGTCCTGGAAGACACCGAGGTCACACGCGAGGACCTCGAGGCAGAGTTCGGGAAGGAGATGGCGTCGATCGTCGACGGCGTCACCAAGATCGGAAACATCACCTTTCGCTCCACGCAGGAGCGCCAGGTCGAGAACTATCGCAAGCTGCTGCTTTCCGTGGCGAAGGATGTTCGCGTCATCCTGATCAAGCTCGCCGACCGTCTGCACAACATGCGCACGCTGGACTATCTCCCGGAGGAGAAGCAGCGGCGAATCGCGCAGGAGACGATGGACCTCTACGCGCCCATGGCGCACCGCTTCGGTATGGCGCGGATGCGGTGGGAGTTGGAGGACCTCGCCTTCAAGTATCTGGAGTCGGAGGAGTATCGAAAGCTGGCCAAGCTCGTGGCGCAGAAGCGCAACGAGCGCGAAGCGCTCATCGCGCGGCTATCGGAACCGCTCGACCGCGATCTTCGCGGCAGTGGAATTCAGAATGTCGAGGTCACCGGCCGGCCCAAGCATCTCTGGTCGATCTACAAGAAGATGAAGCAGCGCGAGCGGCCCTACGAGGAGATCTACGATCTCATGGCCATTCGCGTGCTCGTGAACAGCGTGCCGGACTGCTATCACGCGTTAGGCATTATCCACGACGGATGGACGCCGCTTCAGGAGCGCATCAAAGACTACATCGCGCAGCCGAAATCGAACGGATACCAGTCGCTGCACACGACAGTGTTCGGCCCGGGCAAGCAGCTATTCGAGATTCAGATTCGCACGCGCGAGATGCACCAGACCGCGGAGTACGGTATTGCCGCGCACTGGCTGTACAAGGAGGGCTCATCGAGGCAGGACTCGAAGTCTGACGACTTCGACGAGCGCATCGCGTGGTTCCGACAGATTCTCGAGGCGCAGCTCGACGCCAAGAATCCCGATGAGTTCCTCGAGCTGTTGAAGCTCGATCTCTATCAAGAAGAGATCTTCGTCTTCACGCCGACGGGCGACGTGATCCAGCTGCCCAAAGGCGCGACGCCGATCGATTTCGCCTTTGCGGTCCACACCGAAGTGGGCGTGCACTGCCAGGGTGCCCGCGTCAATGGCCGCATCGCGCCGCTCTCGAGGCAGCTCAAGAACTCGGATACGGTCGAGATTCTGACGTCGCCTAACGCGCGTCCGAGTCGCGATTGGCTAGCGCACGTGCGCACCGGCCGCGCGCGCCACAAGATCCGGCAGTGGATTCGGCACGAAGAGCAGGCGACATCGGCCAAGCTGGGGCGCGAGATCCTCGAGCGTGAAGTGCGCAAGCGAAGCTTGGCGAAGCCGGACGATGCCCTCCTGCTGACGGCCGCGAAATCACTCGGCCTCACCGACGTGAAGCACCTGATCGCGTCGATCGGGCAGGGAGACGTGCACATCGCCCAAGCGATGCGGGCGATCTATCCGGAGCTCGAGCAGGCGCCCGAGGCGCAGAAGGAGAAGCCGAGCGCGTTCGAGCGTCTGGTGCAGCGGATGCGCGGCACCGCGAAGGGCGTGCGCATTCAAGGCGTCGACGGGCTGATGGTTCGGTACTCCCAGTGCTGTCAGCCGGTGCCGGGCGATTCGGTGGTCGGCTATGTAACGCGCGGCCGCGGGGTCAGCATCCACCGCGGCGACTGTCCGAATCTGCTTCTCCTCTCGCACGAGCCGGAGCGCAGGCTGGACATCGATTGGCAGAAGCTCGAGGGGGAGCTGTTCGTGGTGCGCCTGGCGCTGGAGGGAACCGACCGGCGCGGGCTTTATGCGGACGTGGCCGAAGCAGTGACAGAGAGCGGGACGAACATCAAGAGCATGGAGCTTCGAAGCGGGGATGGTGGCGGGGTGTCCGGCTCGGTGCTGGTGGAGGTCGAGAACCTCACGCACCTGCAGAAGATCATCAGGGCGGTGAGGAAGGTGAAGGGAATTACGGACGTGACGAGACGGGAGAGGCTGAGCGATACGGAGTAGAGGGAAGCGGAAAGCGGGAAACGGGAAGCGCCGCCGGAGATGGTACTCATCAGGTGTGCCCGGCAGTCGCTTCCCGCTTCCCGCTTCCCGCTTCCCTGGGACACCGAACAAACCCCGCAGAATTGCGTTATATTTCTAGGTCTATGGCTGACTTCCGCCTCGAAACGCCCTTCCAGCCTGCAGGCGACCAGCCCCGCGCGATCACTGAGCTGAGCGCGGGGCTCGTGCGCGGGGACCGCTTCCAGACGCTCCTGGGCGTCACCGGGTCGGGCAAGACGATGACTGTTGCCAACGTCATCAAGGCCCACGGTCGGCCGACGCTCGTGCTCTCGCATAACAAAACGCTGGCGGCGCAGCTCTACGGCGAGCTCAAGAGCTTCTTCCCGACCAACGCGGTCGAGTACTTCATCTCGTACTACGACTACTACCAGCCTGAAGCCTACGTCCCCACGACCGACACGTACATCGAAAAGGACGCGTCGATCAACGAGGACATCGACCGGCTGCGGTTGCGGGCGACGTCGAGTCTGATGGAGCGCGAGGACGTCATCATCGTCGCCACGGTGTCGGCCATCTACGGCTTGGGCGACCCGGTCACCTATCGCGAGACGATGGTGACGGTACAGAAGGGCGAGACGATCTCGCGGGACGAGATCCTGCGCGCCCTGGTCCGCATTCAGTATTCGCGGAACGACATCGCGTTCGAGCGCGGCACGTTCCGCGTGCGCGGCGACACGGTCGAGATTCTGCCGGCGTACGAGGAGCAAGGTGTGCGCATCGAGATGTGGGGCGATCAGGTCGAGCGCATCTCGAAGATCAATCCGCTGACCGGTGAGACGATCGCCGAGCTCGATCGTGCGGCGATCTATCCCGCGAAGCACTTCGTGACGTCGCGTCCGACACTCGAGCGCGCGATCGGAAAGATTCGCGCCGAGCTGACCGATCGGCTCGCCGAGCTCCGCGCGCAGAACAAGCTGCTCGAGGCGCAGCGGCTCGAGTCGCGCACCAACTTCGACGTCGAGATGATGCTCGAGATCGGCACCTGCGCCGGGATCGAGAATTACTCGCGACATCTCTCGGGGCGGGAGCAGGGCGAGCGGCCCGCGGTGCTCTTCGACTACTTTCCCGAAGATTTCCTGGTGGTGGTCGATGAGTCGCACGTGACGCTTCCACAGATCGGCGGGATGTTCAACGGCGACCGTGCACGCAAGCTCACGCTGGTCGATTACGGGTTCCGTCTTCCGAGCGCGCTCGACAACCGCCCGTTGATGTTCGACGAGTTCCTGCGGCTCACACCCAAGGCACTGTTCGTGTCGGCGACGCCGGCCGAGCTCGAGCTTCAGCTCTCCGAAGGCGTGGTGGTCGAGCAGATCATCCGGCCCACGGGGTTGGTCGACCCGGTGATCGACGTGCGCTCGGTGCGCGGACAGGTCGACGATCTCCTCAACGAGATCCGGCTCCGCGAGCGGCGGAACGAGCGGGTGCTGGTCACCACGCTCACCAAGCGAATGGCCGAGGATCTCACCGACTATCTCCAGCAGATGGGTGTGCGAGTGCGCTACATGCACTCCGACATCGACGCCATCGAGCGCATGGAGATCATTCGCGGCCTCCGGTTGGGCGAATTCGACGTTCTGGTCGGCATCAACCTGCTTCGCGAAGGACTCGATCTTCCCGAAGTGTCACTGGTGGCGGTTCTGGACGCCGACCAGGAAGGATTTCTCCGAAGCGAGCGCTCGCTCATTCAGACCGTTGGGCGCGCCGCGAGAAACATCGAAGGGAAGGCGATCTTCTATGCCGATCGCATCACCGGCTCGATGCAGCGCGCGCTCGACGAGACCAATCGCCGGCGGGAGCTTCAGCTGGCGTACAATCGCGAGCATGGCGTGACGCCACGGTCGGTGGTGAAGAGCACCGATCAGGTGCGCTTCATCACTCGCGTCGCCGACGCCCGCACTACCGATACGCGCTTCAAGAAAGTGGCGGAGCCGACGGCGACCTTCGCCAGCGAGATGGACGCGGTGGCGTTGCTCGAGCTGTTGGAGCAGCAGATGAAGCAAGCGGCGGCCGATCTCGACTTCGAGGCCGCGGCCACGCTTCGCGATCAGATCTTCGAGCTCCGCGCCCGTACGGGGCGAGGAGCGCCCGGCGAGCACGCGGCCGCACGAGCGAGCCGCTAAATGCTTCCGCACCACCACGTCGTACCGCCGCTCGCAACGCGCGGGAAGCTGGCGCTCACCTTCGAAGAGCTCAACGACTGGGGAGAACGCTTCGGCCGCGCGGTACGTGTGCCGCTCGTGGTCGCGCTGGCGGGCGAGCTCGGCGCCGGCAAAACCACGTTGGTGCAGGCCATCTGTCGCGGATGCGGCGTGACGCAGGAGGTCACCAGCCCGACCTTCGCCCTGGTGCACCAGTACGCCGCGCCTAACTATCCCGTCTATCACCTCGATCTGTATCGGCTACGGGATGAGCGCGAGCTGACCAACATCGGCTGGGATGACCTGATCGCCGATCACGCGCTGGTGCTGATCGAATGGCCCGAGCGTGCCGGTGCGCGGCTGCCTAACGACGCCGTGCAGCTCGATCTCGCGCACCTGCCTGACGACGACACGCGGCGTCTGCTCCTGGCCGGGTGACGCGCGATGCTCACCGTGGCCATGGATGCGGCACTCTCGATCGGCAGCGTGGCGGTGCTCGACGGTACGCGCGTGCTCGCCGAGCGCGAGACGGCGATGCGTGATGCGCACAGCGAGCGGTTGCTTCCGGCGGTGGTCGGCGCGTTGACCGATGCCGGGACCGCGCTCGACGCGGTCGGTCGCATCGTTTGCGGTGGAGGCCCCGGGAGCTTCACCAGCTTGCGGATTGCCGCGTCGATCGCCAAGGGGTTGGCGGTCGGCCGCCAAATCGAGATGTTCGCCGTGCCGTCGCTCCTGCTCACCGTTGTGGGGTGTGCGAGCGCCAGGAACGGCGGACGCTACCTCTCGGTCCTCGACGCGATGCGCGGCGAGTCGTTCGCCGCGTGCTACGAGCTGTTGCCTAACGAGGACGTGGAGGAGATCGAGCCGCCGGCGGTGACCGCGACCAACGAGCTGGGCGATCTGGCGGCGCGCCTCAATGCGCGCACGATCGGGCCGGGGATGGAGATCGACGCCCGACCGCGCGCGGCCGGTGTCGCGCACCTGTGGAGTTGGCTCGAGCGCGCTGGACCGATCGACGTTGCGGCGTGGGAGCCGATGTATGGGCGTCTCGCCGAGGCGCAGGTGAAGTGGGAGGCGGCGCATGGACGGTCGCTGGGGGCGCGATGACTCGCGGACGGACGGCGCGCACGAGCGATGCCCGATCGAGCCAACCGGGTGGCCTGGTGATCCGTCATGCAACGGCCGAAGATCTCGGGCGCATCGGCGACATCGAGCAGGTGTCGTTCACTGATCCGTGGAGTCGTCAGTCGTTCCGCGCGCTCCTGGGCGATGATCGAGTGTTGTTCGCGGTAGCCAACGTGGCTCCGCGCGAAGTGGTGGGGTATGTCGTGACGTGGTTCGTGTCTGATGAAGCGGAGATTGCAAACCTGGCGGTCGCGCCTGAAGGGAGAAGACACGGTGTCGGTGCCGCGCTGCTCGATGCCGCGCTGGTCGAGGCGCGGCGCCGCGGCGTCCGGCAGGTGTATCTCGAGGTGCGAGAGTCCAACATCGCCGCGCGTGCGTTATATGAGCGTCGCGGCTTTTCGGTGATGGGCCGGCGTCGAAAGTACTACCGTCACCCCGAGGAAGACGCGCTGGTGTTGCGGCGCGAGATCGCTACTGAAGTGAGAAAATGATGTTGTGCGTTCGAATTCGCGGTGATGCATCGATTTGTTTGCGCGCTGCCGCGGCGCTCTCTATAATCTCGTGGGCGACGTAATCGCCCTTCGCCAGGAGGCCTGTGTGAGTCGGAGCTTGAACAAGGTGACGTTGATCGGGAATCTCGGGGCCGATCCCGAGGTGCGGTCGACATCGGGCGGCAATCGTGTAGCGACCTTTTCGCTGGCGACCAGCCGCTCGTGGAACGCGGCGTCGGGCGAGAAGCAGGAGAAGACGGAGTGGCATCGGTGCGTGGTCTGGAACACGAAGACCTCGCAGCTGGCGGACATCGTCGAGCGCTACCTGCGGAAGGGGGACAAGGTCTACGTCGAAGGGCGCATCGAGTATCGGCAGTGGCAGGACAAGGATGGACAGACGCGGTACAGCACCGAGATCAACGTGCGCGAGCTGATCATGCTCAGCGGACGTCCCGGTGGTGCCGACGCTGGTGATGGCGAGATGAGCGCCCCGCGCGCGCGAGCCGGAGCGGCGGAGCGTACGCGAAGCTCCGGATCGTCGGGCGATTTCGAGGACTTCAAGGGCACGTTGGACGAAGAGGACGACGATCTGCCCTTCTGAGGGCGCCTAACGAGCGAGGCCTGAACGCGAACGGCGGCGCGGGATGGTGCTCCCGCGCCGCCGTTTGATGTCGCATCGCCTACTGTGCGGCTCTGCCGCCGGCTGCGCCGCGCGTCACCTCGCGCAGATGCGGAAGCTCGGGATCCGCATGCTTCCAGATCGCGGCCAGCTCCGTATAGACACGCGAGGCGTCTGCTGCCTCCCCGAGCGCCTGGTGTGCGCGAGCGAGCGAGAGCAGCACTCGAGTTCGCTTCGGTGTTCGGCTGAGCGCGTTCTCCAGCTCCTTCACCGCCTCCGCCGGACGGCCAGTGGCGATGAGGATCTCGCCCAGCGCTTCGCGCGGCGGCTTTATCGTGACCGGCGGGCCGAATGCATATGGCTGAGATTCCTCCAGTGCCGCTGCCTCACGTAGCAGCGCAATCGCATCGTCTGACCGTCCATCGCTCTGCAGTACGTACGCGCGGAGCGTCCTTTCCTGAACGCTGGCGATCTGCGGCGAGCTGAACGCATTGCCGCCGGCGCTGGTCGCCCTCGCCAGGCGGGTCTTCATGCGCGCGAGCATCGAGTCGGCCAGCGCGCGGTCGCCGCGGCGCAGCGCCGCCAGGCCCAGCATGAAATCGTTATCGGACGCGGAATACCCGAGCCCGGTACTATCCACGCGGAGCGTAGCCCACGGCGAGCTCCACTGCTCGGCGTCGACGACCCACGCCGCCGTCATCGCGGCCAGATGCAGCCGGGAATAGGCGCCACGGAAGGTCGTCCGAACGTCGTCGGTTTGCCTGGCAATCGAATCGAGCCACTGCTCCGCATCCTTGATGCGGCCCTGTTGCACGAGCCCGTACAGCAGCCAGAGCGTCGGATGCCCATAGCGGCCCCTGTTGGCCCGCTGCGCCCGCTGATTCGCCGTGACGACCTCATCCCACATGCCTAACGCGACGAAGATGTGCGAGGTCATGTGCAGCGCATGGACGGCATCGGGCGCAATGCCGGAGTAGGCGCGGGCGGCATCGAGCCCTCGCGTCGCCGTGGCCGGATGATCGAGTGCGTGGATCATGTAGTGCGCCGCCCCCGGATGATCCTGCTTTCGACGGAAGACGGATTCGGCCAGCTGCGCTGCCTTCAAATATGTGGAGTCGACTCGCACTCCCTGTCCCATCAACGCCAGCGCGTAGAAGAGCGTCGCTTCGTCGTCGCGCGGATACGCCACGTGAAGCCGTTGCATCGCGCGCGTGTACGCCGAGTCGCGCGCCGCCTTGGCGAGCGTGAAATCGTAAAGTGTCTCCACAGCCTCGAGGTACATCCGCTCGCGGCGCGTTCGCGCTTTGACGAGGCGTCGTCGCTTGTTAGGCGCCAGACGATTGAGCACGACGCGAGCGGCGGCCGTGTCTTGCTCGAGCCAGATCGGATGCGTGTACGTCATCGCCTCGCCCCAATACGACATGACGTCGCCGGGATCGAGACGCTGCGCCTCGCGAAAGGCTTGCGCGGCCTCGTCGTAGTGGAAGTTGTGGAGGTAGAGAACGCCGCGCTCGAACTGCCGGTGTGCGGCTCGACCTGCCGACGTGGGGAAATCGATCTTCCCCAACCCGTGCGCGGTGGGCGAATCGTGCGAATGTGCGTCGTGCTGCGCGGTGAGCGCCGCGCCCGGGAGCAGCATCAACGAGGCGGCCGTGAGCACGACGAAGCGCATTCTCGATGTTAGCCCTTCCGCTCTCGGCCGTCGCGCCGGCTGACCTCGCGATGGCGATAGCAGCTCACCAGATGGTCGTTCACCATACCGACGGCCTGCATGTAGGCGTAGCAGATCGTCGTGCCGACGAACTTGAAGCCCCGCTTCAAGAGATCTCGGCTGAGCGCATCCGATTCCGCCGTGCGCACTGGAACATCGGACATCTCGCGGCGCCGTGGTTGCAGCGGCTTCCCGCCAACGAAGCGCCAAACGTAGGCGTCGAAGCTTCCATGCTCCTCGGCTGTGGCGAGAAACGCTCGGGCGTTGATTACGAGCGACTGAATCTTCAGGCGGTTGCGCACCACACCTGGATCGGCGAGCAGTCGGTCGAGCTTCCGGGACGTGTAGCGTGCGATGCGCTCGGGATCGAAGCCGTCGAGCGCGGCGCGGTAGTTCTCGCGCTTGTTGAGGATCGTGGACCAGCTGAGTCCCGCTTGCGCGCCCTCGAGGATCAGAAACTCGAAGAGCGTGCGGTCATCGTGCACCGGCACGCCCCATTCCTGGTCGTGGTAGCGAATGTCGAGCTCGCTGCGCGGCCACGGACATCGCTTGAGATTCGCCGTCGTCACGCACCCAAAGTGCGCAGATGTCGCAACGGCGAGCCATACCTTGACATTCGACAATACGTGACGCAGTCTATTGTCGAACGCCTAGGCATGGAGCGGCCGTGTCCGACAAGACGGACTTACTGCAGGGAAGTCTCGACCTCCTCGTCCTCAAAAGCCTGGTGCTCGGTCCGCTGCACGGCTGGGGGATCTCCAAACGCATTCGCGATCTATCCACCGATGTGCTGCAGGTGAACCAGGGCTCGCTCTACCCGGCGTTGTATCGCCTGGAGGACCGCGGATGGATCGACGCCGAATGGTCGCTCTCACCGGAGGGGCGGAAGGTGAAGCTTTACCGGCTCACGGCCGAGGGACGCAAGCAGTTTGCTTCGGAGAGGGCGCAGTGGCGTCGCTTCTCCGCGGCGGTCGAGCAGGTTCTTCAGGCGACATAGGGCGCCTGACGCCGCGTCGATCCGATGGTGGTTTCGCGGGCGGACTGACCGAGATTGGCGGGGCCGTCGTATCACCGTATCCGCGAAACGATTACGGCCATGCCTCGTCCATAGAATGTCACGAACCCACTGTGCCTCCATCGGGTAGGTCTATGATCCACACGGTCTTCCGCGCGCAGCGCCGCGCCGTTGCGCTTGCCTTCGCGCTGCTAATGGTCGGCGGAACGCTCTCCGCTCAGGAGCAGCAGCCGGCCGAGGGTACGCAGTCCGAGGGTACGCATACAGTCAAAACCGGCGACACGCTGTGGGACCTCGCCCGCGCGTACCTCGGCGATCCATTCCAGTGGCCCGAGATCTATCGAATCAATACGGACGTGGTCGAGGATCCACACTGGATTTATCCCGGGGAAGTGCTGCGCATACCCGGCGCGGTTGGTGAGACGACGGTGGCGACCGAGGCCGAGCAGCCTGAAGCAGAAGCGGAAGCGCCTGTCGAGGCGAGTGTGGGTCGGGCGGTTCCGGGCTCTACCGTGTTCTCTCGTTCGCTCGGTGGACCGCGCGGTGTCTACAGCCGGCGCGGTGGGATCGTAGGACGTGAGCTCACGACTGCCGTGCGTCCGGGCGAGTTTTACGCCGCGCCATGGCTGGATCGGAGCGGCGGTCCGGGAGAAGCGGGACGCGTCATCGCGCCGGCGGACATGCCAGGGATCGCCCGCGCCAGCAATCGCCCGACGCTGCAGCCGCAGGATCGCGTGTACGTCACGCTTCCGAAGTCGATCGTGCCGAGCCGCGGTGACAAACTGCTTCTGTATCGTGTCGGGCCGCAGGTCGAAGGGCACGGCCAGATCGTGATTCCGACTGCGGTGGTCCAGGTCGAGCGCGCGGAGAACGCGGACGCGACTACCGTCCGCATCGTAGAGCAGTACGATCAGGTCGAGCTCGGCCAGGGAGTGCTGGCGCTCGAGCGCTTCAACATGCCGCCAGATGCGCGTCCGGCGCCGCTGGCGCTTGGTACCGAAGCCCGTGTGATCTGGATTCCGTCGGAAGCGGTTCTGCCATCGCTGCAGCGCTATGTCGTGCTCACCGCGACCAACAAGGACAACGTGAAGCAGGGCGATCAATTCACGTTGTATCGTCCACGGCTTCGCACGGAGCGTGGCGCTTTCCTTCCCGAGGAGCGCATCGCGCTGGTACAGGTCGTCAAGGTGACGGACCGCGGCGTGACGGGCGTCATCGTGGATCAGGCGCAGCCCGCCATCCGTCAGGGGACCTCAGCCCGACTGACTGCACGTATGCCCTAGCGCGCCATTGCGTTAGATTGGGCGACGCATGCTCGCGATCGCCCACTATCTGGCAATTACGTGCTACATCGGCGCCGCGGGGTTAGCCGCGGCGCCGTTTGCGCGTCCGGTACCCGCGCCGGTGCGCGGCGTGACCGCGATTCTCGCGCTCGGCGTCGCCATGCACCTCGCCGGTTTGGCGAGCTTCGCGCACAGTTACGGCCAGCTCCCCATGATGGGGATCGGGCCCGCGCTATCGCTTGCGGGCCTCCTGGTCGCAGTCACGCTGCTCGTCGTCGAGCTACTGGCGCGTGAAGTCAGTCTCACGTTGGCCGCGGCGCCGTTCGCCGCCGTGGCGACGATCGGCGCCATTGCTGCGGGTATGGCTCCGTTCTCACCGAGTGCTGGTGCAAGCGGCGGCGCCTGGCTTCTTTCTCACGTAGCGCTCAGCTTCCTCGGCTTCGCGGCGTTTGCCACCGCGGCCGCGGCGGGGACGATGTACTTGGTGGAGCGACGGGAGCTCAAGTCGCGGCGCTTCGGCGCGATCTTCCGCTTCTTCCCGCCGCTCGAGACGCTCGATCGCGTGAATCACGTCGCCGCGGTCGCGGGGTGGATTGCGCTGACCCTCGGCGTCGCTTTGGCGATCAGCTACGCGCTCTCGCACGACGGCGCCGACGCGACCAAGACATTCTGGGGAATTTCGTCGTGGGCCGCAGTCACGACGCTCACCGTCGGCCGCGTGTTAGGCGGCTGGAGCGCCAAGCGTGCGGCACTGGTGACGACCGTCTCGTTTTCGGCGGTCGTGCTGCTGTACGTCGTGTTCCGTGTCGCGGCGCCGCACGCGGGGCAATTCCTATGAGCGCCTATCCGCTGATGTTGGATGGGACGAGCCTCGAGGCGCTGGTGGTCGGCGGAGGCGCCGTCGCGGCGCGTAAGGTCGGCGCGCTGCTCGACGCGGGTGCGACGGTTCGCGTCGTCGCACCGGATGTGAGCCGCGAGCTGCGCGAGCTTCAATCGCCCGACGTCCGCCTGACGATTGCGGAGCGCTCGTATACGTCGGAAGACATCGCCACGGCGATGCTGGTGATCGCGGCGACGGGCGATCGAGCGGTCAATGCGCGTGTCGCGCGCGACGCCCGAGCGCGCCACCGCCTGGTCAACGTTGCCGATGCGCCTAACGAGGGAAACTGCGTGACGGCCGCGGTGCACCGGGCCGGCGATCTGGTAGTCGCGGTGACGGCCGGAGGTGTGCCAAGCGCCGCCGCTCGCGTGCGTGACCTGGTGGCTGATCGCGTCGATGGCCGGTATGGGGGCGCGATCGCCGAGTTAGGCGAGCTCCGCTCGCGCCTACTGGCCGTCGGCAATCGGGAGCAGTGGCGCCGTGCGAGCGAGGAGCTGGTGGGCGAGAGCTTCTGCGCGTGGGTAGAAGACGGAACCTTCGTCGCACGGGTACGCGCATGGCGCTGATCGTCGTCGGCGTCAATCACCGAACAGCCGCCATCGAGCTGCGAGAGCGTCTCGCAATCTCGGCGCACGATCTTCCGCGTGCCGTCGCCGAGCTCGTCGGCCACGTCGACGCACGCGAAGGCGTCGCGCTATCGACGTGCAACCGCACCGAGCTGTACTTCGTCGAAGGCAACGCCGATGCGGCGTCGCGGGCGCTGTCATGGATCGGTGCACGCCTCGGTGTCGATGCCGAGCCACTCGCGTATGTAAGGCGCGAGCGCGATGCAGTGGCGCATCTGTATCGTGTCGCGTCTGGACTCGACTCGATGATCGTCGGCGAGGCGCAAATTCAGGGGCAAGTGCGCGATGCTTGGGAGCTGAGTCGCGTCAGCGCCGGTCCGATGCTGAATCGGCTTTTCCAAAGCGCGCTCGGTGTCGCCACCCGCGTGCGCACCGAGACCGCCGTCGGTCGGGGCGCGGCGTCGGTGAGCTCCGCGGCCGTGCAGCTCGCCAAGAAGATCTTCGGGTCGCTGGCCGGCCGCCGAGCGATGGTGTTGGGTGCCGGTGAGATGGCGGAGCTGGCGCTCGAGTGTCTGGTGCGCGAAGGGGTGAACGCGGCGATCGTCGCCAACCGCACGCACGAGCGCGCGAAAGCATTGGCCTCGGCGTACGGTGCTCGCGCTCTGCATTACGACGAGTGCTGGGCCCGGCTTCACGAAATGGATCTGCTGCTGACGTCGACTGCTGCGCCGCGCACAGTGGTCCATCGCGAGCATGTTGAGCCTGCGCTTTCGCTCCGCGGCGACCGCCCGCTCTGCATCCTCGACATCGCGTTGCCGCGGGACGTAAACGCGGATGTAGGCGAGCTGTCGAACGTCTTTCTCTACGATCTCGACGATCTTCAAGCCGTCGTGGCCGCGAATCTCGAGCGTCGTCAGGCGGAGCTACCGGCCGCCGAGCGATTGATTGCGGCCGAGGTCGAGCACTACTGGGCATGGGCGGCCGGGTTGGCGACAGTGCCCGTCCTGACGACCTTTCGCGAACAGATGGATACCGTCCGCCAGCGCGAGCTGGAGCAGACGATGCGCAAGCTGTCGCATTTATCGGTGGAAGATCGTCAGGCAGTCGAGCATCTGTCGCGGACGCTCATGACGAAGTTCCTCCACGAGCCCAGCGTGCGTCTGCGCGCCGCCGCGTCCAACGGTCGTGGGCTGGCAATCGTGGAGGCGCTGCGCTACCTGTTCGCGCTCGACCGCCCGCGTACCGAATCCTCCGACGACGCACCTGAGTCTCGCGTCCCATCCGATCACGACCCGGAGCTTCACTGATGGCCCGTACCGCACTCGTCTCCGGCGGCGCCGGATTCATCGGCTCGCACGTCGCCGACCAGCTCATCGCGCACGGCTACGACGTCACGGTTCTCGACGATCTGTCGAGCGGACGCCGCGAGCAAGTGCCGCGGGGCGCTCGCTTCGTGCACGCCGACATCGGCGGTCCCGAAGCCGCCGCGCTGGTGCGCGACGGGCGCTTCGACGTGCTCTGTCACCTCGCGGCGCAGATCGATGTACGGAAGAGTGTTGCCGATCCGGCGTACGATGCTCGCCTCAACATTGCTGGCTCGCTCAATCTCGTCGAAGCGGTGCGGTCGAGTGGATACCCGACGCGCGTGATCTTCTCCTCGACCGGCGGTGCGGTGTACGGCGACTTCGTGGAGCCACCGACGGCGGAAACGGCGCCGAAGGATCCGCAGTCACCCTACGGCACGGCGAAGCTGAGCGTCGAATACTACCTCGGCTACTACGCGCGCGTGCACGGAGTGGACGCGGTAGCGCTTCGGTACTCGAACGTGTACGGACCGCGACAGGACCCGCATGGAGAGGCGGGTGTGGTCGCCATCTTCTGCGATCGGTTGCTGGACGACGTGCAGCTGACCGTATTCGGCGATGGGAAGCAGACGCGGGATTACGTCTACGTCGGTGACGTCGCGCGCGCGAACGTGTTGGCGGCGGAGAAGTCGCTTCCACCGATCGGCGGGGTCGACAGCCGCGCCTTCAACGTGGGGACGTCGGTAGAGACGGACGTACTCGAGCTGGCGCGGCTACTGGGCGAAGCCGCGGGCAAGCCGCCACGCGTGCAGCACGGTCCGGCACGCGCCGGAGAGCAGCGACGCTCGGCGGTGAGCATCGAGAAGATCGAACGCGCCTTTGGATGGCGTCCCGAGGTGCCGATCGCGCGCGGACTCCGGGAGACGTACGAGTGGTTCGCTAGCCGCCGTCGCGGAGCGGCGGCGTGAGCGCGCACGCCTGGTTGAACTGGCTCCAACTACGAGAAGCGATTCCCACCTCCCCGTGGGACATGGTGCTGCACTCGACGTTGGCCACGAAAATCGTTCTGGTTGTGTTGGTGGTTCTGTCGCTGGTGAGCTGGGCGATCATGCTCCTGAAGTGGCGCGAGTTCCGGAAGACGGAGCGGCTCGGGCGCCAGTTCATACGCGAGTTCGAGCGCTCGGGCGGCCTCGATGAAGCGCACTTCGTTGCCAAGCGCCTGCCGCCCAGTCCGTTCAGCCGGGTCTTCGCGCGCGCTGTGAATTTCTTCGCGCAAATGAAACCCGGTGCGCTTCGAGAGGCGTCGACGTCTCCGCTCAGCGGCTCTCAGGTCGAGGCACTGCGGCTGATTCTCGATGCGGAGACGTCGGCCGAGCGCGACCAGCTGGCGCACTACATTCCGTGGCTGGCCACGATCGGGTCGGTGAGCCCGCTGATCGGCTTGTTAGGCACGGTGATCGGCGTCATCAGCGCGTTCGTCGGCATCGCGGTGAGCGGCTCCGGCAACCTCTCGGCGGTCGCGCCTGGTGTCGCGGAAGCGCTGATGGCGACGGCGGCGGCGCTGTCGGTCGCCATTCCGGCGGTGTTCGGGTACAACCTCTTTGCCTCACGACTGCTCCGACTCGAGAGCGAGCTGGAGAACTTTTCGACGGAGATCATCGCACTGATGGTGCGCGAGGGCCGGATCTAGCATGGCACGACATCGCCGGGGCAGCTTGCCGCTCAATGCGGACATCAACGTCGTCTCGCTGATCGACGTGATGATGCTGCTGATGGTGATCTTCATGATCACCGCACCGATGCTGCAGGGTGGCATCGATGTCGCACTACCGACCGCCGAAGCGCGGCCGCTCGAGCCGAAGAGCGGATTGGTCGTGAGCGTGACGCGACGAGGCGAGATTTACGTCGACGACACACGGCTCTCGTACTCGGAGTTTCGCGCCAGCTTCCGCGCTCTCGCCGCCCGGCGCGGGCGACAGGGCATTTACTTGCGCGCCGATCAGGGCGTGCCGTACGGCACCGTCGTACGTGTGCTCGCGGTGATGCGAACGGCGGGAATCGGTGACGTCGGATTGGTCGCCGAGCCGGAGGATGTTCGGCGGTGAGGGTAGCGCGGGCGCGAGCTACCGCTGGGCTGAGTGGGCCGCTCGGATTATCGCTGCTCCTGCACCTCTCGCTGGTGGCAACGCTACTCGTGTTTCGGGGAACGGGACCGGTAGCGCGACCACCGATGTATCGCGTGGACTTGGTAGCCGCTCCTGCCGGAACCCGACAGGAGGGCATCGTTCCACCACGTCCGCAGCCACCCACGCCCGCGCCTGAGACGCCGACGCCACCGCCGCGCGCGCAGACGAATCCGCGCGACATGCCCATGCCGGCGAAAGCGACGCCGCCTACGCGTCAGCCGCCGGCGCCCGCGACTCCAGTCGAGCCGCGCGCCACGACGACCCCTTCGACGACGCCTGCTGGTGGCGGACCGACGGGTGGAAGAGGAACGGATGTGGTGACCGTGCGCACAGAAGGTGTGGAATTCCCGTTCCCACGTTACCTCGAGAACATCGTGCGGCAGATCGCCAAGAATTTCACGCCGCCACGGAACACCACGCTGAGCGCCGAGGTAATGTTCCTGATTCGACGCGACGGGTCGATCGCCGACCTGCGCATTGCCAAGCGCTCGGGAAACTACGCATTCGATCTGGAAGCGCTCGGCGCCGTCGAAGCGGCGGGAAATGCGCGAGCATTCGGCCCGTTGCCTGACGGGTTCACCGATGACGTGCTTCCAGTCATCTTCAGCTTCGATCCGACGGTACTACGTTGAGACTTGCTCTTCTTTGCGGCGCACTCGCGCTGCTTGTCGCCGCTCAGTCAGCGGGCGCGCAGGACACGACGCGCGGCGTGCGCATCGGGCTCACCTACACACCCGGTACGAAGCCCGGTGTCGTCGTCCTTCCGATAGTCGGCACGGCCGGTGATAGCGTACGCGCCATCATCGCGCGCGACTTCGACCACAGCGATCGCATCGAGGTAATCGGCCGTGAGGGAACGACGTCGTTCGCCGCGGCGCAGAATGCGGGATCGTCCGTCAATTACGGATTGTGGAAGTCGCTCGGTGCCGCGGCGATCGTGCAGGGGCAGATCACCGGAGGCGGTCTCAACGTCGCCTTGCACGATGTTGCGCGCGGACGAGTGATCCAGGTGCGCGACTTCACGCTGCCTGCCGGCGCGTTGAACTCCGAGTGGCGGATGGCCGTGCACGGAGTGTCCGATGAGATCGAGCGGTGGATCACGGGCACGCGCGGCATCGCGCAGACGAGAATCCTGTACGTGCGTGGGGGGAGGGTATACGTTACGGACAGCGACGGGCACGGCGAGCGAGCGATCAGCGAAGGCGGTGGCGCGCTTTCACCCGCGTGGCATCCGAATGGTCGAATGGTCGCGTACTCCGTGTTCGGATCGCGCGGCACGGAGATCATGATTCACGATCTGGTCGACGGTCGCGCGCGACGGTCGAGCGCGACGCCGGGTGGGCTCAACATCACGCCGGAGTTTTCGCCGGACGGACGGTCGATCGCGTACGCGCACGGTCAGGAATCGGGCACCGACCTCTATTTGATGGACGTTGCCGGTGTGTCGGGGAGAAGAATCACGGTGGGTCGAGGGACGGACAACGTGTCGCCCTCGTTCAGCCCTGACGGTCGGAGGATCGCGTTCACGTCAGGGAGATCGGGTCACCCCGAGGTATACACCGTCGATGTCGACGGGACGAACGCCGAGCTGCTGACGCCGTTCAATTTCGGCGATCAGAACTATCGCTCGAATCCGGCGTGGTCGCCGGATGGGAGGCTCATCGCGTTTCAGTCGCAGATTGCGGGACGGTTTCAGATCATGACAATCAACCTGCGGGACCGTGGCATTCGGCAGCTGACGAGTGACGGGCGCAACGAGGACGCTTCGTGGGCGCCTGACAGCCGTCACCTCGTGTTCACGTCGAATAGATCCGGGACGCCGCAGCTGTTCGTACTCGACGTCGAGACGGGACGCACCCGACAATTGACCCGCACCGGCGGCAGCCGGCTCGCGGCATGGTCGCGCATCCTGCCGACCGCGGCTCCATGACCTTGCCCCTTTTGCCCCCACCACTGGGAGACACGCCATGATCCGCATTCCCCGGCTTCTCGTCGCCATGCTCTGTTTTGGCGTCCTCGTGAGCGCTTGTCGCCGTCGCGAGGCGGCGCCGGCACCGGCACCGACACCCGCGGTGAACACGGACAGTATCGAGCGGGAGCGAGCGCGCGCGGATTCCATTGCGCGGGCGGAGCAGGCGCGCCGCGATTCGATCGCGGCCGCGGACCGGATGCGCGCGGAGCGCGACGCGGCCATGGCGGCGGCGAGACAGACCTTGCTGTCGCCCATCTACTTCGAGTACGACAGCGATGCGCTCGATGATGCCGCGACCGCAGCGCTCGACGCAAAGCTCGTTCTCCTGAACGCGAACGCGCCAGTGCGAATTCGCATCTCCGGACACGCTGACGAACGCGGCAGCGACGAGTACAACCTGGCGCTTGGCCAACGGCGCGCGGCGGCCGCGAAGCGATTCCTGACGCAGCGCGGGATCGCCGACGAACGCATCGAGATCATCTCGTACGGTGAAGAGCGGCCCGCGGTGCAGGGCAGTGACGAAAGCGCGTGGTCGCAGAACCGCCGCGACGAATTCGAGGTCGTGGCCGGCACGCTGGCTGCGCCGGCACCATGACTCGCGCTGCTGCTCGCCTGACGAGGCTCATGCCGCTCGCCGTCCTGGCGGCGGCATGCGCCACGCCGGCGGACGTGCGATTGGTGCGCGATGATCTCCGCGCGATCCGCGCCGAGCGATCGCGCGCCGATTCGGCGCAGGCGGCGCAGATCGCGCGGATCGCGGCGTCGCTCGATACCGTTGGCGATACCTTGCGCGCGGTGACGCAGCGCCTGACGAGGCTGCAGGGTGACGTCCGAGGCGAGCTGTACGCTCTGGGCCAGCAGCTCATTCAAATTCAGGAGCTCACCGGGCAGAGCCAACGCCGATTGCAGGAGATGCGCTCATCACTGGAGCAACGGAATCAGGAAGTCGCGGTTCCGGTAGCGCCAGGTGAGACGCCCGCTGCAGGCGCGAGCGCCGGGCCAGGACCGAATCAACTCTTCCAGCTCTCGCTCGATCAGCTTCGGCGTGGCAGCGCGGGGACTGCGCGGGCCGGATTTCAGGAGCTGCTTCGCACGCATCCGACATCGGATGTCGCGCCCGATGCGCAGTTCTATCTGGGAGAGGCGTTGGCTGCGGAGGGGAACACCGCGGCAGCCGACACCGCGTATGCGCAGGTCGTGTCCAAGTGGCCAGAGTCGCCGCGCGCTCCGACTGCGCTCTATAAGCGGGCGCTGGCACTCGAGGCGCGTGCCAATCTCACCGCCGCACGCGCGGCGTTGAATCTGTTGGTGCAGCGCTATCCGCGCTCGGATGAGGCGGCGCTGGCGCGCGACCGCTTGCGCACGATGCGCCAGTAGCGACCGGCGGGGCGGCACCGGAGGAGAGCGGCATGGCCAACAAGGGCGGGGCGGAGATGCCCTTCCTCGATCACCTCGAGGAGCTGCGCTGGCGCCTGATCTGGTCGTTGGCCGCGCTCGGCGTAGGGATCCTGCTGGCGTTCGCGATCATCTCGCAGGTGGACGTGATCAGGTTCCTCGAAGGGCCGATCTTGCCGTTTCTGGAAGGGCGGAAGCTGGTCTTCACGCACCCCGGTGATCCGTTCGGAATCCTGCTCAAGTCTGCGTTCGCGCTCGGCCTCGTGCTGGCGCTGCCGGTGATCTTGTACCAGGTGTGGGCCTTTCTCTCGCCGGCGCTGTACCAGCACGAGAAGCGCGTGGTCATTCCCGTGTTGTTAGGCGCGGCGGTCTTGTTCGGCGCCGGCGTAGCACTGTCGTTCTTCATCGTGCTGCCGATCACTCTACGGTTCCTGCTGGGGCTAAGTACCCAGTCGCTGGAGCCCATGATTACGGCCGGCGACTACTTCGGCTTCGCCATAGGGATGTCGCTGGCATTTGGCGCGGTGTTCGAGCTGCCCATCGCCATCCTGGCGCTGACGGCGCTCGGAATCGTCACGCCGCAGATGCTCCGACGCTTCCGCCGCCATGCGGTGATCCTCTGCGTGGTGGGCTCGGCGTTCATCACGCCGGGCGGTGATCCGCTGTCGCTGATGGCGCTGTTTTTCCCGCTGTACTTGCTCTTCGAGCTGAGCATTTGGCTGTCGGCGGTGCTGTTCCGCCGGCGGGAGCGTCGTCAGGCGGAGGCGGCCGCCGAAGCGGCGCGAGAGGCGACCGCGTGACGCTGAGGGGTTTTGGGTCGGCCTTGTTAGGCGTGGCCTTGTGCGCGGGATTGGCCGCCGGTCAGCAGACCGACACTACACGCCGCCGTCCGCAGCAACCGGACACGACGCGGCGGTCGCTCCTCATCCCGCGCGACACCGCCGCCGGCGACACCGTGCGCGCTGACTCGCTGCGCGGCGCTCCGCGCGACCTGGTCCGTTGGCGCGAGCCCGATTCGACGCTGGCTGCGCTCATCGCGCGCGAGGGGTTCGTCGTCACGCGATATCAGGCCGACGTGGTGCGTCTCGAGGCGGCGTCGAAGCGCATCGTGCTCATTGGTAACGCCGCCGTCGAGCGCGAAGGTGCGACGCTGGTGGCCGACACCATCGTGTACGACGACTCGACGGACATCGTGACCGCGTCGGGCGACACGGTGATCCTGCGCGATCCGTCGCGGCAGCAGGCGGATCTCGTCGCGCTCGGCTGGCTCCGCTACGACGTTCGCACGCGACGCGGCGTGGGACAGAACATCGTCAGCGCGACGGAGCAGGGCGGACAGACGTGGTACGTCGCCGCGCATCGCGCGTCGGTGGCGGCCGACACCGCCCGAAGTCGACACACCTTCTACGGTCTCGGTGGAGAGATAACGACGTGCGAGCTGGTCGAGCCGCACTATCACTTTGCCACGGGCGAAGTGAAGGTCGTCGCCAATCGATTCATCGTCGCGCGCCCGGCAGTGCTCTACATCGCCGACATTCCGGTGCTGTGGCTGCCGTTCATCTATCAGGACATGCGCAGCGGCCGGCGCTCCGGTGTGCTCCCGCCGCGGCTCGGCTTCAGCGACATCGTCCGAAACTCCCCTGGCTATCGGCGGCAGGTCGAGAACCTCGGTTACTACTTCGCCATAAACGACTACATGGACGCCGAGCTGTCGTTGGATTGGCGGAGCGGCGCCCGCGATGAGGAGAACGACCCCGGCTGGCTGCGCTACAACGGAGAATGGCGCTACCGATGGCTGTCGCGGTTCCTGAGCGGCCGGCTGGCAACGTCGCACTCCGATTTCTCGTCAGGCAACACCAACACGGCGCTCTCGTGGGCGCACATGCAGCAGTTCTCGCGTCGGAGCAATCTCAACGCGAACATCAACTACGTCACCAGCACGCGCCTCACCCGCCAGCAATCGTTCAACGTTGCGCAGGCGCTGGCCACGATCAGCTCACAAGCGAACTTTCAGCAGGAGCTCGGACCCGCGTCCTTCAGCGTCGGCGGGTCACGCCGGCAGTATCCTGGGCGCGAGCAGGTGGATCAGGATTTCCCCAACGTCAGCGTCTCAACCAAACCGGTGAGCATCGGCTCGTGGTTCGTGTGGTCACCGGCGTTCAGTATGAACAACTCGCAGTCGTTCGATCTCGATCAAACAGCGGGGCTTGGGCTCCGTTTCTTCCAAAACGACCAGGGGCAGATCGACAGCGTGCGCGTCGCGGGGGATCGGCGCAGCACGCAGCTCAGCTTCGCCACGCCGATCCGCATCTTCGGGTTCAATTGGCGGAACAGCTTCGCCGTATCCGATCTCGAGAACGATTTCCCCGATGTCTTCGACATCCGCGATGTGAATACCGGCGAGATCATCTCGACTCGCGTCTACGCCAAGAACTATCGGACGTCGATCAGCTGGGAGACGGGGATCGATCTGCCCACCACGTTTCAGGGACGATGGAACATCGTCCCGACGGTGGCGATCACCGACGTCTCGCCGGAAGGCTTTTGGGTTCGCTCGCACTTGTCAGGCGGGAAGTACGTTACCGGCAAGAAGCGACTGCAGTATGGCGTGAGCGCGGCACCGACCTTCTACGGGTTTCTCCCTGGCTTTGGTCCGTTCTCGCGTGTACGCCACGCGATCCAGCCACGCGTGGCCTACAGCTTTGCCCCGTCTGCCGATGTGAGCGACGAGTACTACGCGGCGACGGGCCGTACGCGGTCTGGCTCGCTCGCTGGATTGCGGCAGAACGCGATCACGCTCTCGCTCAACCAGGTGTTCGAGGCAAAGATTCGCCCGCGACCAGGTGACGATCCGGAGCGTGCGGAGAAGATTCGACTGCTCACGCTCGACTTTTCGCCGTTGAGCTATGATTTCGAGCGCGCGCGACAGACCGGCCGCAGTGGATTCGCATCGCCGAACTTCAACTGGCGCGCCTCGTCGGATCTCCTTCCGGGTCTCGACGTGAGTGTCGGGTATTCGCTATTTCAGGGCGACATCTTGAGTGACACCGCGCGCTTCAAGCCGTTTCGGGAGACGATCGCGGCGTCGTTCAGAATCGGACGCGACAACAATCCGCTGGCGATGCTCTCGCGCATCTTCGGCCGCGCGGTTCCGCGCGATACGGCGGGACTTCCGGGCGCGTCGCAGGCCGGACAGGGCGAGATCGATCCGCTCGATCGACGCCCCGACATCGCCGGCACGGTGAGCAGCCGCGTGCCGCTCAGCATCGACCGCACCCGCGGCTGGGAAGCGACCTTCAGCTTCTCATCGAGCCGGCAGCGTCCGCCGGTCGGCGGCAATGTGATCGAGTTCGATCCCGAGGCGTTCTGCAGAACGCTTGGTGAGATCGATCCCATTCTGTTCAATCGGTGCGTGGAGAACGAGCGTCAGCGCTTCTCCCAGGACACCGGGCTCACGACGACTGGCGGAGCGCGCTTCATTCGTGTCCCTCCGGTGACCACCCTCAGGTCATCGATGACGTTCGGGTTGACGCAGCATTGGGCGGTCCAGTGGTCGACGGGGTACGACTTCGAGCGAAAGGAGTTCTCCGATCACGTCGTCTCGCTCCAGCGCGAGCTCCACGACTGGAACGCGATCTTCGCGTTCACACAGGCCCCCAACGGCAACTTCGCCTTCAACTTCTTCATCTCGCTGAAGGCGGAGCCCGACCTCAAGTTCGATTACAGTCGACGAACGTACCGGAATCCGACACGGTAGCGGGACTCGGGACTCGGGACTCGGGACTCGGGACTCGGGACTAGGCTCGAGGCGATCGAGTATGTCTCGCCAGGACGCCGAGTCCCGAGTCCCGCTATTCCATCCTCCGCGCCTCGCTGCGACATTCTTTCTATGTCTCGCACAATTCACCTCGACGGACACTCGCTCACCGTCGAGGATGTGGTCGACGTCGCATCGGCACGGGCGCGCGTGGCGTTCGATCCGGGGGCCAAGAGGCGCGTCTTGGAGACACGCGCCATCGTCGACGAGCTCGTTCGGAAAAACGCCGTCGCATACGGCGTGACTACCGGCTTCGGGAAGTTGGCGGACGTGGCGATCCCGGCCGACCGACTTGGCGAGCTACAGGTCAATCTCATCAGGAGTCACGTGGCCGGCGTCGGGCCGCGCCTTCCCGAGCGCGAAGTGCGCGCGATGATGCTGCTGCGCGCGAACGTCATTGCCAAGGGCTACTCGGGCGGACGTCCCGAGCTCGTCGAGCTGTTGACGGAGATGCTCAATCACGGGCTTCATCCCCCAATCCCCGAGCAGGGAAGCGTCGGCGCGAGCGGTGATCTCGCGCCGCTCGCGCATCTGGCGCTGGCGATGATCGGTGAAGGTGTCCTCTACCGCGACGGTGAGTGTGGGGACGCCGGCGACATGCTCAGACGTGCCGGCCTCGCGCCGGTCGTGCTCGAGCCGAAGGAAGGGATCACGCTGATCAACGGGACGCAGGCGCACACCGCCGTGGGTGTGCTGGCGCTCGATGACTCGCTTCGGCTCTGGCGCGTCGCGCACGTCGCCGGTGCAATGTCGCTCGACGCACTGCTCGGCACACCGGTCGCTTTCGACGCGCGCATTCATCAAGTGCGCGGACAGACGGGCCAGATCGAGTCTGCCGCGCTCTTGCGTGCACTTCTCGAAGGAAGCGAGATCCGCGAGTCGCATCGCCACGGCGATCCTCGCGTGCAGGACGCGTACGCGCTGCGCTGCATGCCACAGGTGCACGGGCCGGCGCGCGACGCAATCCGATTTGCCGAATCGCTGATCGCCCGCGAGCTCAACGCGGCGACCGACAACCCGCTCGTGTTCGACGATGGCGAGCTTCTGAGTGGTGGTAACTTCCACGGCCAGGCGGTAGCGATGGCGCTTGATGTGCTCGCCATCGCGCTCACCAACCTCGCCACAATATCCGAGCGGCGGATCGATCGGCTGGTGCATCCCGACTTCAATCAGGGGCTTCCACCTTTTCTCACCAACGATGCCGGCGTTTGCTCCGGATTCATGATGGCTCAAGTGACCGCCGCATCACTGGCGAGCGAGTGCAAGCTTCTCGCGTCACCGGCCAGCGTCGATACGATCCCCACCGATGGGAACAAGGAGGATGTCGTGCCGATGGCGATGGGCGCGGCGTGGAAGCTGCGGCGCATTGTTGAAAACGTCCGCAACGTGCTGGCGATCGAGCTCATGTGCGCGGCGCAGGGTCTCGACTTTCGTGCTCCTCTTCGATCCGGACGAGGCTCGCTGGTCGCCCACCAGCGCGTGCGCGAGCTCGTTCCACATCTGGAACGCGATCGGGTGCTGAGCGACGACATCGCCCGGCTGGCGGTGGCGATCTCCGATGGAGCTTTGGACCCCGCCTTGGCGACGACAGCGGCATGAATCCTCCATCGTCGACAATCACCGCACCAGCGAGCGGCACCTCGTCGCGCGTCGTTCGCGCACCGCGCGGCAGCGCGATCTCCTGCAAGGGATGGCAACAGGAGGCCGCGCTTCGAATGCTCATGAACAACCTCGATCCCGAGGTCGCCGAGCGTCCACAGGATCTCGTGGTCTATGGTGGCACCGGGAAAGCGGCGCGCGATTGGAAGTGCTTCGACGCGCTGGTCGACACGTTGCGCACGCTCGAGAACGACGAGACGCTCTTGGTGCAGAGCGGAAAGCCGGTGGCGGTCTTCCGCACGCACACCTCGGCGCCCCGGGTGCTCATCGCCAACAGCAACCTCGTCGGCCGTTGGGCGACGTGGGATGTTTTCCGCGAGCTCGAGAAGCAAGGCCTGATCATGTACGGCCAGATGACTGCCGGCTCATGGATCTACATCGGCACGCAGGGAATTCTGCAGGGAACGTACGAGACCTTCGGGGCGGTCGCGCGGCGGCACTTCGGCGGATCGCTCGCCGGACGGCTCGTAGTGACCGCGGGGCTCGGCGGAATGGGTGGTGCGCAGCCCCTCGCCGCCACGATGAACGAGGGAGTCTTCCTCGGCGCCGACGTCGACCGCGCACGCATCGAGAAGCGCGTCTCTACCGGATACTGTGATCGCATCACCGGGTCGCTCGACGAAGCGCTGCGATGGACCGACGAGGCTCTTCGCACGCGCACGCCGCTCTCGGTGGGCCTGGTGGCGAACGCGGCCGACATGATTCCGGAGCTCGTTAGGCGAGGGATCACGCCCGATGTCCTCACTGATCAGACCAGCGCGCACGACACGCTGAATGGCTACGTACCGCGCGGTCTCTCCGTGGCCGAAGCGGCCGCACTGCGCGTCGCGGATCCCGCGGAATACGTACGCCGCTCGGTGGCTTCGATCGTCGAGCACGTACGCGCGATGCTCGAGCTTCAGCGGCGCGGCGCCATAACATTCGATTACGGCAACAACATTCGCACCGTCGCGCTCGATGCCGGCGTCGCGGATGCATTTGATTTCCCGGGGTTCGTACCGGCGTACGTTCGCCCACTGTTTTGTGAGGGGAAGGGACCGTTTCGGTGGGTGGCGTTGTCAGGCGACCCGCGGGACATCGCGCGCACCGATGATCTGGTGCTCGAGCTGTTCCCGCACGACGCGCATCTCAAGCGATGGATCACCATGGCGCGTGATATGGTCCACTTCCAGGGATTGCCCGCGCGCATCTGTTGGCTGGGGCAGGGAGAGCGCGCGCGGTTCGGCGTGGCGCTCAACGATCTCGTGGCCAGCGGTGAGCTGTCGGCGCCGATCGTCATCGGACGAGACCATCTAGACACCGGAAGCGTCGCATCGCCCTTCCGCGAGACCGAAGGGATGCGCGATGGCAGCGATGCGATCGCCGACTGGGCCATTCTCAATGCCTTGCTCAACGTGGCGAGCGGAGCCTCGTGGGTGTCCTTTCACCATGGCGGCGGCGTGGGCATCGGAAATTCGCTGCACGCGGGGCAGGTGATCGTCGCCGATGGAACGCCCGAGATGCGCGTGCGCCTCGAGCGCGTCCTGACGAACGATCCGGGGATCGGCGTCGCGCGTCATGCCGACGCCGGGTATGAAGAGGCGCTCGACACCGCGCGCGAGAGGGGCGTCGACCTCCCGATGCTCGTCAGGCACAAGACGCGCTAGCCGCGACCAAGCCCTTCGCCGTTGCTCTCCGCACGCTTCCGTCCATGGCACGTTCCGCTCTTCGCCGCGAAGTACGCGTATCTGCACGTGCGCCGCTTCCCGATCCTGGTGCACTTCGAGGTGACGATGCGCTGCAACGCGCGCTGCTCCTTCTGCGACTACTGGAAGAAGAGCGCTGCCGCGCGTGACGAGGAAGCGCGGAGCTTCGCCGACGCCGCCCGCTTCTTCAATCCGCTGATGATCACCTTCACCGGCGGTGAGCCCACGCTCCGTCGCGACCTCGAGATGCTCATTTCGGCCGTGAACGATGCCGTACGCGTGAAGTACATCGCTCTCATCACGCACGGCGGCATGCTCACGGTCGACCGCGCACGGTCGCTCTGGGACGCGGGACTCAACCAGTTCAACATCTCGCTCGATTTTCTCGACGAGCGGCACGACGCGGCGCGCGGGATCCCGGGGCTCACGGCCAAGATCTTTCGCACGATCCCCGAGATGCAGGCCGTCGGGATCGACAGCATCCGATTCAATACGGTCATCAAGAGCAGCAACCTGGATCAGCTGATACCGATCGTCGAGCGCGCGCGCGAGCTCGACGTTGGCGTCTCCTTCAGCACCTACACCGATTTCAAGAACGGGAATACGGACTTCGTGCTGCGCGCCTCACGCGCGTCCGAGCTGGAGTCGGTGATTGGCGAGCTCCTGGCGTTCAAGCGTCGGCACCCGGGGATCATCGTCAACTCCGATTACTATCTGGCTGCCATCCCGCGATACGTTCGGGGTGAGCTCACCGATCCATGTCGCGCGGGCGTCCGGACGATTCACATCGATCCCACCGGGCGGGTACGGCGGTGCCCGGATTTTCCGGCCGATGCGCACTGGTCCTCTTTTCGTCCGTACGAGTCGATTCAGTGCAACGCCTGCTTCTACGCCTGCCGCGGAGAAGCCGAAGCGCCGCTGACACTGAGTCGCGTTCGTGACGTGATGGCCTAACGAGATGGCATCGGCGTCGCTTCTGTTCGTGAATGCCCGGCAGATCGCTACGTGCGCCGGTCCGCCACGTGCGCGCCGCGGTGCCGAGATGCGCGACGCGGGCATCGTGACGGGCTACGCGGTCGCGGTTGTCGGCGAGCGCATCGCCGCGGTGGGTCCGCAGCTGGACCTCGAGCGCGAGTACGCGAATGCCGAGCGCATCGACTGCCGGGGTCGATTGCTCACGCCTGGGTTCGTGGATTCGCATACACACGCCGTGTTCGGGCGCGCGCGGTACGAGGAGCAGGAGATGCGGGCGGCGGGCGTGCCGTACATGGAGATCGCCAAGCGGGGCGGCGGAATACACTCGTCGGTGCGCGACACACGAGCGCGGAGCGAGGAAGAGCTGGCGACGCTCGCGGCTGGCCGGCTGAGTCGACTGGCGTCGTACGGGACGACGACAGTCGAGGTGAAGTCGGGCTATGGGCTCACGACCGAGTCCGAGCTGATGCTGCTTCGGGTGATCGGCCGCCTTTCGAAGCAGCTGCCGATGCGCTTGATCCCTACCTGGCTCGGCGCGCATGAAATCCCGTTGGAGTTTCGCGGGACGGGAGGGGACCGCGCCAGTTATGTCAAACTGTTGTTAGGCGAGATGCTCCCCGCCGTCACGCGCAAGGCACTGGCGCGATTCGCCGACGTCTTCTGCGAGCCCGGCGTCTTCACCGTCGACGAGTCCCGCCAGATTCTCGCGGCCGCGCGCGACGCCGGGCTCGGACTCAAGCTCCACGCCGACGAGCTCGAGCCGTCCGGCGGCGCCGAGCTCGCGGCCGAGCTGCGTGCGGCGTCGGCCGATCACCTCGCCGCGATCACATCCGGCGGGATCGACGCGCTCGCGCGCAGCGAGACCGTCGCCACCCTCTTGCCGGGCACCATGCTCTTTCTCGGCAAAGACACCCAGGCGCCGGCGCGCGCGCTGATCGATCGCGGCGCGGCGGTGGCGTTGGCCACCGACTTCAATCCCGGCACGTCGCCGACGGTGAACTTTCCGTTCATCCTCACGCTCGGCGTCAGCCAGCTCCGCATGAGCGTCGCCGAGACGCTGATCGCGGCGACAGTCAACGGCGCGGCGGCGCTGGGACTGGCGGGGGAGGTGGGTCAGCTCGCGGCGGGTTTTTCGGCGGACATCGCGCTCTTCGATGCCGAGGATCTTCGCGAGTTGCCGTATTGGTATGGAGACCGTCGATGTAGGGGGACGTGGGCGCGAGGCAAGCCTTGTCACCCCTATGAGTTACCCCTAACTTGAGCAGTCTCGCCCACCTGAGCCCAGCGTAAGCTGCGCCCAGGCCCGCCTTTGGAGCTCTACACGGCTGATGTCCAACATCGCGAAGCTGAAGAAACAGGCAGCCGAGTTCGAGCAGAAGAAGCAATTCGACCGGGCGCTTTCCAAGTACATCCAGATCATCCAGGCCCTGGATGGTGCCGTCGACGAAGCTGACGTAGCCCTCTACAACCGGGTCGGGGACCTCCTCCTCAAGCAGGGTAACATCAGCCAAGCGGTCGACTACTACGAGCGCGCCGTCGACCTGTACACCGAGGGCGGGTTCTTCAACAACGCGATCGCTCTCTGCAACAAGATCCTCCGGAACGCTCCCGGTCGGAACTCGGTCTATTACAAGCTCGGAAAGATCAGCGCCCAGAAAGGCTTCGTGAACGATGCGAAGCAGAACTTTCTGGAGTACGCCGATCGTATGCAGAGCGCCGGCCAGCTGGAGGAGGCGTTTCGCGCTCTGAAGGAGTTCGCCGACCTCTGTCCGGATCAGGACGACATTCGGCTGATGCTTGCCGACCAGCTCGTCCGAAAGAACCGAAAGAATGAGGCAATCGAGCAGCTCCAGACCCTGTACGACAAGTTCAAGTCGGAAGGACGGACGCAGGAAGCACGGGCGACGGTCGATCGCATCAAGGCCATCGACCCCGAGGTCGAGCCGCGGGCCTCCACCGCGGTGCCGACCCCCAAAGCGACCGATCTGATCTTCCTGCACGTGGACTACGACGCGCCGCCGTCGAACGCGCGCGGAGTCCGCACCTCTGTACCGATCTTCCCTCCAGTCGAGGACGACGAGCCTCGCGGCGGCAAAAGACGCGGGCCGGCGAGCGATCTCCCGCTCATCATGCCGGACTACCCAGACGAGGAGGAGACACCGACAGCCGCCGCCACGCCCGCTGGGCTCGAGCACACGTCGCTCACTGATGAGGCGACGGCCGATGCCGACGTCGCGCCCGTCGACGGACTGGAAACCATTGGGGGCGCGACCGAGGAGGTCGATCTCGGTGACCTGGGTGTGAGTGCTGACGTCTCGTTAGGCGATCTGCCGTCGCTGGACATGCCTGACGATGAGCTGCCTGACGAAACCGAGTCCGAGCTCGATCTTGCGCTCACGTATCCCGAGGAGATCGACCAGAGCGGCTCGCAGGTCGGCGAGCGCGATGTCGACCTCGCCGAGTCGCCGCTCGATTCGCTCGGCGGCTACGGTGAGCTGTCGACACTGGACATCGTCGTGCCGGAGCCCGAGCTCGATCTGCCGGACGCGGGCTTGGTCGTGCCGGACATGCCGTCGCTTCCGATGACCGCATCGCCGGACGATGACCTGTCGTTCGACATTGCGCGCGAGCAGTCGCAGTTCCTCGACGCGCACGAGACGGAAGGAACGTCGGCGCTCGACGACGACATCCAAGAGTCAGTCGTCTCGGGTGCCATTGATGACGCGTTCGGCGCGGACACGCTCGACGAGCCATCCATCACCACTGGCTCGTCAGGCGGCATCGGCGCATTCGGCGATGACATCGAAGCGGCATTGGACGCGGCGTTGGAGGGCGGAAACGATTTCGATGCGTTCCTGCCCGGCAAGGAGAGAGACGTCACGCACGCGCCGGTCCCGGAGGAGACACCGGTGGAGCGGATGCGCCGGCAGCTCGAGATCGAGCCTGACAACTGGGCCCTTCGGCGAAGCTACGCCGAGGCGATGCTGGAGAGCGGCGATCGCAACGGCGGCTTGCGCGAGCTCGACTCGGTGATGATCGGCTTCGAGCGGTGGTCCGACTTCGTCGCGGCCCGCACCGTGGCGGAAGAGATCCTTCGCGTCGATCCGAATTCGGTGAAGCACCATCAAAAACGTGTCGAATACGCCTTCCGAGCCAGTGACAAACCCGGTTTGGTCGACGCGTACCTCGAGCTCGCTGATTGCCTCTTTCGCGGCGGCCAGCTGGAGAAGTCGCGCGCCGTCTACCAACGGGTTTTGGAGCTCGCCCCCCAGGACTTGCGCGCGCAGGAGGCGTTACGGGCGTACGGCAAGTCCGAGCGCACACCACCATCGCTCGAGATGCCGAAATACGGCGCGCCGGGTGATGCCGATCGCGCCGGCTCGGTCGCAAAGGAAACCGCACCAGCGGCGAAGAGCGGCGGCGGCTTCGTGAATCTCGCCGATCTCCTGCGCGACGACGATTCGCGGAGTACGCGGATGGTCGTCGACGTCAAGGAGCCCAGCACCGGTGAGCAGGTCGACTTCGCCGAAATGCTGCACATGTTCAAGCAGGGAGTGGCGGCAAACGTCGACGAAGGCGATCATCAGAGCCACTACGACCTCGGCGTCGCGTACAAGGAGATGGGACTGCTCGACGAGGCCATCTCCGAGTTCCAGAAAGCGCTGCGCGGAACCGAGCAGCGGGTGCGTACGTACGAGGCATTGGGGCAGTGCTTCGTCGAGAAGCGGCAGTTCCAGATCGCCATCACGATTCTTTCCCGCGCGCTCAACGACAAACGCTACACGGATGACATGCTGGTGGGCGTACTCTACTTGTTAGGCACCGCCGCCGAACAGCTCGAGCGCTGGCCCGACGCGCTGGCGTACTACCAGCGCGTGTTCGCCATCGACATCGAGTTCCGCGATGTGAAGTCGCGCTTGGCGTCGGTGGAGCAGCAGCTTCGGTGAGCACGGTCATCCCGGCCGGTGGAACTCGCGCGCCGACGCTGCGCGACGTGCAGGAGCCGGTTCGAGCCGGGCTCGAGCGGGTAGGGGAAGAGCTCTGGCGCATCGTCACCGCCGATCTTCCCATCATCGCCGAGGTGAACTCGCACCTCATGCTGATGAAAGGGAAGATGTTCCGGCCGACGCTCGTTCTCCTGGCGAGCGAGGTCGAGCAACGTCCCGAGCCGCGCGCGCCGGCCCTTGCCGCCATCGTCGAGCTGGTCCATCTGGCCACCCTCGTGCACGACGATTCCGTCGACCACTCCGCGCTGCGGCGCGGAATGCCCACCATCAATGCGCTTTTCAGTCACCAGATCTCGGTGATCATGGGCGACTATCTCTATTCACGCGCGATGGTGGAGCTCGTCAGGCTCGCCGATCTCGACGTGCTCCGCGTCATGGCGGCGGCGACGAACGTCATGACGATCGGCGAGATGCGGCAGCTCGGCGCCGTGGACGCGCTGGCGTTCACCGAGCACGATTACGAGGCACTCATCCGCGCGAAGACCGCGTCGCTGCTGTCGGCGGCGTGCGAGATCGGCGCGCTGGCCGGCGCCTCCGCCCATCGTCAGGCGCTCGCTCGCTATGGCGAGAGCCTTGGAATGGCGTTCCAGGTCGTGGACGACCTGCTCGATTACACGGCCGAGCAGAAAGTGACCGGCAAGCCGACGGGGCTCGATCTGCGTGAGCACAAGGTGACGCTCCCGCTCCTTGGTGCACTCCGCACCATGAGTCCGGCGGGGCGGCGCGAGATCGAGCGTCTTTTCGCGTCGGCCGAGCCTGACGATGCCCAGATCGCGCGCGTGGTCGACATCGTCGCCGAACATGGGGGATTGGAGTATGCGCGACGCCGGGGCGACGACTACGCCAAGGACGCCGAGTCGGCGCTGGTGGGGCTGCCCGATTCGCCCGCCCTCACGGCCCTTCACGATGCAATTGGATACGTCATGGACCGGAGCGCCTAAAGCATGCCCCCTGGATCTTCCAAGCACCGGCCGGGGTTTCACGCATTGATCCTCGCCGTTGGCTTCATTGTCGGCGGGTTCATGACGCAGTTTGCCCGCATGTTTCTCCCGGCGGGCGCGGTCAAGGAGCTCCTGACGACCGGGGTGACCCCCGCGCTCGGGCCGGTGAAGCTCGATTTGATTATCATTAACGTGTCGCTCGGCCCGATCGCGCTCGACGTCTCCCTTCTGAGTTTGCTCGGAGTGCTGGTGGCGTACCTGATCGCGCGGTCGCTCTTCTAGGAGGCACCATGGGCTTCGGTAATTTGGGTTTCACCGAGATCATGATCATCCTCGTCTTGGTGCTGCTGCTCTTCGGCGCCAAGCGGCTGCCGGAGATCGGCGCCTCGATGGGGAAGGGGATCAAGGAGTTCAAGAAGAGCCTGACCGACGTGGACAAGCAGATCAACGATCCGCCCCGCGATGAGCGCCTTCGTCCCGGCGACCAGACCGCGCCGACCGCCGAGCGACAGAAGGAGGGCTCGGAGCCGAAGAGACTGTTGGGCTGAGCATCGAGAGTCGAGATTCGAGATTGGGGGAAAAGGAAGGGCCGACGATCTTCGCCGGCCCTTCCCGCTTTTTCGAATCTCAAATCTCGAATCTCGAATCTCGATGTTACGCTTCCTGCTCCACAGCCGCGCGCTGTAGATCCCGCCGGTGGTCCTCGATCTTCGCGCTCTGCCGCAGGCCCGCCAGGAATTCCGTCACCCGCTGCTGCCGAAGACGGCCCACGACGTTCTGGCGCTGCTC
>DATFBY010000014.1:0-48661 GCA_035253585.1 Gemmatimonadaceae bacterium | reverse complement strand
AACGCATGGGTACCCAGCACTAAAGCGGCTATTCGTCGGTAGTGTTTCGACCCGGCTCGTTCGCGGCGCGCCCTGCTCGGTGCTCGTGGCACCGCCGGCCCAGGACGGTATCGGATGGCGATGATGATCCAATCCACAGCTCTGTCATCATGGTTCTCCATCCTCGATTTCGAAGCGAGTGGTCGTATGCCTGAACAATGCGGATGCTGCCGTATCACTGCTTATGTCCACCTCGAGGAAGCATTGCTTCCGGTCGATGTCGAGGTGCACGCGACGCGCGTCAACGAACGCACCGGCGCGCAGGACGGTCCCTGGCGGATGTTCAGCGAAGCACGCCTACGGAAAGGCACTTATCGCTACGACTGTGTCGTACCGACCGATGCCGATGACGAGAATTGCGCGTGGAAGGTGAGTGTCACGCGGCTCGAGAGCGAAGTCGAGGTCGAGCGTCAACCGTCGTACCACATCGCCCATGATTAAGGCGATCGTCGTGCCGCTGCACAGCACGATGTCCCATGTCGGGTTCTTCTTGACCGGCGTCAGGCAGATCGCCGACAGACGCCGCTCTGGAGCCGTTCTAGCTTCGAGCCATCAGGAGGCCATATGAGACGACTGACGTTCGCTCCACTCGCGATGCTCTTCGTAGCATCAACCGCGGCCGCGCAGGAACAGCGCTCCACGGTCGAGATCCGCCCGTTCGCCGGCGTATACGCACCGCTCGGCGCGCAACACGACATGTTCCACAATGCCCCACTATTCGGGTTGCAAGGCGCACTCGAGATCCGACCGAATTTCCATCTGGTCGGCGAGCTCAGCTGGGTACCGGCCACGCTGCGTATCGAGTCTACCAACGACAACGCGTACGTGTTCTCGCAGGCTCTCGGCGTCGAGCTCGACCTCGTGCGCGAGCTGTCGAGCGGATGGGTACTCAAGCCGTTCATCGGCGTAGGTGGCGGGATTCGCAACTTCTTGTACCGCGCCGACGAGTTCAAAAGCCGTGGTGGACCTGCCGGCTATGCAGCGCTGGGAACCGAGATGCAGGTTGGCTCGGTTGCGCTTCGGCTCGAGGGACGCGGGCACGCGTTCCGCTATCGTTCTCCGGTGAAGGGAAGCGACAACGTGGTGCGACGCGATCTGGCGGTGCAGCTGGGAGTCGCATATCACCTCTGGTAGCGAAACGATTGGGGCTCGCGGCCCTGCGGTATGCGGCCCGCGGCGTACTTGCGAAGAGGACTTCGATCGCGACGCGCCGCAGGCCGCAAGCCGCACGCCGCACACCTACTCCATCAACACCTCGAGTCTCGACCTATACCGCCGACTCGTGTTCACCTTGGTACCGTCGCGGAGTAGAACGACGTATTCGCCACCGAACCATGGCTGAATCTCGCGGATCCGCGCGACGTTCACGATCGTCGAGCGGTGAATTCGGACGAAATTCTTCGGCGACAGCCACTCCTCCATCCGCTGCAACGTCTGCCTGACGACGTGGGTCTCGCCCTTGGCGTGCACCTTCACGTAATTATCGGCGGCCTCCACCCAATCGATGTCGCCGACATCGATGAAGAAGACGCGGCCCGCCGAACGAATCGGCACCCGGTCGCGGTGCACTGCCCCGGTGCGCGCTCGGCCGAGGGCGCTCAACACATCCGACGTCGAGCCGTCGCTTTCGCGACCGCGCCGAATTCGCGCAGCCGCGTGACGAAACGCATCGTAGAAGCGATCGGGATCGAAGGGCTTGAGCAGATAATCCTGCGCATGGACCTGGAACGCCTTGATCGCGTACTCGTTGTACGCGGTCACGAAGATGACCGTCGGCATCTTCTCCGCGGGGACCGATGCCAGCACGCTGAAGCCATCCATCGCCGGCATCTGCACGTCGAGGAAGAGCAGATCGGGCGACTGCTCCTCGATCGCGCGAATGGCGTCGGCGCCCGTCTCGCACTCACCGACCACTTCCGCGTCAGGCATCGCGCGAAGCAACGACGCGATGCGATCGCGGCCGAGCGGCTCGTCATCGACGATGAGACAACGAATCTTCATCTGGCGCCTCCTCGCGCCGGTGGAAGGGAAGTGTCACGCGCGTCTCGAAGCCGCCGGGGACGTTCATTAGCGACAGCTCCTGCGCATCGCCGTAGAGCTTGGCGAGCCGGGCGCGCGTGGTGCGCAGCCCGACACCTTCGCGCCGATCGCCGTTCGTCTCGTCGGTCATGCCGTTGCCGGTGTCGCGCACGGTAATTCCAAGCTCGCCACCGTTCCGTTCGGCGCGGATCTCCACCCGCCCGGGACCGGGGTGCGGTGCGACGCCGTGCCTCACCGCGTTCTCGACCAGCGGTTGTAGCAACATTGTAGGAACGAGCGCGTTGTACGTCTCGGCCGGCAGGTCGACGCGAACATGGAGACGGTTTCCGAAGCGCATCTGCTCGATCTCGAGATAGCGCTCGACGAACTCGATCTCGTCGATGAGCCTGATCTCGGGCGTCGAGGATGTGTCTATCGCCACGCGAAGCAGCTCGCTCAACTTGGCGAGCATGCGATCGGCGCGGCCCACGTCCTTGTGCATCAGCGCCGAGATGGCGTTGAGCGAGTTGAAGAGGAAGTGCGGATGGAGCTGCGCGCGTAGCGCGTGGAACTGCGCGAGCGCCAGGTGTGCCTCGAGCTGCGCCGCGCGTAGACCGCGCTCACGATACGCGTCGTGGTAGTCGAGCGCGGCGGTGACGACTACCACGATCACGTAGCTCATCGCGTTGAAGGAGGCTAACGAAGCGAGGAGTTGAATGAACGGCCTCGTCGGCTCCGACGAGATGAGCGACATGATGGTGGTGTATACCGTCACGTCGACCACGTGCACGACTACAAGGCTGAGCGCGTGCTGCGCGACGCGCGCGCCGCGCAACGGCACGCGATCGCGGATGCGCCGCGTATTCCACATGAGCACCGGCGTGACCGACGCCCAGAACCACGCGCCCAGCATCGACGTGATGAATGGACGCGACCACGACTCGATCGGCCGGCCGGCGGTGATCGATGTGAGAAGACTCTGTTCGGCCAGCCAGAGTCCGAACAGCGACCATACGCCAAAGATCACCAACAACGGTGGACGCCGCGGCTGAAGCGGCGGCAAAGCGTCTTTGTTGGCCGAAGCTGGTGCGATCACGAGAGCGAGGTGAGGCGACTCCGCCAAAGTAGATGTCGCGCATCGTCCCGCAATAGGTAGATCATCGTAGGCTGCGGCGACGCAACGCGCACGAATTACGGATCTTCGATTCTCGCCCCCGCGGATTCGAAAGTGACCCCGCGACAACGCGAGGTCGCCCCTCGATCGTGGCTCGCGGTGCGGCCGCCGTCCACTGTGCGGCCATGCGAAAACTTTCCGTGTTGGCGTCGCTTGCGAGCTTCGCCGTCCTCACCATAGCGTGCGCGCGCGTCGACAAAGGAGTGAAGCGCGATCTGGCGCGCGTCCGAGCGGCAACCGCCGCGTTCAAGGACATCACCGCGGCGCGCGCTGCCGGATATCCAACCGCTGTGCCGCAGTGCATCGAAAATCCGGGCGTAGGGGGCATGGGCCACCACTACGTCAAACGCGATCTGCTCGACGACAAGGTCGATGTCGAGCGTCCCGAGATTTTGATCTACGCGCCGCCCGCGGATGGAAAGCCGAAGCTCATCGGCGTGGAGTACATCATCCCGTATCGCGTTTGGGATCGCGAGCGGGAAGCGCCTGAGATTTTCGGACAGAAGCTCAAGCGTTCGGATGAGCTGAAGATCTGGTATCTACATGTGTGGGCGTGGGAGAATAACCGGAACGGTCTGTTCGCCGATTGGAACCCGGCGGTGCGCTGCTCCCACGGCGGCGCCGCGCACTGACAGCTCGAGGTGGACGATTTTCCATCGTCCGCTCACGCGAAGCAGCCACGCCTCATCGATGGCGCTGCATCGACGCGTGAGCACGCGCGCCCAATCTCCAACGACGGCAATTGCCAAGCGCGGCGTACACGGCGGCGTGTGGACGGCCGGCGCCGTTAGGCGAGCCCAGCTTTCATTTTGCGCCGGTGGCGCCCAGCGGGCGGTCACCTTGGCGGGCAGGAAGTGGTCGAGCATTGCACTCCACCGCCCGTCGGCGAAATCACGATAAAACGCCTCGACCTCGGCCGCGATTGCACCGTGGGCCGTCGCCGAGTCCGTCGTCGCGCATGAAGTGGCCACGACGCAGGCGGCCAGGATTGATGTCACGAGCATGCGTGAAATCTCGTACACCGGCGGGAAGCGCGCACTCCGATTGTTGCGCGTCGGGACTCGGCCCTCGGCCCTCGGTACTCGGCCTGAACAGAAAGAAGCGCCGGTCGGCTCTGCCGACCGGCGCATTCAGTTCCCCGCCAAGTCCCGAGTCCCGAGTCCCGAGTCCCAATCATCGCGCTTGACACTTCCCGTACATCGAGCCATCTTCTCCCAGACTCTCCATACAGACTCTGTAAGGAAGGTGCGTGCGATGGCCGAATCGCTCTCGATCGTGAAAGGCATGCTCGATATGCTCGTGCTCCGTGCCCTGCGATGGACACCGATGCACGGCTTCCAGATCGTCTCCTGGCTCGAAGAGCAGTCCAAAGATCGCCTCGAGATCGAGGACTCGGCTGTCTACCAGGCCGTCTACCGTCTGGAAGAGCGCGGACTGATCGAGGCCGAGTGGGGGACCACCGAGAACAATCGGCGCGCACGCTACTACAAGCTGACCCGCGCCGGCGCCGCGCGCCTCAAGGCGGAAACCGAGCGCTGGCTCGATTACTCGCGCACCGTTTCCGAGATCCTGGCCGCTCCGCGGCCGGTCAAATGAGCTTCCGTCGAGCCTTTCGTCTCGCCCTGCGGCGCTCCGATCGCCGCGAGCGCGAGGTCGATGATGAGATACGACTGCACATCGAGCTCAGGGTCGAACAGCTCGTGCGACGCGGCTATACACCAGATGAAGCGCTCGCCGAAGCGCGTCGGCGCTTCGGCCTGGAGAATGATGCCCGGCCGCGACTAATGGCGGCCGCCGAACGGAAGGAGTCGAGGATGGCAGTGACGGAATGGCTCGATGCTCTGAAGCATGACGTCGTCTTCGCGATTCGCCAGCTTTGGCGCGCCCCGGGCTTCGCGTTCGCCGCGATCCTCACGCTCGCGTTAGGCATCGGCGCCAACGCGATGATGTTCGGCGTGCTCGACCGGCTGCTCCTCCGGCCGCCCGCGCACGTCCGCGCGCCCGACCAGATCGTGCGGCTGTACTTCGAGCGCAACGCCTCGGGATGGGGCGGCCAGATCGGTCCCATGACCAATTATCCGACGCTTCAGACATTCCGTGAGAACCTCCGCGGCGCGTCAGGTGTCGCCGCCATGTTCCCCGGGAGCCACATCGTCGGCGAAGCCGAAAGCGCACGTCAGCAGCGCGTCCTCCATACGACCGGCGACTTCTTCGAGCTCCTCGGCGTCCGCCCCGCGCTCGGCCGCCTGCTCACGCCTGACGATGACAAAGTGCCCTACGGCAATGCGGCCGCCGTGCTCGCCCATGCGTACTGGAAATCCGATTTCCAGGGATCGCCGAGCGCGGTCGGGAAGACACTCCTCGTAGACGGACACCGATACGAGATCGTGGGTGTGGCGCCCGAGGGATTCACTGGCATCGATTTGGAGCCTGTCGTCGCCTTCGTGCCACTGTCCACCGTGACGTCTCGCCTCTGGGGCATGCGCGACTGGTACACGGTCACCAACAACACCTGGATCCGCGTTATCGCGCGCACACGCCCGGGCGTCACCCCCGCGCGTATCGAGGCGGAAGCGACAGCAATCGTTCGCGCTGCGACCCGTGACACTACTTCGCCCGACCATGGCGCGAGAGTCCTCGCGTCGTCGGTCATCCAGTCGCGCGAGCCGGGGAAGTCGGAGCGCCGGGATCGAGCCGCCGTCGCAACCGGGCTCGGTGCAGTGGCCGCTATCGTTCTCCTCATCGCCTGTGCCAACGTCGCCAATCTCCTCCTCCTGCGCGGCATCGCCCGGAGGCGCGAGGTCGCGGTCCGCATCGCACTGGGCGTCGGCCGACGGCGACTCGTCAGGCAGCTGCTCACCGAATCGGTATTGTTGGCGATCGCCGGAGGACTCGGCGGACTGCTGATCGCGAGCTGGGGCGGAAATCTCGTGCGAACCGTGCTGCTCCCGGACATCGATTGGACCGGCGGCGCCGGCAGCGTCATCGACAGGCGAGTGCTGCTCTTCTCCCTCGCTGCCACCGCCGTTACCGCGGTCATGATGGGTCTCGTCCCCGCGCTGCACGCCGCGTCGCGCGATGTGGTGAGCGGTCTCAAGTCCAGCTCGGGTGAGGTGACGCGCCGCTCGCGTCTGCGCACCAGCCTGCTCGTCGTACAGACCAGCCTCTCGGTGCTCCTGCTCGTCTGCGCCGGTCTCTTCGTGAAGAGTCTGCGCACCATCCACTCGCTGGACTACGGCTACGAGCCCGACCGCGTGCTGGTCGTCGCGGTCAACTTGCCGTCCAGCGCCAAGCGCGACGAGCAGCTGGCGACGTACGACCGGATGCTGGAGCGCGCTCGTCACTTGTCAGGCATCGAGCACGCGGCGCTCACCACGACCACGCCGTTTTGGTCGTCCTCGGCGGCCGATCTCATAATACCGGGCTTCGACTCCATCGCTCAGCTCGACGAAGACTTCCCGCTGATCAATGCCGTCACTAACGATTATTTCGCGACCACGGGGCTCAAAATCTTGAGTGGCCGCGCGTTTACCGACGCCGACAAGTATGGCGCGCCACCTGTAGCGCTCGTCAACGAGGCGATGTCGCGACGCATCTGGAAAGGCGCCAGCCCGATCGGCCGGTGCATCAAGATCGGCGGCGACACGATGCCGTGCAGCGAAGTCGTCGGCGTCGTCGCCAACTTGATTCAGAACGATCTGCGAGAGCGGGAGGTGCTCCAGTATTACGTCCCGATCGAGCAGCGTCAGGCAGCCGCCTTCTCCATGCGTTCGCTGTTCGTTCGACCGCGGGGTGACCCCGAAGCACAGATCGAGAACGTCCGCCGTGCCATGCGTGCGGAGGCGCCGAGCGCGCTTTACGTCGAAGTGCAGACGCTGCAGTCGCTGGTCGATCCACAGGTGCGTCCCTGGAAGCTTGGCGCCACGATGTTTGGTGTCTTCGGCGCGCTGGCGCTGTTGATAGCGGCCGTCGGTCTCTACAGCGTCATCGGTTACGAGGTCGCGCGCCGCGGGCACGAGCTGGGTATTCGCGTCGCACTGGGCGCCAAAGCCGCTGACCTCCTTCGGCTCGTGTTGTTAGGCGGTCTGCGCGTGGCCGTGGTCGGGATTTTGATAGGACTGGCCGCCACGCTCGCCGGCGCCAAGTGGCTCCAACCCATTCTGTTCGAGGTGGCGCCGCGCGATCCGCTCGTGTTAGGCGGCGTCGCTCTGACGCTCTTGGCCGCGGCGATCGCGGCAACGATGTTGCCGGCTGTACGCGCTTCGCGCGCCGACCCTCAGGCAGCGTTGCGCGCCGAGTAGTGCGCGAATGGTTGCACTCGCAGGCGCACCGCATTCATCCTTCGGCATCCTGGACCCGGAGACATGAATGCGCCACCGCCTGCAGTGCGCCATCGCCGCCGCTTTGGCGTTCCTCGGAGTGATCGTTGCTCCTGCCGTCACCGAGGCGCAGCTGCGAGAAACGCATGTCTTGTCCGCGGCCGCCGCCAGCAAGGCGTTGGCAGCGGCCGAAGGCGAGGCGCGGCGTAACAACTGGAACGTGTCGATCGCGGTCGTGGATGCGGCTGGCGAGCTCGTGGCGTTCATCCGCATGGACAATGCGTCGCCATCCAGCGCCAGCATCGCTCCGGCCAAGGCGCGCACCGCCGCCCGTTTCCGCCGCCCTACGAAGGCATTGGAGGAGACGATAGCGGGCGGACGGACAGTCCTCATGAGCTTTCCGGACTTCACGCCGGTCGAAGGAGGCGTGCCGATCGTGGTGAACGGTCAGGTCGTGGGCGCCGTCGGGGTGAGTGGCGTGACGTCTGCGCAGGACGCTCAGGTGGCGCAGGCTGGTGCCAGCGCGGTGACGCCGTGACTCGCCGTGGCTCCTTTTCGTGTATCGAGTGTACCTTCCGGAATCGGGGCGTCGGTCTGCTCAACTTTTTACAGCGGAGGGCTCATGCATCGTGCTTTCGTCAAAGTAGTGGGTGTTGCGTTAGCGCTGGCGCTGGCTGGATGTAGCAGTGGAACTACCTCGCCTGACGGCGACGTGATCGTCGTCGACGGCACCGTGCGCGGAACGGGGGTGGTGCACTTCTACAATCTCGAGGGTGGCTTCTTCGCGATCAGGGGCGACGACAACGTCACGTACGATCCGATGGAAGGCATGCCCGAGTCGTTCCGACAGGACGGTCTTCGCGTGCGGTTCGAAGGCAAGGTCCGTGACGACATGGCCAGCATCCACATGGTCGGTCGGATCATCGAGCTGCTCGACATAGACGCCGAATAGCAGCTCCCGCGCTGTAGGTCGATGCGGCTGGACGACACCCACGTCCGGCCGCATCATCTTTTCGTGCACTTCCCATTTCGTCTGGCGGCGGTGGCTACCGCGCTCGTCATAGCTCCCCAGTCGGCCCGCGCCCAAGATCGGAGCGAAGAGAGTCCACGAGAGGTCGCCGAGCGTGTTTTGGTGGCCGATTCGTCAGGCGACTGGCGCACATTGGTGGCGCTCGCCGACGCGCGGTCGACCCAATGGTTCAAGCGCTGGCACGTCGGACTGGCGCGCCTCGATCGCACGAACGAGAATCGCGGGTTGCTGCGCTACCTATTCGGCGTGGAGAATGCCTCACAGCTCGATCGCCTGCCGTCCGACAGCATCCTCGCTCGTTTCCTTCGCGCGACGCACCAGCCGCCGAACGACCCCAACTTCGCCGGACTGCATCGTCGGATCGTCGGTGAAGTCGTGGAAGGCGACACCGCGGCGCACATCGTAGTGCGCACGCGGATGGGGCCGGTACCAGGAGCGCCTAACGAGTCGACCGGCGTCGACGATCAGATAGAGCAGGAGTGGATCGATGTTCTCACGCTCCGGCTCACTACCGGCGGTTGGCGGACCTGGTTGACGCCATCCCTGATGGGCGCCCGCCGCCTCGCGGCGCGACGCAACCCTTCCAATCGATAGCTCGATGGATCAGCGCCTGGAGCCGATGCTCGCGCAGTTCGAGCTCAACGTGCGTCTGCTGCTCAACTGCGTCGCGGATCTCGACGATTCGCAGATGACGCGGCATCCCGTGTCCGAGCTGAACAGCGCGGCCTTTCTGGTGGCGCACCTGATAGATACGCGGCATTACATGCTCGGTATTCTCGGGCGGCAAGCGGAGAACCCCGTCGCTCGTTACGTGGCCGACGCTCGCTCAATGGCCGACGTGCGCGAGCTGCCGCCGAAAGTGGCGCTGCTCGCCGCGTGGCAAGACGTGGCCGCGCTGCTCCGTGTTGCTTTGGCAGATGTGGACGACGCGACGCTCGCCAAGGCGACGCAGCAGCTGCCCGGCAGCGACGGCACGGTGCTCGGCGCACTGTATTTTCTGCTGGTGCACGAGGGGTATCACATTGGACAGCTCTCGTTCATACGGCGGATCTATGGCTTACCGGGGATGAAATACTCGTGATGATCGATTTCCATCTGCTCGACGGGTCACCGCGCTGATAGTAAAGGAAGGCTGAGCGGAAGATCGCGGAGGCGGCCCCCCGCAGCCGCGCTGCCTACGAAGACACGACGTGATATCGAGCGGGATTCGCCCTCGTCGCTCACCGCGCCTTGAGCCAATCGAGGATCGCTCGGGCCGGCGCGCCATCCCATACCGGAGACTCGTCGGCGAACGCGGCCTGCATCGACGCGTACGTCATCAGACCGTGATCGGTCTTGGGAAGCACGACGAGCGTCGCGCTGCCCGGCTTCTTCGCATTCACGATCGCAACTGCCCGATCGGCCTCGGCGCGGCTCATGATCCAGTCGTACTCGCCCCAGACTACGAGCGCTGGGATGCCGCGATCGGCCAACGTCGCCCACGCGCTCTCGACATCGAGCAGCTGTACCGCGTGGTAGTACGACGCCGGTCGGCCGTATTGGTGCTCGGGCTCGTCGGTCCACAGCGGCCGCAGCTCGGGGTGCGACGCCAGCACCTGCGCGGGAGTATGGGTGCTGAGCAGATACTCGGTGTAGAAGCGCGCAATCCCGCGCATCCCGGCATTCACTTCGCTCGGCGAGCGGCCGTTCAGCTCGAGGATCCGTCGCTCGATGTCGAGCATGTGCTCGTACCACGTCCGGCTGAACCCATTGATTGCAATGACCCCGGCGATCCCTCGCGGATCCTCGGCCGCGAGTATGGGTGCCAGCCCGCCGCCGATGCTTCCACCCATGAGAAAGATTTTCGTGGTGTCGACGTCTGGCCGCGCTCGGAGTGCCGCGAGTGCCGCGCGGAACGCGGCCATGTCATCCTCGAGCTCGGCGTCACGGCAGTCGGGACCTTCGCTGTCGGCGACGCCCGGCTTTTCGACGCGCATGAAGAGCATCGACGAACGGGACGCTACGGCATGTAGCGTGTGCATGAAGCCGTCGGTGCCGGCTTCGGGGTGCTCCACTGCGTTGCAAGAGAGCCACGGAACGAAGAGGACCGCGGCGATTCGCCGGCTGCCGGCGGCGGTCGGTCGCGCGACGACGGTGCGCACCCGATGGCCGCGCGTCGACCGAACCGACCCGTACGACATTGCAATACCATCATGTCGCTCCAGACCCACTGGAGCGAGTGGCGCCCGAATGGAGAGCGTATCGCGCCCGCGAACGACGCGAAGTCGCGCCGTATCTCCTCCGCGCAGCGCGCGAAACGCCGAAGTGTACGCCGAACGCCGCAGAGTTTCGGTGCTCCCGATCGCGATCACGCGGTCGCCCGCCCGAAGTCCAGCTCGCGCTGCCGAGCCGCCGTCGGTGACGCGCCTCACGACTCCACCAGAATCCGCTACGAATGCAATCGAAGCCCGCCAATCCGCGCGACGGCGGAGTCCTCCGAGCCCCTCGTTAGGCGAGGGTGCCTGAGAGTGGAGCGGCAGTGCGGAGGTCCAAAGCAGCAGCGCGACTACGCTTCGCGCGATCGACGGAGACATGTGCGATCACCGTGAGAACCGGGTGACGCAATGTCTTTCGGTAGGTGCGTGGTGACAACGATGAGGGGGTAGACGGTTGGGGGGAGGGGTGAACGGAGAAAAACAAGGACCAACGACGCCATCGGCCATCCGCCATCGGCCATCCGGGAACTGCACACCTGATGACTTCCGAATGGGCACTCCCGGATGGCCGATGGCGGATGGCCGATGGCGCCTGGCTTCTTCTACCTCAGAAGATGCAACCTCCCCATTACAGCCCCCCGATACTGCCTCCCCGTTGCCACTCGACTGCCATCCGCCAGTACCAGCAGACTGCTCCCATGAAACCAGGGATGTACCTGTCGTACGCGGTCGAGATTCACGATCGCCGAGCGATGGACGCGGGCGAAGCGGTCGGCGGGGAGCCGCTCGAGCACCTGATCCATCGTCCGCCGATAGCGGTGCCGCTCGCCGCGCACGTGGACGATCACGTAATTGTCCGACGCTTCGATCCAGTCAATCTCGTCGACGCGGACCACATCCATGTGATTTCCGCGCTCGATGAGCAGGTGCGCGGATGGTAGCACTGCCTCTTGAACCTCGAGATCGCGCGCCTGATCGATGACGGGCGTTTCGTGCGTGAGACGCTCGCGCGCGCGATCGAGCGCGACGCGAAGCCGAGCGCGGCGGACCGGCTTCAGGAGATAGTCGACCGCTGCCGCCTCGAACGCGCGCAAGGCGTACTCGTCGTGCGCGGTCACGAAAATCACCAGCGGGGCGTCGCTGAGCGAGGGGGAGCCGAGCACGTCGAACCCATCCCCGCCTGGCATCTCGATGTCGAGCAACACCACATCCGGCGCGAGCTCGGCGACCTTGGCGATCGCGTCCGCGCCATTCCCACATTCGCCGACGACCTCGATACCAGGCTCGGTCGCCAACATCCGCCGCATCCGCCGGCGAGCGAGCGGCTCATCGTCCACGATCAGCACTCGCATCATCGCGGTACCGTCACCCGCACCATCGCGCCGCCACTCGCTCGATTTGCCAGCTCGAGCGTCGCGGCATCGCCGTAGGTGTGTGCCAGCCGCTGTCGCGTATTCGAGAGACCGATGCCAATACGTACCTGCGACGGGTCGTCGAACCCGGGTCCGTCGTCGAGCACCGCGATCTCCAGAGCGTCATCCACCGGCCTTACGATCAGCTTGACCTCACCCCCTTCCGGCCTCGGCGCCACACCATGCCGAATCGCGTTCTCCACCAGCGGCTGTAGCAGCAGCGGCGGCACCCGCGCGCCTAACGAGTCCGGATCGATCTCCCGCGTGACTCTCAGCCTGTCGTTGAAGCGCCGTTCCTGAATCGTGAGATAGTGCTCCAGCAGATCGAGCTCCTCTCCCAGCGACACGTCCTTCGCGTCGCTGCCGCGGAGCGAGGCTCGCAAGAGATCGCTCAACGCTTCGACCATTTCCTCCGCGGCGCGTGGGTCTTCCGGAATCAGACTGGCGATTCCGTTGAGTGTGTTGAACAGGAAATGCGGCTGAAGCTGCGACCGAAGGAGCTGTAGCTGGGCCGCCGCCAGCGCACTCTCCAGCTTTGCCGCGCGCAGCTCGCGGTCCTTGAACAGGCGATAGTAGTCGACCGCATGCACCACGATGTACAGCGCGATGCACGTCACGAACGAGAATCCGATCTTTCGCGGAAGGAGGTATGAGAGCTCCATCGGCGCGACCGAGCTTCCGTCGGACAGCCAGTAGCGCACCGATATCCCCGGCGACCCGCTTGCCATCCACGCCAGGCGGTCGGCGAAGTGCTCCACGCCGACTTGAAGCGATGCAACCGCCGGCGCGGCAAGCAATAGAACCACCGCGTTCCGCGCCCAGTGCTCGCCAGCCACCCGCCAACGACGCGTCAACCAGATCACCACCGGCGTCAGCACGGCCCACGTGTACCACTCGGCCACACTCCACCAGAGTGCGTGGCTGAATCGCACCGGCCGGCCGTCGGCCTCGAACGTCAGGTAGTTGTGCATCGCAAAGACGATCGCCAGCACCGTCCAGCCGGCGAACACGCCCAGCGCGCCACGCCAACGCGTGTCACGCCGCTCTGGACGTGCGGCCTGACGAGCCGAGCGCGAATCCAGCGCTGACGCAGCGACGGTCACGGCGATGCGGCGGCGATCGGTGCCCGAGGAATCCGCTGGTCCATGTTCGCCACAGTGAAGGCTACGACCGCCATCCCCGCGACGTTCTTGGCGAGCTCGACCGGATCGAGCTTGTCGAGCATGTCAGCGTCAGTGTGGTGATACCAGAAGTAGCGCGACCCAACGGTCGTCAGCTCCGCAGCTGGCACGCCGAGCCGATGAAGCGGGATGACGTCCGGCGGCGAGTCACCCGCGTGCAAGCTGTCCACGCCGATTCGTCTCAAGAGCGGCGTGATCGCCCGAAAGGCTTCTCTCGTCGAGTCCGTCCCGGCAATCGACAGCCCCGTAGGCTGGAAGACGCCATTGTCGGACTCCATTGCCAGGATGTGGTTGTCGATGGTGCTGGCATTCGAGTCAGCGTATGCGCGCGCGCCATCGAGTCCCACTTCTTCGGCGGTCCACAACACCGCGCGAATCGTCCGCTTGGGCCGAATGCCTAACTGCTTGATGAGCCGCAGCGCCTCCCACGCGGCCACGCACCCGCCGCCATCATCCATCGCGCCCTGGCCTACATCCCATGAGTCGATGTGCCCACCGATCACGACGACTTGCTCTGGCCGCTCCGAGCCGCGCACCTCGGCGATCACGTTCCGCGAGCGCGTTTTCGGGAGATTTCGCGCGCCCATTACCAGCCTGACGACGATCCGCTCGCCACGATCCTGCATGCGGTGCAGCATGGCGGCGTGCTCCACCGTGATAGCCGCCGCCGGGATGCGCCTGGTGCTGTCCCCGTAGCTCATCCCGCCGGTGTGAGGCGTTTGCAACGAGTGCGGAGTCACTGAGCGCACGAGTACCGCCACTGCGCCGAATTGCGCGGCAGAGTCGGCTCCGGAGCTACGATAGCGGACGGCTTCACCGTATGCGTCGAAGTTCGGCCGGGTCGAGTCGAACGGAAAATCGTAGACGACGATCTTTCCCTTTACCTCAGCCGCCCGCATGCGGAGCTCGGCAAAGTCGTGCACGACGAGAACCGGCGCTGTGATCCCCTGCGCTCGTGTCCCAATGCTGCGGCCGAGGCCCAGCATGGGGAGTCGCATCTGCCGCGGCGAGATGAGCGTCGCCGCTTCGGTGCCGCGTACCCAGTGCGTCACCATCGCCGGCTGCGTGCGGACGTTCTCGAGACCGTCCTTCTTCATCTCGGCCACGACCCAATCGATCGCGCGCTCGAGCGAGCGTGAGCCTGCCAGGCGGTGACCGAATCTGTCGACGAGCTCGCCCAGTCGGCGATAGGCGGCGCTGTCGCGGAGCGCGGCGTCGATCAGCTGGTCGGCTGCTTTGATCTGGGAATCGTTAGGCGTCTGCGCGTCGACTCGCGCGGCGAGGAGCAGCAGACAAACAACGAACAGCGGAAAAGAACGAGCCATGGCCGTTGGTGCGAGAGAATGTGAGTCTACTCTCGCACCACGGCCCGCGGTAGCTACTTACTTGCGACGGACCTCGCGCAGGGCGCCGCGCAGCTGGTCGGTGATCAGATTGGAGGAGAATCCGACCAGTTGATCGAGCGCGACCTGGAAATCCTGCACCGACACGGTGCTCAGCGTTCCCGCGGTGATGACTCCCGCTCCCGTCTGAACGCCCACCAAGGGAGTGAGACGACTCGTGCCGCGCACCGCGCTGCTCCAGATCTCCATACCCGTGCGTCGATCGAGCAGTACTGCTTCCGCCTCGGTGAAGAGATACGCCGCGCTCTGTCCGCGCACATCGAGCCCGAAGCGGCGCATGTGTACTTCGAGCAGATGGTCCGCTTCGGCCGACGAGGAGACGGCACGCGCGCCGAGGTAGCGGCTGGCGCGGTCGAGGGTGTGATGCGCGAGGCGGTTGGCGATGTCGACGTGCATCGATGCGCTGTCGAGTCGCGCGCTGGCTCGGCGTCCTTCGATCTCGTTGAAGATGCCGCCGCTCGCGTGGAGGATCGCTTTCATGGGATCGTCGATTTCTTTCACTTCGTGCCAGCCGGTGAGCAGCTGCGGTGCCGGCGGCTCGTCGTAGACCAGCGTGATCGACCGGTTGGCGAAGGTGTGATCTGCGAGGTGGTGTTTCGGTCCGCAGGCGGCGAGGACGCTGACGCTGGCGAGAGTCAGCAGGGCAAGGGCGCGCATTGTATGGCCTTGGAGGGTTGGCGGTTGGGGTGCTACACGATCTAGACGACAGGGCCGCCATCCGGTTACCAGCCGGCCCTCTCGCGCGCTGATTCGGGGCCGTATGTTGGCGCCATGTTCAAGCGCGACGCCTTTCTCGAGGCCGCCATCGCGGAAGCAAAGCAGGGGCTGGCCGAGGGCGGCATTCCGATCGGGTCGGTGCTGGTGATCGATGGCCAGATCGTCGGCCGCGGCCACAACCGGCGGGTTCAGAAGGGGAGCCCCGTTCTGCACGCCGAGATGGATGCGCTGGAAAACGCGGGGCGCCTCACGGCCAGGCAGTACCGCCAGAGCGTTCTGTATTCGACGCTGTCGCCCTGCGACATGTGCAGCGGCGCCGCGCTGCTCTATGGAATACCGCGGATCGTGATCGGGGAGAACGAGACCTTTCGCGGACCGGAGGACTATGTAAGGTCGCGCGGCGTGAAGCTGGAGATCGTGCAGGATGAGGAGTGCATCCGGCTCATGCGAGAGTTCATTGCGGCGCGGCCGGAGCTGTGGAATGAGGATATTGGGGAGTAACGCGGTGTGCGGCCTGCGGCGTGCGGCCCGCGGGTCATTGCGGGCGAGCCCTCTTCGCCAAGATGCGCACGCCGCATTCCGCAGGCCGCACAGCGCCGGCCGACTTGGCACCCCCGCCGCCCCTAGCGTAATTTCGCTACTATAAGATCACTCCCGGATTCGACGCCCCGGCGCCGACGGCGTAGCCATCCCGCCATACGCCCTCCGGGTGGAGGAGCGATGAAATACCCGACCGTCCCCAACTATATCGACGGCGCCTTCGTCAACGGCGACCTGCCCAGCCTCGACGTCTACAACCCGAGCGACGGCAGCGTCATCTCCAAGGTGCCGCTCTCCTCGCAGCACGAGGTCGACGTCGCCGTGCAGAGCGCCCGGCGCGCCTTCCCGGCGTGGTCGACCACGCCGATCAAGGAGCGCGTTCAGGTCTTCTATAGATACAAAGCGCTCCTCGAACAGAACCTCGACGAGCTGGCCGCGCTGGTGAACGAAGAGAACGGCAAGGTCATGAGCGAAGCCAAGGCCGAGGTGCTCAAGTCGGCCGAGCTCACCGAGTTCGCCTGCTCGCTCCCGCAGATCGCGCCCGGCGAAGTGCTCGAGGTCAGCAAAGGTGTAGAATGCCGGATCGAGCGGTTCCCGTTAGGCGTCGTGGCGGCGATCACGCCGTTCAACTTCCCGAACATGGTGCCTAACTGGTCGCTGCCTAACGCGATCGCGCTCGGGAATTGCTTGATACTCAAACCTTCGGAGCTGGTCCCGCTCAGCTCGATCCGAATCGCCGAGCTGCTCAAGCAGGCAGGGCTCCCCGATGGAGTGCTGCAGATCGTGCAAGGCGGGAAGGACGCCGTCGAAGCGATCTGCGATCACTCCGGCATAGCCGCGATCTCATTCGTCGGCTCCACGAAGGTCGCCAAAGTCGTCTACCGCCGCGGCACCGCGAATCTCAAGCGCGTTCTCGCGTTAGGCGGAGCCAAGAATCATCTGATCGTGATGCCTGACGCGGACGTCGAGATGACGGCGAGCAACGTCGTCGCTTCGATGTCGGGATGCGCCGGGCAGCGCTGCATGGCGGCCTCGGTGATGGTCGCGGTCGACAAGACCGATCATATCATCAACCGAATGGTCGAGTACGCCTCGAAGATCGTTCCCGGGCGCGACATCGGGCCGGTCATCTCGGCTCAGGCCAAGGAGCGAATCGAGCGCTACATCGGCGAAGCCGAAGCGGCAGGTGCGAAGGTGTTGGTCGACGGACGGAAGACGAAGATCGCTGGGAAGGAGAACGGCTATTTCCTCGGACCCACGCTCATCGACTACGTCACGCCCGATATGCGCATCGCGCAGGAAGAGGTGTTCGGCCCGGTGATGGTGATCGTTCGAACCAGGGACGTGGACGAGGCGTTGGCGGTAGAGAACGCGTCGACCTACGGCAACGCGGCGTCGGTGTTCACCGAGAGCGGCGGGATCGCGCGCTACGTGATGGAGCGCGCCAGCGCTGGCATGGTCGGCGTCAACGTCGGCGTCCCGGTTCCGCGCGAGCCGTTCTCCTTCGGTGGATGGAACGAGTCGAAGTTCGGTGTCGGTGACATCACGGGGCGCGGCTCGATCGAGTTCTGGACGCAGTCGAAGAAGATGACGACGAAGTGGAATCGTGAAGCTGGTGTGAACTGGATGTCGTGACAGGAGGCAACATGGCCGCCAAGCGCTCGGTGACCTTCACCGGGATCGAATTCGAAAATCCATTCCTGCTCTCGTCGGCGCCGCCGACGGAATCGGAGAGCAACATCCTGCGCGCGTTCGAGGCGGGATGGGCGGGAGTGGTCACCAAGACGATCGGGTTGCACCCGGTGGTGAACGTCGTCGGCGCGAAGGCGAAGTTCATGCGCACGTCGCCTGAGGACGCCTACGTCTCGATGAAAAAGCGCCCCGGAGCCGCGCTGCATTCGTCGTGGAATTGGGAGCTCATCTCCGACAAGACGCTCGACTGGTGGGAGCCGCGCATCCGCCGCATCAAGGAAGCGTTCCCCGACAAAGTGCTGATCGCGTCGATCATGGCGGGATCGGGGAACGACAAGGAGCTGCGCAACTGGCAGCGGTTGGCGGAGACGAGTCAGGAAGCGGGTGCCGACGGTCTCGAGCTCAACTTCTCCTGTCCGCACATGGATCGCCGCGACATGGGATCCAACATCGGAAAGGACCAAGGGCTCTGCTCGGTGGTGACGGAGGCGGTGAAGGAAGTCGCCAAGGTTCCGGTATGGTGCAAGCTGACGCCGGCGACGTCGGACATCGTTGTCGAAGCAGCGGCGTGCTTCCGCGGTGGCGCCGACGCGATCGTTTCATCGAACACCTTCCCGTCGATCCCGCTCATCGATCCGGAGACGCTCGAGTTCGAGATCAACGTCGACGGTATGGTATCGAGTGGCGGACTGGGCGGCCCCGCGATTCTCCCGCTGTCGCTCGCCAAGATGTCGCAGATGACGCGCGAGTTCCCCGACAAGAGCTTCTCCGGTATCGGCGGGATCTCCGACTTCAATCAGGCGCTGTCGTATTTCTTGTTAGGCTGCGGAACGGTTCAGGTGTGCACCGCCGCGATGCTCGATCAGGCGGTGGGCCCGAACGTGATCAAGCGCCTCCTCGCCGGCCTCGATGCCTTCCTCGAGAAGCACGCCGCCGATGGATGGAAGAGCGTGGAAGACTTCCGGGGCATCCGCCGGGACAGGATCGTGGCACAGTCGGAAATTCGGCGGCCGGATGCGTCGGACTACCAGGGTGGATACGAGGTGGCGGAGGGGTATGCGGCGCCGGCGGGCGACGAGGTGGTGGCGAGGTAGAAAACATCGAGATTCGAGATTCGAGATTCGAGATTCGCAACGGCACACCTGATGAGTTCCGAACTCGCCGTTCCGAATCTCGAATCTCGAATCTCGAATCTCGCTTCCGAGAGGTGTCATGACCGCAGTAGAAACGCGCTCCGTCACCATGCCCCCCACCTCCCACACGCCGCGCCCGTACACGGGTCCGTCGCGTGCCGAGGTGCTGGCGATGCGGAAGGCGTATACCAACCCGGCGATCTTCACGATCTACCGCGAGCCGATCATGATCGTCGAGGGGCACATGCAGTGGCTCTTCGACGAGACGGGGAAGCGCTACCTCGATCTTTTTGCCGGGATCGCCACGGTGTCGTGCGGGCACTGTCATCCGCGCATCACGCAGGCGATTCACGAGCAGGTGGACACGCTGCAACACGGCACCACCATCTACTTGCACCCGAACTTCGTGCAGTTCGCCAAGAAGCTGGCGTCGAAGATGCCGCCCGGACTCGACGTCACCTATTTCACCAACGCGGGGAACGAAGCGAACGACCTCGCCATCTCCATGGCGCGTCTCTTCACGGGAAACGACGACATCATCGCGCTGCGCAACGCGTACCATGGCGGATCACCCAGCTCGCAGGGGCTGACGTCGCACAGCACCTGGAAGTTCCCGTTAGGCGGCGCCGGCGGCCCGGTGCATCACGCGATCAACCCCGATCCCTATCGAAGCCCATTCAGCGGCACGCCCGAAGAGATCGCCACCAAGAGCGCCGAGGACATCCGCGAGATCATCCGCTATTCGACGCCGGGGCGCATCGCGGCATTCATCGCCGAGCCGATGCAGGGCGTCGGTGGCGTGACCTACGGAGCGAAAAACTATCTCCGCGAGGCGTACAAGATCGTCCGCGAGCACGGCGGCCTCTGCATCTCCGATGAAGTGCAGACGGGTTTTGGCAGGACCGGCGAGCATTATTGGGGATTCCAGAACTGGGACGTCGTCCCCGACATGGTCACCATGGCGAAAGGGATCGGGAACGGCGTTCCGCTGGCCGCGGTCACGACACGCATGGAGATCGCCAAAGCGCTCACGCAGCGCACGCACTTCAATACGTTCGCCGGTAATCCGGTCTGCATGGCGGCCGGTCTCGCCGTGCTCGATGTGATCGACGAGGACGGCCTCCAGGAAAATGCGCGCGTCGTCGGCGGCCGACTCAAGGCCGGCCTGCAGAAGCTCCAGACACGGCACGCGATCGTGGGCGACGTTCGAGGCATGGGACTCATGATCGGCGTCGAGCTCGTCACCGACCGAGCCAGGAAGACGCCGGCGCGGAGCGAGACGCTCGACATCATGGAGGCGACGCGCGAGATGGGCGTCCTCATCGGCAAGGGCGGGCTCGACGGCAACGTGCTGCGCATCAAGCCGCCGATGTGCATCACCGCGGAAGACGCCGATTTCGCGTTGGACGTGCTCGACCGCGCGTTCGCGTCGGTCGCCCGTCAATAGTCAGGCAGACTCATCGTTGATTGACCAGGAGTAGTCATGCGCTTCGACCGGATCATCAAGGGCGGGAACGTCGTGACCCCCGCCGGCACGTTTATCGGCGATGTTGGGATCGCCGGTGAGAAGATCGCCGCGTTAGGCACCGGCCTCGATACGGCCAACGCGCAGGTGATAGACGCCACGGGACACCACGTGATTCCCGGCGTCCTCGACGTGCACGTGCACCTCGAGCTCCCGTTCTGCGGCACGGTCTCGGCCGATGACTACCGCACCGGTACCCGCGCGGGCGCGCGCGGCGGCGTCACTACCGTCATCGACTTCGCCATTCCCTACGCGGGTGAATCGCTGAGCCAGGCGGCCGACAACTGGATGAAGAAGGCCGAGGGGAAGTCGCTCATCGACTACACCTTCCACATCTGCATCACGCGCTGGAACGAGCACAAGGATCAGATCAAAGGGATGGTCGACCGCGGCTTCACGACGTTCAAGGAGTTCATGATCTACGAGTCCGAGGGGTGGCAGTCGGACGATCGCGCGCTCTTCGGTACGCTCGAGAAGATGCGCGAGTACGGAACGATGCTCCTCGTCCACGCCGAGTCGGCGCGCGTGCTCGACGAGCTGATCGCTCGCCATCACACGCCGGAGATGATGAAGAAGTACGGCGCGCGCCTGCATCCGATGACGCGCCCGAACTTCATCGAGGCCGAGGCAATCCAGCGTGTCGTGCAGTGGAGCGAGGCGACCGGCGGGCAGCTCTACATCGTGCACATGTCGACGGGCGAAGGCGCCGACATCATCCGCGCCGCTCAAGCGCGTGGCGTGCCGGTGCTTGCCGAGACGTGCGTGCAGTATCTGGTGCTCGATGACTCCGTGTTCGCGCGCGAGGATGGCCATCTGTTCGCCTGCTGTCCGCAGGTAAAGAAGCCGAAGGACATCGAGCGTCTGTGGAAGGGGCTCAAGAGCGGCGAAGTGTCGGTGATCTCGACCGACACCTGCACATTCACGCGCGAGCAGAAGGCGATGTGGAACGGCGACTGGACCAAGATCCCGATGGGGATGCCGGGTCTCGAGACGCTGATGCCGCTCACGTACACCCATGGCGTGCAGCGAGGCCGGATGACGCTCGAGGAGATGTGCATGAAGCTGAGCACGAACCCGGCGAGGATCATGGGCCTCTATCCGCGCAAAGGCGCGATCGCCGTCGGCGCCGATGCCGACATCGCCATCATCCACCCGAGCACCACGATGAAGGTCGACCCCTCGGCGATGGAGACGAACGCCGACTGGTCGCCGTTCGAGGGGTGGGATCTGGCCGGCTTCGCGCGCACGACGCTCTCGCGCGGTGAAGTGATCGTCGACGAGTACAAAGTCGTAGGGCGCGAGGGCCGCGGGCAGTGGCTGCCACGTACGACGGCGGGACTCGAGGCGGCGCGTTCGCAGCCCGCCGCCGCGGCGCCGTCCGCTGCTGTCAGGCAGCCAGTCGAGCGCCAACCGGTGGGGGCTCGTTGACGGCTCGGTCCGGCACCGACACGGGGCCGGCCGCCTACACGCCGGCCTCGACCGACGCGGACATCCGGAACAGTCCGCTCTGGAACGAGGATCTGGCGCCGACTCCCCCGGAGCGGCGCACCTGGTCGACCTACAACATCGCCGCCCTCTGGATCGGGATGAGCGTGGTCATCACGACCTACACGCTCGCCTCGGGGCTCATGCAGCAAGGGATGAGCTGGTGGCAGGCGATGCTGGTGATCTTGTTAGGCAACGCGATCGTTCTCATCCCAATGATTCTGAATGCGCACGCCGGCACAAAGTACGGGGTATCCTTTCCCGTGCTGGCGCGCGCCAGCTTCGGCGTCAAAGGCGCGAACATTCCGGCCATCCTGCGCGCGATCGTCGCTTGCGGGTGGTTCGGGATTCAAACGTGGATCGGCGCGTTGGCGCTCGATACGCTGTTGCGTGCCGCGTGGCCCGGGTGGGCGCAGGTGCCTGGCAACATCGGCATCTCGTTCGCCGCGTTCTGGCTCTTGCAGGTGGCAATCATCCTCAAGGGCACCGAGGGGATCAAGGTGCTCGAGAGCTGGTCGGCGCCGCTTCTCCTAGCGGGCGGAGCGATCCTGCTGATTTGGGCCATCAGAAATGGCGGAGGACTCGGCAACATCCTCACGGAGTCGGAGCGGCTTCAGCAGGGAAGCACTCCCTTTTGGGTGCTCTTCCCGGCGGCGCTGACCGCGAACGTCGGCTACTGGGCGACGCTGTCGCTCAACATCCCCGATTTTACCCGCTACGCGAAAAGCCAGCGGTCGCAGGCGCTGGGGCAGGCGCTCGGACTGCCGACGACGATGACCGCGTTCGCGTTCATCGGAGTGGCGGTCACCAGCGCGACGATCGTGATCTTCGGCGAGGCGATTTGGGATCCCGTCGTATTGGTCGGCCGCATCGGTGGCACCGGCGTCATCATCTTCTCGGCGTTGGTCGTGCTGGCGGCGCAGGTCACGACGAACATGGCGGCCAACGTCGTGTCGCCGTCGAACGATTTTTCCAACCTGCGGCCGCGTCGGATCAGCTACGTCACCGGTGGTCTGATCACGGCGGTGATCGGCATTCTCATGATGCCCTGGAAGCTCTACTCCGACGCCGCCGCCTACATCTTCACCTGGCTGCTCGGATACTCGAGTCTCATGGGCGCGATAGGCGGAATTCTCATCGCCGACTACTGGATCGTGCGCAAGCAGCGGCTCGACGTGAACGATCTTTTCCGGGAGCAGGGGAAGTACACGTACACGAATGGCGTGAACGTGCGCGCGGTGATCTCGCTGGTGATCTCGCTGCTGCCGGTGCTTCCTGGGTTCATTCGCGCGGTGTCGGTGCCAGGCGGAACGGTGGCCAACCCGGACTTTCTCGATCGCCTGTACGGCTACGCGTGGTTCGTGACGTTCGCACTCAGTTTTAGTATCTATCTGTTACTAATGCGGGGCGCGCCACGCGCGACCGCTCTGGAGACCTGACATGCCTCGTGTCGTGAAGTGCGGATTGATCCAGGCGTCGCACGCCTGCAAGACCGACGAGAAGCTGGAGACCATCCGCGAGGCCAACGTCGCCAAGCACGTGGAGTTGATCGAGCAGGCGGGGCGTGAGGGCGTCCAGATCCTCTCGATGCAGGAGATATTCACGGGCCCCTACTTCTGCGCCGAGCAGAATACGCGGTGGTATGACGCGGTGGAGGAGATTCCGAACGGACCGACGACGCGCCTGATGCAGGAGCTCGCGCGGAAACACGAGATGGTGATCGTCGTGCCGATCTACGAGGAAGATGGAACCGGCATCTACTACAACACCGCCGCGGTGATCGACGCCGACGGAACGTACCTTGGCAAGTACAGAAAGAATCACATCCCGCACTGCGGCCCGGGCTTCTGGGAGAAGTTCTACTTCCGTCCCGGCAACCTGGGCTATCCGGTGTTCGAGACTCGTTATGCAAAGGTCGGCGTCTACATCTGCTACGACCGACACTTTCCCGAGGGCGCACGCGAGCTCGGATTGAACGGTGCGGAAATCGTGTTCAATCCGTCAGCGACAGTCGCCGGTTTGTCGGAGTATCTATGGAAGCTCGAGCAGCCGGCGCACGCAGTGGCGAACGCGTTCTTCGTGGGCGCGATCAATCGCGTGGGCTACGAGGATCCGTGGCGTATCGGCGAGTTCTACGGGCAGAGCTATTTCTGCGATCCGCGCGGGCAGATCGTGTCGCAGGGCTCACGCGATCGCGACGAGCTGATCACCGCCGAGCTCGATCTCGACAAGATTCGTGAGGTGCGGAACGTCTGGCAGTTCTTCCGGGACCGCCGGCCGGAGACGTATGGCGGGCTGGTGAAGCTTTGAGGCGATGAGCGCCTGAATCCTGTGTCGCGCGGCCATCGTTGTGTTGATGGGGCGCCCCGTACGTGCCGGACCTGATGGCGCGATCCAACACGAGGTTTTCATGAGTCCGCAAATCCGCCGTAAAGGCTTCTCAGTAGTGGAGTTCGTGATCATCCTGGCGATCGTCGCGGTGCTCCTGGCGATCGTTTTCCCGAGGCTCATGAAGTCGGAGATGGTCATCGTGGGTCAGCCGGCCACGGGGCTCGCACCCGGGTCGTCGACACCTGTCTCGGTGCGTCTTCAGGTGGGGAATAGGTTCCCTAACGAGCGTGAGGCCATTCAGTTCGCCGTCACCGAGGGTGGTGGCTCGGTGAATCCTGCCGAGGTGAAGACCGACAGCGCCGGCGTGGCGTCGACCACGTGGACCTTGGGTTCCGCGCCCGGCACGCGGAATGCCTTGATTGCCACGTCCAAAGACGAAGGTGTGTCCACCCGGATCGAAGTCATGACCGGGCCGGCGCCGGGGTCGGTGACCACGCCCTAGCCGGTAGCACTACGGAGCCGCACCTTCCCGGTCCCTCACGAGGTCGATTGGTGCGTAGCCGGCCCTTCCTGTCCACGCTGCTGATCGCGACCGTCGTCGCGTTGAGCGATCTCGTCATCAAGCTCGCGGCGCTGGTGTTGTTGGGCGAGCGGAGGGTCGACCTCACCTCCTGGCTCGCGCTCGGCGTCCACTTCAACCCAAAGATGGGATGGGGGCTGGCGGCCGGTGGCTACGCCGCGCTGCTCACGGCGTTGGCGACGGCGGTCATTGTGGTGCTCGGGTGGATGGTCGTGCGAGAGCTCTCGCGGATCGACCACCTCGCGCCGCTGGCGCTCGGCCTTTTGGTCGGCGCGGGGATGGCAAATGCCTTCGACCACTTCGTGCCCCCGCGCGGTGCCGTGGACTTCATCATCGTCGAGCATTCGGCGATGGCGACGGTGCTCAACGGCGCCGACCTAGCGGTGCTGGCCGGTGTCCTCCTCTGCTGCCGAATGGTCGTGTTGTTAGGCATCGCCATCGACCGGGAACGGTCGAAGCCCGCGCCTGCGTTCATTGAGCGCGAGGTTCCGGTGGCGGCGCACGCCGAGATTGCCGATTTGCCTCTCTTGCACCGAGAGCCGGTCGATCGGCGACCGAATTCGCGAGACGAAGAGCTCAGAGCGTAACAGCAGCCATCCGCCATCAGCCATCCGCCATCCGGGGCTTGGCGACTAGCACTCTCGCACCTGGACCCGGATGGCGGATGGCTGATGGCAGATGGCGCCGTGTCCAGATGCCACCCCAATGCCACCAGATACATGCCATGCCTAACGATGTGATCACCCTCCGAGACGACCTCGAGCGTGTCCACGCGGGCGACCCGTGGTACGGCTCTTCGCGCACCAAGATCCTGTCGGATGTCGCCGCCCAGGAGGCTTCGAAGCTTCCGTCGGCCGCGTCGCACTCGATCTGGCAGCTCGTGTTGCACATGGAAGCGTGGACGCGCGAGGTGACGCGGCGATTTCGCGGGAACGACGCCGCGGAGCCCGAGATGGGAGACTGGCCCGAGGTCCGCGACACGAGCGACGCCGCATGGAAGCGAACGCTCGAGTCGCTCGACGAGGCGCACCGGGAGCTGATCGCTGTGCTGGAGCAGTTTCCGGAAGGAAAGCTGGATCAGCGCGTGGGGGACAAACGAGATCCGGCGTTAGGCACGGGTGTGACTTACGCCGGAACGTTGAGAGGGTTAGCGCAACACGACGCGTATCACACGGGGCAGATTGCGATCGTAAAAAAGATCATTCGATGACGGCAGATGTGCGAAAGCCATCGCGGATGTGTGATCGTATCCGCGATGGCTTTCGCACATCTGCAGCTACGGCTGGTTAGCAGTCCGAACCGGTGTCTGTCCTTCCTTCCACCCGATGACTCTTCCTCTGTTCTGCTCGTCGAGCCACTTCTTGAGTGGCGCGAAGTAGTCGACCAGGGCGGTAGCGTCCATCTGCCGTGAGCCCGTCAGCTGCGCCAAAGCGTCCGGCCACGGCTTCGACTGTCCTGCCTCCAGCATGGCGTTCAGCTTCTCCCCGGCTTCCTTGCTGCCGAAGAACGAGCACTGGTGCAGCGGTCCGGTATGACCGGCTTCCTTGCACAGCGACCGGTAGAACTGGAACTGGAGAATGCGCGCCAGGAAGTAGCGTGTGTACGGCGTGTTCGCCGGCACATGGTACTTGGCACCTGGATCGAAGTCGTTCGGACCGCGCGCCGTGGGCGCCGAGACGCCCTGATACCTGTTCCGAAGCTCCCACCACGCCGTGTTGTAGTTCGCCGGCGTAACCTCGCCCGAGAATACCTTCCAGCGCCACTGGTCGATGAGCAGACCGAAAGGAAGGAAGGCGACCTTGTCCAATGCCTGACGAAGCAGCAGCAACGTGTCGTTCGCCGGCGGGATCTGATCGAGCAGACCCACCTGCTTCAGATACTGTGGCGTGATCGAGAGCGCGATCGCATCGCCGATCGCCTCGTGGAAGCCATCGTTCGCGCCATTCTGGAAGAGAAATGGCTGATTCTTGTAGGCCCGCTGGTAGAAGTTGTGCCCGAGCTCGTGGTGCACCGTGACGAAATCCTCACCCGTCACTTCGGTGCACATCTTGATGCGCACGTCATCCTTGTTGTCGATGTCCCACGCGCTCGCGTGACATACGACCTCGCGGTCCTGCGGCTTCACGATCATCGACCGCTCCCAGAATGTCTTGGGCAGCGAGTCGAAGCCTAACGACGTGAAGAAGCCTTCGCCGTACCGCACCATCCCGACCGGGTCGACGTTCTTCTTCTTCAGCAGCTCGGTGATGTCGTATCCGCTGCTGGCAGCCGTCGGCGCGACGACGTCGTAGACGTTCCCCCACTCCTGCGCCCACATGTTGCCGAGCAAGTGCGCGGGGATCATCCCGTCGGCCGGCACCAGCTGCGTCCCGTACTTCTCGCCGAGCTTGGCGCGGACGTACGCGTGCAGCGACAGATACAACGGCTTTACCTGCTCCCAGAGCCGGTCGACTTCCTTGGCGAACTCGTTAGGCGGCATGTCGTAATTCGACCGCCACATTGCGCCGACGTCCGTAAAGCCGAGCTGGCGCGCGCCTTCGTTCGAGAGCGTCACGAATCGCGCGTAGCGGTCCTTGAGCGGCGGCGCGATGCTGTGCCAGCCGGTCCACACATCGAGGAGCTCCTTCGGGTCACGGCTCTGTGCCAGAATCCGGCTCAGCGCCGTGATCTGAAGACACTCATCCTTGCCGTCCTTTCCCTTGCGGCAGTAGGTGCCCTTTCCGTAGTCCGCCTCCATGCTCACGCTGATCTTCGTGAGCTCTTCTGCCTTCTTCACGTCCGCTGGCGGAGGCGCGGCCAGCGAGAGCTTGAGCAAGGTGAACTTGCGCCTGAGGTCAGCGGGAAGATTCAGCCGCTCATAGCGCTTGGCCTGCGTTGCCAGCCGCTGAACCGCGACCGCGAAATTCTTCTGCGCCTCGGCGGACAGCGCTTCGGTGTCGTCCGTGATGTAGGTGGCCTGGACCCAGCCGGCCTGATTCCACTTGACGCTCAGGTCCGCCAGCTCGGCCTCGGCGGCCTCGATGAACTTGCGCGCCTGGGCCACCGTCGGCGCCGCGGACGCGCGCGGGGCCGCCGTCGTCTGTGCGCCAGCGCTCGTAGCCAGGAGCAGCAGAAGGGCGGTTGTGGTGATTCGCTTCACGATCTCGCTCGCTGAAATTCGGGGACTGATCTTAACCCCGCCTCCGGAAGCTCGGCAAAGACGCGGGGACGAATGAGGTCATACACCCGCGAGCCGGTCCGGATTCGTGCCGACCCGGCTCAGCGCCCGAAAAACTGGAGCAAGTTTCCTTCCGGATCGCGAAGCCCGAATGAGCGGTATGGCCCGCCGGGTGGCTTTCCGAGCGTATATGCCAGCGTCAGCTTCATCGCATTTATGCGCCGGTAGACGGCGTCGATGTCGGGCACGACGAACCCCGCCTTGAAGAAGCCATGGATCTCGTGAGGGCCCGTCGCGCCCGGTAGCGCGGTCTTGAGCGCCTTGGCATCGGGCAGCTGAAGCATCTCGATCAGCACGTTGTCCTGCTGGAGCAGCGCGAATCGAATCTTTCCGTTCGGCGCGAGTCCACTGCTGTGCACACGAAAGCCGAGCGTGTCGCGATACCACGGAACCAGCCGGTCGAGATCGGCCACCGACAGCGCGAGGAAAGCGCCCGACGGACCGCTCAGAAATGACTCGGTCGTGCTCGACGTCGTGTCCTGGGCGCGGAGACCGCGCGAGCTGGTAAGGCCGGCCGCCAGCAGTAGGAGAGCGGCGAAGCCAACCGTGCGGGGATGGGATCTGATCATCCTACAATAGTGCGGCCGCTACCCGACTCGCCTCCAGCCGTCTTGCGAGTTGCTGACCGCGATTTGACCATTGCCCGGCGGCGATTTGGCGAAGTTGCTAGAGATGCTGCGCCTTCTGGACCGTGTCGGACGGTAGCGTGTCGTCCTCGCTCGACGTCACTCGCCGCGATTTCGTCAGACTCGGCGCGATAGCCGCCGGCGGTCTCATGCTGGGCTTCTATCTCGTCGAACGAGACCGCCCGCGGCATCTGCCTAACGAGGGTGCCTTCTCCCCGAACGGATTCCTGCGCATCGGCACCGATGGGAGCATCGTCGTCATCATCGACAAGTCGGAGATGGGGCAGGGCGTCGTCACCTCTCTGGCAATGCTGGTGGCCGAGGAGCTGGAGTGCTCGTTGGATAGCGTGCGCACCGAGTTCGCGCCGATCCACACGCAGTACAACCGGCTCTTCGCCGGCGCACGAGTGACGGCCTTCGGGCGAATAAGCGAGGTCGGCGCACAGGCCACAGGCGGCAGCTCCAGCGTTCAGAGCTCGTGGATGACGCTGCGTCGAGCCGGTGCTGCGGCGCGTGAGATGTTGATCGATGCCGCGGCCGCGCGCTGGAGCGTGGCACGTGATGGGTGCGTTGCGCGCAATGGTGCAATCACTCACGCCGCGACGAACAGACGCGCCAGCTACGCGGAGCTGGCCGATGACGCGGCGCGCTTGCCCATACCCGCGGACCCGCCCCTCAAGACAACGGGCTTTCGATTGGTCGGCAAGCGCATCCCGCGTCTCGACACGCCGAGCAAGGTCGATGGCAAGGCAGTATTCGGCCTCGACGTGCGGTTGCCGGGGATGCTCACGGCGGTAATCGAACGCTGCCCCGTATTCGGCGGGAAGGTCCGAAGCTTTGACGGCGCTCCTGCGCTATCCATTCCCGGTGTACGCCGCGTGGTGGAGGTGTCGAGCGGCGTGGCAGTTGTGGCGGACGGGACGTGGCCGGCGCTTCGCGGGCGCCAGGCGTTGACGGTGCACTGGGACGAAGGATCGCGGTCGACGAACAGCAGCGCGGCGATCTCCCGCCAGCTGGAGAACGCCTCTCGACATCGAGGCGTGGTGGTCAAGGAGCGGGGCAACCCCGCCGCCGCGTTAGGCAGTGCCCACCGACGAATCGACGCGACCTACGAAGTTCCGTTCCTGCACACGGCGACGATGGAACCGATGAACTTCACCGCGGACGTTCGTGCCGACGGGTGCGACCTCTGGGGACCCACGCAGCACCAGTCCGCGTGTCATGCGATCGCGGCTCAGATCACCGGCCTCCCGCCCGAGAAGATCGCCATGCACACCACCTATCTCGGCGGCGGCTTCGGCCGGCGCTTCGAGATCGACTTCGTGATCGAAGCCGTGGAGCTGTCGAAGGCAGTTGGCGCGCCGGTGCAGGTCGTATGGACGCGTGAGGACGACATCCGACACGGCTTCTACCGGCCAGCCGCGTTAGGCAAGCTGCGGGCTGCGCTGGACGAGCGCGGACGACCGGTCGCCTGGACACACCGCATAGTCAGTCCGTCGCTTCTCGAGCGCCTTCTACCGGAGTTCGTGGAGAACGGCGTGGACCCGACGTCGGTCGAGGGCGCCTCGAACATCCCCTACGCGGTACCGAACTTCCTCGTCGACTTGGTGACGGTCGACAGCGGAGTGCCCGTCGGTTCGTGGCGCTCCACGGGCAATTCGCAGAACATCTTCATCACCGAGTGCTTCATCGACGAGCTGGCGGCCGCTGCCGGCGCGGACCCATTCGAATACAGACGTGCGCTGCTCGGCAATTCACCGCGGCTGAAAGGTGTGCTCGAGCTCGCCGCCGAGAAATCTGGCTGGGGGAAAGCATTGCCGCGCGGTCACGCGCAAGGAATCGCCGCCGCGCACTCGTTCGACAGCTACGTGGCGCAGGTCGCCGAAGTTTCCGTCGGCGAGGCCGGCCGACCTCGCGTTCATCGCGTCACCTGCGTCGTGGATTGCGGGCAGATCGTAAACCTCGATACCGTCGAGGCGCAGATGGAAGGCGGGATTGCATTCGGACTCAGCGCCGCGCTCGGCGAGGCGATCACGATCGAGAAGGGACGCGTCGCTCAGGGCACCTTCAACGACTATCGCGTGCTCCGAATGGCCGACATGCCCTACGTCGACGTGTACGTCGTCCCGAGCACTGAGTCACCAGGCGGAGTCGGCGAGCCTGGCGTCCCTCCCATCGCACCAGCTGTCGCAAACGCGCTGTTCAAATTGACGGGCAGGCGCATTCGGAGCCTGCCGATCAGTCGGGCTCCGTCACTCCGCACGTAATACGGTCACGGGATCCACTCGGGTAGCGCGGCGTGCCGGCAGATACGACGCTACGAGAGCGATCGCGGCGATGACGACTGACGCGCCAGCAAACGTCCAACCGTCCATCGGACTCACGCCGTAGAGCAGCGTGCGGATCAACCGCACGCCGAACGCGGCTACCACCAGACCTGCGACCACGCCGATAGCGGCCAGTCGCACGCCGCGGCCGAGTACCAGCGTCAACACGTCACGCGGGGTGGCGCCTAACGCAGCGCGCACGCCCAGCTCTCGCGCGCGAGCGGTTACCCCGTACGCGATGACGCCGTAAACACCGATCGCCGCCAGCACCAGCGCCACCGCGGCGAAGAGAATCATGAGCTGCATAGAGAGTCTGTGACTCGACAATCGCTCTTCGATCGCTTCGGTGACCAGCCGTATCGACACCGTCGGCACGCCAGGGTCCACCGCGCGCACCTCGCGCTGCACAGCATTCGCCAGGGAGAGTGGATCGCCGGTCGAGCGCATCACGATCTGCGCACCACCCCACGCATCCTGCCGTATGTTGGCGTAGACAGTCGGCCGCGCCTCGCTCGACAGACCGAGTCGAACATCGGCAACGACGCCAACGACCTCCGACCACGGCTCGCTTGGGTCAGGTCCGAGGCGCACACGCGCGCCAACGGCATCACCATCGGGGAAGTATCGTTGCGCAACGCCCTCGGAAACGATCACCACGGGCGGCGCATCGGAGCGATCGCTCGGCTGAAAGAAGCGTCCCGCGCGGAGCGGAATACGCATTGCGCGGAAGTAGTCGTCGGACGCGGTGACGTATCCGACCTCCGGTAGCGACCCCTCCGCTTCCAACCGTCCGCGAATGGCCAGGCTGGCCGACGCTCCGCCGCCTAACGGGAGATTGCCGCTCGCCCCGACCGCCACTACACCAGGAAGCGCCGACAGCCGCGCGAACAGTTGGTCGTAAAAATCCGCCTCGGCCGCGCGTGAATCGAATCGGTCGCCCATGAGTGGGACGCCGAAGGTCAGCAGCTGCGTCGGGTCGTAGCCACGCTCGACTCGTTGCAAGGCGACCAGCGACCGCGCGAAGAGTCCAGCACCGATGAGCAGCATGACCGCGAGCGCGATCTGCGCCGAAGCCAGCACGGAGCGCGGCGCCAAGACGTCTCGTCCTCCCGTCGAGGTGCGTCCGGCACTCCGCAGCGTGCGCGCGACATCCAGCCGGGTCGCCGCCAACGATGGCGCGGTACCGAATAGGACACCGCTGGCCACCGACGCACCGACAGCGAAGAGCAGCACGCTCAGATCCAGGTCGACGGTGCCGAGCGGCGGAAGGACACGCGCGGCGGCGGCGCCCAGGGCCCGTGTCCCCCACCACGCCAGGGCGACACCAGCCGCACCGCCTAACAACGAGAGCGTCACGCTCTCGACCAGCATCTGCCTGACGAGCCGCGCCCGGCCTGCACCGAGTGCGTTCCGAATGGCGAGCTCACGCGAGCGGCTGACCGACCGGGCCAAGGCCAGGCCGGCGACGTTCGCACACGCGATCAGCAGCAACAGCGCCGACGCGCCCATCAACGCCAACAGCGCCTGGCGAGCCGACCCGACCATGGCGTCGCGCAGCGACACCACCTTTGCACGGAACTGTGCGTTCGTCTCGGGATGCTCGACCGCCATTGCCTCCGCGATGCGATCGAGATCGGCTGCGGCGCGCTCGACCGTTTGTCCTGCCCCCAGCCGTCCAACCGCTCCCAGGAAGCGGAACTTCCGAGCGCGGTTCACGTCGGCGAGAGCGGTCCGCAGATCGAGCACCGTCCAGATGTCCACCTCGCCCATCGGCGCGACGAATCCCTCGGGCATCACACCGACGACGGTGTATGCCTCACCGTTCAGCCGCACGTTCCGTCCGACGATCGCCGGATCGCCGCCGAATGCGCGCCGCCAGGCATCGTAGGCGAGCAGCACCACGTGCGAGCCCGCGCTGTCCGAGGAGAGAATGGTGCGGCCCAACGCCGGTCTCGCGCCTAACAACTCGAAGAAATCCGAGCTCACGCGCGAGCCGGCGAGCGCAGCCGCGTTTTCCGGTCCTTCGTACACGTAGCGGCGGCTGGCGAAGCCGGCCAGACCGGCGAGCGTTCGTTGCCTCGTTTGAAAGTCGACCAGATCGGCGGCAGCGATCTGGCCCGCGCTCTCTCGGCCGTCGGCGAATCGTGTCGATACCCGAACCAAACTTTCCGGTGACTCGTACGGCAGGCTCTCGAGCAGCACCGCGCGCACGACGGTGAACATCGAGGTGGTCGCCGCGATGCCCAATGCCAACGTGGCAATCGCCAATGCCGACACCAATGGCGTCCGGCCCAGTGTGCGGGTTGCGAACGCGAGATCCTGCCAGAGCTCATCGACTGCGCGGGTACGCGCCTCGTCGCGCGCGGCGCCCACGTCCTGATCGACGCAATACCGCCGTGTGTAGTCCATGTCCCCGAACTCACGCGCCGCCTGCGCCCGCGCCTCAGCGGCGCTCAGCCCTTGCCGCTCCAGCTCTCGCGACCGTTCGTCGAGGTAAAAGGCCAGCTCGTCGTCGACGTCTTCGCGAATGCGGGCGCGAGAGCGACTGGGAAGCCGGAAGAGGGTGCGTTTCGGGAGCATCGTCAATCGTCAGGCAGGTGAGGGTGCCAGCACGCGAGTTACCGCGGCGGCGTACGTCTTCCACGCCGCGCTCTCGGCCGCGAGCTGCTGCTGCCCCTTCGCGGTGAGGCGATAGTATTTGGCGCGCCGGTTGTTCTCGGACACACCCCACTGCGGCGATATCCACCGCTTCCGCTCCAGTCGGTGAAGCGCCTGATAGAGGGCCGCTCCCTCGACGGCGAGCACCCCATCGCTTCTATCACGGATCCAGCGCGAGATGGCGTAGCCGTGCAGCGGCTCCCACGCCAGTGCGCGGAGGATCAGTACATCGACGGTTCCCTGGAGAAGATCGACATCCGAGGGGGCCATGTGCCTTCCAGTCACCATGTGAGTGGAAGGAATGGTGCGGGGTACGTCGCGTGTCAAGGAGGGCAGGGGAGAAAACGCAAATGCGCCCGGTGAGTTCGTCACCGGGCGCATCCTTGTCGTTGTCTACGGCTCCCTCGTTCCTGCTCCCTTCTCCCTACTCACTGGTCCCCATTTGCCGAGAAGACGAACGGCAGCTCGATCAGCTGGCTGACTCGCTTTCCTGAGGCCTCGGCCGGGACGAAGCGCCACGTCATCACCGCTTCGCGGACCGCGCGCACGAGCCGCTCGTCGCTGGAGCGCACCACCTCGAACGAGTTCTTCGCGACGCGTCCGGTCGTGTCGACCATGATCCGAACCACGACCTGCCCGTTGACGCCCAGGTTGCGCAATGCCTGCGGATAGTGAGGCGCGCGATTGCCCATGCGCGGAGCGACAGGACGATCGACGACTGCCGTTGGCATCGGGATGACCGGCGGAGGCGCCATCGACCGAAGCATCAACAGAAGCCTGTTGGCCTCTTCCAAGGTGAGCTCGGCAACGACCTGCTTCTTCCGATCACGGTCGGCGAACCTCAGCTCGTAACGCGGTGTCCCCCACGCGGTCAGCGCGCGGAGATTCATGCTCCCCTGCGCACCGCGAAGCGCCGGAAGGGGCTCGGCCTTGTTGCCGACCGCTACCAGCATGACGTCGGCCTTGGTCACCCACTGACTCAGCGCCTCACGCTTCACGCTCATGCTCACGATCAGGTCGAGCTCCGACGCGCGCATCACGATCTGCCCGTCGTCAGGTCCGCGCAGCGACAGCGATGTCGGACCGAAGGTGAGCACCCGGTCATCGGCACCCGCGTCCGACAGCGACGCGTTGCGGATCGAGTTCTGTCCGGACGCGCTCGAGACGACTAGCGCCATCGGCGCGAAGACAGTGATGAAAATTGAGGAGAGGATGCGGCGAGACATGGACCGTAACTCCAGAGGACGCCTGAGGTGTACACAGGAGACTCGGCGCTGCGATGCACGTCACGCGGGGTAAAGCGTTGGCTAGGCCGCGCATGCGTTGCGGCGCCGCAGAGGGGGTTGCCGGGCCTGTTGGAAAAATTTGAGACAGCGAAAGCAACGGCCTCAGCCGCGTCCTGAGCCGGTTGCGCGCGGCAAGCCGGACTCGCCGAGTCCCGTTCTTGCTTGAGGACGACGGCGGGCTGCTCGACATGACGACCCAAACCTCGACCTACTCTCGCCTGCTCGCCGTGATCGCGGCGATCCTGGTCGTCGCCGCGCTGAAGATCGGCAGACCGGTGATTCTACCGCTGCTGATCGCCGTGTTTCTCATCGTCGTCGCTTGGCCCATGCAGGTGCGATTGGAAGCGCGACTGCCGCGCTGGATCGCTTTCATCGCGACGTTGCTGGTGATCCTCCTCTCGTGGGGGGTGATCGGAAGCGCGTTCCTCTACAGCGCGGAGCGTGTGGCCGAGCGCGCGCCGCAGCTCGAGGAACGACTCGCGGTGCTCGCGCGCGCGGTGAGCGAGTGGGGGAGACGTCACTATCTGCCCACGCCCGACGCTGCCGGAGGTTTGGTGAACATCGCCGATCGTGTTCCGGCATTGGTCGAGCGAGCGATCTCATCCGCAAACTCCGTCATCGGATTGCTCGGGCTCGTCGTCATGTATCTCGTACTCGGCTTGCTCGAAGTCCGGGACTTCGAGCGAAAAGTCGTGTGGCGGCTGCGCGAGCGTCTGGGCACAGCCGTGCTGGAGACCGCGGAGACGATCGCGGGGCGCGTCCGGCGGTTTCTCGTCGCTCTGGCGATCACCTGCGCAATGAGCGCCATACCGACGGCGCTCTTTCTCTGGGCGATGGGGCTGGAGCTTTGGCCGACATGGGGAATTCTCACGTTCGTGCTCAATTTCATCCCGACAATTGGACCGGCCGTGGCCGTCATCCCGCCGACGCTCTATGCGCTGCTCCAGTTCGAGGGCTTCGGCCGTCCGCTTGCCGTATTTCTCGGTGTCAGCGCGATCCAGTTCTTCGTCGGCAACTTCCTCGATCCAAAGATTCACGGACGAGCGTTGGCGCTTTCGCCGTTGGTCGTCGCGTTTGCCGTGGTGTTCTGGGGATGGATGTGGGGCGCGTTCGGCGCGCTGCTCGCGGCGCCGCTCACCGTGGCGATGGTCATCGTCTCCCAGCAGTTCAAGAGCACGCGTTGGGTTGCGGCGCTCCTGACGGGCGTGCGCGACAGCGAACGCGAAGAGTCGGGATAGCGCACCGGTGATCGCGTTGCCTCGCGCCGGTGCGTGATGACATCGTACGTCATCCCGCGGAGGAGAGCTCTACGTCAGCCAAAGCCAAGCCGCCCGGCCCCCGGCGGATTCTGCTCGCCGATGCCGACGCGTTCTTCGTCGCCGTTGCGCGCATGGAGGATCCGGAGGGCGCGGGTAAGGCTCCGCTACTGATCGTCGGAGGCTCGCGCGACAGCCGCGGCGTGGTATGCTCCGCGTCGTACGAGACGCGGAAGTACGGCGTGCGCTCGGCGATGTCCATCGCGCAAGCGCTCAGGCTTTGTCCTCAGGCGATGTGCGTGCCGGTGCCGCGACGTGCGTGCTCGCGGAAGAGTGCCGAAGTGCGCGATGTGCTGGAGCAGTGGTCGCCGGTGGTCGAAGGCGCGAGCATTGACGAGTGGTATCTCGACATGGGCGGCACCGAAGGAGTGTATAAGGGCGAGCCGCTGGAGGAGACGGCGCGGCGCATTCGTCAGGCGGTGCGAAAGGCGACCGGATTGTCGGTGTCCATCGGTGGAGGAACGGCGAAGCTGATCGCCAAGCTGGCAGTCGAGCGCGCCAAGCCCAAGCCCGGAACGGATGCCAACGGCGTGTTGGTCGTCGCGCCTGGCGCGGAGTCGGAGTTTCTGCGCGGCTTCACACTGGCCGAGCTGCCCCTGGTCGGACCGAAGTTCCAGGAGCGACTGGCGCGGCTCGGGATGCGCACCGTTCCCGACGTCCTGCAGTACGATCTGGCGACGCTGACGCAGTGGTTGGGGGCGCGTGAAGCCGCCTGGCTCTACGATCGAGTGCGCGGTATCGACGATAGCCACGTCGAGCGCCGGCTCGATTCCAAGAGCATCAGCCGCGACGAGACGTTCGCGCAGGACATCAAGGACGACGCCGAGCTGGCGCGTGAGCTGTTGGCCTTGGTCACGCGCGCCGCCTACGATTTGCGCGGCGACGGCCTGGCTGCGCGGACGATCACCGTCCGGATCCGCGATTACGATTTCCGGACTCGTCAGGCAAGCCGCACGTTGACCGAACCGGTGGTGTGGGATCGAGTCATCTTCGCGGTGGCCCGCGACCTCCTGCGCAAGCTACGGAGTGCGCGGCGCGTGCCCGCGCGACTGCTGGGGGTGGCGCTGTCATCGCTGGCGGCCGATCCGGAAGCCGATCAGCTGGCTTTGTTCGAGATGGCGACGGACTCGTCAGGCACGCGCGGTGATACGCCGCGCGACAGGACATTGGCGCGGACAGTGGATCTGGTGCGCTCCAAGTTCGGGCCGAAGGGGATCATGCCGGGAGGGTTGCAGGAGCGGTGACACTCACCGCCGGCGTGGTTCAGACCGACCCGTCGAGGCGTGGTCGCGTGGCCCTGGCAGTGGCGATCACGGCGTTGGCGGTGGCGATCGTGTGGGTGCTCCGCGACGTCGCACCCCGTTTCTCGACGCACGTGTTCGCGGACCGTCGTACGATCCTCGGCGTTCCGAACTTCGGCGACGTGGCGTCGAACGTGGTGTTCCTGATCATGGGCGTGATCGGTTTGGTCGTGGTGGCGCGTCTGGGCGAATCGCGCTTCGTGGATGCTCGAGAGCGGTGGCCGTGGTTGGCGCTGTTCGCGGGCGTAGCGCTCGTCGCATTCGGGTCCGCGTACTATCACCTCGCGCCTGACGGCGGTCGTCTGGTGTGGGATCGCCTGCCGATCACCATCGTGTTCATGGCTTTTTTCGCGGCGGTCGTGGCCGAGCGCGTGAGCGTTGCGCTCGGCGTGTGGGCACTGGCGGTGTTGCTGCCGCTCGGCGCGATCACGGTGTTGTATTGGTCGGCGACTGGCGACTTGAGGCCGTACATGCTGGTGCAGCTGGCGCCGATGTTGTTGGTTCCGTTCTTGGTCCTCGGTTATCCCGCGCGCTACACGCGTGGGCGCGACGTGCTGATCGTGATCGCGTTTTACCTACTGGCCAAAGTCGCCGAGTATCTCGATCGGCAGATTCTGGCGGCGGGCGGAATCCTGAGCGGGCACGCGCTCAAGCACATCATCGCTGGGGTCGGTCTGTATGCGGTGGTGGTCATGCTGCGTCGACGCCGAGCGCTGACGGCGAATTAGCGCGCGGTCATTCGTCGGGTGCGTCCTGCTGACGCAGCCCTGACGTCCCTTCGTAGACTTCCCGAACGTCGCTCGGAGCGAGCGCGTGCGTTCCGATGGACGGTCGCCCTCGGTTCGCCTCACGGATGTCGGTTGCATGACACGCGGGAGGCATCATGCGGGGGTACCGGTCATTGGTGGGCGTGTTGTGTGGTGTGGTGGCGTTGGGAAGTGCCGGGTGTGGGAGCGACGTACCGACGTCGGTCGACGATCGGCGTGCCTACGCGGGAGGTTCGGGAGCGGGAGCAACCTTGTCGATACAGGGATCGAATGCCCCCGGGGCGTTCATCTATGACCGCGCCGAATCGCGAGAGCTGCGTCGGCATCTGTTGACATCGGTGCGTGCCGATCACCCGATCGCACGCGGGCGTCGACAGCAGGTCATTCTTCGCTCGTTCGTTGTCGGTACCGACAGCTTTCATTACGCGCTGGCGTACGGCGAGCGCACCGGTCCGCCGACGCATTCGGTGCTGGTCAAGAATGGGAAGCCCATCGCTCTCGTGCGATATCGGTGGGAGAAGCGCGGGTCCGAATGGAGAAGTGAAGCGGCGCAGATGACGTTCTGGAATCAGCGCGGCGTACCGGTGATCGCTGGCGCAGTGCGCGACGAGCGTGGTGTCGCTCGAGAGATCTCGGCGGTCGTCGAGCGGGTGACGTTTGCGATACTCGCGCATGCGGTTCGGCCGGCGGAGGCGCAGCTCTTCTTCCAGGAATGCTTCGCCGAATACATGGATCTGGCGTCGGCTGCCGCCGCGCTCGCCGTATTGATCGCTGTGCCCGAGCCGACGGCGCTCACGAAGCTACTCGCAATCACCCTCGCGTCGGCCTACGCGAAAGCGGTGTTCAAGTTGAACGCCTGCATCGAGAAGCACCTTCTCGAGGGCGGTGGCCCGCACGAGGGTGACGGTGGCGGGACGACACCGCCAGGCGGCGGCGACGATGATGACGGGTCAGACGGCGGCGGCGACCCCGATCTCATGGCACTACTGCGAAAGCTGATCGAGGATTGCGAGGCTCGAGAAGAAGAGTCGTGCCTCTACACGTTCTGAACGGGGGTGACAGATGACTCGACAGCGCCTTCTCCGCGCCCTGCTGATCTGGACCGCCCTTGTCTTGATCCCGGCCGCGCTCGTGATCACGGGCCGCTTTCCCCGATTGGCTCCGTGGATCAACACAGCGTTGAGCGTGGTGATGCTAGCGGGGACGTTGGTGGTTGGAGTGTATGTGATGCGGGGTAAGAGAGAGCGGTAGGCATCGAGACTCGAGATTCGAGATTCGAGATTCGGAACGGCGGAAGGGGAGCCCATCCGGTGACTCTCCGAATCTCGAATCTCGAATCTCGAATCTCGATGTCTACCGTCGCATTCCCGCCACCAGCCTCTCCACCAGCGCCCTATCGTTAGGCAGCAATCCCGACCTCGGCAACCTCGTCACCAGCTCCGACCACCGTCGATCCTCCGCGTACGCCCGGCGCAAATAGGGAATCGCTTCATCGACGCGGCCAACGTTCGCCAAACTGATCCCCGTCCAGAACACCGCTTCTCCGTTTGTCGCGCTGTCCGGCAACGCGCTGGTAGCCGCACCGTATGACGCGACCGCACCCGCGATGTCGTTCTTCGTCACCAGCTCGTCACCTTCGTTCATCTTCTGGTAGAGACGCGCCATCGCCACTAGGCGCCGAAGCTCGGCAACCGGATTTGGATTGTCTTCGACCCGGAGATCGAAGCGTCGATCTACCCACGGCCGGCCTGTACTCGTCGGCGCAACGACGATTATCGCTGCCGACTGGCGCCCACGGATGTCACCACCTTCGCGTTCCGCCGCCTCTAGCGCCTGAAGAAGCCGCTCTGCCAGATCACCTTTGGCGCTCTCGAACGCGCGCGCCATTGCCGGCCACACCGTCGGCTTGTCCATGAGGTTGGCCTGCACGGAGTACTGCTTGCCGACCTGATGCCCCGCCGCGATGATCGCACGGCCGCCAGTGTACGCCGCAACTCGACCGGTCGCGTCGATCATCGCTACCTGCCGAACGGCCGAATCCTTGTCCGCGCCGATCAACGCCCTCAAGGCGTCCGGACCTGTCTTTCCGGTCCGCATCAGCGTGAGCCCCAACGGCCCATAGCTCGGCTCCACGAACGACTGCGTTGCCACCGCGCCGACACCAGCTTCGGCCCAGGGCACAATCGGTCCCACACTGAACCAGTGCGATTGCACGGCGACGCCTAACTCTCCCGTGGCCGAATCGCGCGCCACGATCGAGTACGTCGCCACGGGGCGACGCGGCGCAAAGCGCACGTGATCCTGAGCGACAAGCGGCGTCGCGAACAGCGCGATGAGAAGCGCAGATAAACCAAACAGACGGCGCATCACGGGGCTCCTGAGCGGGTGAAAGAACGGCGCAGAGTATGTGGTTCAGACACACGCGCGACAAGCCGCGCTTCTGCGGCGCGTGGGCATGGTTTCTGTCTCACCAACCTCTCTGCTGTGGGACTTCGCAGCATATGTCTTGCGTTCATTCCCACGATGCGGCGCGCGCTCGCGCCGCTCAACGCCTGAAAATCCGGAGGGTTAGATGAGCAGGATTTCAAATTTTCCCCGCGTGCTTGCGGCGGCCGCGCTGGCGGTGAGCCTGACGGCCTGTGAGCGCCGCGGCGATGAGGTGGCGGTCGATACCACAGTTGCCACCCGCACCGATACCGCGATGACCGCGTCCACCGGTACGCTCGATCGCGACATGAGCGATGCCGGCATCGTCGGCCTGCTCAATGCGGCGAATAGCGGTGAAGTCGAGGCGGCAAATCTAGCGCTGACGAAGGCGAAGAACGCGCGTGTGCGCGAATTCGCGCAGACGATGAAGCGCGATCACACCGCGCTGCGATCCAAAGTCGAGCAGCTCGGTCAGAGCCTCAACGTGACGCCCGTCATCCCACGCGATGAGGACGAGCTGGTGAAGGACCACAGGGAAGACATGGAGGAGCTGGCGAAGGACGACGACGACTTCGACAAGGAATACATCGACGCCGAGATCGAAGCGCACGAGAATACACTCGATGTGATCGACAAGGCGCTCCAGAACACGCAGACCGCGCAGGTTCGTACGCTGCTGCAGCAGGCCAGACCGAACGTCGAGGCGCACCTGACGTTGGCGAGGCAGATCAAGGACGCGATAGACTAAGCTCGGGACTCGGGACTCGGGACTCGGCTGAACACAAGGAATGGGCCGGTCGGCGATGCCGACCGGCCCATTCCTTTCTCTCGAGTCCCGAGTCCCGAGTCCCGATGTTCTTACCTTGTCGCCAGCGGCGCGGAGACCGTATCAACCGGCCCCGGCAGCTTCCGCCCGTGCTCCAGATTCCAGATGTACGCCCAGAGAAGCTCGATCCGCAGATCGCCATCCTCGCGCCCGCTGTAGTTCACGAGTGAGGTAAATACTCGCTTCGCGCCCGCGGCATCGCCCGTTCGAAGCTTGGCCACGATCGCACCTTCGCGGAGCAGATCGATCGGCAACCAACTCTTTCCTAGTTGCGCCGAGGGCATCAGCCGGTCCGCCGCCGCCGATGCCGCAACCCAGTCCCAGACCGACAGCGCTCGAACGAACGCCAGCGCTGAGAGCACTTCCATCGGTGCGTTGTACCGCTCGGCGAACTGGCGCGCGTCATAGAAGAAAATCTCATCGGCTACGCCAGACGTGCCACCGTGGATGTCGGCGTCGACCTGCAGCACGGTGTTCAGCCATACGCGCCAGTCGGGCGGTGTCTTCCCGCTTTGCATCGCGCTCTCGTAGAGCCAGCGGCGTTGAACGGCTACGCTGGAAGTAGAGTCCATGTCCTGCGCCATGACGTAGCGGAAATGCGAGCGCATGAGTGCGCCTAAGGCGAGGTTCCGCATGCGCGGGATCTGCGGAACGGGTACACGCGTGTCGTCGATGAACTCCGACCGCCGGCCGGTGAATGGACCCACGATGTCGAAGCGATCGTCACCCAACGCACGGAACCCGTCGGCGGACGATCGCATGAATCGCGTCCGCTCACCACTCAGGTCGAGCAGCGGCACGTAGTCGGAATTGAGCTCCCGCCACGTATCGAGCAGCGGCGCCAGCGCCTCTCGTGAGAGGATGCGTGTCGCCTCCAGCATCCGCGGCGTGAAGGTGATGACCGGCTGAAGATCCCGGGCCACCATGGGCAGCTGGAAGACGGACCAATCGGGATCGCGCAGCTCCGGACGCGTGCTGGCGACGATCAACATGTCGCCGCTCGACGTGAGAAAGATCTCGTACGACGGAAAGCTCTTGTGCAGCGCCGCCAGCACGGTGAGCACGAGCTGGTCGTTGATCTCGTACAGGTGCAACCACTGCCCGAACACTCCCTCGGGCGAGAGGTAGCCGCGAACGCGGTCGTAAAATTCGGTGGTGAAGAGCCCGGAGACGCCGCTGACCCACGGATTCGATGGCTCGGAGAGAATGAGGTCGTACTTTCGGCGCTCCGATGCAAAGAACGACTTCGCATCGTCGATCACGAACCGCGAGCGGCGGTCCTCGAAGACCCGCGCATTCGCTGGGTAGAAGTGGCGCGAGCCTTCGATCATCCCCGGCTCGATCTCGATCGTCACGAGATTGCGGACTACAGGGCTGCCTAACAAGAAGTGCGACGACATCCCCGAGCCGTGGCCGATGACCGCTGCGGTGCGCGCGTGCGGTGCGTGGGCCAGCGTCATGAGCGGCAACAGCACCTGTGTCGGCAGATCGCCGCCTAACGTGCGAGGCGCGGCACCGGGCGTAGGTTGCTGCCAGGCCGAATCGAGCGACGCGTCGGGCTTGCCGTTGGTGGCGATCACCAGCGACTTCCCACGCATGCGCGACACCGACACGGTCGCCGTCCGCCCATCCTTATAGTAGATGACGTCCTTCGTATCGGGCGAGCTCACCCGCCCGTAACGAAAGACCCCGCTGGTCAACACCGCTTTATTGAAGTCGTTCCCCCACACCGCGATCTCGACCAGCACCACCACCGCCAGTCCAGCAGCGAGCGCGAAGCGGCGCTCCCGCTTCGACGATCCCGCAGCAACCCGCAGCAGAACGACACCCAACGCCATGTCGATGATGGCGCCCTGGATGAGGAGGAGCTTGAGTCCCAGCAGCGGCATGAACACCAGGCCGGCCAGCACCACGCCGACGATCGATCCGAGCGTGTTCACGCCGTAGACGAGTCCGATCGCCTTTTCACCGGCGCCTGACGAGATGAGCGTGCGCGTGATGAGTGGGAGCGTGATACCGGCGCAGAAGGTGGCAGGGAACATCACCACCAGGCAGAACGCGTAGCGCACCAAGTTGAAGATCGTGTAGCCGGCGGTCGATTCGTCGACGGCGCGCATCAGCCATGCGGTCCACTCGAAGGAGCGCAGGTAGAATGGCAGCGTCGCCATTGCCGCGAATCCCATGACCCACTGAACGACACCCAGCGTTTTGATTGGATCACTGAGCTGATCCGCTTTGCGGTGCGCCCACAACGCACCGAGTGCGAGCCCCAGGATGAACGCCGAAAGCATGAGCTCGAACGAGTGGGTGGCGCTCCCCAAAACCAGCGAGAGCATGCGGATCCACGCGATCTCGTAGATGAACGACGCGACGGCGGTCCCGAATGCGACGATGAGGAGCAGACGGCGGGCATCGAGATTCGAGATTCGAGATTCGAGACTCGGGTGCGACCCGACGAGGTCCAATTCCGCCTGCGAATCTCGAATCTCGAATCTCGAATCTCCGGTCTCCCGCCCCTCCTCCTCCCGCCAACGCACAGCTGCAAACACCAGCAGTGCGACGATCACATTCAACGCCGCTGCTGTCCTCAACGTACCGGGTAATCCAACCCAACCTACCAGCACGAATCCCGCGAACAGCACGCCTACTGCGGCACCGATGCTGTTGGCGAAGTAGAGCAGAGCGAGCACGCGACCGGGGCGACTCGGGGTCAGGCGGAGCACGCCCGCGCTCATGAGCGGGAAGGTCGCTCCGAGGAGCACCGACTGCGGGAGAATCAACAGCGCCGCGATGAGCCACTTGACGACGGTGAGCGTCGCGCCGCCCGCGAGCGCCGGGAAGATCGCATCGTAGGCGAGCGACGTGACGCCCGAATAGATGTAGTGAAAGACGAACCCGATGATGCCGACGATGAGCTCGACTATCGCGTACCAGAGCAGCGGTTGGGCGACTCGCTCCGATCGTCGGGCGGCGAGGATCGCGCCGAGCGACATCCCGCCGAGGAAGATCGCCAGCACGATGATCTGCGCATACGCGCTATGGCCGACGAAGAGTCCGAGGTAGCGGCTCCAGATGGACTCGTAAATGAGTCCGGCCGCGCCCGAAAGGATGAAGACGAGGTAAAGAAGAGCTTGCATCGGTCAGAATTTACATCGGGACTCGGCTCTCGGCGCTCGGTACTCGGCTGCTGAAATGGGAGCTTCCGTCCCAAATGGAAGGGCCTAGTCGACCCAGCGGTGGGTTGCAGGCACCCGGCCGCGCCCCGACTTGGAACGCCTTATGCACTTGGCTACGGAAAAGATGGAGAACATTCACGCCATGCACCTGATGCGCGACTTGCCTAACGCGGCGACCAAGACCGGGCTGACGGATGTATTCGCGTATCTCTGACGCAACGGTTCGGCTGCTACTGTACGGCGGCGCGCTTGCGCTCGGCGCGGTCGTGGGAAATGCGGCGCACAGCGGTTACGCGCTCACCCGGCCCTACCCTTTGACCGCGCCCGAACTGCTACCTACCCGCACGAGCGAGCATCGCGTCTGCGCTGACTCGACCATCTTCACCTTCTCCAAACAGCGGCGCGAAGGACTGGAGACTCTTGGACAGGCGGACTCAGCGCAAACCGGCGCGGCGGAACCCTCATACTGCGCCGACGCCCTCACCAGCTCGCCGAATCTCCATCGTTTCATGACGCCGCGGCAGCCCGGTCGCTGACCCGGTTGCCGAATCGAACCACGGAGATTGCGACCCGCCACATTGCGCCGAACCACTCCGCGGCGGATTATCTGTTTTAGAGATAGGGATTAGGGATAAGGAATCAGGAACAGCGTCCTGAGTCATCAGGAGTGCCGTTCTGATTCCTAATCCCTACCAGCCAACTCCCTATCGCCACGCCGCCCTCCTCTCCCATGACCAGCTCCGCATCACCCACCGCCGCACCTGCTCCCCTCGGGAAGCCAGTGACGCGTCGAGGATTGTTGAAGGTGCTCGGTGTTGGGTTCGGCATCGCCGTCGCCGTTGGGAATACCATCGGTGCCGGCATTCTGCGCGCGCCCGGGGAGATCGCGGAACGGCTCCCGTCGCCGGTTTTTTTCCTCGGCATCTGGATCGTGGGCGCACTGTACGCGACGCTCGGCGCGATCTCGCTGTCGGAGCTAGGAACGATGCTGCCGAAGTCCGGCGGACAATATGTCTTCGCGCGTCATGCGTTCGGCCGATATGTGGGATTCGTCGTGGGATGGAATGATTGGCTCTCGACAGCGGGAAGCGCGGCTGCCGTGGCGATCGTAGTCGGAGATTATTCGGGAGCCCTCCATCCGTCGTTGTCGGGACGCTCGGCGACTGTCGCGGCGGCACTGATCATTCTGTTCACGCTGATTCAATGGCGCGGTGTGCGCTGGGGTGGCGGCGTGCAGAACGTGACCAGCGTGCTCAAGGCGATCGTGCTGGTCGGTCTCGTGATCGCATGCTTCGTGTTGGCGGACGCAGCCGCCCGACCGCCTGACGTGTCGTCACCGTTGCCCACGAGTGTGGCGCTGTTCGTGGCGATCATCCTGTCGCTGCAGGCGGTGATTTATACGTACGACGGCTGGACGGGCGTCATCTACTTCTCCGAAGAAGTTCGCGATCCAGCGCGTGACATTCCGCGCGCCATGATCGGTAGCGTCCTGTGCATCGCCGCCATCTATCTCCTGGTGAATCTCGCATTTCTGTACGTGCTGCCACTTTCGAGCATGGCGGGGAAGACACTGGTGGCGGGAGAGGTGGCGACGACGCTCTTCGGGCCGAAGGGCGACATGGTGATTCGTGTCATCATGATCGCGGCGCTGTTGAGCACGGTGAACGCGTTGGTGCTGATGGCCCCGCGTGTCCTGTACGCGATGAGCCGCGACGGCCTCTTCTCTCAGCGCGGCACGGAAGTCAACGAAGGTGGGACGCCGACGATCGCGCTGCTTTTGAGCTCGCTGGTGGCGTTGGTGTTCGCGGCCACCGGGACGTTCAACACCGTCATCGCGGTGCTAGCCTTCTTCTTCGTTGCCAACTACGTGATCTCGTTCAGCGCGCTCTTCCTCTTGCGGTGGCGCGAGCCGGATGCGCCGAGGCCGTTCAGGGCGTGGGGGTATCCGTGGACGACGGGAATCGCGCTGGCGGGCTCGCTCGCGTTCCTCGTGGGTGCGGTCGCGCTGGATCGCCGGAACAGCCTGTACGCGCTCGCCGTGGTGCTGGCGAGCGCGCCGATCTACATGATCGTTAGGCGGATGTTGCCGGAGCGCGCCGGCTGAGCGTACGCAGACCGACTACTGAGAGTCGGCCTCCATCTCTTCCGGCTTGCCGACGCCGCGAAAGCGCGCCGTCGCCGTCGTCCCCGCTTCGCCGTTCATGAGCAGCATGTCGTAGATATCGCCACCGGAGTTGATGGCGATGTTGCGCTCGCGAACGATGACCAGGCTGCCCGTCTTCCAGTTCACCGTGGCGACGCGGTCCGACGCGTAGATCTCCCACACCGACCCATCCTCGAGCCGCACGAAGTCGCCGCCATTCAGCAGCTCGGCGATCTTGGCGCCGTTGCGAAGGTAGCTGTTCGGATGATGCGCGGGACGCTCCTGTGCCTGACGAGTGGCGGGAGCCGCCGCGGGCTCGCGCTTGGCGACTCGGGCGACAGTTGCCGTATAGCGGTCGAGCCAACGCTCGAATGCCTCGCGCTGCGCGGGCGTCATGCTGGTGATGCCGATCGCTTCCGCTTCCTGCGGCGTCATGAAATCATCGACGCTCATCGCGGGTGCCGGCTTCGCGGGTTGAGCCGCGGCGTTCTTGTTCTGCGCGTAGAGCGCGGCTGGGGTGAGGATCGCCGCGACCAACGCGGTCATTGCTAGGCGGTGCGCTCTCATGACTCCCTCCACTCGTTTCACAGCGTGCAGTCGCAGCGTTGCTATGAAATATACGGGCCGCTGCGTTCGCGAAATCCCTGTGGTTCGATCGCTACACGAGTGGAGGTAAGAAGCAGTAGCACCGCCGCAGCGATCATCACTCCGCCCGCGATAGTCGGTGTGCGGAATGGCTGTCCAAGAATTAGCCACCCGAGCACCGCGGCGGAGAACGGCTCGATCGTGGACATGATTGCCGTGCGAACGGGGCCGAGAACGGCCAGGCCTTTGAGAAAAAGGATGAAGCCGATCGTGGTGCAGACGACGGCGAGCCCCAGAATGGAGAGGATCGCTTCCGGTGCGAGGGTGAGATCGTGCGCACCGGCGACAGCACCGCCGAGGATGAAGGCCGTTCCTGCTCCGGTGCAGACGAATGCGGACGTGGCGGTCGGGTTGACGTCGCGCTGGAGGCGCGCGATTGCGGCGACGTAGATGGCGAACAGGACCGCGGAGGTGAGTGCGAGCGCCACTCCTCGCCAGTCCATCTGCGCGGACCAGGGCGATCCGACCATGACGGCGGTCCCGCCTAACGCGAGGGCCAGCGCGCCCACGTGTCGCGCGTCGAGCTTTTCCGTTCCACGAATGACCGCGAGTACCGCCGTCCACGCCGGGTAGGTGTAAAAGAGGAACACCATCGTCGCCACCGTGATGAAGCGGAGCGACGAGAGTGCGGTGAACGCGATGACGGCTTGTCCGAGCCCGGCGGCGACGATGCGAAGCGCGACCGCGCGCCTAACGAGTGCGGCCCTCCGCGCGATGGCAAAGAGGAGCACCGCCGCGACCAGGTAGCGGCCGGCGAGCACGGTTGGAAGAGGAGTGCCGCTGTCCGTCGCGATGACCGTGAAGATCCCCAGCGTCGAGAAGCAGACGGCGGAGAGAAGGATGAAGAGCGCGGCGCGGGCGTTGGACATGAAGCGCGGAAGATCGTTTGAGTGGCCGCGAAAGGGAATCAGTGATAGAATGGGAAGCGGGAAGCGGGCGGGTGCCCGCCGTAGGTGGGCGGGTGGAAGCGCCGGCGGAGACGGTACTCATCCGGTGTGTCTGCGTTTCCTGCTTCCCGCTTCCCGCTTCCCGAGGCTTTCATGTCCCGCCGCTCTCAAGGTCTTCTCGTCGTCGTACTCTGGATCGTGTCGCTCGTACTACTGGTGTTCGCCGTTCTTGGGTACGACACACAGCGGAGGATCTTCGCCGGATTCCCCCACATGCCGCTCTA
>DATFBY010000013.1:0-6949 GCA_035253585.1 Gemmatimonadaceae bacterium | reverse complement strand
CCTCGTCGCCAGGAGATTGGCGTATTCGTTCTGGGGGTGCTCGGCGTGCCCCCGCACCCACCGCCACGCGTGCTCGTGCTTGGACGCGGCCTCCGTAAGCTCCCTCCAGAGCTCCAGGTTCTCGAGCACGCCCCCCTTCCGCCTCCAATTGCGCGCCGCCCAATCGCGCGTCCACGCCGTCATCCCCTGCACGAGGTACTGTGAATCGCTGGTGAAGAACACCTGCATGCGCTTGTCCTTGGCGGACAGAATGCGGAACGCCTCGATCGCCGAGCGGAGCGCCATGCGGTTGTTCGTCGTCGCGGGCTCGCTCAACCAGTAGTCGCGCCTAACAACCGCGCGACCGGGCGCATACACCTCGATCACTCCGCCCGCGCCCCCGGGATTGCTCCCCTCGCGCCCGTTCCCGAGACACGATTCGTCCGCATAGACCGCCACTACCGGCAACGGTTCCTCTCGCCGAGCCTTCTCGGTCGCGCGCCTCGCGGTCGATCGCGTCACAGCGTCTTCACTTGACGACCTGGATGCTGTCCAGCTCGTCGATGAAAAAGTCGAAGTGGTCGCCGGTTGTCGGATGTGTCGACTCGATGAGCTCTCGTCTGCCGACCAGGCGCAGCGCACGCGGAACTACGACGTACTCGGTGCCACGCCGATAGATGACGATCCGGCGTCGCTCGGCGATCGCGCGCTCGAGCACGTCGTACTCGGCGTGCGTCAGCTGCGCCATGCTCCCTCGCTTCCACCGCACCAGCGCGCGATGAGCTCGGTCAAAACCTTCGTCGCCCGCTCGATCTCCTGGATCTCCACCCACTCCTCCGCCGCGTGCGCGAGCGTGATGTCGCCCGGCCCGAAGCAGATCGCGGGAATCGCCGCTTCGTTCAAAATCGCGGCGTCGGTCCACGCGCTCATTCCCTCGACTCGCACGTCCTCGCCGCACGCCGAGAGCGCCGACGCCAGCGCTCGCACGATCGGCGCATCCGCGGACACATCGCTCGGACCCTGCGAGAACAGCAGCTTCACGTCAGCCCGCATGTTCGGCGCGAGCACGCGCACACGCTCTGAGGCGACACGCACTTCGTCCATGACCATCTGCGCGCTCTCGCCCGGCACCGTCCGCCGCTCGAGCTTGAGCACGCACTTGTCCGGATACGTCGACATCCCGATCCCACCCTCGATGTGCGACGCGTGCAGTGACGCGCGCCCCAGCAACGGATGCACGCGCCTAACGAGTGTCTCCCGCTCGTGCTTGTCGAGCTCGGCCAGCAGCAATCCGGCGTTGCGTATCGCGTCGACGCCGAGGTCGTAGCGGCTCCCGTGCGCCGCGCGGCCGTGGAGCGTCACCTCGATCCACACGAAACCGCGGTGCGCCGGCATGATGGCCAGACGCGTGGGCTCGGTGACGATCGCCGCATCGGCGCGCACGCCGTGCTTCACCAGCGCCCGCGTCCCAATGCTCTCGTACTCTTCGTCCACCACTCCAGCTATCACGATCTCGCCTCTGGCGCCGGCGTCGATCGCTCGCACCGCCGCCGCGCACATCGACGCGATCCCGCTCTTCATGTCGGTCGACCCACGGCCGTAGATGCGCCCGTCGCGCTCGATTGCGGCAAACGGTTCGTGTGTCATGCCCACCGTGCCGACGACGTCCAAATGCCCGTTGAGCATCAACGAACGTCCCGCGCCGCGCGAGCCACTTCGCGCGATCACGTTCGGACGCCCCGGGAGCACTTCGTCGAGCTCGACGGCCAGCCCCCAGCCCGACAGGATCTCTCCGAGTGCACGGGCGCAGTTGCCCTCACCGGATGCATCGGGTGCCAATGCCGGATTGCGCGAATCGATGCGCACCAGCTCGCGAGCGAGCGCCACCGCGTCACCTCGCGCGACTCGCGTCACGCCGCGCGCTCCTCGAGCCGGCTCACCACGAGCCCATCCTGGTCGACACGAAACTCGAGCGGCGATGACACCGCTTCTACCGCGCGACGAACGTCGTCGGAATTCTCCTCGCCCGCGATTACCAATACACATCCGCCACCGGATGCACCTAGGGCTTTCCCGCCGATCGCACCGGCGCGCCGCCCCGCCTCGAGCACCGCTTCGATCCCCGGCGTCGTGATCGCCGGATGCAACCGCCGCTGATGCGTCCAATGCTCGCCAACCAACGCGCCCAGCTCATCGAGCGCCCCGCGCTCCAACGCCGGAATCATCATCTCGGCCAGGTCGCGCATGCGCGCCAGCGCCGTCGTCACCCGCGGCTCGCGCGCGCGATACGCGTCGAGCACCGCGGTGATGTTCTCGCCGGAGATACGCGATTGCCCCGTGTACACGACAACACAACGCTGCTCGATGGCGCGCGCCATCTCCGGCGATATCGGTATGCGACGTGTTCGCACACTGTCGCCGAACCAGAGACCGAGCGCCCCTCCGAACGCCGCGGCGTAGTGATCCTGTCGCCCGCCCGCGACGCGTAGCTCCTCGACCTCGACACTGCGACTTCGCTCCGCGATCCCCGCGCGGTCGAGCGACTCGCCGCACCACGACGCGAGCGCGCCCGCCAGCGCGACTCCCGCGGCCGATGACCCGCCGAGCCCCGCTCCGTACGGAAAATCACTCCCCGCCGCCACGCGCACGTTGGACAGCCCGGCTCGCTTGAGAGCGGCTCGCGTCAGCTCATCGGCCGGCACATATCCCGCGCCCTCCGACAGCTCGACGGTAGCATATCTACTGATGGCCACGTTGCAGACGCACCCGCCCTGTTCGGCGTCGTAGGGCGGCACATCGGTCCATCCACCGCCAAAATCGATGCGTGTTGGGGCGCGCGCGATGACGACCGGCACGCTAGGCGCCTCGCGCGCCAGGTCTCTTGACGTGCATGATTCTCCGGGGCAGAGTGGCCATAAGGTAGCCTGGTGATCCACGCGCGCCAATCGGACCACGCGATTCGTATGCAACGCGGCACGGCTCCTGCCGCCTTTCGAAAGACTATGCCGAATCTCTCGCAGTACCTTCGCGATCGGACGCTGATCATGCTGTCGAATCGCGAACCGTACGAGCATCGGCGCGCCGAGAGTGGCTTGCTCGAGGTTCGGCAGCCTCCCGGCGGTTTGGTGTCCGCGCTCGATCCGACGATGCGCGCCACGCACGGCGTGTGGGTGGCATGGGGATCGGGGAGCGCGGACAAGGAGTGCGCCGACGACGAAGGACGTCTTCAGGTGCCGCCCGATCAGCCCGCCTACACACTCCGTCGCGTCTTTCTCGAGAGCAGCGACGTCGACGGCTACTACCTGGGCTTCGCCAATCGATCGCTCTGGCCGCTCTGTCATCTGCTCGTGCAGCACTTCGAGTATCGAGCGGAATATTGGGACCGCTATGCGCAGGTGAACGAGCGCTTCGCCGGCGCGGTAGCCGACGAAGTCTCTCGGGCGGCCAAGAAGCCGGTAGTCTGGATTCAGGACTATCACTTCGGTCTCGCGGCGCAGATGATCCGTGATCTCTCCGATCCGGTCCTCATCCATCAGTTCTGGCACATACCATTTCCGCCCGCGGATATTCTCCGGTTCCTGCCGAGCGGCGTGCACGATGGATTGCTGCGCGGAATGCTGGGCAATGACCTCATCGGATTCCACACCGAACGGTACGCGCTGAACTTCTTGGGTTGCGTGGCCGAATTCATTCCGGAAGCGGAGATCGACGCCGACACGCTGGTGGTGCACTACGAGGGGCGCGCGATCGAGGTGGGCGCGTTCCCGATCAGCATCGACTACGACCGCTACGAGAGGCTGGCCAAGGCGTCCGACGCCGACATGCTCGCCGCGCGTTTGCGCGAGCGCTACTGCTCGACCGGGGCGCAGTTAGGCGTCGGCGTCGATCGCGTCGACTACACGAAAGGAATTCCGGAGCGGTTGCGTGCGCTGCGTCAGCTGTGGGAGCAGCATCCGGAGATGCGCGGCGCGATCAGCTTCCTGCTGGTAGCCACGCCATCGCGATCGGAGCTGCCGGCCTATCGCTCGGTCGACGAGGAGATGTTCAACCTCGTGGTCGAGATCAACAGCCGATTCAAGACGCCGGAATGGACGCCGATCGTTCTCGTCAACGAGAACGTGAGCGCCGAGATGCTGGCCGGCGTTTTTCGCGCCGCCGATCTGTGTCTGGTGTCGTCGTTGCAGGACGGGATGAATCTCGTCGCCAAGGAGTTCGTCGCCTGTCAGGTGGAGGAGCGCGGCGTGCTCGTGCTCAGCCGATTCACGGGAGCGGCCGAGGAGATCGACGGCGCGATACTCATCAACCCGTTCAACATCGATGGATTCGTGGAAGGAATTCGACGGGCGCTCGACATGAGCGAAGGAGAGCGCCGAGTGCGCATGCATCGCATGCGGAAGCAGCTGCGCGAGCGCACGATCTTCGATTGGCTGGCGGCGATTCTCTCGCGCACCGAGGAGCTGATCGGCGCACGCGCACGCGGCGAGGGCGCGGCATGACGTCGCCCTTCTTTCCGGTGACGCCCGAGCTCACCGAGCGACTCGATGGCTCGCCGCTCATCATCATGCTCGATGTCGACGGCACGTTGGCGCCGATCACCTCGCGTCCGGATGAAGCAACAGTGCCGCCCGAGACGCGTCGCATCGTGGCCGCGCTCGCCGCGCGCGACAGCGTGCACGTCGTGCTCGTGTCCGGTCGCGCGGCCAGTGTCGCTCGGAAGATGGTCGGCGTCGCCAACGTCTGGACGATCGGCAATCACGGCTACGAGATCAGCGGCCCCGATGGCGAGGAGCTGGTCGACCCACAAGTTGCGGGCTATCGCCCGCTCATGGCGCAGGCGGCGCGCAAGCTCATGACGCAGGTGGCGCACGTCCCCGGCGTGATCTTCGAGGACAAGACGTGGACGCACAGCATCCACTATCGTCTGGCTGAGCCCGGCGTGGTGCCGCGTCTGCGCGCGGCGGTCGAGGAGACTGGCCGCCACCTGGGCCTTCGCATCACTGAAGGAAAGCTGGTGCTCGAGGTACGGCCGCCGCTCCGCGTCGACAAAGGCACGTCGGTCCTCACGCTCGCGCAGCGCCTCGATGGCTTCCGCGATGGCGCGAGCATCATCTTCATCGGCGACGACCGCACGGATGAAGATGCATTCCGCGCTTTGCGCGCTCGGACAAATCGCGCGGTCGCGGTTCGCGTGACGCACGGCGATGACACGCCGACCGCGGCCGAGTTCACGGCGACGGACACGCCTGAGGTCAGAGAGATTTTACAGTGGCTGCTGGCGCCGAGAGACTTCCGAAAGAAGGAAAGCGCGTAAGAGCGGGACTCGGGACTCGGGACTCGGGCCTCGGCATGAACACAAGGAAGCGCCGGTCGGCAAAGCCGACCGGCGCATTCATTTTCCCCGTCGAGTCCCGAGTCCCGAGTCCCGAGTCCCGATGCGCTATTTCTTTTTCTTCTTCGCCTTCGCCGGCGCCGCCTTCTTCGCGGCAGGTTTCGCGGCTTTCTTCGGAGCGGCCTTCTTCGCCGCCGGAGCCTTCGCGGCAGGTGCCTTCACCGCCGGTGCCGCCGGTCTCGCCACGGGCGGCGCACTCCTCACGACCGGCGAGCTGACCGGAGTCGCAACCACCGCGGGCCGCGGCCGCTTCGAGCTCGCCTCTTCCGCCTCGCGGATCAGCTTATCCGCCTCCTCCTGCGTCATCTGCCCGCGACGGACCATGTACTGAACCAGATCCCTGGCGCTTTCGACCGCGAACCCGGCCAACCCGGCCGCCGCCCCGATGACGTCTTTCATCGCCTGTGCTACCTTGCTCCCGGCTTCCTGGCTGATCTCCTGCGCACGCGCCGCCATTTCCGCGACAGTGTCGCGCGCGTCGGCGTTCCGATGCCCCGAAGGACGCCGAGGAGGCGCGACCGTCGCGGTGGGGGTCGCGTCGTCGGGTCTCGTCTCTCCAGGCTTGTCCACCATATAAGGGAGCGCTCCGTGAATGCGCAGTGGAAGGGCGGGTCAAAGAGCGGCCACTGCGAACGGATCTGCGGGCTCCGGCACAGTTGACCCCGGCTCGGCGCCGCTAAGTATATGATTTTCCGGCAGCTATGCAAGTGACAGGAAGTAGTTCTGTAGCGTGACTCCGGAGTGCAAGATTCACACCATAATAGCGACATAATAAAAACATAATAGCGACAATCGATGCTCGCAGGCGTCAAAATACTCGACCTGACACGCGTACTCGCCGGACCGCTCGCTACTATGGTATTGGGCGACCTCGGCGCCGACGTCATCAAGGTCGAACGCCCCGGTTCCGGCGACGAGACCCGAGGCTGGGGTCCCCCGTTCGATGACCGAGGCGAAAGCGCCTATTACCTCTCGGTCAACCGAAACAAGCTGAGCGTCGCCGCCGACTTCGACCGCCCCGCCGACCGCGACCTCGTCCGCACTCTCATCGCTGGCGCCGATGTGGTCGTCGACAACTTCCGCCGGGGTATGCTCGAGCGCCGCGGCCTCGATCCGACCCAGCTCCTGGCCGAGCACCCCCGGCTCATCTGGTGCACGATCACCGGATTCGGCGAGACCAGCGACCGACCCGGCTACGACTTCGTCGTGCAGGCCGAGCGTGGATGGATGGCGATTACGGGCGAGCCGAACGGCGCGCCGATGCGTGCCGGGGTCGCGCTAGCCGACATGCTCACGGGGAAAGACGCCGCCATCGCCATCCTCGCCGCGTTGGTCGACCGGGAGCGCACCGGGCTTGGCAGACACGTGCACGTCTCGCTTTCGCAAAGCGCCGCCGCCGGTCTCATCAACGTCGCGCAGAACGCGCTCGTCACGGGCGCCGACGCCGCACGTTGGGGGAACGCGCACCCGAATCTGGTGCCGTATCAGCTCTTCGATGCCGCCGATCGCGCGATCGTCATTGCCGTTGGCAGCGATCCGCAGTGGCGCGCCTGCGCGCTGGCGCTCGAGCTTCCCGCGCTG
>DATFBY010000012.1:0-44825 GCA_035253585.1 Gemmatimonadaceae bacterium | reverse complement strand
CCCGCCGCGGTGCCGTTGTCGGCCACCGGTTGACTCTCGCCGAACCCACGCGCGGTGATCTTGGCGGCGTTCACGCCGCCGGTGACGAGCGCCGCCCGGACCGCCGCCGCGCGCTCCTCCGACAGACGCTGATTGTATGCGTCGCTCGCCGTCGAATCCGTGTGACCTTCGACGGCGATGTCGTGGTTCGGGTACTGCTTCAACACCGCCGCGATCCGATTGAGATTCGCCTGCGCCCCGGGCTTGAGCGTCGCCTTGTCGACGTCGAAGAGAATGTCGCTCAGGCTGATCACCAGACCGCGCGCGGTCTGCTGAAGATTCGTGATCTCGACGACGAGTGTGCGAAGCTGGGTCAGCGCTTCGTTCAGTCGGGCGTTCGCCGTCTCCGCCTCGATCCGCAGCGAATCGGCCTGTTGCGTGACGATCACGTTCCGCTCGCGCAGCGCCGAGATCTCCTGCTGGGAGAGCTGGTTCGCCGCCGCCAGTGCATCACGCTGTGCCTGACTCATCGCCAGCAGCCGGTTGAGACGAGCCGTCCGCGCGCTATCGGCCGCCGCCTTGGCGTTGATCGTCGCCTCCACCGCCTCCGCCGTCCGCGCCGTGTTCAGCGCGATGTCCGACAGCGCCGCCACGTAATCGCGGTTGCGACCCTCTTCGTGCGCCGTCTCCGCCGCTCGGATCGCTTCACGCGTGCGTAGGACGCTCCCTTCCGTCTCGGTGCGACGATCGGCGCCGCGCTGCACGAGTCCCGAATGAATCGTGCGTGCCTGCTCCAGCGCCGGCGGGATGCTCCCCGCCGCGCACGCCGCCAGCGCCAGCACCGACGCGGCAAGCAACATGTGCCGGTTCATCACTCACCTCCCGGCGGCAGCGCCGCCAGTGCCGCACGAGCGCGGTCGCGCTCTCGCTCCGCCGCTACGCGCTCGGCCTGTGCCCGCGCCGCGCGCGCTTGCGCTTCGGCTTGCTGGGCGTGCACCGCCGCGCGATTGAAATCCTGCCGGGCCAGCTGCGCCTGCGCCGCGGTCAGGTGTTGACGAGCCGAGCCGATTTCCGTGCTCGCCAGAGAATCGGCGCCGACACCTTGTGCGGCCGAGATCTCTCGCTCGGCGACACTGATTGCGTTGTACGGGTCACCCGACGCGGGGAACGGCCCGGCCGATCCGGCGCTCGCGCACCCTACCGCGAGTGTCGCGATCCCAACGATTCGCGCAATCCGCATGTGCTTCCCTCACGAGTTGAGTTGAGCAGCCGCCGAGGCGGGGCAAGCAGCGTTCCAGATGTAACGCCTGCGGAAGGCGGCGGGAAGCAGCAGCCAGGGAAGCGGGAAGCGGGAAGCGTCGGCGGAGACGGTACTCATCAGGTGTGTCGGGCGGTCGCTTCCCGCTTCCCGCTTCCCGCTTCCCGCTAATTCTTGCACTCCCTCCCCGGCCGCCCTAAGATCGTTCAGCCTGTCGGGACCGCGCGTCATGGACGACTCATTCTTCGCGCGCCACGCGCAACGTCCGCTTGGCGGTCGGTACATCCTCGAATCGGCGATAGGTCATGGCGCCGCGGCCACCGTCTACCGCGCGAACGACCTCAAGCACCAGCGCACGGTCGCCGTAAAGGTGCTGCACCCCCAGCTCAGCGCCGCTATCGGCGCCGAGCGATTCGCGCGAGAGATCGCGCTCCTGGCCAGCCTCCAGCACCCGCACATCCTCCCCCTTCACGACTCCGGCGAGGAAGAGGGCGCACTCTATTTCGTCACGCCCCTCGTCAGCGGGGAGACGCTGCGCACGCGTCTCACGCGCGAGAGGCAGCTCCCGATCGCCGATGCCATCCGAATTGGGCGGGAGATCGCCGACGCACTCGCCAGCGCGCACGAGCGCGAGATCATCCATCGTGACATCAAGCCCGAGAACATCCTGCTGAGCGGCGGACACGCGATGCTGGCCGACTTCGGCATCGCGCTGGCCGTCCCGCACGACGCCGGACGCCGCATCACCGATAGCGGTCTCGCCGTGGGCACGCCGAGCTACATGAGCCCCGAGCAGGCGAGCGCCGACGAGGTGGATGGGCGGAGCGACCTCTATAGCCTCGGCTGCGTCATGTACGAGATGATTTGCGGCCATCCGCCGTTCGTCGGTGCCACACCGCAAATCATCCTGGCCAAGCGCTTCAAGGAAACACCGCAAGATCTCCGCAAGTTGCGCGAAAGCGTATCACCGGGGCTCGAGCGTATCGTGCGAACCGCGCTTGCCCGCGTCCCCGCCGACCGCTTCGACAATGCCAAGGCGATGCGCGAGGCACTGCAACGCGAAGAGAGCGTGGCCACGATCGCGCCTCGTCAGGCGCATCCATCGCGCCGGCACTGGTTCGCCGCGGGCGCGGCGGCAACGATCGTGCTCGGTGCTCTGGTGGCCATGCGGCTGCGCGCCCCCGATGCGCACGTCGACCGCGCGCTGCATATGGTGACACCCTGTCTCTCACGTGGCGCGAGCGCGGCTACGTCTGCCGCGCTCACACCGGAAAACTGCGAGGCGCTCCTCTACGACGCGTTTGGCCGTTGGCGCGATCTCCGTCTCGTGGATGCATTCCGCGTTCACGATGCGCAGGCGCAGCTCGGGCGGCCGGCTGGTGGCATCGATGACGGGCTTCGTCTCGCCCGACGCATGGGCGCTGGCGTTCTCGCGTTAGGCGAGATCACGCCTGCCGCCGACAGCGTCACCGTGCGCGCCGCGCTCTACGATGCGCTCTCCGGCGAGTCGATCTACAGCCACAGCGTGCGCGTCGCGCCGGACATGGCGAACGCCAGCGTGAAGTTCGCCGAGCTCGTCGATTCGCTGGTGCTGCGCGGCGGCGCCGGTGATGCACCGCCAATGGCGCGGACGGGCACGCGCTCCCTCGAGGCATGGCGCGCGTACGCGCACGGTGAGCGCTCGCTCCGTGGCTGGGATCTCGATGCGGCGGCCACAGGTTTCCGCGAAGCAATGAAGCACGATGAGCGCTTTGCGGCACCCGCGCTCCGGCTGGCGCAGGTGACACAGTGGCGCGGCGAAGCACCGCCCGCCTGGCGCGAGGCGGTGACTCACGCGCTGCGTCACGGCGATCAGCTCTCGCGCCGCGATCTCGCGCTGGCGAACGCGCTCCTGGCAATGGCCGACACACGGTATCCGGACGCGTGTCATCAATACGAGCTCCTGCTCCGGCGCGACTCACTCGATTTTCCGGCGCTCTTCGGATTGGCCGAGTGTCACGCCAACGATCCCATCGTCGAGCGCAATCCGGCGAGTCCATCGGGATGGAGCTTCCGCGGAAGTCATCATCGAGCAATCGAGTCGTACCGTCGCGCGCTGGAGCTCATTCCGTCGTTCCACATCGCAACGCGTGGACTCGCGCTGTCGCGTCTCCCACGATTGCTGCAAGTGAGCGGACCGGTGCTGCGTGCGGGGATCGCGCCGGGCCGCGACACGGTTCGCTTCTACGGCGCGATGGCATTGGATCGTGACACGCTGGCATTCGTGCCCTATCCGGTGCGCGAATTCGGCGAAGCCGCCCGCCCGAGCACGACACCGACCACCGGCCCGGCCCTCCAGCGAAACCGTCGCATCCTCCGCGACGTCACCACCTCGTGGGTGCGCGCGTTCCCCAACAGCCCACACGCGCACGAAGCGCTCGGCATGCTGTTGGAGACGGTGGGAGAGCTGCGAGGGAACGACGAGGAGCATTCAGCCGCGCTGGCGTTTCAACGCGCGCGAGAGCTGTCGGCAGCTCGCGCCGATCAGGTACGTCTCGAGATGGCGCGATTGCGTCTTCTCCTCAAAGGAGCGCGGTACGGCGAGGCGCGGCGTCTCGCGGATTCTTTGCTCCGCTCCACCACCGATCCGACGCCAGTCGAAGCCGATTGGCTCAAGGGCGCCGCCGCTCTCACCGGTCGCGTGGCCGAGACCGCTCGCCTCCTCGAGCGCTCGGCCAGCGAAGCATCGGTGCGAACCACCGACGCGCGGCGCGTCGAAGTGCCTTCATCCGTGCTCGGACCCGCCCGCGCGTTGCTCGGTTACGCATCGTTCGGTGTGCCGGCCGACAGCGTGCGCGCGCTGCATCGCCGGACCGAGGAGCTCGTTAGGCAGTGGGTCGAGCCGTCGCAGCGGCCGGCGGTGCGAAACGCGCTCCTCACGCTCCCCGTGCTTCTGGCCTTCCCGACGCTCGGCACCGATCCGGTCGACTACGCCGGCGTGCGCGACGATTATCTCGTGTCGCTCCGTCAGCGCCTGGTGCGCGGCGACACCGCCGGAATCCAGGAGCAGTTCACGCGGCTGGCGGGCGCGCGTCTGGCGCTGCGCCCCGGAGATGTGAGCATCGACGCCGCGTTCGCCGAAGCGCAGATCCTGCTCGCCATCGGCGACACGGTCGCGACGGTCGCCACGCTCGACGGCTCGTTAGGCGCGATTCCCGGAATGGACGACCGTGTGCTGCGGGTGGTGCCGATGACGGTGGCGCTCGTGCGCGCCATGGCGCTTCGCGCCGAGTTGGCCGCGCGACAGGGCGATCGTGCGACCGCGCGGCGGTGGGCCAGCGCGGTGGTCGATCTTTGGGGCGGCGCCGATGCTGCGCTCGCGCCCCTGGTGTCGCATCTTCGAGCGGTGGGCGGCGCGTGAGCTGGTGGGTCACGCGCCTTCTTTAAAGGAGGCGTCATGACTCGATGGAGCACGTCGATCGCGTTGCTCGCGCTGTTCGTCGCCGGCGTCTCGTGCAAGGGAATTCGCGAAGTGCCGACGCCGCGATCGGGAACGGTGACGGAGCCGTCGTTCGCTGGATCGCTCGACTCTGCCTCGAGCGCCGATTTTTCCTCGTGGGCGGCGAGACAGGAGTACAGCCGCTTCGTGGGTGACTCGCAGCGGCTGGCGCAGCGAGCTCCGGGTGCAGCGCCCGGTCCCGGAGGTCTCAGGTACGGCCCGATGGCCTGGATCTATCCGGTGCGAGGGCTCGGCGATTTCGCCGACACGAATTTCGTTCGTGGTCGCATCATCGCGCGCATTCACGCCGACGGCGAATACCGAAAGCTCGGTCTTCGCGTGGGAGAGAACTATCTGATCCTGAGACGCGTGCCGGGTGGCGGGTGGCGCGCAATGATGCGGTATCCTGGCAGCGATTCGGTGACGTATCTGGACGTGGAATACGAAAGCCACCCTGTGGAAGGCGAAGGTCCTCCGGAGACCGTTCGATGGCTCTGGAGCGATGATGATGAGGACATCTGGGGCCGATGTTCGGCGGGATGCTGTAAGGTGATTGGGTTCCGGGAGGGGGGAGGCTGATCAGAAAGGCGGGAAGCGGAAGGTAGAAAGCGGGAAGCGAAAACATGTGAAGCCTCACCGTGACAGCAGGATAGATGAGGCGTCTCTGCTTTCGCTTCCCGCTTCCCTTTTCCCGCTTCCCGGCCTTACTCTTGCTCTTTCGGCTTCTATTCGGTATATCCCCTCCCCCCGACTTTGCCGGACCGAAGCCATGCAGGAGCCTGCTCTCTTTCCCGATCTCGTCCGCTCGCGCGCGCTCCCCATCATCGGGGCGCAGAAGGACATCACGTATCACGACACGACCGCGCGCAGCATCCTGAACGGGCCCGAGGTCACCAAGATGGGCTTCTGGTCCATCAACCCGTACATCGGCTGCGCGTTCGGATGTGCGTACTGCTATGCGCGCTACACGCACCGCTATGTGATGGAGCGTGCCGTCACCGCGGCCACGCTCGATGACGTCACACAGAGCGACGTCGAGCAGATCCCACCCTGGCTCGCCTTCGAGCGGCACATCGTCGTCAAGCGCAACGCCGCCGCCGTGCTCAGCCGTACGTTGCGTCACGGAAGCGACAAGCATCGAAAGCTGATCGAAGGGGAAGCGATCGTCATCGGCACGGCCACCGATCCGTATCAGCCGGCCGAGCGTCGCTTTCGCGTCACTCGCGGCATCCTCGAGGTGCTGGCTGAGCATCCGGGGCTCGACGTCGTCATCATCACCAAGAGTCCGTTGGTGACGCGCGACATCGACGTTCTCGTTAGGCTGCAGCGGCACTCGACGGTGTCGATCCATCTCTCGCTGATCACGCTCGACCGGCAGCTGGCGCGCCGCCTCGAGCCGCGCGCGCCCACTCCCGACTCGCGTGTGCGCGCGCTGGAGCGGCTGCGCGAGGCCGGGATCGAGGTCGGCATCAACTGCATGCCGGTGCTTCCGGGCATCACCGACAACCCGCGCGACCTCGAGGCACTCGTTAGGCGCGTGGCCCAGGCCGGTGCCAACTCGGTGGGCGCCTGCGCGCTCCGGCTCCAGCACGAGGCGCGGAAGCGCTATCTGCCGTTCATCGCCGAGGAATTCCCCCAACTGGCCGATCGGTACCGCGCGGCCTACGCCAACAGCCCTCACGTGAGCGAGCGCTACAGGCAGGGACTCTCCAGCTTCATGAAGCGCCTCTGCGCGAAATACGGAATCGACAGCGGCTATCCGGATGAGGAGGATGATGACGAGAGCTCGGCCACCGCGCTGCTGGACACTCAGCTCGAGCTGGAGTTTGGGCGCGAGCTGGTGCTGGCGCACTGAGTCCGTCGAGTCATCATGTCGCTCGCCCTGCTTCGCCAACAGCTCGCCGAGATCGTCGCTCCGGCCGCGCCCACCACGCGCGCGCTTCCGACGGGGATCGCCGAGCTCGACGCGGTGCTTCCCTCCGGCGGTCTTCCCCGCGGCCGTCTGACGGAGCTCCTGGGCAAGCGCGGCAGCGGCAAAACCACTTTGCTCCGCGAGCTCGTCGCCGAGACGCTCGCGCGCGGCGAGTGGGTGGCGTACGTGGATGCGAGCCGGACGTTGGCGGCGAGGGACTGGGTTCGTGATTCGAGATTCGAGATTCGAGATTCGAAACGGCGCACCAAACGATCTCCGAATTCGTCGTCCCGAATCTCGAATCTCGAATCTCGAATCTCTCTCGATGGACTTTGGGTCATCCGCCCCAACGTCAGCTCCAAAGGCGCCTGGTGCTCCGACGTCCTCCTCCGCTCCGGTGCCTTTGGTCTCGTGGTGCTCGACGGGGCGCCGCCGCTCACGCGTGGCGTGGCGGGCAGACTCGTTAGGCTGGCGCGCGAGAGCGACGCCGCGTTCGTCGTCACCGGCGAAGGTGACGGGCGCACCACCGCGCTTCCCGCGGCGCTGCTGCTCCGCGTCGAGCGCTCTCGATCAGGTTCAGCTGCTCACCCCCACCCCCCTCGAAGACGATCGCTCCATCCCCCTCCCCTGCTCTCTTTGCAAGACCCGAGAGTCCGTCAAGTGGTGATCACGGTGGAACGAGGTGCTGGTCGTCGCAGAGTCGTCGAGGTGAATCATGTCGTCAGGGTGGCGAATCGCTTGTCTGCGCATTCCGAGGTGGCCGATCGGCGCGGTGTGGAGCGCGCGGGAGAAGCGAAACGACGGCGGTGCGCCGAGCCTGACTACGAACGGCCGTCCGCCGAACGGAAACGGCGCGCGGCCATCGCTGCTGCCGGCGTGGGATGAGTTGACCGTGGCGCTGGCCGATCGCACCCGGCTCCGCGCCGTCTCCACTGCCGCCGTGCGCGCGCGGGTGCGAATCGGAATGACGATCCCCGAAGCGCGCGCCCGATGCGCCACGCTCGATGTGCTCGAGTGGGACGACACCATCATCGCCGAGGCGGTCACGCGCGTCACCGCATCGCTGTTGTCGGCCAGCCCACAGGTGAGTCCCGTAGCCGGTGAGCCCGGTCTCTGGTGGGTCGGTGCCGGCGGATTCGAGGGACTGGGCGGCGAGCGCGCGCTTGCCCACGCGCTGCACGCGGTCGCGCGGGCCTGGCATCCGCGGGCGCGCGTCGGCATCGCCGATTCCTGCGTGGTCGCGCGCGCGGCCACTTGGGCGGCCACATCCACGGAGCGTGATGCCACCTGCATCGTCCCGCCGGGCGGCGATGCGCGCTACCTCGCCGCCGCTCCCCTCGCGCTCATCCCCATGGACGAAGAGCTGCGCGAGACGCTCCACTCGTTAGGCATCAGGGACGGTGGCGCATTGGCCGCGCTCTCGGCCGACGATGTCGAGCGTCGCTGGGGTCCGGACGGGCTGGCCGCGTGGCGCCTGGCCCGGGCCGAGGATGCGCGTCGTCCCGTGCTGGCCGATGCGCCGGCGCCGCGCGCGGTCGACGTCGAGCTTCCCGCGCCCACCACGACCATGGAGCCGGTGCTCTTCCTGCTCCGTGCCGCGCTCGACCGCCTAACGAGTGAGCTGGTCACCGACGGGCGCGCGGCCTCCGTGGTCGCCATCACGCTGGTGCTCGACGCCGCCCGGAGCGCGCTCCCTTCGGGGGGCACCGCGCACACCGTCACGCGCGAGGTGCGTCTCCCGCGTCCGGTGGCGCGCAGCGAGCTCCTCTTCGAGCACTGCCGTGCGCTGCTCGAACGATGGACGCTCACCGCACCGGCGTGCGGTCTCGTCGTCGCCATCACCGCGACTGCTCCGCTCTCCGGCGCGCAGGGCGACCTGCTCGCGCACTCCTGGCGTGACCCGGCCGCCGCCGACGCTGCCTTCGCGCGATTGCGCGCCGAGCTCGGCCCTGGCGTCGTCGTGCGCCCGATCGCGCGCGACGAGCACCGCCTCGAGCGAGCCGGCGCGTGGATCGACGTCGAGCTGGAAGGCGCGGAGACCCCCGCGCGCGACGACCCACTCGTGATCCCGCTCGCGCGTCCTTCGCGCACCACCGCGCTTCGTCTCCTCGAGACGCCTCAGGGCATCGACGTCGAGCGCGCCGCCGGCATTCCCGTCGCCATGTGGTGGCGGGGCCACCGCATTCCCTTCACCCGCGCCTCGGGTCCGGAACGGCTCAGCGGCGATTGGTGGAAAGACGGCTACTCCCGGGATTACTGGAAGTGCGAAAGCGAGCTCGGAGAGATGATCGTGTTCGAGGAAGGAGAGGCGTGGTTCGTCCACGGATGGGAGGATTGAAAATGTGCGAAAGCCATCTGCGATAGATGTACGCCGAGCTTCATTGCCATTCCGCTTTCTCTCTGCTGGATGGCGCGTCGCATCCCGAAGCTCTGATCGAGCGCGCCGTCCATCTCGGTCTCTCGGCGCTCGCGCTCACCGACCACGACGACCTCGGCGGCGCGGTCGTCTTCGCGCAGTCGGCGTACAATGCCGGCGTGAACGGAATCATCGGCGTCGAGCTGACCATCGAGATTCGAGATTCGCGATTCGAGATTGGGGGGGATTCGTCCCGAATCTCGAATCTCGAATCTCGAATCTCGGCCTTTACTCACCTCACGCTCCTCGCCGAGTCGCGTCAGGGTTACGGCAATCTCTCCAGTCTGGTCACTCGCGCGCGGATGGGTCATCCCCGCGGGCGGCCGCGGGTGTCGCTCGAGACGCTGGCGCGACATTCGGCCGGCATCTTCGCGCTCACCGGATGTCCGCGCGGATGGGTGCCGCAGCTCCTCGCCTCGGGCGACCACGATGCCGCCTGCGATGCGCTGTCGATCTTACTCGACATCTTCGAGCGGCGCGTCGCGGTGGAGTGCTGGGATCACGGACTCCCCGAGGAGCGCGAGCTCGTTAGGCAGCTGATCCCGCTTGCCCGCGCCTTCGACATCCCATGGGCCGTCACCAACGACGTACACTACGCGCATCCCACGGGCCGCGTCGTCCACGACGTGCTGTGCTGTCTGCGTCACGCCAAGACGCTCGACCAGATGGGCACGCGTCTGCGCCCCAACGGAGAGTGGTATCTCAAGGGCGCCGAGCAGATGCGGCTCCGCTGGCAGGGCCACGAGGAAGGACTGCGCACCACACTCGCCATCGCCGAGCGCTGCGCCTTTCGTCTGGAGCAGCTCAAGCCCACGCTCCCCGCCTTCCCACTCCCGCCGGGCGTGACGCCTGACGAGTACCTGGAGCGATTGGTGGTGCAAGGCGCGAAGGAGAGGTGGGGATTGGAGGAACGAGATTCGAGATTCGAGATTCGAGATTCGGGCGCCGACCCGACGGGCGCCGATCGGAGGGGCGTCGACCCGACGAGCTCCGAATCCGCTGTTCCGGATCTCGAATCTCGAATCTCGAATCTCGACTTCCATCGCCGTCAGCTCCACCACGAGCTCTCCATCATCCGCCGCCTCAACCTCGCCGGCTTCTTCCTCATCGTCTGGGACATCGTCCGCTTCGCCAAACGCGAAGGCATCCTCTGTCAGGGACGCGGCTCGGCGGCGAATTCGGCGGTGTGCTTCTGTCTGGGGATCACCGCCGTCGATCCGATCAAGCTCGAGCTCCTCTTCGAGCGCTTCCTCAGCGAAGAGCGGCAGGAAGCGCCCGACATCGACATCGACTTCGCTCATCAAGACCGCGAGAAGGTCATCCAGTACGTGTACGAGCGGTACGGACGCGAGCACGCGGCGATGGTGTGCGAGCAGATCACCTATCGCGGACGCTCCGCCGTGCGCGACTCGGCCCGCGTCCTCGGCTTCAGTGTCGAGCAGGCCAATCTGCTCGCGGCGCTGAGCGATCGCTTCAGCGCTCGAGCAACGGCGCAGGCGATGCGCGGCGAGGACGCCGAGCGCGACGATCTGCTCGACGGCGTCGGTGCGCCGAATCTGCACGAGATGATCGGATCGCACCTGGTGCCGGGCACCGAGGCGAACACTCGCGCTCGTCAGGCAGACGAGGATGAGCGCATCGCCCATCGACGCCGCGTCGAAGCCTCGCGTGCCGGACGCCCCGAGAGCATCGACGAGCGCGCCGCGAAGATCGTGGAGTGGAAGATCTCGCGAGCCGACGAGATGGACAGAGCGAGGAAAGAGCGCCCGCTCACCAGCAGCGATCGCCCTAGGCCGAAGGCGTCGTACGAGCCGTATGGCAGCCCGAGCGCGCAGGACTCCGGATCGGCGCGCGAGTACTGGGAAGATCCACACGCCGAGCAGACGCACAACGAGCGTCGCAACCCGACCACCGCCTTTCGGTCGAGCGAGGACCGGGCGTCGCTACTCACCCAGGCGGGACTCGATCCACAGGATCCACGCGTGCGCGCGTTACCGCAGATCGTCGACGGTCTGCATCAGATCCCGCGACATCGATCGATCCACGTCGGTGGTTTCATCTTGACCGAAGAGCCGCTCTCCACCGTGGTGCCGATCGAGCCGGCCGCGATGCCCGATCGCACCGTGATTCAGTGGGAGAAGGACGACACCGAAGCGATGGGGCTGGTGAAGATCGACCTCCTCGGACTCGGCATGCTCACGCTGCTTCAGGAGTGCATCAAGTACATCCGGCAGACACGCGGCGTCACCATCGACCTCGCGCAGCTCGACTTTCGCGATCAGGCAGTGTACGACGATCTCTGTCGCGCCGACACGATCGGCATCTTCCAGGTGGAGAGCCGCGCGCAGATGAACACGCTGCCGCGTCTCAAACCGCGCTGTTTCTACGATCTGGTGGTCGAGGTGGCGATCATCCGCCCCGGCCCCATTCAGGGCGACATGGTGCATCCATATCTGCGCCGCCGCGCGGGCGAGGAGCCGGTGACGTATCCGCACCCGTCGGTCGAGTCGATTCTGAAGCGCACGTTAGGCGTGCCGCTCTTTCAGGAGCAGGGGATGCAGGTGGCGATCGCCGCCGCGGGCTTCACGCCGGGCGAGGCCGACAACCTCCGTCGCGCGATGGGACACAAGCGCTCACGCGAGCGGATGGCCGAGATCTGCGAGCGGCTGATCATCGGGATGCAGAAGAACGGGATTCCGGAGGAGACGGCGCGAAAGATCTACAACCAGATCAACGCCTTCGCCGATTACGGCTTTCCGGAGAGCCACGCCGCCAGCTTCGCGCTGCTGGTCTACGCCAGCGCCTATCTCAAGCACTACTACGCTCCCGAGTTCACCGCCGCGATCCTCAACGCGCAACCCATGGGATTCTACTCGGCGGGAACGTTGATCGAGGATGCGAGACGGCATGGAGTGAAGGTGTTGCCGGTTGATTGTTCGAGATCGTTGTATGACACGACGTTGGAAGCGCGAGATTCGAGATTCGAGATTCGAGATTCGGCGACCTGCCTAACGAGCTCCAAATCCGCTAACGAATCTCGAAACTCGAATCTCGAATCTCGCGCGACACCTCCTGCCGTTCGCCTCGGTCTCCGTCTCGTCCGCGGCATCGGCTCCAAGGCGCGTGAGAAGCTCAAGGCCGCGCTCGACGCCGGTGGCTCCTTCCTCTCCATCGCCGACGTCGTCCATCGCTCCGGACTCGATCGCGGCTCGTTGCGCGCGTTGGCCGAGTCGGGCGCGTTCGACAGCTTCGTGCCTGACGAGCCCGATGCGCGGCGGCGGCGCGCGGCGATCTGGCGGATGCTGGAAGAGTTTCGTGGAGACGCGGGACCGCTCGCGCCCCGACCGGCCTCCCTCGAGGTCCCGCCCTCGGTGACGCCCATGTCTCCCGTCGAGATCACCGCCGCTGACTATCGGATGACTGGCGTCTCCCTCAACGGCCATCCCATGAAGCACCTGCGCAAGCTCCTTCTGCCTAACGGCATTCGTACCGCGCGCGAGGTGCTGGGCATGCGCGATGGCGAGCGCAATGTCGCCGTCGCCGGCCTTGTCATCTGCCGCCAGCGTCCAGGCACCGCCAAAGGCTTCGTTTTCCTCACGCTCGAAGACGAGACCGGTCTCGTGAACGTCGTCGTCACCCCGAAGCGCTTCGAGCGCCAAGCGCTGATGATCTCCACCGCCCCGATGCTCCTCGTGCGCGGCACGCTGCAAGTCGAGCAGACCGTCGTCAACCTGCGGGGGGAAGTATTCCGAGAGCTAAAAGCGAAGGCGGGAGAGGAGTGGGCGAAGGGGCATGACTTTCACTAGCGAGATTCGAGATTCGAGATTCGAGATTCGCGCCGGCGAATTCGGAGCTCGTTAGGTGTGCTGTTGCGAATCTCGAATCTCGAATCTCGCATCTCGATCCCGCTCACGGTTCAAAGAAAAACCTCGTCAGATGAAAAAAGATCGGCGCGGCGAAGCACAGCGAGTCGATCCGATCCAACACTCCGCCATGTCCCTCGATCATCGTCCCGAAATCCTTCACGCCGCGATCGCGTTTGATCGCCGACATGATGAGGCCGCCGGCGAAGCCCATGAGCGTGATGGCCAAGGCCATCGCGGCCGCTTGCCAGGGAGCGAACGGGGTCGCCCACCAGAGCGCGGCACCGATCAGCGTGGCCGTGCCGACGCCCCCGAGAAATCCTTCCCAGGTCTTGTTCGGACTGACGTTGGGCGCGATACGGTGCTTGCCTAACGACTTGCCCCACACGTATTGCAACACATCGCTCAGCTGCACCACCAACACCAGAAAAAAGAGCAGTTTGGCGTTCTCCCGCTCGTAGCCGGGGATGTCGAGTGTCAGCAGCGCCGGCGCGTAGCTCACGCAGTACACGCACACCATCAGTCCCCAATGGATCGTCGCGGTTCGCGAAAGGAACTGCTCGGTGTCGCCCGACAAGACGCTCCGGATGGCAACGAACACGAATCCATAGACGGGGATGAAGATGCTGAACAACCCATACCACTGAAACGCGATCAGCACGTATTGGAGCGGCAGGAAAAGAAAGAAGCCCCAGAAGAGCGCGCGGTGGTCGCCAGGCCGCGTCGGCGCCAGCGTCACGAACTCGCGGAGCGCGAGGAACGACACGAGCGTGAACAGTACGATCGAGCCGATCCCGCCCGTCGCCACCGCGATCCCGAACACGAGTACCATCGCCCACCAGGCGCGAACCCTCGCGTTCAGGTTCGCCACCGTCGCTCGGCCACCCTCGCTCTTCACCGTGCGCGCCAGAATCATCCCGGCGATCGTGCCGAGCACCAACAGGCCCATGACGCCGCCTAACAACCAGAGGAGCGCCGGATCGTCCGGGAGGAGCTCCCGCACTGCCTTCACCACGGTCATTGTTGGCGCAGCCGGACGAGCGCGTCACGTGCCCGCGCGAGAAACGCATCCTTCGGCTCGCCGCTCTCCAATCGCATGGGCGCGCCGAACGCCACCCGTCCCAGCATCGGAACAGGCACCGATTCTCCCTTCGGCAGGATGCGGTTCAGATTCCCAAGGTATACCGGCACCAGCTCCACGCCGGGCACGCGACAACACAGATGGTACAGGCCGCTCTTGAAGGGCACGATCTCGGCGCCATCGCCTCGCGTCCCTTCAGGAAACACGATGAGAGACCAACGATCTCCCATTGCCTGGGCCATGCGCTCGATCCCCTCACGTGCGGCGCTCACGGTGCGCTCGCGATGCACCGCGCGATTGCCCTCGCTCGACACACTTGGCCGATCGACGAGCACGGCGTTGAAGACGCGACTGGCGAGGTAGCGACGCAGACGTCCGCGCTCCCAGTAGTCTCGGCCCGCCACTGGGCGCGCTGTCGCACGCAGATGTCGCGGAAGCGCCGCCCAGAGCAGGATGAAGTCGAGGTGGCTGGTGTGGTTGGCGAAGAAGATGCGCTGGCGCTCGCCATCGAGCGGCCTCTCCCACGTCGTCCGCGTGCCGCTGAGGATCCGTGCGAGCGCCACGAGTAATCTGGCGATCACTCCCGGCGCACCCCTTTTTCTTGGAGCTCGCGCGCGATCTGCGTCAGACGCCGGACGGTCGTGACCGCCGAGCCCAACACGATGATCAGGAGCGCCGCCCAGATCGCCCGCGGCCGCCACCCAGCTGCGTGCTCGACCGCCGCGAAGAGACAGGCCACGGTGAGCACGAACATCCGGTGCTGCTTCGCCATCGGTCCGAGGAACCGTTGCGTCGCGCCTAACGAGCCACCGAGCACGCGGACGTAGGCCGTCATCACAGCCAGGAGCGCGGCGGTCCAACCGAGCACGACACCGCCGTCGAGACGCCCGACGGCGTATCCCGCACCGATGAGAATGACGGCGTCGGCGATGCGATCGGGGAAGTCATTGTAGATGTCGCCGAGCACGCTCTTCATGCCACCTTCGACCGCCAGCATCCCGTCGAGCATGTTGCAGAGCAGCCGAAGCTGGATGCCCAACGCGGCGATGACGAAGAGAATGGCCGGGCCAGCGCCAAGCCACTCGCCAGAGCCAGCCATCCAGAGCGCTACGCCGGCAACGAGGGCGAATACCACCGACATCACCGAAATCGCATTCGGGCGTACGCGGCGCGCGCCCAGCCAGCGCGCCAGCGCTCCTGCCCACCGTGCCTGACGAGTCCGAAGCTCCCGTCGCGGTGCGGCGGTAGCCGTCATCGTGCGCTCCCTCTCGATTGTGCTCAGCCGGCTCGCGCCGTTCCCGCCGCCAATATCGCTTCAACTTCCTTGGCTGCTTCCGATTCGGCGCGCGCCGTGCGCGCCAGCTCGTCGGTCATCTCCGCCAGCCGAAGCTCTGCGCCCCGGCTCCCTGCGGCCTGCGTGCTGGCATCCCCCAAAACGGTGATGGCGTCGAGCATTCGTTGGACGAGACGGTCACGCGATCGCGTGCAACGCGCAAGCACATCCATCCACCGGGCCGAGCGATCCGGGCGGTCGCGTTGAGCTTCGAGCACCTTCAGACTCTCATCCAAGTGCGCGAGATCCCTCGCCGCCTCGCAGCACGCACGCAAGAGCTCGAGCACCTCTTCACGCTGCCGGCCTTCGCTCGAAGGCACGGTGCTCACGACCGACTCGGCCAGCCGCGTCACATCGGTCAGCAGCGACCGCGCGGGCCCGGGCGGCAGCGCGCGCAAGGTTGCGCGAACGTCGTCGGCCACGCCGCTCGGGAGCGCCCAGCGTCGCTCGCGCAGAGAGAGCAACGGACGGCGAGCCGTGCTCAGCGCGAGCGTCGCCATGAGGGCGGCAACGACCGGGCTGGTGACGGAGAACACCGGCTCCACCATCCCCGCGGTCAGACCGAAGCCGATCACCAATCCGAGGAGCACCCACATTGGGAGCGGCACGACCGTCCACGTGCGGGCCAGTGGCACGGAACGCACGGGCACGCCGCGCCTGACGAGTCGCTCGACCACGGCCTCGGTCGCATCGGCCGGCACGCGCGCCAGCGGGCGCTCACCGCCGAGCGCCGCACGCAGATCCCCTTCCGACGAATCCTTGAGGAGCGACGTCAGTACCGTGCGCGCGCTCTCACGCTCGAACGAGCCCGCCGTGGGCCTCACGAATATGAGCGCATCGGAAGATGTGGGCGCCGTTCTACACTGGGTGCAGAGCCCAATGCCGACCTCGTCGAGCCCGCCGCACATGACGCACGACTCGCTCGCCACATCGACTTCCTGACCGCGCTTGCGTGCGGGTAGCGACTGCGCCGAGCGGTCTTCGATCGCCGTGAGAAGTACCGAGGCGGCCGGAAATCGGTCGCGTGGATCGGCGGCCGTGGCGCGTGCGATGATGCCATCGAGCCACTCCGGGATGTCGCGGCGCGATGCGCGTGCCCGATGACCTTCCGGCGCGGCCGGCGGCGGCAGGTGCAGGGATGTGCCGGGTGGAAGCGCGCCCGTGGCCGCGAAGTACAAGGTCATGCCTAACGAGAAGACGTCGGCGCGCGCGTCGCCGCGCTGTCCGGCGAGCACCTCGGGCGCCGTGTAGGCGAGCGTGCCCACCAGCCCGCCGGTCTGGGTCACGCTCGCCTGGCCGTCGACGCGCGCCGAGCCAAAGTCGGTGAGCCGCGCGCGACCGTCGGGCGCGAGCAAGATGTTCTGCGGCTTCACATCGCGGTGGAGAATGCCGTGCCGGTGTGCGGCCGCCAGCGCCGAGGCGATCCCCTTTCCGACAGACTCGAGCTGCGGCACCGTGAGCGCCCCGCCGCTCAGGACTCGCGCTTGAAGGTCGGGCCCGGCGACGTACTCCATCACGATGCAGGCGCGGGTCTCCTCCTCGATCAGATCGTACACGGCGACGATGTGCTCGTGGGAGAGCTCACGTACCGCCTGCACCTCCCGGCGCATCCGCTCCCGCGCCAGGTGCGCCACGACCGGCGGCGGCACCAGGAGCTTGACCGCGACGTCGCTGCCGACGCGGCGGTCGCGCGCCTGATAGACGATCGAGTATCCGCCGCGACCGATCTCGCGCGTGATCTCGTACCTCCCCGCGAGCACCACCCCGGGCGAGAGCGCGAGTGGATCCATCAGCAGTGCCTAACGAGGTGGAAGATTCGCCTGCATGCGCTCGAGCACGTCGAGCGCGTTTCGCCGCCAGCCATCGTCTGCCCTGTACAGCTCGAGAAACCGCTCCAGCTGCGGCTTGGCGAGCGCCCGCTCTCCCAGGATGTAGTTCGAGACGCCGGCGTGATACAGCGCCATGTAGTTGTCGGGAGCGAATTCGACGACGAGGCTCATGATCGGGCCGGCCGACTTGTCGTCGCCAGCGTCCGCTACCGGATGCCCGATGTTGAACACGATGTTCGCCGCACGTGTGCGATGCTCCGGCGCAAGCGCGAGAATGGCGGCGCGAGCCCGATCAATGCGCCCCGCCAAACCGTAGCAGGCTGCGCTGTATCCTTGGCCGTCAGGCGTTGGAGGTGCCGGCAACGCGCGGTGTCGAACTTCGACCTCGACCGCGTTGCAGTACGGCTTCATTCGCTGGAACCACGCGTCGCCGGTCGGAATCTCGAATGGCGCGACCGGGACGGCCGCTGCGACGAAAGACGTGTCGGGCTCCGCGCGCGAGCGAACGACGTACGCGCAGAGCAGCACATATGCGGTACCCAGCACGTAGACCAGGCGAAGCACTCGTCCCTCGGCGATGGAGAGCGATTAGATCTACAGATGGTGTTCGGACATTAGCTACGCAATAGACGCGTGAGCGTCCCCAAGATGCACACCAGGGGGCTGGCACGATTCTATACATCGGGACTACGGTGCCGGGCCCACCGCCGACCGTATCGCCGACCTCGCAAAGCACGTCACCAGCTTACCCGCCGTCAACAACACATCCTGCTGATCCCCCGTGATGCGAAAGCGAGTGCGAACACCCTGCGCGTCACGCTTGAGCCGGGCCAACGCCTGCTCGACACTTTCACCATCGCGCGGAATCGACGGCGCGATCTCGTTCACGCAGGCCTCGCGCTCCGCTGCCGTGCCGCTCCAGGGATTCGCGCCTAGCGAATCGAGCGCCCAGAAGTCGAGCGCGACCATATCGAAGCCGCACCGTGCGCCGAACGTTCGCATGACTCCCGCATAGCGGCCCCGCCACGAATCGAGCCCCACCACCGCCGCGCGGATGATGTTGCCGAGCGCGCTCGACCTCGGGCTCGCATCGTACGGCATCCCATCTTCCTGATACGCATCGATCACCAACATGAATCGACGACGTGACGAGCCGGCGCTGTTCGCTGACGTCATGCGCAGCGTGTCCTGACACAAGAGATCCGCCGCGGTGAGCACGCCAAGGTTGTCGGCAACCCCGCCGTCGAGCAGACGCAGATATCGAAAGCGACGCCGCGGATGGCTTTCCAGCGTCGTCAGCGGAATGAGACCGGGCACGCTCACACTCGCCTTCGCGCCCACCGCCAGTGGCATGTCGTACGGATCGGCCAGCGTGTCGCGATCGAGGCGGTGACGGTACCTCGAGACCTGATAACGTCGCAGCACATCTGGCGTGAAAGGAAAGATCGCGCCGTTTCTGTACAACGCCGCGTTGGCCACCCAGTACGGCAGCGTCGGCCGCCGCGCACTGTCACGAGGCACGAACACATCCCGGAGCGTCGTCGAGCGCCTGACGAGTCGGCCATCCTCACCAAGCGTCCACGTGCTCAGGAGACGCGTGTCGATGTCGCGCTCCAGGAGATCGCCGCCGGTGACTGACGTGAAAATGATCTCCGGATGCCGCACCCACGCGAAAAGCCCCTCGTAACTCCGCGTCAGGCTGTGGGCCCGACAACGATCCTCGTCGCGCGCACCGACACCGCAATTCGCGATGAACCACTCGGCGTAGCTGAAGTCCCCGGTCCCGGCACGTTGGTGCTCGAGCAGCGCGGTGAGATACGCCGACGCGGCGAACCCACCGCCTGATACGGTCGACAAGTAGTCGATCTCGCCGAGAAGACGCGCGCTTCCGTACGCGATCTGCTCGAGGCCGAGAAGCACACCAGTGGCGAAGTTCGCCGAGCGATGACCGCCACCCGAGATCGCCACCGCCATGACCAGAGCGGAGTCCTGCCCCTCTCGATCTTGGATCGATCGATAATTGCCGAGGTCGACCGCGCAGGCCGCGCGCTCACAGGGAAGCGGCCCGTCCGGCCCGAACCTGTAGGGGCCGGCGCTCGCGCAACCGGCGAGCCCGAGCGCGGCACCTAGTATGAACAATTGGCGGCGAAGACCCACGAGTTGTCGCTAGCGATTCGCGCGATTCGCGCTGGCGTGTCAGACGAGAGCCGATTTCTCCGCTTCGGCCTCTTCGCGAAGCTGATTGAGCCGGGCCTCGACGATCTCCACCAGCTCGGCCATCGGCTCCGCATCGAAGACGAGCGAGGCACCGGCAGCGGCATAGATCTCGGGCAACCGACGAGTGCCGCCCAGGCTCAATGCACGCTTGTAGCGCGCTACGGCGTCGCGAGGATCGCGCATCGCGTTGCGCCACACCTGAAGCGCGCCCAGCTGCGCCAGCCCATACTCGATGTAGTAGAACGGACTGAGAAAGATGTGGAGCTGACGATACCATCGCGCGACACGCTGCCGCTCCAATCCGCTCCAATCAACGCCCCGCTCGAAACGCGCGCGAATGTCGAGCCACGCGCGGTCGCGCGCGTCACGATCGCGCGCCGCATCGTTCGTGTACAACCAGCTCTGGAATGCATCGACCGACGCGATGTGCGGGAGCGAGATCAGAATGTCCTCCAGATGCTCGATCCATGCGTGCCTAACATCGGCCGTGGCGTAATACCCTTCCGGACGCGCGAGGAAGGGCGACGCCAGCAGCTCCATGGACATCGAGGCTAGCTCCGCCGCCTCCATCCCCGTCCCACGCTGCCAGATGAATGGCAGGTCCCTCGCCGCGAAGGCGTGAAAGCAGTGCCCTGCCTCGTGCACCAGCGTATTCACGTCGTCAGGCACACCCACGGCATTCATGAAGATGAACGGGCGCCCGCGACTGTGCAGAGTGGTGCAATATCCGCCAGGTGCTTTTCCTTCACGACTGGCGAGATCGAGCAAACCCTCCGATGCCATGAGGCTGAATTGCGCGCCAAGCTCGTCGTCCACGCGGCCGAAGACACGCCCCGCCTGCCTGACGAATGTGTCGACGTCATCGAAGGCCTTGAGAGGACCAGTGCGGTGAAGGTCGACGCTCAGGTCCCACGGCCGCAGCGTCGGCACGCCTAAGCGCTCGCGTCTGTATGCATGCAGTCGCTCCACCGCCGGCACGACTGCGGCTTCTACCGACCTATGAAAGCGGGCGACGTCGGCCGGCGTGTAATCGAAACGGTGTTTCGACTTGTATGCGTATTCTTCGAAGGTGGAAAACCCGGCGTTTCGTGCTACCGCCTGACGACGATCGAGCATCCGGTCGAAGATGTCGGCCATGTCGGCGTGATGCTCGATGTACGGCTCGAAGGAGAGGCGCCACGCACGCTCCCGCACGCCGCGATCCGGCAGCTTCATGAACGGCTGCAGCTGTGGCAGGGTCTTTCGCTCACCTTCCCACTCGACCGTCATCCCTCCTGTGATCTTCTCATAGGATGCACCGAGCTCCTCCAGCTCCGAAAAGAGCGGTACGTTCTCCTCGCGAAAGATCGCGGCGTCAGTGCGGAACTCCTCGATGATCGTTTCGAGATCCGGACGCGAGTAGCCGGTGTCGAGCAATCGTTTGGCCAGACGCACGGACTGCTCGTGCAAACGCGGCATGATCTCGGTCGAGAAGCGAAGATGCGCAGCTTCCTTCGCCGGATCGGTCGTGTCGGACGTGAACGCGATCGACGCCAGCTCGGCTGCCTCACCCACGAGCTCTTCGAGATGCGACCAGTTGGCGAGCCACGCCGGCATGCGCGCCGGTTCGAGCGGAACCGTGGCCAGGCGCTCGTAGTACGGAAGAATGTCCTCCCACGTGGCGTTTGCGAACGCGTCCGGGGATTCGGGGAGGGCGAGTGTCAGATCAGTCGATGAAGCCATGCGATAATCTAGCAGCACGCGTCTAGCATCTGCACATTCCCCGCTCCTTTCTCGTTCGCCCAACCGGGACTTGAATGCACTTCAGACTCTTGCTGTTGCTCGTTTTCCTCGTGTCGTCGGCCGAGGCGCAACAGCGTCAACGCCGCCAACGCGCTGAGCTGATCCTCACCGGCGGCAAGATCTTCACGTCGGATTTCCGTCGCCCGTACGTGCAGGCCATTGCCATTCGCGGTGACAAGGTGATGGCCGTGGGGTCGAACGTCGAGATCCGATTGTTGGCTGGTCCCGACACGAAAGAGATACCGCTGGCCGGCCGCACGGTCATTCCGGGCCTGAACGACGCGCGCGTATACATAGGTGCCAGCGATGTTGGCGAGCTGCTCCGCTTCCGCCGCGATGATCCGTCCGTGCGCGATGTACTCGACGCGGTACGCGATGCGGCACGCAGACTACCGGAGGGAGCCTGGATTCGTGGGGCGTTGAGTCCGAACGCGCTTCTCGACCGAGGAGCTACGCGCACGGCACTCGATCGTGTGTCGGCTCGAAACCCTGTGGTGCTGTCTTCAGTGAGTGGCCACGGCGTACTACTCAACTCCGTCGCCCTCGCCGAGCTCGGAATGGCCGACACGATCCCCGATCCTGTCGGAGGCTGGTTCGAACGCGACAGCACCGGACGCATAACAGGTTTCGCCTACGGCTACGCGCAATGGTCGCTCGAGCGCGCGCTTGCCGGCCGTCGCTCCGACTCGGCGTTTACGGCGCTCTACCGCGCGTATGCCGACAACGCGATGCGGCTCGGCTTCACTTCGCTGCAGCTGGTATCCAAGTACCAGCCGAGTGATGCCGCACTGCGAGCCCTGGTAGCGTCGCAGTCGCCGATTCGCTGGCGGTTGATCCGCTTTCCCATGACCGACGCGCGCGGACGGGTGGCCGAGCCGCGCCTTACCGCGCCGCGCCCGGCGTCGCTGGTGACCTTGTCAGGCACGACGTGGATCGTGGATGGCAGCATCGTGGAGCGCGGCTCGCTCCTCCGAGCGGAATACGCGGATCGTGCGGGATGGTTCGGGCGTGGTTTCTTCGGGCCCGACACGGTTCGGGCGATGGTGACCGAAGCGTTTACTTCGCGGGATGCGAGCCTCCTTCGCGCGTCCGGCGACAGCTCGATCGCCCTCGTACTGTCGGCGATGAGCGACACAGCGACGTTCCAGCGGTGGCGCGCGCGTCGTCTGCGTCTGGATGACGCGGACGGTCTGCTGCCGGACTTCATTCTCCAGTCGAAGCGTGTCGGGCTGGCGGTCGTGCAGAATCCCGCGCGTTTGACGATGACCGAGATCGCCCGCCGCCGTCTGCCGCGGCACGTGACGCCGATCTGGCAGCCGCTCAAGACACTCGTCAGGCAGGGCATCCCGCTCGGGTTTGGCTCGGATGGCGAGTTGAGCCCGTATCGCAACATGATGTCAGCGGTGACGCACCCTACGACGCCGGGCGAGGCGTTGACGCGCGAGCAGGCGGTGGTGGCTTACACGCGCGGCTCGGCGGAAGTCGAAGGAATGGATGAGCGAAAGGGCACGCTCATGGCCGGAATGCTGGCCGATCTGGCGGTACTGTCGCAGGACATCTTCCGCGTGCCGCTAGCCGACCTGCCGAAGACGGAAGCGGTCATGGTGATGGTCGGCGGAAAAATCGTCTACGAAAAGTGAAGATGTGCGATGTGCGAAAGCCATCGCGGATATGTGATTGCATCCGCGATGGCCTTCGCACATCTGCCTTTTACTACTCGTCTTGCTGCGGCGGCGGTGTCCTCGGGACGCTTTCAGTCAAGCCCGCTTCCAAGATCTTGGCGATGCGGGCCGAGCTTTCGGTGAAGTGAGCGCGGGTGTAGGCATCGAGTGAGCCGGCGGCCAGGCGGCGCAAGTCGACGCGGCGCTTGAGCTCGGCGAGCTGCGCCCGACCGACGGACCGCGCATCGGCCGGAAGCCTTTCCGGATTGCCCACCACGATCTCCGTCATCCGATCGAGATAGGCGCGCTGTAGGTCGCGGCGGTTCGAGCTCACGTTGCGAGCGGCGCCCGTCCACACCTCGCTCCAGATCGACGACGTCAAACCGTTCATCAGTTCGGGGATCGTCACCACGTTCTTGGCGCCGAACTTGAGCTCGGCGTCGCGAATGCGGGCGAACACCAGCGGCTGCGTCGCGGCGTTGAGCAGCGTCCGTTGCGTGTTGAGAACCTGCTCGTGCCACGGATAGTCGTTGCGGCCATTGAACGTCATGGTCTCGCCCCAGTGCGCCCACCGCGACGTACCGAACTTCGCTACCACTTCGCGCGGCACCGGGAAGGACTTCTCGCCGAAGCCCGACGTCGTCAGGAACGCCAGCGCCTCGAGCTGCCTTGCACGCGGTACCGGCACGAACGGCGGGCGGCCTTCCGGATCGCCGGCATGGTCGCGATAGAGCATCTGGCCGCCGAGGTGCTTCACGCTGGTAGCGACTGCCTGCACATACTGTCCGTACAGCGTCTGGAAGGCATCCGTCAGATCGGCGTACCGCGAATTGTCGGTCAGCACACGCTCCGGCAGCGTCGGAAAGAGCGACGCGATGAGTGCCGCGCGCTGCTTGCCCCACGTCAGCGGATCGGAGCTCAGATCCCAAATCGACGTCGTCGGATCGACCGCGCCTGGCGAGTACGCGTCTTCGTCGGTGCCGTACGCGTGACCGGCCTTCGCCGCCTCACGAGCGAGCTTCGCGGCGTGCGCGTCGTCGTAGTGATAGCCGTAGCCGATGACCCAGCGGTCGTACGTGCCGACGCCGGTATTGTAGAAGATGCCGTTCTTGGTGCCCTTGGGCGCCACGTTGATGCTCGGGTATTCCATCACCGAGCTGTAGATCCCGTTCTCGGTGAGGAATTCGCGGTCGTATAGCTTGTCGAGCGGCGTGTCGGTGGACGAACGGAAGTTGTGACGCAGGCCGAGCGTGTGCCCGACTTCGTGCGCCGTAACCCAGAGAATCGCCTGCCCCACCATCTCACTCGGCACCGCCTCGTTAGGCTCGATGGTGCCATCGGCGACCAGAAGCGCGCGAAGGAGCGCGCCCTGAGCGGCGATCGTCGGCGCCATCGTCGCGTGCTCGAGGCCGGCGTTCACGCCGGCGAGCGTCTCGAGCCCGGTGCCTATCACCGCTTCGGCGGCCATCGACGGGCTGGCGACAGTCTTCCACGAGCGACGGAAGTTCTGAATCATCGACGCTTCAACGAGGATGTCGGCGTCGAGCACCTCACCCGTGCGCGGGTCGACCATGGAAGGTCCGATGGCACCGTAGTCCGGAATGTCCGACGTGTTCCACCGGATCGTCGCGTAGCGGATATCCTCAGCGTCGACGCTGTCAGGCAGAATCTCGGCGCGAATCGCATCCTTGAATCCCGCTGCCTCGAACGCGCGGTTCCACGCGGTGACACCGGCCATCACGTACGGGCGATACTCCTCCGGCACCGTGCGATCGATGTAGTAGACGATCGGCTTCTTCGGCTTGTAGAGGTCGCCGACCTTCTCGCCAGGCTCGAGACGCCACTTGTGCACGTATCGACGGAAGAAGGAATCGTCGAGACTCGAGAAATCCTTGTGCACCGTCATGTAGTAGCCGAGCCGGTCGTCGGCGAGACGCGGCTTCATCGGCTCCGCCGGGAGCTTGACGAAGCTGTAGTGGATCGACACCGGGATGAAGCGGCTGTCGGTCACCGACTGAATGAAGATCGGTTCCCCGGGCGCGAAGGTGAGCTTGGCCCGGACGTTGAGATTCTCCGGGAACCCCTTCACCGATTCGATGTAGCTGCGGTTCTTGTCCAGCGTCGCACGTCCCGGCGTGCCGGGGCGCGGAGTCACGGCCGCGCGCATGCGCGAGCCGATGTCGGACAGGTCCGAGAGCATCCAGTCGGTCATGTCGAACACGACGGCGGAGTCGCCGCGGAACGATTCGATCTTGGCAGCGTCGAGCACCGACGGCGCAAAGGTCAGCGCGACGGCCTTCTCGGTCGGCGACCCGGGCTGCGCGGTGTAGCGCACCGGATGCTCGAGGAGGAAGACCTTGTCACCGCGCCGCTCGATGGACACGGCCGATGCCTCGAAGATGTTGAGCATCGTGCCGCCGATGACGTTTCGGCTTCCCATCCCCTGCGCGATCTCGTATGTCAGCAGGAATTGCTCGCCGAGCCGCTGCTTGGGGATCGCCAGGTAGACGCGTCCCTCTTTTTCGTACGTCTCGAAGAACCCGGGACGGTAGGTGGCGTCCTTGGTGAGCTCCTCGAACTTCTTATACGTGGTGCGTGGTCCTTGGGCGCCTTGCGCTTGCTGCGCGCCACTCGGCGCGGGAGCCGGCGCGGGGTTTTGAGCGGTGACGGGAGCGCAGCCCAACGCGCTGATTGTGAGCGCGCAGAGTAGGCGTCGTGACATGGCTGGAGAATCCTCTACGAGGGGTGGGTCGCAATAACGTCGCATGCACAGTGGGCTAGTGTCGTCCCTCGCACAATGGGGTGGGGACGAAGGGCCAAAAAACCGGGACTCGGCGCCAGCCAAATTGGGAAGCGGAAATCGGGAAGCGGGAAGCGGGAAGCGCGGGCGGAGACGGTACTCATCAGGTGTGCCGGGCGGTCGCTTCCCGCTTCCCGATTCCCGCGGTTGGGGAACTCTTCCACGATAATTGCGCTACAGCAGATGACGTAAAGATGGACCCCCAAGGGAGAGAAAATGGGCAAAACGGGTGTATTGCTGGCCCTGTTGTTAGGGGCCGGAATAGCGGGTCTGGTCGGGCGCGATCAGAAGGCCTCGGCCGAGCTATTGGCAGCGATCGAGACCCAGGGCAGCGCGCGTGATACGGCGACCTTCGCCGGCGGCTGCTTCTGGTGCGTCGAGGAGGCATTCGACGACGTGCCTGGGGTGCTCTCGACGATCTCCGGCTATACGGGCGGTACCGTTCGAAATCCGTCGTACGAGCAGGTGTCGGACGGAGGCACCGGTCACGCCGAGGCGGTGCTGGTTGTTTTCGACCCGTCGCGCGTGAGCTACCAGCAGCTTCTCGATGCCTTTTGGCGCAACGTCGATCCGCTCACTGCCGACGCGCAGTTTTGCGATCGCGGCCGGCAGTATCGCTCGGCGATCTTCTATCACGATGCGGAGCAGCGGCGCTTAGCCGAGCAGTCGAAGCAGCAGCTCGATGCTTCGAAGCGATTCAAGAAGCCGATCGTGACCGAGATCGTCGCCGCCGCGCCCTTCTACGCGGCGGAGGAATACCATCAGAACTACTACACGAAAAACCCCGTGCGCTACAAGTTCTACAAGTGGAACTGCGGGCGCGCGCAACGGCTGAAAGAGCTGTGGGGCGAGCCGACGAAAGTGTCGTCGGTATCCAAGCCACGGACTACCTCAGCGGGATGGAGACCAGTGGGATACACGAAGCCCAAGGATGAGGATCTGAAGCGGAGCCTCACCCCGATTCAGTACCAGGTGACGCAGCATGAGGGCACGGAGCCGCCGTACCGCAACGAGTATTGGGACAACCACGAGGCGGGGATCTACGTCGACGTCGTGTCCGGCGAGCCGCTGTTCAGCTCGCTCGACAAGTTCGACTCCGGCACCGGGTGGCCGAGCTTCACCAAGCCGCTCGATTCGAAGAACATCACGACGCGGACGGATCGCTCGCTGTTCATGGAGAGGACGGAAGCGCGGTCGAAGCACGCCGATTCGCACCTCGGCCACATCTTCGACGACGGCCCGGCACCGACGGGACTGCGCTACTGCATCAACTCCGCGGCGTTGAGGTTCATTCCAGTGAGCAAGCTGGAAGCGGAGGGGTACGGGGAGTACGCGAAGCTGTTCGAGAAGAGGTAGACGAACAGCGGCATCGGCCATCAGCCATCCGCCATCAGCCATCCGGTTCTTGAGGCGACGATCTCGTTGCGTCGGATGGCGGATGGCTGATGGCGTTGTTGCGACCACCTCCGCCATGGCTGCGCGGGCACTAACATTCGCCGATGGCCTGCTGTCATCGCATAGCTCCGCTCCCGCTTCTCGCTTCCCTTCTTGGCGCTTCCCTAAGCGCCCAGACTCCCGCCCGCGACACAACCGCGCGCGATTCGATTCCTCGCCGCCTGGCGACAGTCGAGGTGATCGGATCGCTCCTGCCGGCGGCAGGACCGGCGGTCGGCTCCGGAATACCGGCGCGTATCTCCGTGGTCAGCGGCGATCAGCTCGACGCTTGGGAGCCGCGATTACTGTCTGAAGCTTTGGCGATGCAGCCGGGGATCTCCCTCTACGATGACCTCGGCAGCGCGTTCAAGCCCACGCTGGTCACTCGCGGCTTCACCGCCAGCCCCGTCGTCGGGTTGCCGCAGGGAGTCTCGGTGTTCGTCGACGGCGTACCGGTGAACGAGCCCGACGCCGGTCAGGTCAACTTCGACCTCCTGCCGCTCGAACATGTGCGCCGCGTCGAGCTGCTGAGCGGCACGGCGTCACTGTTAGGCCCGCACTCGTTAGGCGGCGCGGTCAACCTGGTGACACGACGCGGCGACGGCCCCATCGAGGGAGAGCTGGAGGTTGCCGGTGGCTCTCACGATCGATACTCGGTCGAGGCCTCCGCGTCGGGCCTCTCGAGCGATTGGAGCTATTACGCCGGAGGCGGCTGGGAGCGAGAAGGCGGATGGCGACAGCTCACCGACGCCCACGGCTACAACGGTCTGGTGAACGTCGGCCGTTACGGAGAGCGCGCCGGATATGGCATGCAGGTCTTCGGCGCGCGCTCGAAGGCGGAGACCGCGGGCTCGCTTCCGCAGAGCGTCTTCCGCATCAATCCGGATTCGAATCTCACGGCAGGCGACTTCGAGGACCTCGAGCAGCTGCACGTCGCGCTCTCCGGCTATCGGCAGATCGGAGCCGGCCGCGGCAACCTGAATCTTTACCATCGCCGGCACGACGCCGAGCGATTCAACGTCAGCCAGGCCGACGACCCCGACGTACGCGGGTTCTCCAGGAATCGTACCACCGGAGTCAGTGCCGATTGGCGGATGGCTCGCTCGTTAGGCGACGGAACGCTGGGACTTCGCTTGGGGGGCGGCGGGTCGCTGAGCAGCGTGCGCATTCGCCTCTTCGCCGAGCGCATCGATCCTGGCTTGACGACCGATGTGAAGAGTCCGTTGCGGCAGGCGGACGTCTTCGCCCTCGCCGATTACTTCGTCGGGCGCGTGACCTTCTCGGGCGGCTTGCGCTACGACGTGGTGCGCGTGCCGTTCGAGAATCAGCTCGATCCCACGCGCGACACGACCAGCACCTTTCATCGAGTGAGTCCACGCGGCGGTGTCAGCGTCCAGGTGGCTCGCGGTGCCTCGGTGTATGCCTCCGTCGGGCAGAGCTTCCGCGCGCCGGCAGTCATCGAGCTTGCGTGCGCCGATCCGGAGGAGCCCTGTCCCCTCCCCTTCGCGTTAGGCGATGATCCACCGCTCGATCCGGTCGTGGCGACCACCTTCGAAGTCGGGGCTGCATGGGATCGAGGCCCACTTCACGTGAGCGCCTCCGCCTATCGGACCAACGTCCGAGATGACATCTACCTCTTTCCGTTCGAAGACGAGGACGAGCCCGAGGGCTCGACGATCGATGGCTTCTTCTCCAACATCGATCGCACACGGCGCGAGGGCGTGGAGCTCGATGCACGTGTGAACGTGACAGGGGGACACACCTTGTACACGAACTACGCCTACACGCGAGCGACTTTCCAGACCGAAGCGGAGATCTTCAGCATCCGCGAAGCGGCGGGCGGCGAGAACGAAACCGAGCCAGGCGACCGGCTCTCCCTGGTGCCCGATCACACGGCGTCGATCGGCGGCTCGTTTCGACTGCCGGCCGGAGCCGAGCTCGGCGTCGACCTGCGCTATACCGGCGAGCGTTGGCTGCGCGGCGACGAAGCGAACGAAACCTCGCCCATCGCGGGCTTCTGGATCACGAACGTCAGAGCGGGCTACGACGTCGGGGGGTGGGGAGTTCAGCTCGTGGTCCGCAATCTCTTCGATCGCGAGTACGCGTCGTTCGGCACCTTCAACATCAATCAGGGCGCGGGCGATGTGCTGGAGCGGTTTCTGACGCCTGGTCAGCCGCGCACGATCCAGGTCATCCTCAGTCGATCGTTCGGCGCCATCGACTAGCGAGTCAGAGGCTGCTCGGGCTCGGCGTGCGGATCGCTGGGAGCTCCGGCGGCGGCGTCTCTTCCTCGACCAGCTCCTCTCCCGGATTGATGAAGCGATCGCGCTCGAAGTTGTACTGCTTGTCGTACAGCTCGCGGTAACGGCCGCCTAACGCGAGCAGCTCGCGGTGCGTGCCGCGCTCGATGATCTGGCCGTTCTCGATCACCAGGATCTGGTCGGCGCTGGCGATCGTCGAGAGACGGTGCGCGATGACGAACGTCGTGCGTCCGCGCCGGAGATTGCGCAATCCGTCCTGGATGAGCGCCTCGCTTTCGCTGTCGAGGCTGGACGTCGCCTCATCCAGAATGAGAATGCGCGGGTCGGCCAGAATCGCGCGCGCGATCGCCACCCGCTGACGCTGTCCGCCGGAGAGCTTGACTCCTCGCTCCCCGACGATGGTGTCATACTTGTTCTCGAACTGCTCGATGAACTCCGCCGCGTGGGCGATGCGGGCAACAGTACGCACGTCGTCCATCGTCGCGTCCGGCCGCGAAAAGCGAATGTTCTCGGCGACCGTCCCGTCGAAGAGAAAGTTGTCCTGTAGGACCACGCCCAGGCGCGAGCGGTAGTCGCCGAGCTTGAGCGATGCCTGATCGCGTCCATCGATGTAGATCTTTCCGCTCTTCGGCTGGTTGAACGCCATGACCAGGCTGATCAGCGTGCTCTTCCCCGATCCACTGCTGCCGACCAGGGCCGTCGTAGTTCCCGCCGGCGCGCGGAAGGACACGTCACGCAGCACCGGAACGCCGGCGTTGTACTCGAATGTCACCCGCTCGAAGCGGACGTCACCCTTGATGTCGCCCACTGCCTGACGAGTGCCGTCCGCCGCATCCTCGGTGGTCATCTCCCGGATCTCGCGGATGCGGTCGAGCCCCGCGAAGGCCTCCGAGATCTGCGTGCCGATCGACGCGATCTGCACCAGCGGCGCGGCCACCAACCCGATGAAGAAGATGTACATGACCAAGTCGCCGAGCGTCATGGTGCCACTCAGGATCGCGCGGCCACCGAAGATGATGACGAGCACACCCACCGCGCCGATGAGCACGGTGGTGAACGCGTGCAGTGCCGAGATTCCGGTGATCGTCCTGGCGACGTTGCGGAAGAGCCGGTGCACGCCGCGCGCGAACACGACTTGCTCGCGCCGCTCGGCGGTATACGTCTTCACGATGCGGATGCCGCCCATGGACTGCGCCAGGCGGCCGGTGACTTCGGCATTGATGACGCTGCGCTCCCGAAAGATCGGACGGAGCTTCGTGAACGCCATCGACATCCCGGCGCCGAAGAGCAGCAGCAGCGCCAGCGTCAACACCGTGAGCTTCCAGTTGAGCCAGAAGAGCACGCCGAGCGCGAGGAGCGCGGTGACCAGGCCGCCGCTGAGCTGCACGAGTCCGGTGCCGACGAGATTCCTGATCCCTTCGGCGTCGGTCATGATGCGTGAGATGAGCACGCCGCTCTGGGTCGAGTCGAAGTAGCCGACCGGGAGACGCAGCACGTGCTTCTGTACATCCTTGCGCATCTCGGTGATGGCGCGCTGCGCGGTGATGCTCATCACCTGCGAAAGCGCGAACGACGTAGCCGCCTGCACCAGCGTCGCCCCGGCCGCGGCGAGGGCGAGGGGGATGAGCAAGTCGGTGCGCTGCTGTCCGATGACGTCGTCGATCAAAAACTTCGAGCTCGCCGGCAGTACCAGGCCGACGAGCCGATTGACGAGCATGATGCCGAGGCCAAGGGCGAGATAGCCGCGGTGCGCCCAGATGAGCGCCCGTGCTTCGCGCCAGACTGCGGAAAGCGAGGGTCCTTTCTTTTTCTCTTTCTTCTCTTCTGGGGAAGCCATGAGGGAAAGCTAACTGCGGAATTAGGCATTAGGCATTGGTCGTTCCGGATTCCCCAACGCGGAAGGCTAATTGCCCACTGCAGCTCTCCTCACGCCCGCTCTTTCACCCGCTTTCGCATGCTCTCCATGATCCGCTTCCCCATGTCCGTCGTGGTCGCCACCCACTCGGCATTCACGAACGCGCGCGGCTGCGTCTTGCGGATCTCCGCCAGATACGGCTCGATCTTGGCGAAAAGCAGCAGTCCTTCGCCGCAGAATTCCACCATGTAGTCGGCGTGGATGATTCCGTGGCGGGCCATGCCATACGCCATCTCCCAGTACGTGCCGACCTGTCTGTATGCGGCATTGAGTGGATGGCTCGGCTTGGTGACAGCCAGCGCTTCGTCGGCGGTCTTTGGCCAGTACTGCTCGCGAATCGAGTTGCGCGAGGCACGCATGACGTCTTCGCGGCGCAGATCGTAGAGCTTGAGGAGCAGATCCGCGTCGTGATGGTCGGGAGTTTCTTTTTCTAGCATGGTGGAAATCTAATCGTGACTCGGCCCTCGGCACTCGGCCCTCGGCCCGTGACGGTCGAGTCCTTCTTCGCCACAACGCCGAGGGCCGAGTGCCGAGGGCCGAGTTACGATGTCACATGGAGCTGAGTCTGCTCCGCTCCCGCTCCACGCGCGCGAAGAGCTCCTGCTGGCTGTTCGACGCGCGCATCATCTCGAGCGCGCGCAGGAGCTGCGCGTCATCGCGTAGCGTACGCTGCTTCACGGCCGAATCGCCGAATGTCACGCGCGCGAGTCGGATCTCGAGCAGGCGGTCGACGTAGCCGCTCTCGGTGAAGAAGAGCGAGCTGTCGACGGTGACGGTGGCCGCGCGCAGCCGTCGATAGAGCTCCTGCCGCCACTGCGGCTGGACGACGAAGTCCGCGCGGATCCCCGGCTTGAGCTCCCACGCGTAGCGCGACACGGCGAGGTAGCTCCGCTGCGCCTGCAGTCCGAGCGCACGCGCCAGCTTCTGCTCGCCGCTCGAAAGTGTATCCGGATTCACGATGAGATCGGGCGTCACCGCGCCGCCGCCGTACACCACACGGCCCGCGCCCGAGCGGAACATTGGGCGGTTCCGCTTCACACTGTCGCTCTCCATCGAATCGGGCAGCTCGGCCAGCCGGCCGTTCTGCATCCGCCGATCCTTGTGAATCGAGCGACCGCTGGGCGCGTACCACTTGGCGGTCGTCATCTTGAGCGCCCAGCCGCCCTGAAGCGAGAACACGCCCTGCTCGAGTCCCTTTCCGAACGACGTCGTGCCGACGATCAGCGCGCGGTCGTGGTCCTGAAGCGCGCCGGCGACGATCTCCGACGCGGACGCCGAGCCGCCGTCGACCAGCACCACCAGCGGCAGCGACGTGGAGATCGGCTTCTCGCGTGACAGGTAAATGCGGGACTGACCTGCGCGGCCCCGGACACTCATCACTTCCTGCCCTGGATGCAGGAAATACCCGGCGATCGCCACCGCTTGGTCGACGATGCCGCCGCCGTTGCCGCGCAGGTCGAGTACCAACCCCTTCGCGCCGCGCCCGATGAGACGGCGCGCTGCCTGACGAGTTTCTTCCGCCGATGTCTCGTTGAAGCGCACCAACGGGACGTAGCCGATCTGCCCTTCGAGCATCATCGCGTACGGAACCGCCGGGATGTGAATCTCCGATCTCGTTAGGCGCCGATTGAAGCGCTGTCCCGAGTACGGCCGGCCCAGGGTGATGGAGACGGCGCTCCCGGGCTCGCCCTTGAGCGCGTCGGTCACCTGACGGAGCTCCCAGCCGCGAGTCTCACGCCCCTCGACCGCCACGATGCTGTCCCCTTCGATGACGCCGGCACCCTCGGCGGGCGTGCGCGGATACACGCGCGTGACGATTGCGCTTCCTTCCTGATCCTCCACTACCATGCCCACGCCCGCGTAGCGGCCGTAGGTCTCCTGCGTGAACGCGCGCAGCTCGTCCGGACTATAGAGTGCGGCGTAGGGATCATCGAGCTGCGAGACGAGACCGCGGGCCGCGCGCTCGTACAACGCTGCTTCGGACAACGAATCGACGAACCGCCCCGCGACCAGCATCCGCACCTGATCGAATCGTGAAGCGCTGTCTCGAATCACGCGCGACTGCAAGAAAAACCCGCCAGTCAGGAGCGGGATGAGAAGCGCGAGGACGATGGCGGTGCGGCGGAGGTGTCGCATGAGGGTAGACCGGAGAACTGCCGAGGGAGGACAATCGACCTCCACACTTATTGCATGCGGGTGCCCCACCCGCAAGATCGATGGGACGAGCAACACAATGTCTTGACCCGTCGCTGTCCCTCGGGGATGACGGGCGATCGTCGCCGACGGTGAACAATTGGTAGAAGCTCGTCGACGTGCATTGCGTGGTAAGTCGCTAATCGGCAATGCGATGAGCGCACGAACTCGTGAGGCACCCTTGATGCCTTTCGGGCGGCGACACCTTCAGTTTCCCATGCTGCGACTTCTTGCTGGAATACTCTTGCCTGCGCCGCTCCTGGCCCAGTCGATCCCGGCCTCCATCTCAATTGGAGGCATCACGCTGTCAACGAATGGACAGTCGGTTCGCGTCTCCAGCCGCGTTGGTGTGGCTGATGTGGGAGGCGTCATCGGGGGCGGCGGCCGGCGTACCGGAGCGAAGACGACAGGCTCCAAGACCGGATCGAGCAGCGGCAGTGCCGTGACCTCGACGCGCCTGCTGACGACCGCGGACCGATATGTGGGAACGCCGTATATATGGGGCGGGACGACACCGAAGGGCTTCGATTGTTCGGGCTTCGTCCAATACGTGTTCGGGCGCCACAAGGTGGAGCTGCCGCGGACCTCTCGCCAGCAATCGACCGTCGGATCGAAAGTCACGGCGCGCTCGACGAGCCTGCGCCGCGGCGATCTGATCTTCTTCGCGCAGAACGGCTCGCGGGTGGATCATGTCGCGATCTACGCCGGCAACAACCGGATCATCCACTCGACGTCGAGCGGCGGCGGCGTACGCTATGACGATCTTTCAACGAAGCGCGGAAAATGGTTCAAATCGCGCATGGTAGGCGCACGCCGCGTGATCTCGAACGGCGGATCCCTGATCGATGCGTTGGATGCCGAGCTTCGCCTGAGTGTCGCCCTCGATCCACCCGACTCGGCGCCTCATCCGTGATGCCGGATGGCGGTGACGGAACGAAACGCGGCGAGATGGTCCGGGCGTTGCGATTGAATCGACTGTCCTGATTGGAGCCGTTCAATGCTGGAGCGTCACACACCGGAGCCGCCGCCGAACCCGGTTCCCTTTCCCGATCCGGAGCCGACGCCGCGGCCGATTCCGATTCCCGTGCCCGATCCGGAGCCGATCCCCGAGCCTCGCCCGCAGCCGGACGCCGTTTGAGCGAAAGCTGACGCGCGTCACGTGTCGCGCAGCAACTTGGAGAGGAATCGCTCCGGTGCGATCAGGAACTCACGCGTGAGCGCCACGTGCTCGAGGTCCTCGTATTTCACGGAGACGGGCGGCAGGCGATCGAAGTCGTAGATTCGAGCGCCGGGAAACGCGAGCAGGATTGGCGAATGGGTAGCGATGATGAATTGCCCGTCCTTCCCCACCATCTCGTGCAGCATCGCCATGAGGCCCAGCTGGCTCTGCGGTGAGAGCGGCGCCTCGGGCTCATCGAGCAGATAGAGTCCACCGGGGACGAAGCGCGACCCGAACAGCTTGAGAAAGCTCTGGCCGTGCGAGTTCGCGTCCAGGTCGGCGCCGTAGCGCTGCTCCATGTCGGCGAGCGATGCGTGCGCGGGGCCCATGGCCAGCTTCCGCGCCTGGTCGGACCGATCGCGATACTCGACCTCGAGCTCCTCGAGACGTGTACGAAACTCGGCCCGCATCTTGGACAGGGACTTCGCAAACCCGAAGAAGTCCTCGGCCCGCAAGAAGAATCCCCGATGCGTCCGCTTCTTCCATGTGAGCTTGAGAGCGCGCGCGAGCTGCCGCTGCGCTTCCAATGTTGCGTCGCGCTCGGCGCTTTCGCTGCCAACGACGGGCAGCCCCACCGCGATCGCCAGACTCTCCAGCAGAGTCGACTTCCCTGATCCGTTCTCTCCGACGAAGAAGGTCACCGGCGAGTCGAGATCGAGCGATTTCAGAGACTTGATGATCGGAACGTCGAACGGAAAGCCGTTCGTGCGGCGAGACTTAGCGAGAGACAGCGAAGTCAGATGAGTCATGTATGTGCGATGTGCGAAAGCCATCGCGGATATGTGATTGCATCGCACATGTGCGATCGAAATGTGCGAGGTGCGATTAGCTCCGCTCGCCACGAGCCGTGATCGCACATTTGCGATCATCCCGCCTGCAAGCAACTCGTCCCATGCAGCTTGAACTTGGCCTGACCCCCCTCTACGCTTTCTAGTCTGACCAACGCCTTTTTGGAGACCCTCATGAGCTCACTGACGCGCTTGGCGGCGCTCGCGCCGCTCGCGACGGCGCTCGCCTGCGCACAGAATACGGCGACGTCGAGCGCACCAGCGCCGGCGCCTGCTCCCAGCGCGACCAGCGCCGCCACGGCCGCCGCTTCGACAAGCGCGCCGCTCAACATCCCTGTCGTCTACGAGAAGCTGCCCAACGGCCTCAAGGTCGTGCTCTCCGAAGACCACACGGCGCCCATCGTGACCGTAGCCGCCTACTACAACATCGGCTTCCGCATCGAGCCGCGCGACCGCACGGGCTTCGCGCACCTCTTCGAGCACATGATGTTCCAGGGCTCGCAGAACCTGGGCAAGCTCGAGCTGATCCAGCTGGTGCAGAAGAACGGCGGCGTCCTCAACGGATCGACGCGCTTCGACTACACCAACTACTTCGAGATCGTCCCCGCGCACAAGCTGGAGACCTTCCTGTGGGCCGAGGCCGACCGCATGCGCGGACTCGCCATCACCCAGGAAAACCTCACCAACCAGCAGGGCGTGGTGAAGAGCGAAGTGCGCGTGAACGTGCTCAACACGCCGTACGGCGGCTTCCCATGGCTGGATATGCCGCAGTACGCGAACACGAACTGGTACAACGCGCACAACTTCTATGGCGATCTGAAGGACCTCGACGCCGCTACGCTGGACGACGTCGCATCCTTCTTCAAGACGTACTACGCGCCTAACAACGCGGTGCTGGTCGTCGTCGGCGACTTCAGGGCGGCCGACGCCATGCAGATGGTCCGCAAGTACTTCTCGGACATCCCGGCGCAGCCACAGCCCGCCAAGGTCGACCTGGCCGAGCCGCGGCAGGAAAAGGAGAAGCGCGCAAACAAACCCGATCCGCTCGCCACCCGCCCCGCGTTAGGCATCGCCTGGCACGTCCCGGCCCGCAACACACCGGAGTGGTATGCGATGGGCCTGATCGACCAGATCCTGGCTCAAGGGCGCGACAGCTGGTTCTACCAGGAGCTGGTGCAGAAGCGCGGTCTCACCGGTGGTGTCAACGCCGGCATCAACATCGGGCTCGGCAACCAGTTCAACTACAACGGCCCGATGTTGTGGACGGTCTCCCTCTTCCACGATAGCGACAAGTCCGCGGACACGATTCTCACCGCGATCGAATCGCAGATCGAGCGGCTTCGCACGACCCCGGTCGATCAGGCGACGCTCGACAGAGCGCGCGTGAAGATGCGTTCCAACTTGTACGACACGATCGATCAGTTTTTCGGCTTCGGCCGCGCCGATCTCCTCGCGTCGTACGCGCTCTTCGACGACGATCCGAACGGAGTGAACCGCATCGAGAGTGAGTTCGCCAAAGTGACGCCGGAGATCATCCAGCGCACCGCACAGGAATATCTGCGTACAACCAACCGGACCGTGCTGACGATCGAGCCCGGCAAGAAGGGCTCGTGAGCGGAGACATGACCATGCGACTGATGAAACTCGTAACGGCCGGTGCACTGGCGGCGGTTGCCGCGCAGATCATCCCGGTGCCGGTTCGCGCGCAGCAGAAGCAAGCGCCGCCGGAGGGTGGTACCCCCAAGAACTTCACGCTCCCGGCAAAGCGCAACTTCGCGCTGCCGAACGGACTTCAGGTCACGCTGATCCCTTACGGCGAAACGCCGAAGGCGACGATCGAGCTGATGGTGCGCGCCGGCAACGTGAACGAAGCGCAAGGACAGACCTGGCTGGCCGATCTCACCGGCGACCTCATGCGCGAGGGTACCACCTCGCGCACCGCCGCGCAGATCGCGGAGGAAACTGCCCGCATGGGTGGTGGCTTGACGATCGCGGTGCAGTCGGATCAGACCGACATCTTCGGTGACGTGCTCGGCGAGAACGCACCGGCGTTCGTTAGGCTGCTGGCCGACGTCGTACAGAACCCGCGCTTCCCCGAGAGCGAGCTCTCCCGTCTCAAGGCCAATCGCGTGCGCCAGCTGTCGATTGCCAAGTCGCAGCCGCAGCAGATGGGGCTGGAGAAGTTCCGGCAGGTGCTCTACGGAAATCACCCGTACGGGCGGATCTTCCCCACCGAGCAGCAGCTCCAGGGATACACCGTCGATCAGGTGAAGCAGTTCTACGAGCAGAACTTCGGCGCCGCGCGCTCTCACCTCTACGTCGCCGGGAAGTTCGACGGCGCGGCGGTGGAACAAGCGATCCGCCAGGCGTTCTCGAGCTGGAAGCGTGGCACGCCGCAGTCGGCGCCGCTGGCGACGGCCAAGAGCGATCGCGCCGTCTACGTCATCGACCGGCCTGCCGCCGTGCAGTCGACGATCTACATGGGGCTACCCGTCGTCGATCCATCCAACAAGGACTATCAGGCGATGCGAGTGACCGATGCCATTCTCGGTGGCTCGTTCGGCTCCCGCATCACCAGCAACATCCGCGAGAACAAGGGCTACACCTATTCGCCTAACAGTCAGGTGAGCGCGCGGCCCAAGAGCGCGTACTGGGTCGAGGTGGCCGACGTGACGACGAATGTCACCGGCGCCTCGCTGAAGGAGATCTTTTTCGAGGTCGACAAGCTCCGAAAGGAGCCGCCGTCGGCCGACGAGCTGAAGGGCATCCAGAACTACCTGGCTGGCATCTTCGTGCTCCAGAACTCGACGCGTCAGGGCATCATCAACCAGCTCGAGTTCACGGAGATCCATGGCCTCGGTGAGGAGTACCTGAACTCGGTGGTCAGCAACGTCATGGCCGTGACGCCAGCCGACGTGCAGCGCGTGATGCAGAGCTATCTCGATCCGGCGAAGATGACGATCGTCGTGGTCGGCGATGAGAAGCAGATCGCGGAGCAGGTGGCGCCGTACGGGAAGGTGCTGCAGTAGCCGCTAGCGGGAAGCGGGAAGCGGGAAGCGGGAAGCGGGAAGCGCAAGCACACCGGATGAGCTCCAAATCCGCCTGCGCTTCCCGCTTCCCGCTTCCCGCTTTCCCCTCCCTATTGTTCTACGACCGGCGCTCCAAGCCGAAAGCTGAAGTCGACGTCCTCCGACTTCACTCCACCCCACCTCGGCTTCGACCTGATCGCCAGCGCACGCGCTTCGTCGCCTTTCACGAAGGCGTCGAGGAAATCGCGCACGTACGTCGCAACGGCGACGAAACCGTTCAGGCGATGACGCATCGCCGGCTCGCGGGCGGCGGCGCCAAGATGGTTGCGTAGGGCGGCACCGTAGGAGGAGAAATCGGTGTGATCCATCCCGGCGATCCGGATCGTGAACCGCGGCGCCGCGCGCAACGCCTCGATCACCTCGGGAGCCCACTCGCCGTCTCGCTGCGCGAACACCAGGAGCGGCGTAGCGAAGCGCGTCGAATCGAAGAGCGGCGATGCGCGAAGCGAGGCGCTTGTTCGCTCGAAGATGAACGCCGGATCGAGCCCCACGACTCCGCGGACGCGCGCGTTTCGCATCGCCAACACCAGCGCCCAGAGTCCGCCCAGGCTGAATCCCGCGGTGCCGATGCGCGTGCCGTCCACCTCACGCATGCCTAACAAATGGGCGAGCGCGAACTCCATGTCCCGGACGCCCGCTTCGGTCGAGCCGGTCGCCTGCGTCACCGACACCGTATTCAGCCCTTGCGACGCCACCAGACCAACCACGTATCCGTGGCTGGCGAGATACTCCCAGAGTACCGCGTTGTCGTCGGACGCGTCGTTGCGACCGGGCGCCGCGACGATCGCCGGGAATGGGCCCGCGGCAATCGGGGCGTTGCGCACTACCCCGGTGGTCGACGCGAAGAGCCGCGCGGGCAGCTGCACCGTGTCGTTGCCAAACCGCATCCCGGCGAGCTTGATGTCTCGCTCGGTGCGCAGCTTCAGCGTGTCGGAGAGTGGACCGATCGGACCGTCTGCGCCATCCGCGTCGCGGTAACCCGCGTACGGCATCCTCGTGCCTCCCGACGATGCCGCTGGATACCAGATGCGGATCTCGATCAGCCGGTCGGTCGCCACGCCGTTCACGGCGTCACCGAACGTTCTCGACCGATCGTACTGCCTGACGACGCGGTAGCCCACCGGATGTCGGCCGGGATCGAGATCCTTCCACGGCCACTGCGCCCGAGCCGCGCTCCCGCTGAGAAAGAGAGCGAGGAGCGCGCCCGCCCGGGCGTATTTCCCTAGCTCACCCACTTCTCTGCTAGCCGCTCCAGCTCTTCTACCGTGTCGACGTCTTCCGGTGCATCGCACTCGAGCTCGACTGTCGCGACGCGTGCGGGATCTCTGCCGATCAGCTCGCGCGCGCCGAAGTCCCCGAGCACCGATCCCAGCTCCGAGAAGAGCGACGCGTCGAAGAGCACCGGGTTGCCGCGCACGCCGCGGTAATGCGGCGCCACGATCGGCTTCCCCGTTCGCCGATAGCTCTCGATGAGCGAATCCACCACCGAGCATCCGACTGTCGGCTGATCGCCTAACGCGATGATTGCCGCGCTGGCGTCAGCGGTGAGCGCGTGCACGCCGGCGCGCATCGACGCACTCAGTCCCGACGCAAATTGCTCGTTGACGACGAAGCGCACGCTCAACCCATCGAGTGATTCACGCACGCGGTCACGCTCGCGCCCGACGACGACGATGACGTCGTCGACGTCGGTATCACACATGTGCTCGACGGTCCAACGAATGACAGGCTTGCCGTGCAGCTCGGCCAACAGCTTCTGCGCTCCGAAGCGCCGCGAAGCACCGGCGGCGAGAACGATGGCGGCGATCATGGCGTCATCAGGGAGCTCTCCAGCACTCGAGGGTCACTCCACCGCGCCCCGTTCCTTGCTGGCGCGATAGCGTGGGAAGCGGAAAGACATCTCACGTGTCAACAATCCACCATGTCCGAGCTGCACCAGATCATCACGATTGATCCACTCTCCCGTGAGCACCCGCGGGAGCACGAGATCGAATACAGTAGCTTGCGCGAACAGTCCGCACGAGGGCATGCCCAAAATCGGCACCTCTTCCATATGAGCCAGCCAGAAGAGACTTCCGGGATGCGCGGGCACGCCATACCGCTCCAACGGCACGCCAAGCCGCGTGAGCGCTCGAAAAGCGGGGTCGAGCGGATCCATGGCTTTCGTCCCCGCGAGCGCGATGACGTCGGTCTTCGACCTCACCAGCTCCTCGATCGCCGCAGCGATCGCCTCCTCGCGCGGCTTCACGAATTTCGGGTCGACCATCTCGGAGCCGAACCAGGCGACCTTCTCGCCTAACGCCTCGCGAAAGCGCTCCATCGCACGCTCGCCTAACGTCTCCTGCACCACGGCGCCGACCTTCATCGGTCGGAACGCCTTTACGCGCACCAGTCCGCCGGCCTCGCTCGCCAGCACTTCGGCCTCGGCCAGATGTGCTTCTTTGATCACGAACGGCGTGATCTTCGCTCGAGCGACGATCTCCCCCGCATCGACCACTTGTCCGTCGTACAGGGTGTAGACGCACACGCCCTCGATCTCGTTGGTCTGGTGCAGCAGCTCCGTCTCGACTTGAAGAATTCCGCGTCGGGTAGCGGCGATCGGCCAATGGCCGCCCGACATCGCCTTGGTCTCGACTCCGTCGCCGGCGGACGAGCGCGCCATCCGCTCCCCCGCCGGATCCTCATGGATCTCGTCAGGCTCGGGCTCAATGAGATGCAGCTCCGTCCACGGGAGCTCGACCAGCTGGAGGATGTCAGCGTCGCTCAGGATGTGCCCTTTGGTGAACACCGTCTCGCCGGCAGCGCCGCGTAGCTCATGACACAGGATGAGACCCGTGAGCTGTGCCGGTCGCTGGTCGCGAGTGACGAGGTGAACCTTCACTCCGGCGTGCCTCGCGCGCGCAACGGCGCGCCAGAGCGTCCCGCGCGCACGGCGATCGCCTCGGCCAGGATCGCCACCGCGATCTCGGCCGCCGTTTGCGCCCCAATGTCCAGTCCGACTGGCACGTGCACGCGCGCCAGCGTCTGAGCGTCGAAGCCTTCCTTCGCCAGGAAGTCGAGCAGGGCTCGGGCACGGCGTCGACCGCCTAACAATCCGATGTACGCCGGCGAGCGCTGCAGAACCATGCGAAGCACCGGGAGCTCGAACTTGTAGTCGTGGGCCACCAGCACCACGACCGTCGACGCGTCGTACGAGAACGACTCGGCCAGCTCGCCTAACGCGCCGATTCGGATCTCGTCGGCGTCCGGGAATCTCTCGCGCGTGGCGTAGCGCTCCCGTGCGTCCATCACCACGGTGTGCCAGCCAAGCGTCTTGGCCATCGACACGAGCGGGATGGCCACGTGTCCGGCGCCGAAGACGAGCAGGGTCGCCGCGGGCGCATGCACTTCGATGAACACATCCCGGCGAACGCCGGACGCTTCGATCTGCGCGCTGCGCGATGCGCCCTTGCCGAGCCATTCGAGCGCTGCCTGACGAGCGGCGGCATCGATGGCCGCGTCGCCCAGCGTGCCTGACGAGGCTCCGTCGCGCTGCACGACCATGTGGCGCGAGACGTCGGCGCCCAGCGTGGTGACCAAGGCCGCGTGCCTGCCGGCTTTTGTCTCCTGGGCGATGAGCCGGTAGGCGCTGGTGACTTCGTGCGCTGCGTCGGCCAGGTCGACCGGCTCGATCAGGACATCGACGATGCCACCGCAGGTGAGTCCGAGGTCCCACGCGTCCTGGTCGGACATCGCGATCGACAGGAGGCGCGAGGTGTCGGTCGACAGAACCGCCTCCGACTCGGCGACGACGCGTGCGTCGACACAACCACCGATCGTCACCGATCCCAGGATTCGGCCGCCGGCACCGACCCACATCTTCGCGCCTTCCTTGCGCGGCGTAGTGCCTTTGACGCTCACCAGCGTCGCCATGGCAACGCGTCGTTCGCTGCGCGAGAGGAGATCGAGCTGCTCGAGCGTCTCACGCAACGCCGACGTGCTCCAGGAAGGGTGGGACTTGGGAGAGATTCTTTAAATATCCCATTGGTTACGAAGAGCGACAAGAACGCCGCTGTTCCACGCGCGTTTCACCGAGCCTGAAGCCAGTCGACAGTCTGTCGCCAGAGCGGAGCGGTCACGTCGCCCGCACGAAAGAAGCCGAAATGTCCGATACGTTTGGCACCGAGCGCGCGTGGCTCGAGATGACGGTGCTCCAGCTCCTTCGTGCCGTACTGTCGGTGCAGCCACTCGACCGCACCGCGTGGCGCATACGGATCGTCGGCGAAGGAGTACACGAGCATTGGCGCGGAGAACTTCCGGTGCCCGGAGTAGTCGCCGAGGTAGTCAGGTGTGCGGCACCACTTCGCCCACTCGAGCGCGACACCGAGCGGGAGATCTTCGCCAAGTCCCATGCGGCGCGACGGGAAGTAGCCGGCGACGTGGGTGAGACCGGGCATCACCGCATGCCAGAGTACCGCGTATTTGTAGCGGGCCGGTGACGGCCAGTGTCCGAAGTAGCCGCTTTGCGATGCGACCGTGACCGCGGCAGTGATGCGCGCCGAGTTAGGCGCGAGGCCCAGTGCCTGTCCGCCGAAGCTGTGTCCGAGCGCGTGGAGCTTTGCGTCGGGCCAGCGTGCCGCGGCGAAGTCGATCACGGCGGGAAGGTCGCGCGTGCCCCAGATCGTCATGCTGGCGTCGAAGCCACGAAGCGACCGCGGGCGGCTGCCGCCGACTCCTCGCCAATCCCAGGTGAGGACGTCGAAGCCGGCACTGGCAAGAAAGTTTGCAAATGGGCCGTAAAAATCGCGACGCACGCCGGTAGCGGCGGCGATGAGCATGACGCGAGACGCCGCGGGCGCGCTAGCCTCGAAGATGGTTGCGGCGAGCTCGACCCCGTCTGTGGCGGTCAGAGCGACATCAATCGGCACGAGACAAACTGTATCACGTACGCGCAGCGAGGGGCAATCCTGGAATGTGATAGCCTTCGGCTTCCTGGTGATGTGCGATTGGTGTTTTCCAATGTACTGTCTGGTCGCACCCCAGCTGCAGAGAGGCGAGGTATGGAAGAGGATCGTCGGCTCGAGGTGTCGCGCTACGGCTCGTTGGAGGAGCTGTATACGTCGCTCGCGCCTCAGAAAGATCTGGGTCCACGCCCCGGCGTCGTGCGCATGAACCCCGCGCTCTTTCTCGAGCGCGGAGTGGTGGAAGTGATCGAGACACGCGCGCGATTGAGCGACTACGGGCTCGCGCTCGTGCTCACTCCTGCGGTTGGGATGAATTGCGTCGAGCTCAAGCGTCTGGTGGCGATCGAGCCAATGCGACAGCGAGCGTCCGGGGAACGTTGATCGACTTTCTTCATTGTTAGGCCAACGCGGGGCGATTCGCCCCGCGTTTCGCATCCAGCCTCGAGGTGATCGAGACCGCATGTCCGGTGTTTGGCCGTCCTGCTACCGTGCGCGTCGGGTGGCGCTCGTCACGTACGAGCACATGCCGCTGTTGTACGATGACGAGCGCCCGCTCGTCGCGGCCTTGCATCGCCAGGGCGTGGACGCCGAGCCCGTGGTGTGGAGCGAGCCAAGCGTGCGGTGGTCGATGTACGACGCCGTGATTCTGCGGAGCACGTGGGATTATCACACGCGATATCTCGAGTTTCGGCGCTGGCTGGCGAAGGTGGAATCGTTAGGCGTCCGGGTGTGGAACGCGCCGAACGTCGTTCGGTGGAACATGAACAAGCACTATCTGCAAGACCTGGCCAGGCGTGGCGTGCGCGTGGCCGACACCGTGTGGTTGTCGGAGGGAACGACGCCCGATGTGAACGCAATTCTCAAGCGGACGCGGTGGGAGCGAGTGGTGGTTAAGCCGGTGGTGTCGGCGAGCAGCTACCGCACGTGGACGTCGCCGGCGCGCATGCTCGACGATGAGCTCGGGCGCGTGCAGGAAATGCTGAGTGATGGTACGGTAATGCTCCAGCGCTTCATGCCGGAGATCGTGGAGCAAGGCGAGCTGTCGCTGGTGTATTTGGGCGGCCGGTTCTCTCACGCGGTGGCGAAGCGAGCGGCGCCGGGTGAGTTTCGTGTTCAGAATCAGTTTGGCGGGACATCCGAGCTCGTCTCGGTGTCGAAGACGACGCGGCGGACCGCTGATCGGATTCTGAGGACGGTTGGAGAACCGTTGTTGTATGCGAGGGTGGATGGCGTGGAGGTTGGTGGCGAATTCGTGTTGATGGAGCTCGAGGTGGTAGAGCCGTATTTGTTTCTCGAGTTAGGCGGAGGTTATTACGAGAAGGCCGCGTCAGTGATTCGGGAGTGGGTGGTGGGGCACGCGTGGCAAACGGCGTC
>DATFBY010000011.1:0-7417 GCA_035253585.1 Gemmatimonadaceae bacterium | reverse complement strand
GGCGAGCAGGAAGGCGACGGAAGCCCCGGCGTCGCGCCCGCCGAGCGCGGTCCGCGTCGCTCGTCCCGCGGCCGTACGCGGCGGTGAGCCGCGAGCCCTTCGACGCGGAGGGCGCGCTCCACCGGACTGTCCTGCCTAACGGGTTGACCGTACTCTCCGAGCACATGCCGGGAGTACGGTCGATCGCTTTCGGCGCCTGGGTTCGCGCCGCCTCGGTCCACGAGCCGCGCGACCGCATGGGGGTGTCGCACCTCCTCGAGCACATGGTGTTCAAGGGCACGCCCACCCGGAGCGCCAAGGACATCGCGCTCTCGCTCGAGACGCTGGGCGGCGCCCTCGACGCGTATACCGCGCGCGAGCATACCTCGTATCAGGCGCGCGTCCTCGACGAGCATCTCGAGCACGCCGCCGACGTCATCGCGGACCTCGTTTTCCGCCCGCTCCTGCGTGCCGAGGACCTCCGCCTGGAGCGGCGGGTGGTGCTGGAAGAGATCAGCATGGTCGAGGACACGCCGGATGATCTGGTCTTCGAGCTGCATAACGAGGCGCTCTGGGGCCAGCATCCCTACGGCTACTCCATCCTCGGTACCCGCGACACGGTCTCGGCGCTCGGAGTGCGGGAGCTGCGGGAGCTGCACGAGCGCGCCTACCATCCGCCCCAGCTGATCGTCGCGGCGGCAGGCAACGTCGAGCATGATCGACTGCTCGAGGCGCTCGAACGCACCGGCTGGGGCGCCGTCCCCCGCGGCGACGCCACTCGCCTGTCGGCTCCCACGCCGGTTGCGGCCCCCCCGAGCTATCGGCACGTAGCGAAAGAGGCGGCGCAGACGCACATCGTCTACGGATCACCGATGATGGCTCACGGCCACCCACTGCGATACGCAGCCGTGCTCGTCAGCACGGTGCTCGGAGCGGGAATGAGCTCACGGCTGTTTCAGCGCGTACGCGAGGAGCTTGGCCTCGCGTACTCCGTGTACACGTTTCAGTCGTTCCACGCCGATACGGGCGTGCATGGCGTGTACGTCGGGACAGCGCCGGAGACGTCGGCCGATGCGGCGGCGGCCATTCGCGACGAGCTGGGGCGGGTCGCGTCGGAGGGACTGACGCCGGCCGAAGTCGAGTCGGGCAAGAGCCAGCTCAAAGGGCAGAGCACCTTGTCTCTGGAGAGTGTCTCGTCGCGAATGTATCGTGCCGCGGGCGTCGATCTGTATGGAGAGCCGTACCGGACTCTCGATCAGCTGCTGGCGGAGATCGACGCAATCACGGACGAACAGGTACGCGCGGTCTGCCGGGAGTATTTTTCGCCCGATGCACAGACCGTGGTGAGCCTCGGACCCAAAGCGATTCAATAGCCGTCCTTCACCTCCATTTCATCCGACACGTATGAAGATCGGCGTTCCGAAGGAGATCAAGACCAACGAGAATCGAGTCGCGCTGGTCCCGGCGGGCGCCGAAGCGCTGGTCGCTGCGGGGCACTCGGTGGTCGTCGAGCGGGGCGCAGGTGAAGGAAGCGGATTCGGCGACGAGCTGTACACGAAGGCTGGCGCGCGTATCGCTCCGGATGCCGACGCCGTGTGGCGCGAAGCCGACATGATCATGAAGGTCAAGGAGCCGATTCAGCCCGAGTGGCCGCGGATGCGACGCGGGCAGACGATCTTCACGTACTTCCACTTCGCGGCCGATGAGGCGCTCACGCGCGCGCATCTCCAGAGCGGGGCGGTGTGCATTGCCTACGAAACGGTGGAGCTCCCCTCGCGTGAGCTGCCGCTCTTGACGCCGATGTCCGAGGTGGCCGGGCGCATGGCGGTGCAGGAGGGCGCGAAGTATCTCGAGAAGCTGTATGGCGGACGGGGTGTGTTGTTAGGCGGTGTCCCGGGAGTGCTGCCCGCGCGCGTGGTCATTCTCGGTGGTGGGATCGTGGGGATCAACGCGGCGAAAATGGCGGCGGGAATGGGCGCGCACGTGGTCATTCTCGACATCTCGCTCGAGCGGCTTCGGTATCTCTCCGATGTGATGCCCGCAAACGTGGCGTTGCTCCACTCCAACCGGTTCGCGATCCTCGAGCAGATCCAGACGGCCGATCTGGTCGTCGGCGCGGTGCTCATTCCCGGCGCGAAGGCTCCCTCCCTGGTGCGCCGCGAGGACCTCAGGAAGATGCAGCCGGGCAGCGTCATCGTGGATGTTGCCGTCGACCAGGGGGGATGCGTGGAGACGATCAAGCCGACGACGCACGAGAATCCGACCTACGTCATCGATGGCGTCATTCATTACGGTGTGGCCAACATGCCGGGAGCGGTGCCGCGGACGTCGACGCTTGCGCTGACCAACGCGACGCTTCCGTATGCGCTTCAGCTCGCGAACAAGGGCTGGCGGCAGGCCGTGCGCGACAACGCTGCGTTGCGGAAGGGACTCAACATGATCGACGGCAAGGTCGTGTATCCCGCGGTGGCGGAGGCGTTCGGGCTCGAGTCGGTCGATGTCGAGAAGGCGATTGCCTGATCGCCATTCCCCACCATGACGGGAAAGAGGAATGAGGCCTGAGGAGTGAGGGAATCGATTGGAGCGGTTCTCGAATAATCGAATTCCTCACTCCTCATCCCTCATTTCTCGTGCGGATTTGTCGCGTATTGAAGGAGCTGTGCATTGATGCCGCGCGTACCGCGCATCCTGTGCTATCACAAGGTCGATCGCCGGCTGGAGCTCGGTGTCACCCGGATCTCGCCACGCCGTTTCGCGCGTCACATCGAGCGGCTGGCTAGCGAGGGCTGGCGGGCGTTGACGCTCGACGAGGTCGCTGCGTACGCCCTCGGTGAGCGTCCAATGGCATCGAACGAATTCGCCATCACCTTCGACGATGGCTACCGCGCGCTGCGCGAGCACGCATTTCCGGTGCTGGAGTCCCATGGCTTCACGGCGACATGCTTCGTCATTACGGCGTACGCGGGCCGCCTGAACCGGTGGGATGTCGCGTACGGCGGCCGGCGGTTCGCGCATCTCGCCTGGCGGGACATGCGCCGCTGGCAGGCTCGCGGAATCACCTTCGCGTCGCACACCGTCACGCATCCCCGCCTGACATGGCTGAGCGATGCCAAGGTCGCCCACGAGCTCCGACGTTCCCGCGACGACCTGCGTCATGCGCTCGACGTCGAACCACGCGCGGTGAGCTACCCCTTTGGCGCGTGTGAGTCGCGCGAGTATTCACTCGCGGCCGATGCGGGCTACGATGTCGGGTTTACGCTTGGCTCCACGTGGACCGGGAATGCGATGGCCATTCCCCGCCTGCCGGTGTATCTGTGGTCACCGTCTCGCCCTGGCGTCGGCGCTCTCCGCGACATTGAGCGCGCGGTCGCCACGATCGCGAACCGCGCTTCGGTGGGGACAGCAATGATCCAGCGCGCCCTCAACGGCGAAACTCCAGCATAGTTTCGGCGCACCTCTTGCTTGAAGCGTCTCCGTGATGCCTCTCATGGAGACGTTCCGGGTGCGCTCGCTCACGCCGCGACTTGTCGGAGTCGCGTGCGCCATCGTGGGCCTTGCCGGCGCCGCCGATGCACAGCGCACCCTGAAGAGCATCGGACGTGACTTCGAGTACGGCGTCCGCGACATCCTGCACGTCTGGGCGTCGCCGCTGCACGCCGATCGCGACGAGTGGGCGACCTTCGCGGCGAGCGCCGCGTTCGTCGGCGCGACCTTGATCATCGATGATGACGTCCAGCGCTTCATGGCGCGCCACCCGCGATCGGCACTCATGCGCGGGCTCGAGCCCTTTCGCGAGGATCACAACGCCGAGCTTTTCAATCTGGGCAGCGGGAAGCGCCTTCAGCCGCTGTCAGGCGTGTTGTACCTCCTCGGGTTCGCCTTCGACTCTCGTGCGCTGCGCGACGCCGGCATGGGGTGCGCGAGCACGCAGCAGGCGAACATCCTCGTGCATCATGGGTCGTACGCGATCATCTCGCGCGAGCGGCCGCGCACGGCGAACGGCGATCAATACGACTTCGATCTCGGCGCTGGCCCGTGGAACGAGCATTCCTTCTACGGCGGCCACGCCGGCAACATCATGGGCTGCGTGACCTACTGGAACGAGCGCTTCGATCTGGGACCCGCCGAGCCGGTGCTCTACCTGTTGGCGGTCGGGATCGGATTCGGCCGTATCGCCGACCAGCGTCATTGGCTGTCGGATACCTTCACGGGGATGCTGGTCGGTCACGCCTTTGGCCGGGTGATCGGGCGTCGTGCGAGAGCTCGGGCGAGCGCAACGCCTGGTCAAGCTCTCCGCCCCTCAAGCGGGGATTTTCTCCTCAGCGCCGGTGGCTCGTCAGGCGAGCGCACCGTCGTGATCGGCTGGCGTCGCGAGTTTTAGGTCGCACCAGCCAACAGGCTGGCCAGGTTCCGGGCGGGCCCCGGATTTCGCGGATGTAGCTGATTCGGCGACAGACCGCTGGCTCGTTGCGCCACCCGAGACCCTAGACAAAGAACCGCGCAGCCACCGGCACGAGCGACGGATGATGCACGAGCGCGCTCGCGAAGATGCGGCCCAGCGTGCGGCGCTGCGGGTGGATCTCGTTGACGGTGCGGGCGAGGCCGTCGAGAAACGCGTCGTCGAACTTGCTGATCGCCTCCTTCAGCCGGTAATACCGGAGGTGATCGTCGCCGAGCATCCGCATCCATTCATCGTGATAGCGCTGCAGGCGTGCCGCCGAGGTGTCGCCGGCGGCGATCGCCTGCGCGGCGACACGCGCGGCGAGACGACCCGCCTTCATCGCGTTCACGATACCGCCGCCGCTGAGCGGGTTCACCATATGCGCGGCGTCTCCGCAGACGAGTAGACCGTCGGTGACAGTCTGCTTGATCGTCGGGTGGACGATGACGCCGCCGACGGTGTATCCCGTGGTGACACCGTGCGGGAAGTACCGCGCCACATAGTCGTCGAGCCACGCGCGCGCCGGCCGGCCATCCGCTCGTAAGGCGACAATGCCGAGACCCACGTTCGCCACGCCGATCTCCTTGGGGAAGATCCACGCGTAGCCCCCTGGCGCGACGCGGTGGCCGAAATGCAGGTAGATGGCGTCGGGATCGAACGAAATGTTGGAGACGACGTACTGCGCGCAACTCTCCATGTCGCGGGCCGGAACGCGCGTATCGAGGCCCGCCCAACGCGCCACCATCGCTTCCACGCCGTCAGCGGCGATGACGATGCGCGCATCGATGTCGCTCCCACCCTGCGCACCGCGCACCGAGACGCGCCACCGATCGTCATGCCGGGCAAGCGCGACCGCCTCGGTCCGGACGCGGAGATCGGCTCCCGCGGCTCCCGCCTCTGCGGCGAGCGCGGGCTCGAAGCGCGAGCGGTCGAGAATGTAACCCACATCACCTTCCGCGACACGGACTTCCGTTCCGTCCGGCGCCCAGAAGATGACGCGCGTAATGCGCCGCGCGACCCAGCTCGCTCCCTCGGGAGAGATGAATTCGCTCAGACCGCGGCTTCCGACGCCCTCGCCGCAGCGCACCGGAGCACCGATCGCGCGATCACGCTCGACCAGCACCACGTCCAGTCCCGCCGTGGCGGCTTCTCGGGCGGCAATGAGCCCCGCCGGCCCTCCTCCCACCACCACGACATCGACCCGCTCGAGCGTCATGCCACGAGCGGCGCAGGCACATCCCCCACACGCGGGACCATCGCGAGCGCACCCACCGGACATGGTGCAATACACTTCTGACACGCCGTGCAGGCTCGATCGTCAATGACAAGCCCATCGCGACGCATGGCGATCGCCATCGGTGGGCAGAGCGGTAAACACAGCCCACACGCGTCGCACAGCTGAACGTCGACGACCGCCACGAGAGCGGGGAGGGAGCGAGGCATGCGCGCGATATATCCGAGTGGTGTAGGTTGTGTCAAGCCAATGCCTTGCCGTTGCTGGAATGCGCCGCTAGACTTTCAGCCGACCGTGCAGGACCGCCTGCCTTCCCATCGCTGCCGTTCCGCTCGGAACGCCGGATCCGCTTACTAATGCGCTGGCCATTCTTCAAGTCGCGCTCGCTCTTTCCCGCCAACGCGATCGCCGTCGACCTCGGAACCGCGAACACGCTGATCTACGTGAAGGGGGAGGGGATCGTGCTTAACGAGCCCTCGGTCGTGGCGATCGATCGCGCGTCCGGGAAGATCAAAGGCGTGGGCCTCGAAGCCAAGCGCATGCTTGGCCGCACGCCCGAAGGCGTGATCGCGGTGCGGCCGATGAAGGACGGCGTGATCGCCGACTTCGACGTGACGGAAAAGATGCTGCGCTATTTCCTGCAGCTCATCATCGATAATCACGTCTTCAAGGTGAAGCCGCGCGTCATCGTCTGCGTGCCCTCCGGCATCACCGAGGTGGAAAAGCGCGCCGTGCGCGATTCGGCGTTAGGCGCGGGGGCGAAGGAAGTGTTCATGGTCGCCGAGCCGATGGCGGCGGCGATCGGCGTCGGCCTGCCGGTCGAGACCCCGACGGGGAACATGGTGATCGACATCGGCGGCGGCACGACCGAGATCGCCGTCATCGCGCTGTCGGGCATCGTGAGCGACACGTCGATCCGCACCGGCGGCGACGAGCTGGATACGTCGATCGTGCAATTCATGCGCAAGAACTACAACCTGCTCATTGGCGAGCCCACCGCGGAGCAGATCAAGATCCAGATCGGGTCGGCGGCGCCGGTGGGAGAAGAGCGCGAGATGGAAGTCAAAGGACGCGATCTCGTCAGCGGCATCCCCAAGACCGTTCGCGTGCACTCCAGCGAGATCCGCGAAGCCATTCAGGAGCCGATCCAGCAAATCGTCGACGCGGTGCGTCGCGCCCTCGAGATCACCCCGCCCGAGCTCGCCAGCGACATCGTCGACCGCGGCATCGTGATGACCGGCGGCGGCGCGCTGATTCGCGGGCTCGATCTGCTTCTGTCCCAGGAGACCAGCCTTCCGATTCATGTCGATGAAGATCCGCTCACCTGCGTCGTGCGCGGGACCGGACGCATTCTCGACGACGAGGAGAAGTACTGGTCGGTCCTGAGCACCTGAGCTGACTCGTGGCTTCGCGCGTCTCTGGCCGGCGCGACACTCTGCTGTTAGGCGCGTGCGTGGCGCTGTCGATCGTCACGCTCGCGCTGCCGCAGGGCGTGCGTGATCCGCTGGCCGCGGCGATGCGCCGAAGCGTGGTCGCTCCGCTCCTTTCCCTGCAATACAACGCCGAGCTGACGCGTCGCGCGTGGGAAGCGCGCGAGCGTACGCAGGCAGAGCGCGATTCGGTGGTGCTCGCCGCGATGACCGCGCCCGAGCTCGAACGGGAAAACGAGCGCCTCCGTCGATTGCTTGGACTCGGCCGTCGGTTGCGTTGGGGATTCGTTCCCGCCGAAGCGCTCTTCAACCGGAGCCCCGGCGAGGAGTACA
>DATFBY010000010.1:0-4527 GCA_035253585.1 Gemmatimonadaceae bacterium | reverse complement strand
CTCGCCGAGGCCGCGCGCGAAGGAGGGTTGCGCTTCTGATGGCGATCGACGTCGCCGAGACCAGGGAGCTCAAGGAGCGGGTCGTGGAGATCAACCGCGTCGCCAAGGTCGTGAAGGGCGGACGGCGATTCTCCTTCAATGCACTGGTAGCTGTCGGCGACGGCTCCGGCCGCGTCGGTGTCGCTACCGGCAAGGCGAACGAAGTGTCGGAGGCGGTGCGCAAGGCGGTCGACTCCGCGCGTCGCCGCATGGTCCACGTTCCGCTCACGGGGAGCACGATTCCGCACGAGGTGACGGGCGAGCACGGTGCTGGTCGCGTGCTGATGCGTCCGGCAGCGCCGGGCGCGGGCGTGATCGCCGGCGGCGCGGTGCGAGCGGTGCTCGAGTGCGCCGGGGTGGCGGACATCCTCACCAAGAGCTTGGGATCGACCAATCCGCACAACATGGTGCGGGCGGCGATGGATGGCCTGCGTCAGCTCACCACTGTCGATCAGATCGCGCGCGAGCGCGGCATCGACGTGGCGGCGCTACCCTATCGCTCGCGGGCGAAGTCGAAGGAGACGGTTTAAGATGCCAAGAACGTTCGTGTGGCACCGCACTCGCGGGCCGAAGCACACGCCGAAGGAAGAGTCGGCGACGATGGGGAAGCTGCGCATCAAGCAGGTGCGCAGCGGCATCGGTCATCCGGCTCGGATGCGGCGGACGCTCGAGGCGATCGGCCTCCGGCATCATCAGGATGTGATCGTGAAGCAGGATTCCCCGTCGTTGCGGGGCCAGCTCAAGCAGGTGCGTCACCTCGTCGAGGTGACGCCCGTAGAGGAGTAAGGACGTGGCGAACGAGAACGAGAAGATCGGCCTTCACAACCTGTCGCCCGCCGCGGGCTCGCATCGCGAGCGGAAGCGGCTGGGTCGTGGTCCCGGCTCGGGCAAGGGAAAGACGTCAGGGAAGGGGCACAAGGGCATCAAGGCGCGCGCCGGCCATCATGGCCCCGGCGGCGGCAAGCCTCGCTTCGAGGGCGGTCAGATGCCGCTCACGCGGCGGCTGCCCAAGCGCGGATTCACCAATCCGTTCCGGGTGGAGAATCAGATCGTGCGTCTGGACCAGCTTGGCCGCGTCGACGGTGATACGATCACCGAGGAGACGCTGGCCGCGGCCGGGCTCATCGAGCGCGGCAAGGGTCCGGCGAAGCTGCTCGCCAACGGCGAGCTCACTCGCCCGCTGACGGTGCGCGGAGTGAAGATGAGCGCATCAGTCCGGGACAAGATCGTGGCGGCCGGAGGCCGCGTCGAGGAGTAACATGGCGCAGACGAACGCGGCGGCAGCAGTCGGCAATCTGTTCAAGGTTCCGGAGCTGCGGTCGAAGATCGGCTTCACGCTCCTGGCGCTGCTGGTGTATCGCATCGGCGCGCACATCACCGCTCCCGGCATCGACGTCCTGGCGCTGCGTGATTGGTTCAGCACGCAGGGCCAGGGACTGCTCGGCCTCTACGATCTCTTCGTTGGAGGCGGACTGTCCCGCGCGACGCTCTTCGCGCTCGGCATCATGCCGTACATCTCCGCCAGCATCATCTTCCAGCTCGCCGGCGCGGTCATCCCGTCGATCGAGAAGATGCAGAAGGAGGAGGAGGGGCGGAAAAAGATCAATCAGTGGACGCGCTATCTCACCGTGCTGATCGCGGCGGTGCAGGCGATCGGCTTCGCGCTGTTCACGGAGTCGCTGCCTAACGCGGTGCACTCTCCAGGATTCGCGTTCCGCATGCAGATGACGCTGTTCCTCACCACCGGCGCGATGTTCGTGATGTGGTTGGGCGAGCAGATCACCGAGCGTGGCATCGGGAACGGCGCGAGCTTGCTGATCTTCTTCTCGATCGTCGAGCGCATCTGGCCAGGCATCGTGCAGACGTTCAACTTCGTGGCGACGGGCGCCATCCAGCCGCTCTCGCTCGTGATCCTCGGGCTGGTGATGGTGGGCGTGGTCGCGGGCACGATCGCCATGACGATGGCTGCGCGCCGCGTGCAGATTCAGATTCCGCAGCGCACGATGGCGCGCGGCCGCATGCGTGAGGCGGCGAAGAACTTCATCCCGCTCCGCCTCAACGCTGCCAACGTCATGCCGATCATCTTCGCCAGCTCGGTGATCGTTGTGCCGGGCGCGCTGGCGCAATTCAGCGGCAACCCGTCGCTGCAAGCGATGGCGGAGTATCTCCAGCCTGGACGGTGGCCGTACTTCGCCCTGATGGCCGTCCTCATTCTTTTCTTCACGTATTTCTACACGTCGATCATCTTCAACCCGGTCGACATCGCCGAGAATCTGAAGAAGCAGGGCGGCTTCATTCCCGGCATCAAGCCGGGCGCCAAGACGGCCGAGTACATCGATCACGTCGTCACGCGCATCACGCTACCCGGCGCGCTCTTCCTGACGGCGATCGCGCTCCTGCCGATTCTGATCGCGGATTGGATCAACGTGCCGTTCGCCTTCGGCGGTACCTCCCTGTTGATCGTGGTCGGCGTCGGGCTCGACACGCTGCAGCAGCTCCAGCAGCACCTACTGCTGCGCAAGTACGACGGATTCATGAAAAAGGGTCGGGTGCGGTTCCGCGGACGGCAGGCTACCGGGTATTGAGCGGTGCGGCTCCGGCTCGCACATAAGGAAATCTTCGAGCGTGCCTGGCTGGCGCGCGTCGCTCCCGACGCGCACCGCCAGGCACACGTTCGTCACGGCGGTGCGATCACGCCGCCCGTCACCTTACTGGCATGAACATCCTCCTCCTCGGCCCACCGGGGGCCGGCAAGGGAACGCAGGGCGAGCGACTGGCCGAGCGGCTGGGACTTCGCAAGATCGCCACCGGCGATGTGCTGCGTGCCGCGGTGAAGGACGGAACGGCGCGCGGACGCGAGGCGAAAGGCTACATGGATCGCGGCGAGCTGGTGCCTGACGAGGTGATTCTCGGCATCATGAAAGAGGCGCTGGCCGAGCCATCGTCGGAGCGCGGGGTGATTCTCGACGGAGTCGTGCGTACCGTGCCGCAAGCCGAAGGGCTCGAGCGTGTGTTAGGCGAGCTTGGCCGGCACCTCGACGTCGTGCTGCTGTTCGACGTCGACGAGGACGAGCTGGTGAGCCGGCTCAGCAGCCGGACCATCTGTGAAGGGTGTCAGACGCCGTACAGCGGCCGTCCACCTGGCGACACGTGCGAGAAGTGCGGCGGCCGGCTGGTGCGTCGCAAGGACGATGAGCCGCAGGCAGTGCGCACACGCATGCGGGCATATCGCGAGCAGACCGCTCCAGTGATCGAGTGGTATCGCAATCATGCGGAAGGAAAGGTCAAGAAAGCGGCGCCCGTGCGCATCGTCACCGTGAACGCCGCCGGCCCTGTGGATGAGATCACCGAGCGCGTGATGCGCGATCTGACTCCGGCAGGCGCCTGACGCGAGCGGCTTCGCTCCGATGATCCAGCTCAAATCGCCCCGAGAGATCGACGTGATGTCGGAAGGCGGAAAGATTCTCGCCCGCACCATCGACTTCGTGCGCGAGCGCGTTCGCCCGGGGATGAGCACGCTGGAGCTCGATACGCTGGCCGAGGAATTCATTTTGAGCCACGACGGCGCGGCGCCGGCGTTCAAGGGGCTCTACGGATTTCCGGGCACGCTCTGCACATCGATCAACAACGAGATCGTGCACGGGATCCCGTCGGCCAAGCGTGTGCTCAAGGAAGGGGATCTGCTGTCGGTCGACGTCGGCGTGCGATGGCGCGGCTTCTATACCGATTCGGCGACGACGATCGCCATCGGTGATGTGGACGACACATCGCGCCGGTTGCTCGACGTGACGCAGCAGGCGCTGGCCGCCGGCATTGCCGCCGCGCAAGTGGGAAACCACATTGGGGACATCGGCGCGGCGGTGCAGGGGGTGGTGGAGGCCGCGGGCTTCAGCGTCGTCAAGGATCTAGTGGGCCACGGTATCGGCGAGGAGTTCCACGAGGAGCCGCAAGTTCCCAATTACGGCAAGCCCAAGCGGGGAACGCCTCTCAGAGTGGGGTTGACGATCGCCATCGAGCCGATGGTGAACGTGGGCTCGCCGCGTACGCGCACGATGCCTGACAAGTGGACGATCGTGACGGCGGACGGAACGCGCTCGGCGCATTTCGAGCATACGGTGGCGATCACCGAGCAGGGTACGCGTGTGCTCACACGCCCGGATTGACGCGGCGTAACGAGAGCACCGAGTCCGAAGCGGAGGGTACTTGTCGAAAGACGGCGTCATTCAAGTGACGGGAACGATCATCGAGCCGCTGCCGAATGCGATGTTTCGGGTGGAGCTCGAGAACGGACACGAGGTGCTGGCGTACATCTCCGGAAAGATTCGGACGAATTTCATCAAGATTTTGCCGGGCGATAAAGTGGCGGTGGAGTTGTCGCCGTATGATCTGTCGAGAGGAAGGATTACCTACCGATACAAATAGCCATCAGCCATCCGCCATCAGCCATCCGGGTCAGGCGCGAGGATCTCGGCGCCTGACCCGGATGGC
>DATFBY010000009.1:0-30302 GCA_035253585.1 Gemmatimonadaceae bacterium | reverse complement strand
TTCGGAAACTTCGCCACCACGGAATAGAGTGGATCGACCACGTTGGCAATACTACTCTCAGCCACCTGGCCCAGAAGTGCGTATGCGTCCCACTTACCGAAACCGTAGTCCTCGACCAGCCACTCGATGAGCTCAACGTGGGCGATGCGGAACGCGTCCATCAGCGGACGTGCCGAACCGACGACCATGATGTGGTTCTCATCTTCGAGACGTGGCCAGTCGATCGTTTTCCCCTTGATGAGATCGATCTCGAGGATGACGTCCATCGACGTCTCGAGGCCCGTGCCCGCGACTTCACCCTGCCCTTGCCGCGCGTGGCCGTCGCCGAAGTACAGATACGCGCCCTCGTGGAAGATCGGGAGGTACACCGTCGTTCCCTCTCGAACTTCGGGCGCGTCCATGTTGCCGCCGAAGTCACCCGGCCAAATTCCGTTGAACGCTTCCTGACCGCGCGGCGCCACCGCGACGCGACCCAGCATCGGACGCAGGTCGATGGTGATGCTCTTCATCTTGCTGTCAGGCAGCTCCGTCGTGGCGGTATTTCGTTCGCGGTCGAGCCGCCAGAGGTACCGGCGCGGTGGAATCGGATCGTTGAGTAGCCTGACGCGATCTTCCGTGGCGAGTCCGCCGAAATCGGAGTAGAGCTGAGCCGCTGCCAGGTCGTGATTCGGCCGCACGCGCCTGATCTTCACCACGAGGATGTCGTTAGGCGTCGCTCCTTCGATGTAGAACGGCCCGACCTCTCCCGGAAACGCTCCTCCCTCACGCGTGTAGTAGGGCCCGAAGTTCGTCTTGGAGACGAGCACGGTCTTCGGCTTGATCCGGAGCACCGGCGGCCGAACGGCGAACGTCGGCTGCGCGACAGTCGGCGTGAACCTCACGGTGTCCTGCGCCTTCACCTCGTCCGACGATGCCAGCTCGCCTACGAGTACAACGACCGACGCGAAAAGTGCGCGACGCATGTGCGTTCCCTTGGCGGAGGAGCCGGCAACGTGCGTGCTGTCGCGGCAAGCCGCAAGAAAGCGGGACTCGGGACTCGGGACTCGGGACTCGGTGCGTCGCGATCGAGTCTTTCGCGCCAAGAGCCGAGTCCCGAGTCCCCAGTCCCGAGTCCCGCTCTGTTAGTTCTTCCTGAACGTCACCGTCGCCACCGGGACCAGCGCGCCGTTCACGCGAAAGTGCGGCGTGTCCGCCACCTTGGTGGGCTTTTTCGGATTGTTGTCCTTGTCAGGCGCCTTGTAGGTCGCCCCTTCGTCGCCACCAGAATCGTAGGCGTTCACCTCGAGTGTGCGCGACGCAACCCACTGTCCGTTCTCGACGAGATTCACGCTCGAGACGCCCGTGAACCAATCGGGACTCGGGGCCACCATTGCGACCAACGAGACCAGCGGGTGCTTCTCGTCGACAGTCACCGTCGTCACCAGCGAATCGCCAAAGTCGCGGAGCGGGCCAGTTTCGAACAGCGTGCCTGCCCCACCCGACGCGGCCGCGGCGCGAATCTCGTCATCGAGCGGACCGTGCTTGCCAGTCTCCGATAGACTCTCGAGTCCGGGCGTCGGAGGTGCGCCTTCTCGGAAGATCGAGTACGAGTCGTTGTGCGCGACGCCGATCACACCGGAGAAGTGCGGACCCGTCAGCGCGCCGGAGCTCGGATACTCGAATGGATGGTTGGCTCGTGTCCAGCGGCTCTTGACCACTACGGTGTATTGCGCGCTTCCCATCGACGCCGGCGCAGCCGCGGCTGCTGCCGTATCGGTCGTGATCGGAGCCGCCTCATCGGCTGAGTCGCCGCAACCGATCATGCCGATTGCGAGTGCGATGGCCAGCATCAGCCGCGCAGATAATGCGTGAAACATTGAACGTCCTCCTCGAAGTGGGCTATTTGGGGATGATCACGATGCTCATGTCTCGTGCAGCTACTGCCGCGTGCGAGCGCGATAACGCGATTCCGAGCGGCCGGGTTCCCGGCGTCAGCGAAACGCGTCGAGGAGCGGGCTCCGGCGCTGCGGCAAAGTCGATGAGGACGACAGCTGGTGCACCGCCCGCCACAGCCACTGCGGCCACCGACTCACGCACGTCGACGCTCACCGCCGGCCCGCCGACGTCCATCACGCGGAGGAGCCGCGGCGCGCGTGGGTCGGCAACGTCCACGATGGCGAGCCCTCGCTCATGGGCGACGAGGAGCGTCGAATCTCCGAGGAGCGCCGATTCGATTGGAAAGTTGGCCGGCTTCGCGCCGCCTTCGGTGAACCCCGCGCCATCGAGCGGCAGCTTCGCGAGCAGCTGGAGCTCGCGCCGCTCGTTAGGCACGAGGTCGACGATGTCGATGCCGAAGTACGGCCCCCAATAGTGCGTCGAAACGAAAGCGATCCTGCCGTCTCGAGAGAGAAGGACATCAGGCTGGCCGCGACCGAAGTCGCCAGTCGCGTACGGACCGGTGAGCGCGCCGGCGTCATCATACCGCCACGCCGTGAGCTCCGACGTTCCACCAGACACGACGACGGTGCCTGCGGCCGCCGACACGCCCGAGAACGGCCCGACCGGAACGTCGACCGAGCTCGCGACGCGCGCATCGCCGGCGTTCGTGCCTAACGAGACTACGGTGAGACGACCGGGCGGTAGCGCGTCGAGCAAGAAAGCGAGCCGTCCGGCGACGGCGAGGTCGTCGACGCGGCCGACCATCGAGCGCGGGAGAACGACCGCGCCGTGGATCACGGCACCGGAGTCGGCGCGCGTGAAAGCGAATAGCGAGTCGACCACGGCCACGTTCGCCGCGCCGCTCCCACCGATCGTGGGATAGCTGGTCGAGTGTTTCGCCAGCGACACCCAATCGCAGCTTGCCGCGATCACTGCAAGTGCGGCCACAATGGGCGACCGGAGACGCTCGATTCGCATTCCACTCCTCACGTACTCTGAGCGAGCAGAAATGCCAACTCGGCCCCGCCAGTTCCCGACTTGCGTCGCCTAGAGCGTTTTCCGGAACTGGACCACGCGCTCGACCTCCGCATAGCCCGAGCGGAGGTGGGCGTGGTAGCTCACTTCGTTCTCGAGCAGCGCGTCGGAACCCATCTCGCGATAGCCGCGAGCCCTCGCCCACTCTTCGGCCGCCAAGAGCAGCCGGCGACCATGTCCTCCTTGTCTACTGTCGGGGTCCACGTACCACGCTTCGATGTATCCCACCGGACTCGTGGTGCACCCTTCGGCCCACGGACGGGCCCCCACCTCGACATATCCGGCTAGACCTCCATTCGGCCGCTCGAGGACGAAGACCGCCGCGTCCGATCGCGCCAGCGTTTGCCGCATCTCCCACTCGTCTGCGTCGATCGAGTCTCCCGGGAAGAGCTCGCGTGACATGCGCAGCCACTCCGCCCAGTCGCCATCGCCGTATCGTCGAACGTGCATAGCTCCAGGGGTAGGGCCCCAGCCGTCGGCCGAACTGCCCGGCCGAGGGGCGTTCTTCATTCCGTTTTCATTCCGTTTTCATTCCGGTTTTTCGGCGACCGGACGGCGGATGATCCTTATTGACGCCACCTATGGGTAAGGTTAACGTGGCGCCTCAGGATCATACCTATAGTTGTGCGCGAGATTTCCACACTCCGATCTCGCGGGCGTCGTCTCCACGGTTGTCGTGCGCCTACGCGCTCCATGACCGACCACTCCCCTGTCGCTCGCGCCGCCGAACATGCCCCTTGCCACCTTGGCGAGGAGCGATGGCGCGGCGTGTATGCTCCTAACTGCTCCGCCGTCCAAGGCCCCGACCAGTAACATCGATTGGCGGCCGGCTATTCACGCCAGCCGTTGCGAGTGATCTCATAGCAGTAGAACGCCCACCCACGCAGGACTGGTCTGAACCACCAGGGAGGCTTGGAATGTTCCGGAGAAGCTTGTTAGGCATTGTCGCGTCCATGTTGGTGAGCGTGCCCGCGCTTGCGCAGACGGGTAGCATCACCGGCACAGTCACGTCCATCGAAGGAGGAGTACCGATCCCGGGCGCGCAGGTTCGCGTTCTTGGCACTCGGTTCGGCGACATCACTGGCGACGACGGACGATTCGCCATCGCCCTGGAAGCCGGCACGTACACGGTGCGCGTGTCCCGAATCGGCTTCGCGCCCGACTCGCTCGCCGGGCTGGCCGTTTCGTCTGGCGCCGTCACCACGGCCAACTTCCAGCTTCGGTCGACACCGGCGCAGCTCGAGAACGTCGTCGTCGTCGGCTACGGCACTCAAGAAGCGAGAGATCGCACCGGCGTGGTCGACGCCATATCGGCTGAAGAGTTCAACACCGGTCGTGTCGTCAGCCCCGAACAGCTCATCCAAGCCAAGGTTGCCGGCGTCAACGTCATCGACACCGGCGAGCCCGGTGGCGGCATCACGGTCCGCATCCGAGGGGGTACCTCCGTCACCAGCAGTAACGAGCCGCTCTTCGTGATCGACGGGGTGCCACTCCCGGTCGGCGGCGGCATTTCGACCGGTCGAAATGCGCTCAACTTCCTGAACCCGGCCGATATCGAGACGATGACGGTGCTCAAGGACGCGTCGGCCACCGCGATCTACGGTTCGCGCGGCGCCAACGGCGTCATCATGATCACCACCAAGTCCGGCGCGACCGGCCCAGCGGTCACCTACGGAAGCTCCGTCTCGATCTCCGAGATCACGAAGGAGCCGTCGCTGCTCAGCGTAGACCAGTTCCGCGCGGCTGTCGCAGAGCATGCCCCATCCTCCCTTCCGTTGCTCGGCGCCGCCAACACCGATTGGCGCGGCGAGGTCACGCAGACAGGTATCGGCCACGAGCACAACGTTGCCGTTTCCGGAAGCAGGGAAGATCTCAACTATCGGATGTCGCTCAGCTACCTCGACCAAGAAGGGATCATCAAAGGCAGCGCGGTCGATCGCCTGACCGGCTCCGTGAGCTATAGCGACCTCTTGTTCAATGACCGGCTGAGCCTCAAAGCGAATTTCAAAGGAAGCCGCACCAAGGACACCTTTACCCCCAGTGGCGTGCTCGGCTCCGCGACGGCGTTTGCGCCCACGCAGCCGATCCGCACGCAGTCAGGCTCGTTCTTCGAGTGGGCCAACACTATCGGAACCAACAATCCGATCGCGGAGCTGGAGCTCGTTTCCGATGAGGGCATTGGCTATCGAAGCGTCGGCAACATTCAGGGCGACTACACGCTGCCGTGGATTCCGGACCTCAAGGCTACGTTGAGCCTCGGTTACGACGTTGCGAAGGCCGAGCGAACTGGGTTCTTCCCGAGCGTCGTGCAGGCCCAGATCGAGGCAGGATCAAACGGAACGTTCACACGGAACAACCCCACGCTCGTCAACCTCGTGCTCGACGCGTACGGCACGTACAACCGCCGACTGGAGAGCGTCGACAGCGACATCGAGCTCACGGGCGGTTACTCGTACGAGGATTCCGACGGCGACTATCCGGGCTTCATCGCGCAAGGCCTGAGCTCCGATCTCCTCGGACCGCACGGCGTTCCAGCGGCGGAATTCTCGCGCAACTTCCTGTTCGTCGACGAGAGCAAGCTCGTTTCGTTCTTTGGACGCGCGAACTACACGCTGCAGGACAAGTATCTACTGACGGTCAGCGTGCGGCGCGACGGATCGTCGAAGTTTGGCGAGGGGAACCAGTGGGGAACGTTCCCGTCCGCCGCGGCCGCGTGGCGCATCTCTGAGGAGCCATTCGCGCCGAGGTTCTTCGGGCTGTCCGACCTGAAGCTGCGCCTCTCATACGGTGTGAACGGAAACCAGGCCTTCCCGAACTATCAGGCCTTCTCCACGTATCTGATCTCCACGGCGCAAGCGCAGGTTCAGTTCGGCAACGAATTCGTCAACACGATCCGACCCGGTGCTGCCGATCCGAACATCAAGTGGGAGGAGACGGAGTCGTACAATGTCGGCCTCGACTTCGGATTTCTCGAGAACCGGCTGAACGGGTCGATGGACTACTATCACAAGAAAACGAAGGATCTGATCTTCAACGTTCCGGTAGCCGCCGGCACGAACCTCTCGAACTTCGTCACCACGAACATCGGCAACCTCGAGAACGATGGCTTCGAGTTCACGCTCGGTGGCACCGTCATCGAGGGACCGCCCAATGGCTTCTCGTGGAATGCGAACTTCAACGCCGCGTGGAACAGCAACGAGATCACGCGGATCAATCCCTTCGGCGGTGGCAGCGACCAGGTGCTGGTAGGCGGAATCGCCGGCGGCGTGGGCAGCACGATACAGGTGCTCATGCCTGGACAGCCGATCAACTCGTTCTTCGTCTATCGACACATCCGCGGTCCAGACGGCAAGCCGCTTTACGCCGACACGGACGGCAGCGGCACCATCACCGACAAGGATCTTTATGAGGATCTGAACGGCGACGGTGAGATCACGCAGGCCGATCGCCGCCCGTTCAAGAGTCCCGCGCCGAAGTGGATCCTCGGCTTCTCGAACAACATGACGTTCAGGAAATTCGACGGAGGCTTTACCCTGCGGGCGCATCTCGGCAACTACGTGTACAACAACGTCGCGTCGAACCTCGGGCACTTCAGCGCGGTTCGTGGCCAGTCGCCCTCGAACCTCCACACCTCGGTGCTCGAGACGGAATTCGTCAATCCGCAATACTTCTCCGACGTCTACGTCGAGGATGCCTCGTTCCTTCGGCTCGAGAACATCACCCTCGGCTACACGCTCGGAAACCTCCGGGCGGTCAAGCAGCTCCGCATCTTCGGCACGATCCAGAACCTGTTTACGATCACCGGGTACAGCGGTCTCGATCCGACGGCGGTCTTCAACGGCACGGATCCGCAGATCGAGCGGCAGACACGGCCTTTCACCGGCAACGTACTCAACGGCATCGACAACAACATCTATCCGCGCTCGCGTACGTACACGTTCGGCATGAGCGCCGGTCTGTGAGCCCGCAGCTGACTCGCGCTCGAGCCCGCCTGGCGGGATCGCGCCTAACGAATTCTTCCGAGGATAGGGGCAGGAACATGTTCACGAAGACCATGAAGACGCTGGTGGCCGCGACTGGACTGTTGATGGCGGCCGCGTGTACGGACCTCGGCGTCAACCCGGTGAGCACCATCACCGATGCGAATGCATTCAACGAGCCGAGCTCCTATCGGCAATACCTGGCGAAGATCTACGCCGGCCTCGCGGTGTCGGGGCAGGCCGGACCCGCCGGGCTCCCGGACATTCAGGGAATCGACGAAGGCTTTTCTCAGTACCTTCGGCTTCTCTGGCAAATGCAGGAGCTACCCACCGACGAGGCGCACATCGCGTGGAATGACCAGGGCGTGCAAGAGCTGAACACGCAGATCTGGGCCACGAACAACCAGTTCCTCGGCGCGATGTACTACCGGATCTACTTCCAGGTCGCGCTGGTCAACGAATTCCTGCGGCAGACGACCGACGAGAAGCTCACTGCACGCAACGTCAGTGACGAGCTCCGTGCCGACATCCAGCAGTTCCGGGCGGAAGCAAGATTCCTGCGTGCGCTGAGCTATTGGCACGGGATCGACCTCTTTGCCAACATTCCGTTGGTGCAGGAGGATTTCGCGTTAGGCACCACGCCGCCAACGCAGAGCACGCGAACGCAGATCTTCGATTACATCGTCTCCGAGCTGAACGCGATTCGGCCGGACTTGCCAGCGCCAAAGACGGGACAGTACGGTCGCGCCGATCAGGGCGCCGTATCGATGCTGCTGGCGAAGCTGTACCTGAATGCAGGCGTCTACACGGGGACGACCCGCTACGCGGACGCGAGAACTGCCGCGGAAGCGGTGATCAACGCGCCCTATCAGCTTGACGACCGTTACCGCGACATCTTCCTTGCCGACAATCACACGTCGCCGGAAATCATCTTCGCGGTGCCGTTCGATGGCGACCATACGCAGACCTTCGGTGGCACGGCGTTCCTGATCCACGCGTCTGTCGGCGGCAACATGGATCCGGCGAATTGGGGGATCGACGGGGGATGGTGGGGGCTGCGCGTAAAGCCCGAGTTCGTTGCGCTGTTCCCCGGCGGCGCGAGCAGCGCCGACACGCGCGCGTCACAGGTACTTTTCACCAACGGACAGACGCTTGCGATCGACGAGCCGTTCAACTTCCAGCGCGGATTGGGCGCGCCCAAGTATCGAAACATCACGTCGAGTGGCGAGCCCGGTAAGGACCTCGGTTTTCCGGACACCGACTATCCGATGTTCCGCTTGGCCGATGCCTATCTCATGTACGCCGAGGCCGTGCTTCGCGGCGGCGGCGGTTCGCTTGCGCAGGCCGTTACCTATGTGAACGCGCTTCGCCAACGGGCGTATGGCAACACGAGCGGCAACATCACGCAGGGAGAGCTGACGCTCGACTTCATTCTCGCCGAGCGGGCACGCGAGCTCTTCTGGGAAGGTCATCGCCGCACGGATCTGATTCGCTTCAATCGGTTCACCCAGAACAGCGTATGGCAGTGGAAGGGCGGAATCCTAGCGGGCCGGCCGACGGAACAATTCCGCGATCTCTATCCTCTGCCGGCAACTGAGATTGTTGCGAACCCGAACCTGACGCAGAATCCGGGTTACGGGACGTAATGATCGGGACTCGGGACTCGGGACTCGGGACTCGGCGCGCGGCGATCGAGTACCTCCCGCCAAGACGGCGAGTCCCGAGTCCCGAGTCCCGAGTCCCTCTTTTTCTTCTCGTAGTTCTCAGCCTCTGTATCGGCTGTACCGGGGCGGGTCGGACTTCCGGGTCCAACCCGCCCTCGTCACGTCCGACACTCGATCCTCGCTATCGGCCGACGGGACGCGCGGCCGCCGGCGATGTGTTCGTGCACCTCTTCGAATGGAAGTGGAAGGACATCGCGGCCGAGTGCGAGAACGTGCTCGGGCCCGCCGGCTATCGCGCGGTGCAGGTCTCGCCTCGGCAGGAGCACATCGTGCTCCCGGCCGCGCCGTGGTGGACTCGAGCGATCGCTGTGCACAGCGGCAGCCGGTTTTGAGCGAGATCGGCCATCGGCCATCCGCCATCCGCCATCCGGAACGGCGGATACGGAAGTCGCCAGGTGTGCAGTTACCGGATGGCGGATGGCGGATGGCCGATGGCGCAGTCTTTAATCACCAAAACTCGATACCGATGCGTAGGCCGCACCTCACGATTGCCCTTCTTTGCGCGATGTTCTCGAACGTCGCTCTCGCGCAGTCACCTCTTCGCGTCTCGTCGCCTGATGGCAGAAACGAGATCGCGGTGGAGGTGCGAGACGGCGCGCTGACCTACAGCGTACGACGCAATGGGCAGCTCGTTCTCCTGCCGTCGAAGCTTGGCTTCGACTTCAAGGGCGCCCCTACGCTGCGCGACAGCGTGGCCATCGTCGACAGCGTCCGCCGCTCGTACGACACGACGTGGACGCAGCCGTGGGGTGAAGTGGCGCGTGTCCGCGATCGACACAACGAGCTTCGCGTGAGCGTGGCCGAGCAGAAGGCGCCGCGTCGGCGGTTCGCCGTCGTCTTTCGGGCGTTCGACGATGGCGTGGCATTCCGATACGAGCTCGGCGACACCACCGGCTCGCGGGACTTCGAGATCATGGAGGAGCTTACCGAGTTCACGCTAGCGGACGACGCTCGTGCGTGGTGGATTCCGTCGAACAGACCCGAGCCCGACCGACAGGAAATCCTATTTTCGTCCGGGCGCGTGAGCCGGCTCGACTCGGTGCATACTCCGCTCACGATGCAGATGAACGGCGGCACACACGTAGTCATTCACGAGGCGAACCTCGTGGACTACGCCGGGATGTACCTCGCGCGCACCGGTCCACGTACGCTGCGCTCTACGCTCGCCCGTTGGGCCGATGGCGTTGCCGTGCGTGGCCGCACTCCTTTCGTGACGCCGTGGAGAACGATTCAGCTCGCGGATCGCGTCGAGGATCTCGTTCCCTCGGTGCTCACACTCAAGCTCAATCCGCCGAGTCGCATCGCCGACACGCGCTGGATCACGCCGATGAAGTACAACGGCATCTGGTGGAGCTTGCACATCAACGTCGAGACCTGGGGCTCCGGTCCGAAGCACGGAGCGACGACGGCGAACGCGAAACGCTACCTCGATTTCGCCGCTGCCAACGGGCTCGGCGGCACACTGGTGGAGGGCTGGAATCCCGGTTGGGAGCATGACTGGTTCGGCAGCGGCGTGGCCAAGTTCGTCTTCACGCGCGCGTATCCGGATTTCGATCTGGCCGACGTTGCCGGCTACGCTCGGCAGAAAGGACTGACACTCATCGGGCATCACGAGACCGCGAACGACATCGACCCGTACGAGCGTGAGCTCGACTCGGCGATGGCACTGTATCAGCGCGTCGGCGTTCGCGCCGTGAAGACGGGTTATGTCGGAGATCTCACCGAGCACGGCCACGCGCACCAGTCGCAGTTCGTCGTCAGGCACCATCGCCGCGTCATCGAGGTCGCTGCGCGGCACAACATCTCGCTCATCGTGCACGAGCCGATCAAGGACACCGGCGAGCGGCGCACCTGGCCGAACATGCTGTCACGCGAGGGTGCACGAGGGCAGGAGTTCAACGCGTGGGGAGCCGAGGGCGGCAATCCACCCGAGCACGAGACGATCCTCTTCTTTACGCGGATGCTGAGCGGGCCGATGGATTTCACGCCCGGCATCTTCGACATCGAGATCAAGCGCCCGACCGGCACGCCCCGCCGTCCGGAGGAGCCACGCCCGCGCACGACGCTCGCCAAGCAGCTCGCGCTTTACGTCGTGCTCTATTCGCCAGTGCAGATGGCAGCCGACCTCCCCGAGAACTACCAGGGACAACCTGCGTTCAAATTCATCCGCGACGTCGCCGTCGACTGGGATACCACGCGCGTGCTACAGGGGCGCATCGGCGACTACGTGATCGTGGCGCGGAAGGCCAAGGGACGCGACGAGTGGTTCGTAGGCGCAATCTCCGACGAGGAGGGGCGCACCTTCGACGTGCCACTCCGCTTCCTCACCGCCGGTCGCCGCTACGTCGCCGAGGTCTACGCCGACGGACCGAATGCGCACTGGCGCGACGCTCCGCTCCCCGTCACTATCTCCTCACGCCCCGTGACCTCGGCGACGCGCCTTCGGATGGTGTTGGCGCCAGGTGGTGGACAGGCGATTCGAATCCGTCCCGCACGCTGACTCCTTTCGTCTCGGATGAATCAATCACCGCGAGATGCGTTGACGTTGCTCGCCCCGCTCTCCGGCGTGGTGGTAGCGCTCGACGACGTGCCCGACCCTGCGTTCGCGCAGCGTTTGGCCGGCGACGGCGTCTCCATAGACCCACTCAGCGACCGCGTCCTCTCACCGTGCGACGCCCGCGTGCTCCAGATGCACCGCGCGGGGCACGCCGTCACGCTGTCTGCCGAAGGGCTCGAGATCATCATCCACGTCGGGCTCGACACCGTATTGCTCAAAGGCGAAGGCTTCACACCACTCGTCAAAGCGGGAGATGAGGTCAAAGCAGGCGCGCCGTTGATCTCGTTCGACCCGGACGTCGTCGCGCGCCGCGCGCGAAGTCTCATGACGGAGATTCTCATCTCCAACATGGAGCGAGTCGCGTCGATCGAGCCGGCGGCTGGCGGAAAGCGAGTGACCGCCGGACAGGACGCGCTCATGCTCGTTAGGCTCGGCGCGGCGGCAAACGGGGCAGCGACGAGTACAGTGGCGAGTGGTCGCACAGTCACGTCCGACCCGGTGACAGTTGCCGTCGCCACCGGCCTGCACGCTCGCCCCGCGGCGGTGCTCGCGGCCGAGGCTCGTCGCTTCACATCCGATCTGCGGCTGGTGAAGGGCGGTCACGACGCGAACGTCCGAAGCGTCGTCTCGATCATGGCGCTCGAGGTCGCCGGCGGCGACAAGGTTACCGTCGTCGGGCGCGGTGAAGACGCGGAAGCAGCGGTGGCCGCGCTGGTCGAGACGCTGAGCCACGACATCGAGGAGGCACACGCGGCGCCGAACGCGGCCGACGTCGCCGCCGCGTCGCCGACACGCGCGGCCCCGGTTGCCTCCGATGATGGATTACTGCACGGGGCGCCGGCGTCGCCAGGGATCGCCATCGGACGCGTCCATCAGCTGCGTCACGACGACGAAGTGGTGGAGGAGCGCGCCGCCGATCCGAATCACGAGCGTCGCGCACTCGACGCCGCGATAGCGGCCGCGCATCTCCAGCTCGAGGCGCTACAAGCGCGCCTCATCGATGACGCGGACGCCGACAAAGCCGCAATCTTCGGCGCACATCAGGCGCTGCTCGAGGACCCCGAGGTCCTCGACCGCGCCGCGGTCGAGATTCGTGCCGGCGCGAGCGCGGCCTACGCGTGGCGCCAAGCGTACACGGCTCAAGCCGAGCGTCTTCTGACGCTCAAGAATGCGCTGCTGGCGGGGCGCGCGGCCGACCTTCGCGACATCGGGCGACGCGTTCTGCATCTTCTGGTAGGGCGCGATGCTACTCCGCACGACCTTCCGGACGAGGCCATCGTCGTTGCGGAGGAGCTCGCTCCATCTGACGTCGCCACGCTCGATCGCAGTCGCGTACGTGGATTCTGCACGACACTGGGAAGCGCGACGTCGCACGTCGCCATCCTCGCGCGCGGGCTCGGCATTCCAGCGGTGACCGGCATCGATCCGGATGCGCTCGATCTCTCGTCAGGCACCAGAGTCGTTCTGGACGGATACGCGGGCACGCTCAATCCTTCACCGACTGAAGCCCAGGAGGCCGCGGCGCTTCGGCGGCAGCAGGAGGACGACGTTCGGCGCACCGCGGAGCTTGCAGTGGCAACGCAGCCGGCGATTACGCGCGACGGTCACCGGGTGGAGGTCGTTGCCAACCTCGGCGACGTCGACGAGGCGGCACGTGTAGTAGAGGTGGGTGCGGAAGGCGTCGGCCTGCTGCGCACCGAGTTCCTCTTCATGGACCGGCGCACCGCGCCTGACGAGGACGAGCAAGCGCGGACGTACGAGACGATCGCGCGTGCGCTTGGACCGGATCGTATTCTGGTCATTCGGACGCTCGACGTCGGCGGCGACAAACCCCTCCCCTACCTTTCCGTCGGCGTGGAAGCGAATCCGTTTCTCGGGGAGCGTGGGATCCGCCTGACGCTGAATCATGCCGATCTCTTCCGCGCGCAGGTGCGCGCGATCCTTCGTGCGTCACGTGTCGGGAAAGTGGCCATCATGTTTCCAATGATCGCGACTCCAGCCGAGTGGCGTGCGGGGCGCGAGCTGGTGGAGCGAGAGCGTGTTGCGCTGGGCGTGAAGTCCATTCCGGTCGGCATCATGGTGGAGACAGCGGCCGCCGCGCTGCTGGCCGATCAGTTCGCGCGCGAGGCAGACTTTTTCTCGATCGGCACCAACGATCTCACGCAGTATACGCTGGCGATGGACCGCGCGAATCCGCGCTTCGCGTCGCAGGTCGATGCGCTAAATCCGGCGGTGCTTAGACTCATCGAGCGCACCGTGGCCGGAGCACAGACGCAGAAGCGGTGGGTCGGCATTTGTGGCGCCCTGGCAGGCGATCCGGCAGCGGTGCCGGTGCTGCTCGGGCTGGGCGTGCACGAGTTGAGCGTCGACGTGCCGCTGGTGCCAGCGGTGAAAGCCCGGGTGCGCTCCCTGTCGATCGAGGAGTGCCGGGCTACCGCTCGTCAGGCGCTGGATGCCGCCGACGCTGCCGCGGTCCGCGCACTAGTAGCGAGTCGACATGCCTGACGAGTGCCTAGCAATGTACGGGAACCGCTCGAGGTATCCATGAGTTGGCGGACCGCGTTCGGCTGGCTTCAGAAGATCGGCAAGGCCCTCATGCTTCCGGTCGCCGTGCTACCGGCGGCCGGCATCCTACTCGGCGTCGGCAGCGCGAAGTTCTCCTGGCTGCCCGAGATCGTCTCGAATGTGATGGCACAGGCCGGCGGCGCGGTGTTCGGCAATCTGCCGCTGATCTTCGCCATCGGCGTGGCGCTAGGGCTGGCGGCGAACGATGGCGTCGCCGCGCTCTCCGCCGTCGTCGGGTTCGCCGTGATGCTCGCAACGATGGGCGTGATGGCACCACTGCTCGACTACGAGCCGAAGACGATCATGGGGATCCCGAGCATCGAGACCGGCGTGTTCGGTGGGATCATCATAGGCGCGGTCGCCGCCATTCTGTTCAATCGATACTTCAAACTCAAGCTCCCCCCATATCTCGGCTTCTTCGCCGGCAAGCGCTCGGTGCCGATTCTCACCGCCTTCGCGGCGATTCTGGTCGGGATCGCGCTGAGCCTCGTATGGCCGCCGATCGGCCGGGCCATCGATACCTTCTCGCGTTGGGCCGCGTCGGGAAATCCTTCGGCGGCGTTCGCACTTTATGGTGTCGTCGAGCGCTCGCTCATTCCGTTCGGTCTGCACCACATCTGGAACGTCCCCTTCTTCTTCGAGGTGGGACAGTACGTCGATCCGGCAACTGGCAACGTCATTCGCGGCGAGATCCACCGCTTCACGGCTGGCGATCCGACGGCCGGCAATCTCGCGGGTGGATATCTCTTCAAGATGTGGGGACTGCCGGCCGCGGCACTTGCCATCTGGCAAACGGCGAGACCCGAGCAGCGCGCGCGCGTCGGCGGCATCATGATCTCTGCCGCGCTCACGTCGTTCCTCACCGGAATCACCGAGCCGATCGAGTTTTCTTTCCTGTTCGTCGCGCCGGCGCTCTACGTCGTTCACGCGCTGCTCGCGGGTGTAGCCTACTTCACCGCGATCGAGCTTGGCATTCACCACAGCACGACCTTCTCGCACGGGCTCATCGACTACGTCGTGCTGTACCCGAAGTCGCAGCGCGGCTGGTGGCTCGTCGTGCTCGGTCTCGTGTGGGCGGCGATCTATTTCACGCTTTTCCGCACGCTGATTCTGAGGCGGAATCTCAAGACCCCAGGGCGCGAGGCGGACGACGCAGCTATCGCCTCGTCCGACGCCGCCGCGGTGGTAGCCGCCGAAGGGAGCATGGCGGGACGTCTCGTTGCCGCGTTCGGCGGCGCGCCGAATATCGCCAGCCTGGACGCGTGCATAACGAGACTGCGCGTCGAGCTCGTCGACCCTTCACTTGCCAAGCCTGACGAGCTCCGCGCTCTTGGCGCGACTGGGGTTGTGAAGGTCGGTGGTGGCATGCAGGCGATCTTCGGCACGCGCTCGGAAAATCTGAAGACGGAGATGGAGGAGTACATGGCCGCTGCCGGTGTCGCGCCTGCAACGCCGCCGGTGAGTTCGCGAGGAGCGTCCTACGACTCGTCAGGCCCCACTACGCGGGCGCATCGGGATCGCGCGAAGGCGATCGAGAGCGCGCTGGGTGGCTCACGGAACATCCTCCGCATCGAGTCCGTAGCGCTCACTCGCCTACGGGCCGAGCTGCGCGACCCCGATGCGATCGACGAGCGCGCGCTCGAGCGCGCCGGCGCGGCCGGCCTCTGGCGCGGCGACGGTATCGTGCACGTGATCGTTGGACAGGACGCCGCCGCGCTCGCCAACGCACTCGCCTCCACCGAACGACAGCCGGTAGCGTGAACAACGGTAGGTTCATGCGAGGGATTGCGACGGCTGCGTTCGCCGTGTCTGCGACCGGGGACTCGGGACTCGGGACTCGGGACTCGGCGGCTGCCGGGAGGGACTCGATCGCCACCCGCCGAGTCCCGAGTCCCGAGCCCCGAGTCCCCATACCGTACATCGTAAACGAGACCTCCGTCCGCCAAGGCCCCTTCGAGGCGGTCGCACTCTCGCGCGACACAATCGTGTCCACTTACCCGCGCGCCGCTCGTGAAGTGCACTTCCGCTTCGCGCTGAACGGGGCGGACAACGAGTTTCCGCCGGGAACCGATCACACGATCTTCCTCCGTCCGAATCGCGGACGACTCGTAACGTCGCTCTATCGCTTCGGGCTGGAGAGCGCGCCGCCCCCGCCGACGGCCGAGGAGTCACGCTCCAGCGAGGAGGGTGCTGCCCGTGTGACCTTTCGCGTCGACCTCCGACATGCCCTCCGCGCGATGCGCGAGCGCGGTTATTACGAGACGCCGCTCGGCGTGCGCATCAATCGCGGCGAGCTGCGCACGGTTCACGTCATCGGCGATCCGGCGCCGCTCACCTGGGATCAAGCCGCGCTCGTTCCCGGATCGGCGCTGGAGCTGAAGGACGGAAACAACGACGGCATTTACGAGGGCACGATTCAGATCGCCACCGAGTACACCCGGCCGCGCCGGAGAGATGGCCGCGCACTCTGGGCGCGAACCGTCGACATCACGGGTTTCCCGCAGCTCTCGTCCTCGCAGCGTCTCCAGGACGCACTGTACAGGATGTCGCTCGAGGAGCTCCGTCAACTCGTGCGCGATGACGGCGCGCTCTCCGCTGGCGCGAAGTGGCCCGGCGTTTGGACGCGCGACATCTCGCTCAGCGCGATTCTCTCGCTGGCGATCGTCCTGCCTGACGCGACGAAGCGCAGCTTGCTCGCCAAGGTCGACTCGGCGGGACGCATCATCCAGGACACGGGGACGGGCGGCTCCTGGCCGGTGTCGACCGACCGCATGGTGTGGGCGCTCGCGGCTTGGGAGCTGTACGCCGTTACGGGTGATCGCGCTTGGCTTCGCCAGGCGTATGACATTGTAAGACGGAGCGCCGAAGCGGATCTGCATGCGGCGTACGATCGCTCCACCGGATTGTTCAACGGCGAATCGTCGTTCATGGACTGGCGCGAGCAGAGCTACCCACGCTGGATGCAGCCCGCCGACATCTACCGCTCGCAGAATCTCGGCACCAACGTCATTCATTACGCGGCGCACCGCGTGCTGGCCGACATGGCGCGCGCCCTCGGTGCGCCGGCGTCACGCTGGGATTCTGTGGCCGCTGGAGTACGTCGCGCGCTCAGTGCGCACATGTGGCAGCCGGATCGAGGCTGGTTCGCGCAGTACCGCTATGGACGAGTGAATCTCTCGCTCTCGCCCCGCTCCGACGCGCTCGGCGAATCGCTGGCGTCGATCTACGGCGCGGCGTCGGGAGAGCAGCGGAGAGCGCTCATGCGAAGCGCGCCGGCGGTGCCGTACGGGACGCCGACGTTCTGGCCGTACATCGCCGGCGAGCGACTATACCACAATGCGACAATCTGGCCGTTCGTCACCGCGTACTCGACGTGGGCGGCGGCCGAGGGTGGCAATACTGCCGCGGTGCAGCATGGGCTCGACGCGAACACCAGGGCGGCCGCGCTGTTTTTGACCAACAAGGAGAACATGGTGGCGTCGACCGGGCATTACGAAGGGACGGCGCTCAACTCCGACCGACAGCTGTGGAGCGTGGCGGGTACGCTCGCCGGTACCTTGCGTGTGTTGTTAGGCATCCGTCTCCTTCCGGACCGCATGTCGTTCCGGCCGATGGTGCCGCCGTCATACGGAGGGATTCGCACGTTACGTGCACTTCGTTATCGGAACGCCACTCTGAACATCACCGTTCGAGGACATGGCGACGGCGTGAGTGGCGTGAAGCTGGACGGGCGTAACTTGGCGCGCGCGGAGGTACCGTCGACCTTGACGGGCTCGCATGTCGTGGAGATCACGATGAACGGCAACTGGCCGGACTCCGAGATGAATGTCGTCGAGAACCGGTTCGCGCCGGCGACTCCGAGGGCCGAGCTGATTCGCGGCGTCATGACGTGGAGCGCGGTACCGGACGCGGTGGAGTACGTCGTGTATCGCAATGGCCGTCCGATGCAGCGGACGACGCGTCTCACTGCTCCGACACGACCGACCGATGATCTGAGCGAGTTCCAGGTGCTTGCCGTGAACGCCGTGGGCGACGAGTCGTTTCTGAGCGAGCCGCTTCGAGTCTTCGCCGTGTCGTCAGCGATCAGTGCCAAGCCGACGGGCGGAGAGCTCGAGCGCGAGCATAGCGGGTTCACCGGCGACGGCTACCTGCGACTGACGAGGGAGCAGAACACGAGCGTGAGCATCCCGGTGCGCGTGCGGCGCGCCGGCACGTACGCCATCGACGTGCGCTACGCCAACGGAAACGGTCCGGTCAACACCGAGGACAAGGTCGCGGTACGCACGCTCATGGTGAATCGAGACACTGTCGGCGTCTTCGTGATGCCGCAGCGTGGCGTCGATCGATGGACTGATTGGGGGTGGAGCAACGTGCTCACCGCCCGCTTACCCGCCGGCTCGAGCACGATCGCCATCGCGTACACGACGTACGACGAGAACATGAATCGGCGAGAAAATACTGCTCTCCTGGATCATATTCGCTTGGTCAGGATCGGCTCACGATAGGGACTCGGCCCTGGCCCTCGGGCCGAGTCCCGCGTTCCCGCTCTGAGGACTCTATGACACGATGGACTCCGGTCTTTCTATCAGCCCTCGCCCTGCTCGCCTGTAAGCCAGCTGCGCAAACGGACACCGCGAACGGCGCTGTGGCTCCCACGCCGGTCCCCGAATGGGCGAAGACGGCGGCGATTTACGAGGTGAACGTGCGGCAGTTTACCCCGCAAGGGACTTTCACCGCGCTGCGAGCGCACCTGCCCCGCCTCGACTCCCTCGGCGTCGACATTCTGTGGATCATGCCGGTTCAGCCGATCGGCAAGCTCAACCGCAAGGGCTCGTTAGGCAGCTACTACTCGATCTCCGATTACACCGCGATCAATCCGGAGTACGGTACCACCGCCGACTTCAAGGCGTTCGTCGACGACGCGCACCAGCGAGGGATGAAGGTGATCCTCGACTGGGTGGCCAACCACACGTCGCACGATCATCCGTGGACGCAAAACAAGTCGTGGTACGTGCTGAATCCCGACGGCTCGATCTCCAACGCTCGCGACAACGAGAATCGCCCAACCGACTGGACCGACGTCGCCGAGCTCAATTACGAGAATCGCGACATGCGTCGGGCGATGCTCGACGAGATGCGCTGGTGGGTAGACAGCATGGGCGTCGATGGCTTCCGGGCCGACGTCCAGCTCGGCGTGCCTAACGACTTCTGGATTGAAGCGCGCCGCGAGCTGGACAAGGTGCGCCCTGACCTGTTCTGGCTGGCCGAGGCCGACAGTCCGCTCTCGCACGAAGCATTTCACATGACCTACGGCTGGGAGCTCCACCATCTGCTCAACGAGGTCTCCCAAGGAAAGAAGCCAACGGCGGAGCTCGACAAGTACTTCACGGAGGACGCGCGCGAGTTCAAACCCAATGCGCTGCGCATGTACTTCACGAGCAACCACGACGAGAATAGCTGGCAGGGTACCGAATTCGAGCGGATGGGCGAGAACCACCTTCCGTCATTCGTGTTGGCGGCCACCGCACGGTCTTCCATGCCCCTGGTATACACTGGGCAGGAGGTCAGCAACAAGAAGCGATATCGCTTCTTCGAAAAAGACACCGTCGATTGGAGCGGGCCGTCGCTGGCGCCCTTCTACCGGCGAATGCTCGCGCTCAAAGACAGCGTCCCGGCGGTTTGGAACGCGCCGTGGGGCGGCACGCAGAGTACGCTCGAGACTGACGGCGGCGATCGTATCTACGCCTTCACCCGCGACAAGGACGCGAGCAGCGTGGTGGTGGCCGTGAACTTCGGCGACGTAGCCAAGCGTGTGAAGTACCAAGGCCTCACCCAACCTGGATCGTACCGCGATTGGTTCACCAACGCGCCAATCGCGCTGGCCGCCAGCGGAGAGATCGAGATTCCAGCGCACGGGTATCGCGTGCTCGTGCGGTGACCAAGCGGCGCCTCATCGGCGGCATCGCGGCCGCGGCTGCTCTTTCGTCAGGCTGCACGCCGGCTACTGCTCCCACCGCCGTCACGCCGGGACGGATCGAGGCCTTCCACCCCGCGCGCGACCTTGGCGCGCTCTTTCACGATGTCCAGCTCGCAAGCGTCTTCCGCGACTCCAAGTCGTTCGTCGACGCTCGCCCGCGAATTGCGCCAGCCGAAGTCGTGCGCCGCTACGCAAGTGAGCGTGCGCAGCCGGCGTTCGATCTGCGGGCCTTCGTCGAACGTACCTTCGAGGCACCGCGCGAAACTTCCATCGCGGTGCGCGCCGACACTACGCGGTCGATGGAGGAGCACATCCGCGCCTTGTGGCCGGTGCTCACCCGGCCTGCTGACGTGCCTGACGAGCGATCCTCTTTGATCCCCCTTCCCTATCCGTACGTCGTTCCGGGCGGACGATTCCGCGAGGTGTACTACTGGGATTCCTACTTCACCATGCTCGGCCTGATCGAGAGCGGACGGGCCGACCTCGTGAAGCAGATGCTCGACAACTTCGCGTACTTGATCCGCGTCGTCGGCTTCGTGCCTAACGGCAACCGGACCTACTACCTCGGCCGCAGCCAGCCCCCCTACTTCGCGGCGATGGTCGGCCTCTACGCGCGTGCTGTCGACTCAACGGCCGCGCACACATGGCTCCCCGCGCTGGAGGCGGAGCACGCGTTCTGGATGGATGGCGCCGCTCGCCTCGCGCCCGGTCAAGCGCATAGACGCGTGGTGCGCCTGACGAGTGGCGCAATCCTCAACCGCTATTGGGACGACATCCCGGCACCGCGTCCCGAGTCATATCGCGAAGACGAGCTGCTGGGCCGTACGCTCGGCGATTCGGCGCGCATTGTTTTCTACCGTAACGTCCGGGCTTCCGCGGAGAGCGGCTGGGATTTCTCGAGCCGATGGATGCGCGATCCACGCGACCTCCGCTCGCTCGAGACGATCGAGCTCGCACCGGTCGATCTGAACAGCCTGCTCTACAACACGGAGCGCACGATTGCCGCGCTCCGTCGCCACCGGGATCGTTCTGGCGACGCGGCCATCGCCGCACGATTCGACTCGGTGGCCGCCGCGCGCCGTGATGCGCTTCTGAGTGCGGCTTGGGAGCCGGATAGCGGATTCTTCTACGACGTTCGCTGGCGCACGGGTGAGCGAGTGCTTGACCGCCCGACGCTGGCGGCGGCATCGCCCCTCTACTTCTCCCTCGCTACGGCCGAGCAGGCTCGTGCGGTGGCGGCGCGGCTCGAACGAGATTTCCTGCGCGCCGGCGGCTTCGTCACCACGCTCATCGAGTCCGGTCAGCAGTGGGACGCGCCTAACGGGTGGCCGCCGCTTCAATGGTTGGCGATCGAAGGTGTCCGCCGTTACGAGCGAAGCGCGCTGGCCGACACCGCTCGCGCGCGCTGGCTGTCCCTCAATCGCCGAACGTTCCGCTCGACCGGCAAGATGACCGAGAAGTACGACGTCGTCGATCCGACGCGCGCGTCAGGCGGCGGTGAGTATCCGACGCAGGACGGTTTCGGCTGGACCAATGGCGTCGCGCTCGCGCTCTCGGCGCAGGATCGTGGACGCCCCGCGTATCTCCCTCCGTCGATTCGTCAGCGGGGCCGGGTGGCGGCGGGGGCGCCGACTTCGAAGAGATAGGCCTGTTTCGGAGCGAGCGACGGAAGCGGAACCCATCCGCCGAGACGGCCGTTCCGCCCGATCCTGAGCTGTGCGGCCGGCGAACCGCCTAACAAGTTGCCGGGCGTGAATCTCCCTGACGGTAGCGCGTTGTCAGGCGAGATGACAGTCACGCGCTCGGCGGGGTTCGCACCGAGGTTGGCGACGAGGATTACCGCGCGGTTGCCGAGCCGCCTGACGAATGCGACCACCGATTCGTTGCTGGCGGCGAGCGGGATCAACTCCCCAGTTGCCAGCGCCGGATTCGCGGCGCGCAGGTGGATGAGACGGCGCGTGAGATTGAGAAGCGACGTCGAGTCGCCGTCCTGTGCTTCGACGTTCGCCGTCAAGGAGTCGGGCTGGAGCGGCTCCCAGGGCACACCCTTCGTAAAGCCCGCAGCCGGCTCTCGGGTCCAGTGCATCGGCGTGCGCAAGCGCGGGTCGGGCTTGTCGGCCGTCATGCCAAGCTCTTCGCCATAGTACACGAATGGCAGTCCGGGCATCGCCAGCATGATCGTCATGGCGACTTTCGCCTTTGCGACGTCGCCTTCGAGCACCGTGAGAGTGCGGCTCTGATCGTGATTGCGAAGGAAGGGCGACCAACGGTGTCCCGGTACCGTGCTCTGAAGCCGGAGGATCGGCTGAAGCATCCCTTTCCCGATGCCGGTGCGGACGCCCGAGAGGATCGAGTCCGATACCTCGAACGCGAAATACGAATCGAGCTGGTTCGGATAGTATGGGCGAAGGGCGCCCACGTTGTCGTAGACTTCGCCGACCGTGTACGCCTCCGGATTCGTACGCCGCACGTGCTCCGCGTAGTCGCGCAGCCACACGTGCGTCCCCGGCACGTTTTGCACTTGTCGTCCACTGTCCGCCTCGGCCAGATGCTTCACGGCGTCGAGTCGAAAGCCGTCGACGTCCATCGAGTCGAGCCAGAAGGTCGCGATCTTCTTCGCTTCTTCGTTGTAGCCTGACGAGTTGATGTTGAAGTCAGGCATGCCGTGCCAGAAGAGGCCGTAGTAGAACTCGTCGCTCGATGGCGACTTGTGCCAGATCGGGCTTCCCCACGGGCTCTTGATCTGCGGGTCTTGCGGGAGCCAGACGTACCAGTCGCGCCAGGGTGAGTCGTTATGGAGCGCGGCATGCTTGAAGTATGGATGCTCGTTCGACGAATGATTCACCACCATGTCGACGAGAATGCGGATGCCGCGGCGGTGAGCCTCGGAGACGAAGCGCTTGAAGTCGTCGACGCTGCCATACTCCGGATTGATTCCGTAATAGTTCGTGACGTCGTAGCCGTGATAGCTCGGGCTCGGCGAGATCGGCATGAGCCAGAGGCACCGGGCGCCGAGGTCGCGCGTGGCGGTGGAGTCGCCGTCGTTGATGTAGTCGAGCTTCGACGTCAGGCCGTTGAAGTCGCCTACTCCGTCGCCATCGCTGTCGAAGAACGAGCGGACGAAGATCTCGTAGCAGGTGGCGCCTTGCGTCCAGGCAGCGAGCTTGATCGCAGAGGCGTCCGCAGACGGCGTTGGTATGGAGTCGCGCGTCTGCGCTGTAGTGCGGCGCGGGTGTGCGAGGATCGTTGCCAGGACGACGAGCGCAGTGACGGCGAGGCGGGGCATGAAGGCTCCGTAGGGATGGCCGGGCGTGACTTTGGAGAGGCAAGGCTAGCACGTGGCCGGACCGAGCGGCAAGAGGGATTTAGTGAGGAAAAAGTCTTTCCTCGTGGCCAGGCCGGACGCATCTTGGCGGACGCCATTTTTGGCGCCCCGCGATCGTCGTCCCGCCGAATAGAGGTCACATCATGACGAGGCCGCGCCTCAGCAACGGTCAGCTGGTCAACATGAGCCTTGGCTTCCTCGGCATTCAGTTCGGCTGGGGGTTGCAGCTCGCCAACATGTCCGCCGTGTACGAGCGGCTTGGCGCGCGGCCGGATGAGGTGCCGTTGCTGTGGCTGGCCGCGCCGATGACCGGACTCATCGTGCAGCCGATTATCGGGGCGCTCAGCGACCGGACCTGGAACCGGCTCGGGCGGCGTCGCCCGTATTTTCTGGTGGGAGCCGTCCTCGCGTCGATCTCGCTCTTCATCATGCCGCTGTCGAGCGCGCTCTGGATGGCAGCGAGTCTGCTCTGGATCCTCGACGCGTCCATCAATATTTCGATGGAGCCCTTCCGCGCGTTCGTCGCCGACAAGCTGCCACCCTTTCAGCGGACCAGCGGATTCGTCATGCAGTCGCTGATGATCGGCATCGGTGCGAGCCTCGCCAACGCGCTGCCGTATGTGTTCGGCTTGTTAGGCGTGACCGGCAGCACCGAAAACGGGATTCCCCTGTCGGTGAAGTATGCGTTCCAGGTGGGCGCGCTCGTCTTCTTCCTGGCCGTGATGTGGACCATCGTCACGACCAAGGAATATCCACCCGAGGACATGGCCGCGTTCGAGCGGGCGAAGAAGGAGCGGCGTGGCGTCGGCGCACTCACGAAGGAGATCGGCGATGCGATGAGGCACATGCCGGACACCATGCGCCAGCTCGCCGTGGTGCAGGTGCTCACGTGGCTCGGCCTGTTCTGCATGTGGCTCTTCTTCGTGCCGGCCGTTGCGAGGCATGTGTTCGGGGCGACCGATCCGCAGTCCGAGCTGTACACGCGCGGGATCGAGTGGGGCGGGTTCACGTTCGCGTTCTACTCCATCACCTGCTTTCTGTTCGCGCTGTTGATTCCGCGGCTGGCACGGACGTTCAGTAGGAAGGGCGTGCACGCCGTGGCGTTGTTGTGCGGAGCGATCGGCTTGGCGTCCGTGTACTTCATTCACGACCGTTACGTGCTGCTGCTCACCATGGTGGGCGTCGGCATCGCCTGGGCGTCCATTCTCTCGATGCCCTACTCCATCTTGTCAGGCGCCGTTCCGCCCGAGCGGATGGGCGTGTACATGGGGATCTTCAACTTCTTCATCGTGATTCCGGAGATCGTGGCGGCGCTGGCGTTCGGCCCCGTGGCGCGCGCACTCTTCGGCGAGGGTAACCCGAATACGCCACTCTACTTCGTGCTCATCGGCAGCGCATGTCTGTTCACGGCCGCAACGGCGTGCGTGGTGTTGGTGCGCGAGGTCGATCGCGAGGTCACGACGGAGGAAGTGTTGGCGGGCACGACGGCCGCCGAGCCGGCGCCGGCGCCGTAGTCAGGCAGGGTCTTTCTTCAAGAGCTCGGCGATTTTCCGCACCGTGTTCCAGTTTCGGCTGGTAGCGGAGACGCCGAGCTCGCTCTCCACGACCGCGTTCGGGAAGCCGTACATGCGGTTCGACTTCATGCGGCTGACGACGAAGACATCGCGCCCCGACATCCCGGTCAGCGTCATCGCTTCCTTTTCGGACTCGATCGGGAAGCTCCGCTTCTTTTTCGGTTTGTCGCCGAGGAAGATCACGTACAGCTTGAGGTCGACGCGCCGCTCGAGGTCTTTGAACGGAGCGGCGCGGATCGTGGCGTCGAGCTGGCGAGCGCTGCGGAGGATGAGACCGGGCTCGTGACCGAGCAGCTTCGTCAGGCGCGCGCGGATCTTCGTGGCGATCGCCTCGAGCTTCTCGTCAGGCGCTTCGAAGAGAACGTTGCCGCTCGCAATGTACGTTCCCACCGCTTTGCAGCCGGCGGCGCTGAACGCGTCCTTCAGGTCGGTCATCCTCACGATTGCGTGCCCGCCGACGTTGATCGCGCGAAGGAAGGCGACGTGCTTGCTCATTCCTCGCGGACGACGTCGTACGTGAGCATGACGATGCCGCTGCCGTAGCGCGTGATCTCCGGCTCTTTCAGTGTGACGCTTCGCGCCGACGGCGGGAGGAACGGGATGCCGCGCCCGAGAAGGATCGGAACGAGGCCGATCTCGACGACGTCGACCACGCCCGCCTCGAGCAGGCTCCGGAAGAGGTCTCCGCCCCCCATGAGCCAGATCTCTTTCCCCGATTCCTCTCGGAGGGCATTGACGACGTCGCCCGCGTTGTCGGCGACGATCGTCACCTTCGGGTGGTCCGGCTGCTTCAGCGTGCGCGAGAAGACGTAGGTTCGCATGCCCGTTCCGCCGTCACCACCGCCGCCACCGGAGCTCATCGCGAACTCGAACGTGCGGCGGCCCATGAGCACAGTGTCGAACCGGCCCATGAAGGCGCCCCAATCGAGGCCAATGTCCGTTGGCAGCCAGTCGATCTCGCCTTCCGGGCCAGCGATGTAGCCATCGAGGCTCATCGCCACGCTATATCGCACGCGTCGCATGATCAGATCATACGTCTATCGAACGCCCGAGACGAGGCCCACCTGTGTGAATTACGCCGCGGACACGCGCTGCTTCGCCGGTTTGCGCTTGTCGCGCAAAGCCACATGGCCGAAGATCGCGCCGAAGATCACCGCCGTGATTCCGAAGGCGAAGAGTCCATCGAGAGACCGCATCTCTTCCTCGAGGACAAGGAGGAGCGGCAGCAGATATCCGATCGCCGCGACGATTCCTGCCAGGTGCGGGCCGATAACGCGCACCCGCTTGAGTGGTCGGCCCACGAAGCCGTAGGTCAGGCCACCAATCGCGCCAGCCGCACTCGCGGCGACGAACGCACCCAACGCGACGAGAAGCGCCCGAGGATTACTGAAGGCGCTCGGCAACAGCACAATGACGCGAATGATCGCCAGCGTCCCCATGAACAGCGCACCCCAGACCGCTGGCCGAGCCCATGGGGGAAAGCGATCCGCGAAGTGCGTGATCGATTGGATCACACGCACCCAGAGCGGCATCGGCATCTCGGGCGGCTCGCCGAACTTGTCCAGGACCGCCTTACGCGCCTGGCATGTCGCGCACGTCTTCTCGTGCGCGGCCAACTGCTCGACGAACTCGTCGATGTCATCAATGTCTTGAGGATCCGGATCGGCGACATCCTGCATCCACTTGCATTCCGGAATGCCGCTCGCCGTCAGCGCCTTTTGGCGCCCGTCGGCATCGACATGGACTCGAAACCACTGCGCTTTCTCTTTCGGCACCGCCAGGCTCCCTGATTCCCACGCCGCGTACACGTGCGGCGGGACGTGGAGTTCGGCCGCCATCTGGTCTGGCGTGTACCCTAGCTGCTGACGTCCCGCGATCAGCTCACTGACCGTCAGAGGCTTCATCAATGCTGGTATTGTTAGGCTCCTGCACTGCCTGTTTCGCGACTGAATACCATTCGCACGTGCAGATAATACACGGCCAGCCTAGCTCCGCCATTCCATAGCTTAGTCAGCGCCTGCAGCAATGCGCTCCGGACGCCACTGCCGCCAAGCGTGACCAAGTCACGAATCCTGAACGGCACCTCCTCGAACGGCATGACGTTCGGGACGTGCGGCGTGATCGCCTTGAGCTCCGCAGGCGGCGCGAAAGCTTCTTCCAGGCTCTCTATAATTCGGCGGCTGGCACGCGGACTGCTTCGAATAGCTCGCCGTAACGCGGCGTTGCGGGCCCCGTCCCGCCTGGTGCATCATCGTGCCTCCTTCAACCCACACCATGGCCCTCCCCTCGGCGGCACAAGCCGATCAGACCATTCCATCCGGCAGCCGGTCGTCACTCGCCAGCCTCGGTGTTCCTGGGCTCGATGACGTGATCGGAGGCGGACTTCCGCGGGATCACCTCTATTTGATCGACGGGGACCCGGGCACCGGCAAGACGACGCTGGCGCTGCAGTTCCTTCTTGCCGGGCGTGACGCGGGCGAGACCGGACTCTATGTGACGCTGTCGGAAACCGCGGAGGAGCTGCGCGCCACTTCCGCGTCGCACGGCTGGAGCCTCCACGGAGTCGAGGTGTTCGAGCTCGCTAGCCAGGCGGAGGAGGCGTCCGAGCAGCCCTACACCCTCTTCCATCCGGCAGAAGTCGAGCTGCAGCAGACAGTAGAAACCGTTCTGAACGCTGTGAAGCGGCATCATCCCGTTCGGGTCGTCTTCGACTCGCTCTCGGAAATGCGCCTCTTGGCTCGCGATCCGCTACGCTTTCGGCGACAGATCCTGGCACTGAAGCAGTTCTTCGTCGGTCGGCAATGCACCGTACTGCTCTTGGACGATCGCAGCGGACCGAGTACGGAGCGTGATCATCAGCCGCATAGCATCGCGCATGGCGTCATCGCTCTCGAGCAGCTCGCGCTCGACTACGGCGCCGAACGCAGACGGCTTCTGATAAGCAAGCTCAGAGGCGCCGCGTTCCAAGGCGGGTATCATGACTTCAGGATTCGTACGGGTGGCCTCGAAGTTTTTCCGCGTCTTCGTAATGACCGCATTCCCGTCGTTCACACGGCAACTTCGACGTTGAGCTCCGGGTCACCCGAGCTCGATCAACTTCTTGGCGGCGGGCACACGAGCGGTACGAGCATGCTGATCACCGGCGCCGCGGGTACGGGGAAGTCGACGCTCTGTCTTCAGTATGGCTGCGAAGCCATCAAGGAAGGAAGGCGGGTGCTCTTCTACTTGTTCGATGAGCGAGTTCACACGGTGCGAATGCGAACCGAAGGACTGGGCATTGACGTGAGCCGCGCCGTGGACGACGGTCGGCTGCTGCTCCGGCAAGTCGAGCCGACCGAACTTTCACCCGGTCAATTGGCGCACGAAGTGATCAGGTCCGTACGCGAGGAAGGTATCAGTCTCATCATGCTCGACTCGATGAATGGCTACATGCAATCGATGCCATCGGAGAGACTGCTCGCCGTGCACGTCCACGAGATGCTCAGCGCGCTGGCGAACTGTGGGGCGACCACGATCATGACACTCGTCCAGCGCGGAATCTTCGGCGCGCCCGTCGATGAGGCTGCGGAGGTCAGCTATCTCGCGGACACCGTGGTCCTACTTCGATACTTCGAGTTCGGAGGGGAGGTGCGACAAGCGGTGTCCGTCGTGAAGAAGCGGAGTGGGAAACACGAGCGCACCATTCGCGAGTGTCGTGTCGACGCTGGCGGATTCCGCGTGGGCGAGCCATTGCGCGAATTCCGCGGGGTGCTGACCGGATTGCCGGAGTATCACGGCGCGGCTGCACCACTCATGGCGTCGCACGACCGAGGCGAACGCAGTTGACGAGCGCTTCGATCACCGCCAATGCCGCAGCGGACACGGCAGACGAACGCAACAGCGAGGTCGCCGTGCTTGCGCCGACCGGCCAAGATGGCCCATTGGCGCAGCGGGTGCTGGATCGGTGGGATGTAAGTGCCGTCGCGTACCCAACGCTCCACGATCTCTGCAAAGCGATCGAGCGTGGCGTCGGTCTTGTCATCCTCACCGAGGAGTCGCTGCACCAGGGCTCTCGTAACGAGCTGCTGGCGACGCTGGCCGCGCAGCCCGAATGGTCCGACGTCCCGATCGTCGTCCTCATCGCCGAAGGCGAGCTCTCCCGCGTGCTGACCGACGGCGTGGGCCAGCTCGCGGCTCGAGCGAACGTCACGTTGCTCGAGCGGCCAGTGAGGGTGGCGACGCTGGTGACGATCGTCCGTTCAGCGCTGCGTGCTCGCGCCCGGCAGTACGACGTGCGAGACGCTCTGGCGGCTCGCGCCGCCGCCGAAGCCGAGCTTCGTGTGGCGAAAGAGGCGGCCGAGACCGCGAATCGCGCAAAGAGCGAGTTCTTGGCCGTCATGAGCCACGAGCTGCGCACACCGCTCAACGCGATCGCAGGCTACGCGCAGCTGATAGAGCTCGGCGTGCATGGCCCCGTGACCGACACGCAACAGGAAGCACTCCGTCGAATTCACAAGAGCGAGCGCCATCTCCTTGGCCTCATCAACGGAGTGCTCAACTACGCGCGGCTCGAGAGCGGAAAGGTGGAGTACGAGGTGGCGCGCGTCTCGTTGGAGGAGATCTTGACCGCTGCCGAGGCGCTGATCGCGCCGCAGGTGAGATCGCACCGGCTCGAGCTCAGAGTCGATCCAGTAGAGCGCGATCTCCACGTCTTGGCTGATGCGGACAAGCTTCAGCAGATCATGCTCAATCTGCTGACCAACGCCGTGAAGTTCACCGATCCGGGCGGCTCGATTACGGTGACGCACGATGCGACCGACCGTGTGGTGGCGATCTTCGTGTCCGACACCGGCGAGGGTATTCCGACCGGTAGGCTGCAGTCGATCTTCGAGCCGTTCGTGCAGATCGACGCTCGCCTAACGAGGAAGCAGGAGGGCGTGGGACTCGGGTTGGCGATCAGTCGGGATCTGGCACGGGCGATGGATGGCGATTTGATCGCCGAGAGTGAGTTGGGGAAAGGATCGCGGTTCACCTTAACCCTGCCGAGGGGGTAGGGCGCGCGTTCCTTTCGTAGTACGAAGAAACGGCCCACCTGGAGGTGGGCCGTTTTTGAGAAAGCGTTATCGTGTGCGAGGCACGACTAGCCGCACTCCGAGAACCCGCACACGTGGCACTTCACGCACCCTTCCGCATACTCGAGCTGCGATCCGCAATCCGGGCACGTGCCCATGAAGCTCTCGTTGTAGCCGTTCTGATCGAACGCGAACGCTACCTGCTCCGCGCCTGACGAGCTCGCGGCGGGCGCCGAGATCTGCTCACGCGCCGGCACTCCAGTCGCCGACTTCGGCCCAGCGTCGGGAATGAGCTCCTGCTGGACTCCCTGCTTGTCCCGCCACCACAGCTCGATCGCGATACCGATCGCGTCAGGCACCGACAGCACCTTGTTCGGCCCGAGTCCGATCGGCCGATCGGACGCGATGCCGCGGAGCTGACGGTACACGGCCTCGATGGGGATACCAGAGCGAAGCGCGAGCGAGATGAGGCGGCCCATGGCTTCTACGTCGGCCATCGCCGCGCCACCGGCCTTGCCTAACGTGATGAACACCTCGAACGGCTGACCGCGATCGTCCTCGGTGATGTTCACGTACATGGTGCCGAGCGGCGTCTCG
>DATFBY010000008.1:0-125224 GCA_035253585.1 Gemmatimonadaceae bacterium | reverse complement strand
CCAAAATCGATTGCCGGTCTGTAGTTTTCGCTCGTGTCTTCAACCGGCGTCTAGACTTGACCGTTCTCCATCACATCCGCTCCGTAGCGCCGACGGTTGCCATCGGCGTCGTCGTGGGAGTTGCCGCTGCATGCGCGCCCGCCAAGCGCGCCGAGAGCACCGTCACGCCCACGGCCGCACCAATAGATTCAGCGCCGCGACTGAGCGTCGCCCCGTGTCGCGTCCCATCGCTCCGGTACGAGGTGCGTTGCGGCACCTTCCGAGTGAAAGAGGATCCAACCACGGCGAGCGGTCGGGAGATCTCGCTGTACTTCGTGATCCTGCCCGCGGCCGAGCAACCGCCAGCACCGAATCCGGTCTTCGTACTGCAGGGCGGACCGGGTCAAGCCGCAACCGACCTCGCGGAGTTCTACGGCGGTGAGAGCTGGGACCTGACGCGCCGCACTCGAGAGATCGTGCTCGTCGATCAGCGCGGCACGGGCCGATCGAACCCGCTGCGCTGCGATCTTGGCGGGCGCGAGAGTGATCCGCAAAGCTGGATGGGGGACATGTTTCCGGTCGAGCGCGTGCGCGCATGCCGCGATTCCCTCTCGCGCAAAGCCGATCTCCGACTCTACACGACGCCGATCGCCATCCATGATCTGGAGCAGCTGCGCGAAGCGCTTGGCTACGAGCGAGTCAATCTGTACGGCACGTCGTACGGCACTCGAGCGGCGATGGTCTACGCGCGCGCGTATCCGGATCGCGTTCGCACCATGACGCTCAAGGGCGTGGTCCCGCCCAGCCTGGTGCTTCCAACCACGTTCGCAGAGGATACTCAGCGTTCCGTCGAGCTGCTGTTCGAAGATTGCGCGAAGGACGCGAGGTGCGCCGCCGCGTTCCCGAAGCTCCGCGCCGATTTCGATACCGTGATCGCACGACTTGGCCGCGCACCGCTGGTTGCGGTCTTGCGCGACTCCGCGACCGCGCGTGTCGACACCGTTCGACTAACGAAGGATGGCGTGATGACCGTGGTGCGGGGGGCGCTCCAGTCCACGCCATCGGCGGCGCAGCTGCCACTGATCTTCACTCGAGCGGCGGCGGGCGCCACCGAGCCGCTGGCGCGAATGGTGTTGCAGTTCCGCCGTGGCGCGGCGCAGGGTCTCTCGTACGGTATGCTGTTCTCCGTGTCGTGCACGGAAGACTCGCCGTTCATCGATCGCAACGCGGCCGCTCGTCAGGCAGCCGGTACGTACCTCGGCACGTATTGGGTGGACCAGCTACAGGGGGCCTGTCGCAATTGGCCACGCGGAACGCTGCCGTCGGACTATCGCACGTTCGGGCCACTGCCCATTCCGACGCTGCTGATCTCCGGTGGCACGGACCCGGCGACGCCGCCAACGCGCGTGGCGGAAGTGCAGCGCCTTTTTCCCGACAACAGGCATCTGGTCGTGCGCAACGGCAGTCATTCGTTCGCCGGGATGCGCGGCTGCGTCGACGCGCAGATCATGGAGCTGATCGAGCGCGGCTCCGTCAGAACGATCGACGTGCGATGCGGAGACGAGATCGCGCGTCCTCCGTTCGCGGGAGTGGCTGCCACACCGTAACCGGGTGATCCGGGGCTCAGCGTTTGGCCGCGGACACCGCCGTGCGCTGCAGCTCGTCGAGGTCGGGCATGAATACGTCGAGACCCAGGTCGGGCCGGTTCTTCGAATAGCCGGCGACGAGCTGATCGTTGTAGAGATCGATGCTGAAAGCGAATGCATCGCTCGGATCGGCGTCGAGAATGCGCATGTCCGCGCGCACCATGAACAGCTTTCCGAAGCGGAGCGTGCCGCCGTTGAAGTACATGTAGTTCGCGCCACCAGCCGCGGGCGGAAGGCGCGGAAGCCGGCTGGCCGCGGCGCTGTCCCCAAAGACCTGTACCAGCCGGCCCTGCTCGATGCGCACACTCGTCAGGCGGCCCTGGATCGCCGGCGGCGGCAGCAGTCGGTCGGCGTCGAGCAGCATGTCGTTCTTCTCGACCTGCACACCTTTGGCCTTGCTGACATCGAGGAGATCCGCCAGGTCGATGCCTAACGCGCGCATGAGCCCCTGGCCGTTGATGGAGCAGATCTTCATCTCGGTCGGATGCACGCGGATTCGTCCGTCGGGCGTGAGACTGAGCTTCGCTCTGATCTCGAAGGGTATGTCGACGACCTTCCGCAGTACGCCGCGCTGAATGAGCTCGTCGCCGCGCGTGCTGAAGGTGAGATTTCTGAGCGGTGCACCTCGATAGCCGAACACGTGTTCGTTCATCAGATGGGCCAGGCTGGCAGTGTCGATGGCGATCTCGGCGCTCGCCAGACGAATGACGAAGGAGTGCTTGTCGTCGAACACCACCGGCGCACCACGGGTCTTGCTCACGAACTCACCGCGTAACTGCCGGATGCCGAGGATGACGCCCGGCGCGATCTGAAAATCGACGTTCCTGAATTCGGCCTGCGTCACCGAATCCGCCACTGAGTCGCGGACGGCGTCTGGCGTCGGCAATGAAGCGAGCTCGGCGTGCGACTGACTGACGATCGGTGCGGCTAGCGCCGGCGTTCGAGGACAGCAACACGCCGTCGGCGTCACGACGATCATCAGTGCGGCACCATTGTGAAGCAGGCGCCTCACCCTCCTGGTTCGCGGATTCATGCCACCGGACACGCGCATCATTCATTCCGGCGAGTGTGGACAGACGTTCACCGGCTAGATCGATCACACGATCTCGGTGACGGAGCCGGTGCGACGCGTGGTGAAGCGCCACGATTCCGTGGTGAGCGTCGGTGGCCGGCCTTCGCGGCGATCCGTGACTCGAAGCACACCGCGTCTGACTTCGTCAGCGATGCGCAAATTGTCGGGGAGGCGACGTTGACCGCTTCCAGGGACCAGTTCATAGTCGGATGCACAGCTATCCCAGGCGCTTCCTTCGAACTGAGATGCCCATGCAGCCTGACGAGATCACCCTCACCGTCAACGGGGCGCGCCGGGTCGTCCGTGTGCCGAGCGACACTCCGCTCCTTTGGGTTCTCCGCGATGCGCTCGCGCTCACCGGAACCAAGTTCGGCTGTGGCGTGGCTCAGTGCGGCGCCTGCACGGTGCACCTCGACGGACAGCCGATTCGATCGTGCATGACTCCAGTTGCCGCGGCGGCAGGCAAACGCATCACCACGATCGAAGCACTATCCGAGCAGCCTGTCGGCCGGCGACTGCAAGCGGCGTGGATCGCCGAAGACGTGCCGCAGTGCGGTTACTGCCAGAGCGGACAGCTCATGTCCGCCGCGGCGCTCCTGGCCAAAACGCCGCGGCCCACGGATGCGCAGATCGATCAGGCGATGAATGGAAACCTCTGCCGATGCGGCACGTATCAGCGCATCCGTCGCGCGATACATCGCGCCGTCGCGGCGGAGGCATGAGCGCGCCCACCGATGTCACTCGGCGGGACTTCGTTGCCACCGGCGCCGGTGCGGGTGCGGCGCTGCTCGTCGGATTCTGGCTCCCCGGCGTCGCGCGGCCACTCGAGCGCCTAACGAGTACGCCGTCAGGCGGCTCGCCGAGCGTGGCGCCATTCGAGCCCAACGCCTGGCTGCGGATCGATCAGGATGGGACGATCACCTTCCACTGCTACAAGTCGGAGATGGGGCAGGGCGTCTGGACCGCGCTGCCGATGCTGGTGGCGGAGGAGCTCGATGCCGACTGGCGCCACATCAAGGTCGAGCGCGCGCCGATACGCAGTCGTTTCGGCGACCCAAACACCGGTGGAAGCGACTCCATCAAGTCCGCTTGGCTTCCGATGCGCCGAGCGGGCGCCGCCGCGCGACTGATGCTCGTAGGAGCCGCTGCGAAGCGTTGGGCGGTCAAGGAGTCGGAGTGCACCACGAAAGATGGCGAAGTACTGCACAGCGCGTCCGGCCGTCGCGTGGCTTATGGCGATCTGGTCGCCGAAGCGGCGACAATGCCGGTGCCGGACATGGAGAAGGTTCCGCTCAAGGACCCCAAGAACTTTCGCCTGATCGGTCGCGCAACCTCTCGACTCGATGCGCCGCTCAAGGTGAACGGCGCCGCGAAGTACGGACTCGACGTGCGAGTTCCCGGCATGCTCGTCGCCGCGGTGGAACGCGGTCCGACGCTGACCGCGAAGATCGCCCGATACGACGAGTCGGCGGCGCGTGCCGTGCCGGGTGTGCGACGAGTAATTGCCCTCGAGCCTCATACACGCGCGAAGCTTCCCGCGCGCGTGGCAGTGCTGGCCGATGACACGTATGCGGCGATGCGCGGACGTCGAGCACTCGCGGTACAATGGGCTGATGCGGAGAACGACTTCGCCAGCGAGCCGTACCGCGCCAAATGTCTCTCACTCGCCGGCGCGCAAGAATTCACTCCGGTAAGCGCGAAAGGCGACGTCGCCGGCATCCTGCAGAGCGCCACGCGCACGTTCGAAGCGACATACGAGCAACCGTATCTGGCGCACGCCACGATGGAGCCCGCGAACTGCACCGCGCACGTGCACGATGGCCGGTGCGAGATCTGGGCGCCGACACAATATCCGATGTGGGCGATCGGCGCCGCGGCCAACCAAGCGGGCGTGGAGCCACGCAACGTCGACATCAACGTCACATTCATGGGCGGCGGATTCGGCCGCCGCATCAATCCCGACTTCGTCATCGAGGCGGTCCAGCTCTCCAAGGCGGCGGGCGTCCCGGTGCAGGTGGTGTGGACACGAGAGGACGACGTACGCCATGACTTCTATCGGCCCGCCGGCGTGCAGCGCCTAACAGCTGCGCTCGACTCGTCCGGTCGACCGATCGCCTGGCGACACCGGCTCGTCGGTCCATCCACTAGGGCGTTCTACAACCCTGAGGCACGGGACAAACTGTACGAAGACGAGATCTATGGCGCAGGCGTCCCTTACGCGATCCCAAACCATTCACTGGAGTTCGTGTACGCTCCGTCTCCGATAGCGCTCGGCTGGTGGCGCGGTGTCGCCCACACGCAGAACACGTTTGCCACCGAAAGTTTCATCGACGAGCTGGCGCATCACGCGAAGGCCGATCCGCTCGACTATCGGCGTCGCTTGATCGACGATTCACCTCGACTCGCGCGCGTACTGGAGATCGCGGCGGAGCGATCGGGGTGGGGAAAGCCGTTGCCGCGCGGGCGCGGGCGCGGCGTCGCCATCAACGATTATGGTGGAACGATGGTCGCCGAGGTCGCGGAGGTGACCGTCACCGGCGATGAGGTTCGTGTCGATCGCGTCACGGTCGCTTTCGACTGCGGACAGGTGGTGAACCCCTCCATCGTCGCCGCGCAGGTGGAAGGCGGTGTTGCGTGGGGCCTCAGCGCCGCGCTCCACGAAGAGATTACCGCCGAGCGCGGACGCGTGCGCCAGGGAAACTTTCACGAGTATCAGCTACTGCGCTTCGCCGAAATGCCGGTGGTGGACGTGCACATCGTGCCGAGCGCCGAAGCGCCAACCGGCGTCGGCGAGCCACCGGTTCCGCCGATCATGCCGGCGGTGACGAACGCGATCTTTGCCGCCACCGGCCGGCGCGTGCGGCGGCTTCCGGTGCGTCTGAGCTCGTCAGGCTGACTACTCGGTGCGCATCGCTGTCGACGGATCGACTCGAGTCGCACGAAGCGCGGGCAAGAGCGCGGCGAGGAGCGCAACGACGGCCAGGATGAGTGGCGCGCTGGCGAGCGAGAGGGGATCGGTCGTTCTCACCTCGTAGAGGAGCGACTTCAAGAGCCGGGTTGCGAACAGCGCGCCGGCGAGCCCGATCACGACGCCTAACAACGCAAGGCGCGCCGCCTGTCCCATCACCAGGCTGACGACATCCCGCCACGTGGCTCCCAGCGCCACGCGCACGCCGACTTCTCGGGTCCGCTGCGCGACGGCGTAGGAGATCACTCCGTAGATTCCGGCAGCCGCCAGCAGCAGGGCGAGCGAAGCGAAGGTGCCGAGGACCTGACTCTGCAGCCGCTGCTGCCAGAGCGAACGAGCGACGATCTGATCGAGCGTTCGCACCTCATAAGCGGGAACTTCCGGGTCGAGCGAGCGCAGCGTCTCGCGCACGAATGGCGCAAGGTCGCCGGGATCGCCGCGGCGCGTCCGGATGGCGAGCGCCTGCGTGTAGGTCGGCTGGGCGTACAATGGGAAATAAACGGCAGGCGACATCGGTTCCGGGAGCCGGTAATGACGGAATTCGCCAACGACGCCGACGATGGTGATCCACGGCTCCTTGGAGTCGACGCCACCTTGCTTCAATCGCTTTCCGATCGGGTCCTCGTTCGGAAACTCGCGCCTGGCGAGCACATCGTTGATAACTCCCAGGTGGATGGACGTGTCGCGATCGGCGGCGGTGAGCATGCGTCCCCGGAGAAGAGGAACGCCGATCGCCTTGAAGTAGTCGGGCCCCACCCATTGATAGTGCACCACGAGCTCGTCGCCTTGCGCGCGCGCGGGCCGGCCCTCGATGCTGAACGACGCTTGTACGTTCCAGCCGCTGAACGGCGTTCCTCTCGCTGATCCGACCGTTTCGACATCCGGATGAGCGCGGAGCCGGCTCGTCAGCTGCTCCCAGAACACGATGCGGCGCGCCGCGGAATCGTATCGCACCGGCGGCAGCGACACGCGCGCGGTCAGCACGCCGTGAGGCTGAAATCCGAGGTCGGTGTCGAGGAGCGCGCGATAGCTGCGCAGCAGCAGCGTGGCGGTGACGACGAGCACGACGGCCAGCGCGATCTCGGCCACCACCAACGCGCTTCGCGCTCGAGCGCCGCGACGTCCACCTGCCTCGCCGCGACCACCTTCACGCAGGGATGACGTGAGATCGACGCTCGTGGCACGAAGCGACGGAATCAGCCCCGCGAGGATGCCGGCCACCGTCGAAACGAGCAGCGCGAAGAGCAGTGCCGTCGTGTCGAGCCGGAGGGAGATGTAGAAAGGCGGGTCGTTGGGAAACGCGAATCGGAGCAGCTGGACGCCGTATCGCGCGAGCAGCGCTCCAACGATCCCTCCCGCGGCCGCCAGCAACAGACTCTCGACGAGCACCTGCCTAACGACGCGGCCTCGGCCGGCGCCCAGCGCGACCCGCACGGCGATCTCGCGTTGCCGCGTGGCACCACGGGCGAGGAGGAGGTTGGCGACGTTGGCACAGGCGATCAGGAGCACCAGCCCAACCGCACCGAGGAAGATCAACAGCGGCCGGCGCAGGTCGCCGACCAGGTCCTCGCGCAGCGAGGTCGCTTCGACGGTCCAGCCGAAATTCTCGGCCGAGAATTCCTTCTGAAGCTGCAAGGACACACGCTCCAGATCCGCATTCGCTTGCTCGATCGTGACGCCCTGCTTCAGCAGCCCGATCGCGCCGGCATAACCGCGGTTATCGCGACCTTCGCCCCACTCCTCGAGCTCGAACGGCACCCACACCTGGCCGCGCTCCGGAAAACTGAAATTCTCAGGCATGACGCCGACGACGGTGTACGGCTGAGCGTCGACTGTGATGGACCGACCGACGATGCCGCGGTCGCCGCCGTAGCGGCGCCTCCAGAGGTCATGACCGAGGAGGATCACGCGCGCGCCACTGCGCGGCCCCTCCTCCGGCGTGAACACGCGGCCGATGAGCGGCCGCGTCCCGAGTATCGTGAGCACTTCGGGGGAGATCTGCGCGCCATCGACACGCTCGGCTTCCGCTGCACCCGAGAGCGTGTGCGTCGTCCACGTCCAGATCCCGAGCGACTCGAAGGTCCGGTTCGTCTCGCGCCAGGAGACGTAGTCGGGATAGGAGATGTTGACGCCACGAACGTTCTCGGCCGGAATGGCCGCATACAGCGCCGCGACGCGGTCGGCATTCGGGTATGGCAGCGGGCGCAGAAGGATGCCATTCACCGCGCTGAAGATCGTGGTGGTGACGGCGACACCGAGTGCGATGCAGATGATCGCCACCGCGGTGAAGCCGACAGTGCGCCGGAGAGAGCGACCGGCTACCCGCACGTCATGCCACATGTCGAAAAACTCCTCGCGGCGCGCGCGGCGCCGCTGTCGTCGCTGGTCGATTGTCAGGCACTGCCGCGTAATGCTGTCGACGTCGCCGAAGATGCGCTCGGCCTCGGCGCGTGCCGCACCGGGGGACCAACCGCGCGCCTCGAGCTCGCGCTGGCGCATCGTCAGATGAAACGAGAGCTCGTCGTCCACGTCCGCGCGCTGATCGGGACGAAGAAGACGGAGGTAGCGCGCCCAAGCCCCGGAGGCGCTCATCGCCGGCGCTGATTAGGCAGGTTGTTCGGTGGCGCGGAGCACCTTGCTCACGGCGTCGACGAACCGCGCCCAGCTGTCGCTTTCGTTGCGGAGCTGGGCGCGGCCCTGCGTGGTGAGGCGATAGAACTTCGCGCGGCGGTTGTTCTCCGACGCACGCCATTCGGCCTGGATCCAGTCGCGCTCTTCGAGCCGGTGCAGCGCGGGGTAGAGCGAGCCCTCCCCGACCTGGAGGACTTCGCCGGTGAGCTGTTCGATCCAACGCGCGATGGCGTACCCGTGGGCGGGTCCCCAGCTCAGCGTCTTCAGGATGAGTAGATCGAGCGTACCCTGGAGTAGATCGATCGGTTGCCGCGGCATCAGGTCTCTCCCATCGACAGTCGATGTATAGGTGCGGCCGGATACATCGAATGTCAAGGGGAGGGCGAGTGCTCAAGAAAGGGGATTTGGATGGAAAGGAGCTCGAAGGTTGTCGCCTCGAGCTCCTTTGTTTTGTAGTCCTCACGCCCTAATCCCTATTCTCTTTCGGTCTCTTGACGTCCCTTTGCCCGCGCCATACTCTCCCCGGAGCTATTCCGGGAACCGATTCCGGGGAGAAAAGCATGCCCGCTACCGACGAGCTCGGCCTCCTGCATGGCACCCTCGATGTCCTCGTCCTCAAGGCACTGGCCTGGGGACCACGACATGGATACGCCGTTGCCCGCTGGATCCACGAAACCAGCGACGAAGCGCTCCAGGTCGAGGACCGCGCGCTCTACGTCGCCCTCCACCGCATGGAAGAACGCGGATGGATCGAGTCCGAGTGGGGACTCTCGGAGAACAACCGGCGCGCCAAGTTCTACCAGCTCACACCGAAGGGACGACAACAGCTTCGCGCAAAAACCTCCCACTGGGCCGCGTACGCCGAAGCGGTCTTCAAGGTGCTGCGCGCTCGGGAGGCGTCCGCATGAGCCGATTCGAAGGTCTCCGCCGCATCTTCCGGGTCTCACGGCCACGCTCCGTCGAGCGCGATGTCGACGATGAGCTCGCCTTCCACCTCGAGACACGCATCGAGGCACTCGTCGCCGGCGGTATGGCGCGCGAGACGGCGCGCGCCACCGCGCTCCGTGAGTTCGGCGACCTTCGCGACGCGCGCAGCGAGCTTTCGGCGATCGACCGCCGCCGACTCGGCCGCAACGAGCGAAACGAATTCTGGGAGACGTTGGCACACGATGTCCGCTTCGCACTACGCACCATGGCGGCGCATCGTCTCTTCTCGGCCGCCGCGCTGCTGACCTTCGCGTTAGGCATCGGCGCTACCACGGCGATCTTTTCGGTGGTCGATGGCGTGCTCCTGCGACCGCTGCCCTACCCGAATCACGATCGGCTCGCGCTCGTGTGGACGACGGCTCGCTTCGGGGGTGAGGACAAGGGTGAGCTCCCCTTCGGCCCCGCCAACTTCATCGACCTTCGCGATCGCGCGCGCTCGTTCGAAATGCTAGCGGCGTTCCGCAGCTGGGCATTCATCATTGGCGACGCGGATGAGCCGGAACAGGTGAACGGCGCGCGCGTGTCGCCGGACATCTTCAAGATCCTCGGAGTCGCGCCCATCGCCGGCCGCTCGTTCGCCCCTGACGATGATCGGCCCAACGCCGCACCCGTCGTTTTACTGGGCCACGGCTTCTGGCGGCGCCGATATGGTGGTGACCGGTCGGTTGTCGGACGACAGATCACGATCAACGGCGAGCGCACGACGGTCGTCGGGATCATGCCGCCTGGCTTCACGTTTCCTCGGGGCGCCGAGCTTCCGGCGGGCTTTCAGCTCCCGCCCAGCACCGAAATCTGGGCGCCGCTGGCATTCGGTGAGCAACGGCTGCGTGATCGCAACACCTGGGATCTCGTCGTCGCCGGATTGCTCAAGCCGGGTGTGACGACCGAGCAGGCGACGAAAGAGGTGGCGTCGCTCATGCGTCAGATCGGCGATGAGAACGGCGCAAGAGATCTCCGGTTCGGCGCAACCGTCGTCGACATGCGAGATCAATCGGTCCATTCGGTGCGCGCGGGATTGCTTCTTCTGCTGTCCGCGGTCGGCCTGGTGCTGCTCATCGCCTGCGCCAACGTCTCCAACCTACTCGTGGCGCGCACCACCGCGCGCCGCCGCGAGCTGGCAATCCGCGCCGCGTTGGGCGCGGGCCGAGGACGACTCGTTAGGCAGCTGATCACCGAGAACGTGCTGCTGGCGCTCGTCGGGGGTTTGATGGGCGTCGGCCTCGCAATTCTCCTCAAGAACTGGCTACTGGCGCTGGCACCGGCCGGCTTGCCGCGGCTCGCGGACATCTCCGTGGACGCACGCGTCATCGGTGTCACGCTTCTCCTCGCCTTGGTGGCCGGCACCGCGTTCGGCTTGCTGGCGGCAGTGCACGCGGCGCGGGGCGGTGTGTCGGGCGCACTGCGCGAAGGCGGGCGAGGGAGCGCCGTGCGCACACGGGCCCGCGCGGCGTTCATCGTCGTCGAGGTTGCCGTATCGCTGGTGCTCCTGGTCGGGGCCGCGCTCCTGACGCAGAGCTTCGTGCGGATGCAGCGAATCGACCCCGGTTTCCGCCCCGAGGGTGTGATGGCGGCTGGACTCGGGCTGCGCCGCAGTCCGGAGCTCGGCTTCCGCGAACAGCAGGCCGGCTGGAACGCGGTGGTCGAGCCGTTCCTCGAGCGCGTCAGCGCGCTTCCGGGCGTCGAGGCCGCTGGAGGGACATCCACGTTGCCGCTCACCGGCGGCTGGGAGTCTACGACGTTCACCGTGGTCGGACGTCCACTACCGCCGATGGACGCACGGCCGCGCGCGAACTACGTCATGGTGACGCCGGGCTATTTCCGTGCGCTCGGCATCCCACTGCTTCGCGGACGTGGATTCGAGCCGCGCGATCGCGCCGAGGCGCCGCTGGTCGTGGTCATCAGTCGCGCCGCGGTCGACAAGTATTGGAAGAATGAAGATCCGATTGGACAGCAGCTGATGGTGTTCGACTCGATACCGTGGACCGTCGTCGGCGTCGTGGGAGACATTCGGGAAGCGTCGCTCACCGACGACGTGAATCCCATGATCTATCTTCCATTCGCACAGTTTCCGGTTCCGGGTACCGTGGTGACGGTCCGCACCGCGAGCAGCGATCCCACGGCACTCGCCCCGGCGCTGCGACGCGAGCTGAAAGCAGTCGATCCAACCCTCGCGCTCAACAAGGCGAACACGATGGAGCAGATCCTGAGCTGGTCGCTCTCCCAACGGCGATTCGCATTGCTCATCGTCGGATTCTTCGCGGCGTCGGCCTTCGTGCTGGCAGCGGTCGGCCTTTATGGCGTCATCGCTTATGGCGTCAGCCAGCGCACGCGCGAGATCGGCATCCGCCTCGCGTTAGGCGCGCGAGGAACCGACGTCCGGCGCATGGTGCTCGGACAGGGACTCGTGCTCACGATCATCGGGCTCGTCATCGGCCTGGGCGGCGCATTCGCGGCGTCGTCGGTGTTGCGCTCGCAGCTCTTCGAAGTGAGCCCGATGGATCCCATCACCTACGCGTCGATCGCGCTCGTCCTCGCCGTCACCGCCATCGCCGCGAGCTGGGTACCGGCGCGTCGCGCGACGCGCATCGATCCGGTCGAAGCACTCAGGCAGGATTGAGCGCGCCACTCTGGCCCGTGAGCGTTTCGCTCACGCGCCAGAGGCGCTCGCGTGTCTCGACGTCGTACGATCTGCCTGACGATCGCGTCTCGCGCGCGCCGGCGAAGTAACGTCCGGTCACCGTTGAGAGCTCCGGGGCTGATGCCAGTCGAACGATGGCAGCGGCCGCACGCTCCGGCGTCGACAGAAACGGCTCGTATATAGCCCGCACCCAGCGGGGGAGATCGCGCATCAGGTCGGTAGCGACCAATCCAGGGTGGACGCAATTGACAGTGACGCCCGCTCCCTTCAAACGCTCGGCGAGCGCGTACGTGAAGAGAATGTTGGCGAGCTTCGACTGCGTGTAGGCGCGAATGGCGTTGTATCCGCGCTCCAGCTGCAGATCCTGGAAGTGGATGCGCCCCATGCGCTCGAAGATCGACGTCACCACCACAACGCGGGACGGCGCCCCGGCCCGGAGCATCGGCTCGAGCAGGCGAGTGAGCAAGAATGGCCCGAGATGGTTGACGGCCAGGGTCATCTCGTGTCCGTCGACACTCACCGCGCGACGCGCCAGGTTTACGCCCGCATTGTTGATGAGAACGTGCAGGGCGGAGAAGCGCTGGCGCAGATCGCGCGCGGCACTGTGCACCGACTCGAAGGAGGCGAGATCGAGCGGCATCACCGTCACGTCGTCGTTTCCGGTCGCGGCCGAGATCTCCGCGCGAACTCGCGAGCCGGCCTCGGTGTCGCGCACCATGAGGACGACGCGCGCTCCCTTGCTGGCGAGCCCGAGTGCGGTAGCGCGGCCGAGTCCGCGGGTGGCGCCGGTGATGACGCAGACGCGCCCGCGCATTGCATCACTCACGTGATTCGACACGGCGCAACCACTAGCGGAACCTCGACCGGCATGGAGAATTGCGTCTCATGACTGAGCGAGCTCTCTCGCGTCTCCTCGCGATCATGCTGCTGCTCGGCGCCGCCCTGCTCGGAGTGGGCGCCGTGATGCATCCGGTTCTGGCCGGAGATGCCGCGTCGCAGCTGCGGACGATCAACGAAGGGAAGGACTGGCGCGCGATTCATCTCCTGATGCTCGCGGGCTCGGGGTTGGTGGCCGTCGGGATTTGGCTGCGCCTCCTGCTCGTGGATGGCCCGCGTGCCGAGAACCGAGCTGCGATCATCGGGGCGCTGATCGTCATCACCATCGGCGTCGTCATCAATGCTCTCAATATCGCATACATGGCGGGCTCCGGGCTGCATTTGGCCGAGCGGTTCGCGGCAGGCGATGCGGGGGCGGCAACCATTTTCGATGCGACGCATCCAATAGGGCTGATGGCGGCGCGGTTCGGCAACTTCCTCGTAGCCTTGGGTGCGATCGTGCTCGGTGCGGCAGAGTGGAGGCAGGCACCCACGCGGACGTTGGCGGTGCTGGCATGGATCGCGGCGGCGGGTGGGCTCATCGGCGTGCTTTTCTTCCATGAGTCCAGTCGTGCCACACTGGGAGCGATCGCGCTGTTGTCGGGGTGGGAGCTGGTCATCGCCTTGAACGTGCTGCGCGGCAAGACGGCGACGTGAAGCCCGGAGCGACGCTCCTGCCCATCGTTCTGCTCACGATCGCCTGCACGCATCCTCAGGCAGTATCATCGCCTAACGACAGCAACGTCGCCGATCGCGTGCAGGTGCGTCTCGTACGCGACGAGGCCGAGGCAGCGCTGGCGATTCTGAATGCGCGGGCACGACGTGCCTCGGTGCCGGAGAGCGCCTGGAGCAAGCTGTTTGCAACCGAAGGCTATCGGTTGCTCAAGGCGCGTGAAGCGGCGATGGGTCGCGCGTTCGACGACCCGGCGTTCAGGGCGTTCATGGAATCGGACACCCTGCTGCAGCGTGTGACAGAGCTTCGCGCCGCAGTCGAACGATGGCGGACGATCGACGTCACCAGTGCCGCACGCCGAGCACTCGCGTATCTGCCGGCGCACGCCCGAATACGCGTCAGCTTGATACCCATGATCAAGCCGATCACGAACAGCTTCGTGTACCAATCGGATTCGACGCTGGCGATGTTGATCTACATCGATCCCCGTAGCACGCCGGCGCAGATCGAGAACACGCTCGCGCACGAGCTACATCACATTGGATATGGGACGGCGTGCAGCGGGCCGCCGCGCACTGATCTGCCCGAGAGCGTGCGTACCGCGCGACTGTACACGGGTGCGTTCGGTGAGGGGCTGGCGATGCTCGCTGCTGCCGGCGGCCCGAGCATCCATCCGCATGCGCTGAGCGACACGGCTGACCGCAACCGCTGGGACCGCGAGGTTGGGAACATCGACCGCGATCTGCGATCGGTGGAGCGCTTCCTCCTCGACGTCGCCGATGCGCGAATCGTCGCGCGCGACTCCATTCAGCAGATGGCGATGAAGTTCTTCGGTGTGCAGGGGCCGTGGTACACCGTGGGCTGGCGGATGGCGGTGACGATCGAGCAGGAATTCGGAAAAGCGCGTCTCCTAGAGGTGATGTGCGATCCGGCGGGTTTTCTCGCCACGTACAATGAGGCGGCGGCGAAAAACAATGCACGCTTGCCCAGGTCCACACTTCCGCTTTGGTCGCAGGAGCTGCTGACGAAGCTTCGCGTTGGGCACTAGAGTGAAGCAACAGCGGCATGAGGCATGGGGCATGAGGCATCCGGCTCTCGGCAACTGATACTCTCCGCCAAGACCCCGATGCCTCATGCCCCATGCCGCTGTTTACGGCTTTGCCTACATGTCCGGTTACTATTGCTGCATGCCCTCCGTCTCGTCCGCCATCTCCGCCCAAGCACTCACGAAGCTCTATCAGGTAAAGGTGCGCGATACCGGCATCGGTGGCGCATTGCGGGCGCTCGCGCGGCCGCGGTACCGCGAAGTTCGTGCGGTGGAGAACGTCTCCTTTGCCATCGAGCGTGGTGAGATCGTCGCCTTCCTCGGGCCCAACGGCGCCGGGAAGACGACTACGCTCAAGATGCTCGCTGGACTTCTTCATCCAACCAGCGGCCATGCACTGGTCTCCGGCTTCGAGCCCTGGACCGGCGGCGCCGAGTTCAAGCGGCGCATAGCACTACTCCTCGGCAACAAACAGCAGCTCATGTGGGATCTGCCGCCCGAGGAGACGTGGCAGCTCAACGCCGCCATCTACGCATTGACGCCTGACGAGTACGCCGAGCGACGCGGCGAGCTGGTGCGGCTGCTCGCGCTGGAGGAGGTCGTGGACAAGCCGGTTCGTCAGCTCTCTCTGGGCGAACGAATGAAGTGCGAGCTGGTAGCGGCGCTGCTGCATCGTCCCGAGGTGCTCTTCCTCGATGAGCCGACGTTGGGGCTGGACGTCACCGCCCAAGAAGCGATCCGCGGATTTCTGCGTGCCTATCGAGAGCGTCACGGCGCGACGGTCCTGCTGACGTCGCACTACATGGCCGACGTCACCGCGCTCGCTTCGCGCGTATTGATCATCAACCGGGGACATCTGCTGTACGACGGCGCGCTGGACGCGCTGGTCGCGCGGATTGCTCGCACCAAGCGGCTGGAGCTGGTGCTCGGCGAAGGAGTGACGCGGGAGTTGCTGGAGCGGTTCGGTGAGATCTGCGAATACAGCTTTCCAAATGCGACGCTCGAGGTTCCACGCGCCGATGCAACCGTCGCCGCCGCGCGCATTCTCGCCGAGCTTCCGGTGGTCGATCTCTCGATCCAGGATCCGCCGATCGAGGAAGTGATCGCGGTGGCCTTCGAGGGGCGAGATTCGAGATTCGAGATTCGACATTCGGCGGAGGCCGAAGAGCCATCGTCGCGAGGGGCATGAGCCACCGAATCTCGAATCTCGAATCTCGAATCTCGCGGTTCCTGTCGCTCGTCCGCGCTCTCATCCGCGCCGCCTGGCTGGTCGATCTCCAATATCGCGCGGCGATCGTGATCTGGATGTCGTGGAGTGTGCTCGACTCGCTCATTTCGTTAGGCATCTGGTGGTCCATCGCCGGTGCTGGGGCCGTCGGTGGCTACGAGCGGAGCGACTTCGCGCGCTATTTCTTCGCTGTCACGCTGATCAATCAGCTCACCGTGGCCTGGGACGCCTATTACATCGATCGCTGGATCAGAAACGGCGAGATCAACTTTCGATTGGCGCGCCCGATCCCACCGATTCTCGAAGCCATGTGCGACAACCTCGCGTACAAAGCGAGGACCGCGACCATGTTGGCGCTGATCTGGCTGGCGTTGGCGCTGGCCTGGCCCGCGGTGCGACTCGATCTGACACCGGGACGAATCGCGCTCACGCTCGCCGCGACTGTCGGCGCAGCCGGAATCCGCTTCCTGAACGGGTACGCAACAGGGCTGCTCGCCTTCTGGACCACGCGCGCCACGGCAGTGAGCGAGCTGCAATGGGGCATCTCCATGTTCCTCTCGGGACGACTCGCTCCGCTCACACTCCTTCCGCCGGCTGTCGCCACCGTCGCCGGCGTCCTCTGGTTCCGATACACGCTTTCTTTCCCGGTCGAAGTGCTCACCGGACAGGTCGACACGCCTAACGAGCTCATGCTCGGATTCCTAGGACAGACCGTGTGGCTCGTCATCTGGTTCGGCATCTATCGGCTGGCATGGACGCGCGGCATCCAGCGCTACGGCGCGGTGGGCGGATGAGTGCGTCGCGTCTCGAGCGTCGCCGAGACCTGGGCGACGTTTTGCGCGCGTTCTGGCGCGCGAACCTGGTCGAGGAGATGCAGTACCGCGCGAACTTCGTGGCGAGCGTGGTGGGAACGATCTTCTGGATGTCTGCCGCGCTGCTCACACTAGAGCTCTTCTTCAGCCACACCGAACGGTTGGGCGGATGGGATTACTGGGAAGTCGTCGTGCTGCTCGGTGTGTTCAACGCGCTGAACGGCGTCATTGAGACCGTGCTTCGTCCTGGGATCGGTCGACTCGCCGATGAGGTGAAGAGCGGCGGGCTCGATCTGATTCTGGTGCGGCCGGTCGACGCGCAATTCTTCATGACGTTCCGGCGGCTCGATGTCTGGCGGATCGCCGACATCGTGCTCGGGCTCGCGCTCGCCGGCTATGCGCTGATTCGGATGGATCGCATTCCCTCGGTCGGCGCGATCGCGACGTTCGCTGCCATGATGGTGTCGGCAGTGATCGTGGTGTACGCCATCTGGCTCACCCTGATGAGCCTCGCCTTCTGGTTCGTCGCGGTGGAGAACATCGCGGTGCTGTTCGACGCCGTTTTCGAGGCGGCACGCTATCCGGTGAGCGCGTACCCGGGCGTCCTCCGTTTTCTCTTCGTCTATCTCCTGCCGATCGCGTGGACTACGACGATCCCCGCGTCGGCGCTCACCGGCCGGCTCCACACCGGAACCGCTCTCCTGTCGCTCGCCGTCGGCGTCCTCTCGTTCATGGCGTCTCGGGCGGTATGGCGGGCGGCAATGAGGAGGTATGCGAGTGCAGGAGGATAGGGATACAACGAAGTGCCATCCGCCATCCGCCATCGGCCATCCGGGAACGGCGGATTCGGAGTGGTCAGGTGTGCAGTTCCCGGATGGCCGATGGCGGATGGCGGATGGCGCACCCCATCACGTTGCCTCTTAATCCTTTCCAGCGTCATGCAGGTGTCATTAAAAGCCTGTCATGTCAGATCCGCGCCCACGCGCGCTCCCAGTCAAATCAGCAAGTGTCCTCGCGCTTCTCTTCCTCGCCGCGTGCGAAGGAGGGGGAAGCATCGCGTCGCGCCTCTCGCCGCGTGATACACTCTTCATTGGTGTAGCCGCCTCCAGAGCGGGCGACGCGAGCTCGTACGCGTTGGGCGTACAGATAGCTGTCGACCATCTGAACGCAGCGCGGCCGCGTGGATCGTCGCCATTCGGCGTCCGGCTCGCGCCAGTCGAGCAGAGCTCCCAGGTCATCGTCGCCGCGCACTTCCGCGACGATGCGCAAGTGATCGGTGTCGTAGGACACACCGGCAGCGCCCAAACGATGGAAGCGGCGGCGATCTACGGCGATGTGGAGCAGCGGGGAGCACGGGGGGTCGTCGCAATCTCACCGACCGCCACGAATCCCGAAGTCACGCGCTCCAGCGAATGGGTTTTCCGGGTTTGCCCGACCGACATCGACGCGGCCAAGGCGCTCGCCCGCTACACCGCGGATTCGCTCAAGGCGCGCCGCGTGGCGGTCGTCTTCCGCAACGATCTCTTTGGCCGCGGTTTCTCGCGTAATTTCCTCCCCGACGTCGAGGCGCGCGGCGCGCGAATCGTCGAGCACGATCCGTATCTCGCGGGCTTCACGGAGTGGGATGCATACGCGCAGCGTCTGATGCTCCGCGGCATAGACGCCGTGGTGATCATCGGCGGATCGACCGACGCGGTCGACCTCATCCGTGCGCTGCGGCGCACGGGTCTCAATCCCCCGATTCTGGGCACGGACGACGTAGCGCGCCTGGGTACCGATCCGACCGCCGCCAAGGAATTCGAGGGCGTGCGATTCACGTCGTTCTACGTGGCGCCTGACGAGTCGCCGAGCTCGTCGCCAACGCCCAGCCAACGCTTCGCGGCCGAGTATCGTGAGCGGCACGCCGAGCCGCCGAATCATCAGGCAGCGCTCTCGTACGATGCCGCCATGTTGATCGGCCGCGCCGCGCTCGCGGTCGGCCCCGACCGGCATCGCATCCGTGAATGGATTGCATCGGTCGGAAGAACGACGCCCGCGTTCGATGGCGTCACCGGAGAGATCCGCTTCGACGAATGGGGTGATCCGATCGACAAGCCGGTGCGGATCGGTCAGGTGCGCCCGTGAGAACCATTCGCGGACGTTTGCTGGCCGGCTTCGGCCTGATGATGGTAATGCTCATTGCCGCCATCTGGCTCGGTATGACGGCGCTCGACTCCGTACACGACGACCTGCGCGCTCGCATGCGCGAGGAGTCGGTGTTCAGCGGCCGCCTCAACGAGAGCGGCGACGCCGCGCTGCGCTCGGTGACGTTGGCGCAAGCCGCTCTCCTCACTGGACGCGAGAATCGCGCGCAGCTCGACAGCCTCGCGTGGGCAGCCGATTCCCTCCGTCGATCGCTTCTCCGTGGAGCGGCGCTTACGATGAACGAGCGGTCGCGCCTCGAGCGCGTCGGCAACCTGCAGGCGCAGATGGAAGTGCGCCTCGCAAACGCCCGCGCCTATCGCGACATCGGACGGATCGATCAGGCGGCATTGCAGGCGTCTTACGCGACGGCGGCGCTCGATACGCTTTACGCGAACATCGCCGAGCTCGCCGCGTCACAGCAGCGGCGTACGAGCGTCGCGCTCAATCGCGTCGAGCTGAGCATCGAACGCTATCGCGTCGTGCTCGTCCTGTTGCTCATGTTCGGCATGGCGGGCGCCTTCTGGTACGGCCGCGTCACCTGGCGCGCGGTCACGTCGCCACTCGGCAGCCTGACGGCGGCCGCGCGGCGCTACGGCGCGGCGGACTTCAGCACCGACCTGGATGGCTCGGGCTTCGACGATGAGTACCGCGTGCTCACCGACGCCTTCCGGGAGATGGCGCACGAGCTACGCGTGCTCGTCTCGTCCATCCAGCGGGAATCGTCGGACCTCGCCAACATCTCGGGCGTGCTCAGCGCCGCGGCCGAGGAGGCTGCGGCATCGACGGGTGAGATCAGCGGTGCGGCCTCCGATGTCGCGCGGGACGCGCAGTCGCAGCGGGACACGATCACCACGTCGAGCAAGATCGTGGACGAAGTCGGCACGTCGGCGAACACGCTCGACCGTACGGCCGACCGGTCGCGGGCGCTGGAAGAAGAGATCCGCGCCACCGCGTCGCGCGCACGCCGGGGCATTAGCGATGCGCTCCGCGCGCTCGGCGAAGCCAAGCGCGTGATCGGCACGTCGGGCGGACGGGTGCAACAGATTCAGGAGGCATCGTCCTCGTTAGGCGCGCTGGTCGACATCATTCACGAGATCGCGCGCGAGACGAAGATGCTGGCGCTGAACGCCTCGATCGAAGCGGCACGTGCCGGCGAGCACGGACGCGGCTTCGCGGTTGTGGCGCGCGAGGTTGGCGAGCTGGCCGAGCATTGCGCCCAGGCGGCGGGCGAAGCGACGCAGATGGTCGGCACGATGCATCAGCACATCGCCGAAGCGGCGAGCGCGTTCAACGCGGGTGTGGGTGAGCTGGGCGACGTGAGCGCGGTCTCGAACGACGCTGCCACGGCGCTCGGCGTCATCGACGCCGCACTGGCCGGATTCGGAGAAGTGACGTCGGACATCCAGCAGGCAGCGATGGGCAATCGCAACGCGGTCGCCGCGCTGAGTCGTCACCTGGAGACCGCCGAAGGGCAGGCCGATTCGCAGGCCGCGGCGAGTGAGGAAGCGGCCGCCGCCGCCGAACAGACCGCCGCAACCGCGGAGGAAGTCGCGTCCACCGCCCAGCATCTCGCGGCCAGCGCCGATCGCCTGCGCGGCTTGGTGGTGAAGTTCCGCTTGTAGCGGGGCTAGGGGCGGATCTCGATGACGGTGCCGATCGGCACCGCACGCCAGATCTCCTCGATCTCCTCGTTGGTCACGGCGATACACCCTTCCGTCCAGTCGAACTCCCGGTGCGCGGCGCCGACGCTGCCGCGACCGTTCGGCAAGCCGTGAATCATGATGTCCCCGCCCGGTGAGACGCCTAACGAGTCGGCGCGGGCGACGTCGTCGGCGCTAGGGTAGGAGATGCGGAGCGCGAGGTGGAATTTGCTCTGCTCGACCCGCGCGTTGATCGTGTACCGGCCTTCCGGAGTGCGCATGTCGCCGCGCCGCTCCTTGTCGCCCACTGGGTTCCGGCCGAGCGCCACCTGATAGGTGCGCACCTTCACGCCGTTCCTGATCAGCGTGAGCCGTCTCAATCCTTTCTCGACGAGTATTCGGTCGGCGATGACACCGTCGCCCAACTTGACGGAGTCGTGTGCCACGGCCGCGACGCGCTTGGCGATGAGCGAGTCGTCGGCGACAGGGGAGACGGTGAGCACACCGAGGAAGAGGGCGAGCAGCATCGCGGGCCCGACGGCGAATGAGACGGATGTGAGTATGTGAGCGGGTGGACCGGGGAGGTCGCCCGTGAGAACGCGCCGAACTTTAGCGACCCGCACCCACGCCTAGCTAGTGGGTGTCGAAAGACCTGGAGCGCCCTCACCTTGCGTTCTTAGGTGAGCGCCACTATCCTAGCCTAAGAAGCTTAGGTAAGGACGACATGTCGGACGCTGATCTCGATCTCCTGCGGGGGACGCTCGATCTCATGATCCTGAAGGCCCTGAGCTGGGGCCCCAAGCACGGCCTGGCGGTGCTTCGGTGGATCGAGGAGACGACGCAGGACACGCTGCAAATCGAAGAGGGCGCGCTCTACCCCTCGCTGCATCGCATGGAGCAGCGCGGTTGGCTCGAGGCGGAGTGGGGCGTCACCGAGAGGAACCGGAAAGCCAAGTTCTACCGTCTGACCGCGATGGGGCGACGGAAGCTGGCGTCGGAAGTCTCCAAGTGGACGCGCTATTCGCGGGCGGTCGGGCTCGTCGTAGCAGCGCGAGCTACGCCATGACCGGGCGAAAGCGGCTCTTCCGGCTCCCGCTGGCACTACCGCGGGTGCGAAGGGACGTCGACGAGGAGCTCCGCTTTCACATCGAGGAGCGGATCGATGAGCTAGTCAGCGCCGGCCGCTCGCGCGCTGACGCCGAGCGGGAGGTGAAGCTTCGCTTCGGAGATGTCGCGCGGATCGAGGCGGAGTGCGAGGCCATCGATCGGAGCTCGCTCCGCGCTCGCGACCGCGCGGCGTGGCTCGATGCGCTGCGCAACGACGCCTCGTACGCGGTGCGAACGCTGACTCGGCGTCCGCTCTTCACGGCAATCGTGGTACTCACGCTCGGACTCGGCATCGGCGCCAACGCGGCGATCTTCGGCGCGATCGACACGGTTCTACTGCGTCCACTACCGATCCGCGACCTCGACCGCCTGGTTGTGCTACGCAACGAAGTGCCGGTGCTTCCGCTGGACAACGCGGCGGTGTCGCCGCTCGAGTGGATGGACCTCGCCGCGCGCTCCGATCTCTTCGACGCCAGCACGGCGTACACCCCCGAGAGCTTCACGATCACGGGACTCGGCGATCCTCTCAGAGTCGAGGGGACGCGAACGCTGGGCAGGTTCTTCGATGTGTTCGAGGGGCGGCCTCTCGTCGGGCGCTTGTATCGTCCCGAAGACTCGGAGAACGGAACGCATCGCGTGGTCGTCCTGAGCCACGGTCTATGGCGACAGCTCTCGGGTGGTGACGAGAGCTTCATGGGCCGACAGCTCGAGATCAACGGCCAGATTCACGAAGTGATCGGCGTGCTACCTCCGAGCTTTCGTCACCCGCGAGATGCGGCAATCTGGGCGCCGTTCGAGATCACCGAACGTGTGCGGTCGCCGGCGCAGCGCAGCTCATGGTACATGGATGCTGTCGCGCGCGTCAGGCGGGGCGTGTCGCGTGCGCAGCTCGAGGCCGGGTTGGACAACGAAGCGCGTCGTTGGCAGCGAGAGTACGGCGGACCGGATCCCGATTCGCCACTAGCCTCGTCGATCAGCGCACGGCCGCTGGCGACCTATCTGGCGGGAGACCTTCGGCTCGTACTGCTCGTGTTGATGGGCGCGGTGGCGCTGGTGCTGCTCATCGCTTGCGCGAACGTCGCCAATCTTCAGCTGGTCCGGGGCGCGCTCCGCGCTCGAGAGCTGGCGGTCCGCACCGCGCTCGGCGCGGGCCGTTGGGCCATTGCCAGACAGCTCCTCGTCGAGAGCGTACTGTTGGCACTGCTCGGCGGATCGTTAGGCATCGGGATCGGCGCGATGCTGTTGAAGGTGTTGACGAGGACATCGGCCGCCGGCTACGACGCACTTGCCGATGCGCGACTCCATGGGCCTACGCTCGCGTTCACGGCGGCGGTGACTGTCGTCGCAGCCATTCTCTTCGGCCTCGTGCCGGCGCTGCGCGCGTCGCGAGTCGACATACAAGAGCAGCTCAAGGTATCGGCGAGAACCTCGAGCGGCGGCATGTCGAGCCATCCGCTGCTACAGGGCAGCGTCATCGTGCAGATGGCACTCGCGCTGGTATTGCTGCTGGGCTCCGGACTGATGGTTCGATCGCTGAAGCGGCTGCTCGAAACCGATCCCGGATTCCGGCCGCAAGAAGTCACCGCGTTTCGCATCTCACTGCCTGACGCGCGATACGCTGACTGGGAGCCACGGCTGGCGCTCTTCGGAGAGGTCGCGCAACGGCTGCGCGCGATCCCAGGTGTGGAGGCGGTGGGGTTGACGACGAATCTTCCCTTCGACTCGCGAACCAATAGCACCACCTTTCAGATCGAAGGGATGGCGAGTGTACCGGGAGAGCCGGAGCGACACGCAAATCTCAGGTTCGTGAGTGGGAGCTACTTCGAGGCGATGGGAATCCCACTCCTCCGCGGGCGAACGTTCGACGAGCGCGATCGGCGAGATGCTCCGAAGGTCGTCATCATCGATGAGCAGCTCGCGCGTCAGTACTTCAGGGGACAGGATCCCATCGGCCGGCGGATCGACTCCGGGCAGGAGACGGAGATCATCGGCGTTGTCGCCAGTGTGAAGCACAGCGAGCTCGACGAGGAGACGAAGGCGACCATCTACCTGCCGCACGCGCAGAATGGTTGGATCGGCGCAATGCACTATGCCGTGCGCAGCGGTGTTCCCACGGCGTCGCTGGCACCGACGCTGCGCGCGCTGGTGCTCCAGGTCGACCCCAAGCTTCCGGTGTACGAGATCGAGGCACTTCCGACACTGATCGAGCGCTCGGTCGGCGCGCGTCGCATGGCGATGGCCGTCTTGACCGGCTTTGCGTCGCTCTCGCTCCTGCTCGCACTGCTCGGCGTATACGGCGTGCTCAGTTATGCGACCGCGGAGCGCACCCGCGAGATCGGAGTGCGAATGGCGCTGGGGGCGAGGCCGGGGGACGTGGTGCGTATGGTGTTGGGCGGCGGTGCGCGACTCGCTGTAGTGGGGTTGGTCGTCGGCGCCGCGCTGTTCCTCGCCGTCGGACGCGTACTTCGCGGATTGCTGTACGGTGTGCGCCCGGAGGATCCACTGACACTGGCCGCGGCGGTCATGCTGCTGGCCGCGGCGGCGGGGTTTGCGTGTTGGATACCCGCGCGTCGCGCGTCGCGCGTCAGCCCAATGGTAGCGCTTCGAGCGGAGTGATGCGCTGGCGGCGCGAGAAGCCGCCGGGTCGTCGTCAGGCACAAGTGTCAACCCTTTCGCCGACGTGCGCTGGTTGGCAAACTACGAGCGCATGGCCGGCCGACACTTCACCTACGTTCTCGCGTTGCTGTTCACGCCCGACCGGCGCCACGTCGTGCTGTTGCGGAAGACGCGTCCGGCGTGGCAGGCGGGTAAGGTGAATGCGCCCGGTGGAAAGGTCCTGCCGGGAGAGACGCCGTCCGACGCGGCGCGTCGAGAGCTACTCGAGGAGACCGGCGTCGAGGTCGACGAGTGGAGCGAGGTGCTGGTGTGGGATGACCCCGTCTACCGCATGCACGTGCTTCGTGCCATTGATGCGAAAGCGGGGGAAGCGCGCACGTCGGAGGACCAGGAAGTCTTTCTCGCGGACACGCGAGCACTGCCCGACAACGTGATCGACAACATTCGCTGGCTCATTCCGCTGGCACTCGACGGCCATGTTCAGCTGCCGCTCGAGGTGCGGAGCGCGAATCCAGAAGGCTCCGGGCTCACCGAGCCACCGCCGGCAGTCTTCGATGTCACGGAAGCGTCAGGGTAGCCGGGCATTCATCACTTTCCTGGCATCGCGCGTAATCTTTGAGGGTGCAAAGGCTCATCGAACGGAAGGAGGCATTCATGCGTGCAGGAGTCGTCGTCGGCGGGCTCGCCGTCGCGGTGGCAGCGGTTGCCGCGTATGCGATTGCATCGCCGGGCAACGATCGAGACGTGCCGGGCACCGTCGGTGCTCCATCGAGCGCAACGGTGGCGTCGGCCGAGTCGAACACACCGGTGGAGATCACCGAGTGGACCGTTCCCTGGGAGAGCAGTCGGCCGCGCGATCCGTACGTGGATGGTGCGGGCCGAGTGTGGTTCGTGGGGCAGGCGGGGAACTACGTCGCGTATCTCGACCCGGGTCCGGGCACCTTCAAGCGCTTCGAGATCGACGCCGGTACGCACCCGCACAATCTGATCGTCGACTCGAAGGGCATGGTCTGGTACGCGGGGAACCGCAACGGGCACATCGGTAGGATCGACCCGGCCACCGGCAAGATCACGAAGTACCCGATGCCTGACGAGGCGGCCCGCGATCCGCACACCCTGGTCTTCGACAGGAACGGCGACATCTGGTTCACCGCGCAGCAGAGCAACTTCGTCGGGAAGCTGACGACATCCACCGGCGCCGTGCGCCTGATCAAGGTGCCGACGGAGAATGCTCGTCCGTACGGAATCGTCGTCGACTCGAAGGGGCGTGTCTGGTTCAACGAGTTCGGCACCAACAAGACGGCGATGATCGACCCGGCGACGTTCGCCATCAAGGAGTTCGCGTCGCCTGACGCGGGCAGTCGTGGCCGCCGCATCGCGGTGACATCGGACGATATGGTTTGGTATGGCGATTACCCGCGCGGCCGGCTGGGCCGACTCGATCCGGCGACCGGCGCCGTGACCGAGATCGCGCTCCCGTCAGGCGCGTCGGCGCTGCCGTACGCGATGACCGTCGACGACAAGGATCGTCTGTGGACCGTGGAGACGGGCGTGCAGCCGAATCGCCTGGTGGGCTTCGATCCGAAGACGAAGGAATTTTTCAGCGTGACACCGATTGCCCAGAGCGGCGGCGGCACCGTTCGCCACATGATCTTCCACAAGCCGACGCGGTCGATCTGGTTCGGGACGGACAAGAATACGATTGGAAGGGCGAGGGTGCCGTGACGTGCGAGATTTCGAGATTCGAGATTCGAGATTCGGAACGGCGGAGTCGGAACTCATCAGGTGTGCTTTCCGAATCTCGAATCTCGAATCTCGAGCCTCTATCGCTCTGCTTTCTCCGCCACCATCTGCAACATCAACAGCTGCCCGGGCCCAGGCGGCTCATCTCTCGTCGCAATCGGCAGCCTGACGAACAGACCCTTGCCGATGCGCTTTGTCCACGCGGTAGCGAGGCCGTCGTCATCGACGGCAAGCACATCATCCACGGCCGCGCTGTCGGCGCCCCAGGCCATCATCCACCAGCCGGAAAGACCCCAGCGCTCGCCGACGGTGGTGAACGTCGACGGGCGAGGGTCGAAGTTGGCGCGCGAATGGGCCACGCCTAACAAGCGAGCGGGTCCCGTCCGGTCGATCTTCAGCAGATCTCCTTGGCCGGTTGCCAGATCGCGCGGCCAAAGCGCGGGCGGCATGCCGGTCCACACGATGCGGCCGCCAGTCTCCAGATAGCGACGTAGCAGCGAGCTGTCCGACGCGCCAGCGACGGCATCGGGATACGCATCCATGGTGAACACCACCACGCTCGGCGCGCCATCGGCAATGCGAGCGGCGAGAAACGGCGCCAGAGAGTCGGCGACGAGCACACGGTAGTCGCGGTCGCGCAGATAGTCGCGCGCACGAAGACTGCCCGCGGCGGTGTTCGCGTTCAGCATGGTGGTGTCCCAGTACACCGCGCGCTGCAGCGGCGCAGCCGCCGTTTGATAGGCGTAGATGCCGCCATCATCACTCCCGACATAGATGCGGCCATCGGCGATGGCGGGAGACGACAGCATCCGTCCGCCCATGCGATGACGCCACCGAACTGCGCCGGTGCGCGCATCGACGGCCAGCAGATTCCCGGCCCAGTCACCGACGTATACCGCGTCGCCCGATACCGTGGGCGACGACCAAACCAACGAAGGCGTCGTCACCCTCCAGCGCTCTTCACCCGTGCGGACATCGACGGCGTGCGCGAAGCGCCCGTCCGAGCTGCCGGCGAACGCGAGTCCCTCGTGAATCGCGGGCGAGGTGTTCACCCACGAGATCTTGTGATCGAAACGCCAACGTTCCGCACCGGTCGCGCGATCGACGCCGTACAAGAACCCATCGCGGCAGCCGAAGACGACGAGTCCGTCTTTGACCGCCGGCGACGATTGCACGGTGCGACGATCGTAGCCGAAGTTGCGCGACTCGAGCTTCACCCCCTCGGTGTCGAATCGCCACCGGCGACGTCCCGTGGCTGCCTCGAACGCATACATCCTTCCATCGGCACTGCCGACGAAAACGAGATCGCCATCGACAGCCGGCGACGAGCGAACGCGTCCTTCGGTCGGGGCCCGCCAGAGCACGCGCCCGTCACGCGCGCGAATGGCGTAGAGCTGGCCGTCGCCCGCGCCGACATAGATGGTTCCATCCGAATAGTTAGGCGATGAAAGATAGAAGTCGCCGCTCTCGTGCCCCCACGCCCACGGAAGGTCTCTGCCAAAGGGTACGCTCCAGCGTTCGCGGCCATTTCTCGCGTCGACTGCTCTCAATCGGCGATCGCGGGCAGAGAAGATCACGAGACCTTCGGCGACGGCAGGGGTCGACGCGATCGGCGACTTGGCGTCGAACACCCACCATTGCTCGCCGTTTCCTCGATGGAGCGCGTACAAGCGGCCGTCGGTGCTGCCGACATAGAGCACATCACCTTCAATCACTGGCGAGCCCTGGACGGCGCCGCGCGTCTGAACGCGCCACGCGACGCCTCCGAACGACGCCGCGAGCTTGCCGTCATAAACGCCGGAGTGAGTGCGGTCGGCCCGAAATACAGCCACAGCCGGTGCGGCCCCACCCGACGCGAGCGAATATCCAGCGAAGCCGGCCGTGGCCAGCACGACTGCCAAACCGGCGCGCGCCGGACGTTGAAACGAAAGCGGGTTGGACATGCGTTCGCCCTGTTGGGGGACGGTATAGGTTGCCGCGTCTGGTCCCGGTCTCCAGGGTTCTGGGACGGAGCGCGTAGCGACGGGATGGTTTACGGTCCCTTGCCACGACCAGTCCTCTGTTACAACCAAGCGTCTGCCACCCCTCAGTGACTTATGCCTGAAGCATTCATTGTCGATACGGTTCGCACCCCACGTGGCCGCGGAAAACGCGGTAAGGGCGCCCTCACCGAGATCCACCCGCAGGAGCTCCTCGGCCAGACACTCAACAAGCTGTCGGAGCGAAGCGGCGTCGCGCCGGACGAGGTCGATGACGTCGTCATTGGCTGCGTCGGACAGGTGGGCGAGCAGGGCGCGAACATCGCACGGAACGCGGTACTGGCCGCCGGCTGGCCGGACGAGATCTCGGCGACGTCCGTGAACCGCTTCTGCGGCTCGGGACTTCAGGCGGTGAACTTCGCCGCGATGGCAATCAAGAGTGGCGCGCAGCGAGTCAGTGTCGGCGGGGGCGTCGAGAGCATGTCGCGAATTCCGATCGGCGCCGACGGCGGCGGACAGGACGGCGCCAACCTGCGTCTGCGTGACCGCGTGTTCCAGGTGCCGCAGGGGATCAGCGCCGATCTCATCGCGACTCTCGAGGGATTTTCTCGTGATGAGCTCGACGCGTTCGCGCTCGAGTCGCAGCGGCGCGCCGCGGCGGCGCAGCGGGAATGCCGATTCTCGAAGAGCCTCATTCCCGTGATCGATCCGGCGACCAACGGAGTGCTCCTCGACCGCGACGAATATCCGCGCGCCAACACGACTCTCGAGGCGCTCGCAGCGCTCGAGCCCGCGTTCGTCGAGATGGGGCGCGCTCCGGTTGGTCCGTCCGGCGAGACGCTCGACGAGATCGCCGAGCGTCGGCATCCGCGCGCTGGGAAGATCAAGCACGTACACACGGCGGGGAACTCGAGCGGAATCGTCGACGGCGCGGCGGCCGTGCTGCTCGCGTCAGGCGAGTACATCGCAGCGCACGGCCTTCGTCCGCGTGCCCGGGTCCGCGCGATGTCGACGATCGGCAGCGAACCGCTCATCATGCTCACCGCGCCAGCGGCCGCATCGGCGAAAGCGCTCGCCTCGGCCGGGATGAGCGCGTCCGACATCGATCTCTGGGAGATCAACGAGGCGTTCGCCGTCGTTCCGCTTCAGACGATGCGGACGCTGAAGATCGATCCCGAGCGCGTCAACGTGAATGGCGGCGCGATCGCGCTCGGCCACCCGTTAGGCGCGACGGGAGCGATCCTGCTCGGTACCGCGCTCGACGAGCTCGAGCGCCGAGACGCCAGCACCGCGCTGATCACGCTCTGCATTGGCGGCGGACAGGGGATCGCTACGATCATCGAGCGCGTCTAGCGCTTCGGAGGGCGCTCCATGGGAAGACCGGCTGCCATCCAGTCGACCTTCCCTTCCTTGTAGTCGTGGACGTTCAGGTAGCCGAGCTCCTCGAGCGTGCGCGCCGCGGCGGCCGATGTCGGACAGTGGCGGTCCCAACAATAGAGAACGATCTCCGCTGACTTGTCAGGCACGACCGTCGGCACAAGCTCGGCTACCTGCTCGGGCGGCAAGCTGAGCGCACCTGGCAAGTGGTGCTTCCGCCAGTACATCGTCGGCAGCACCTCGAAGATCGCGAGCGGATCGCCGCGCTCGATCTTTTGTCGTAGCTCCTCGCGGGTGATGAGCTTGCTCATCGCACCTACCCCTGTCGCTGGCGTCACTGGCACCGTAATCTGACGAAGACGCTCTGCGAAAACACTGAATGTCGACGGAACCGGTCTCCACTTCGCCGATGCGCTGCGCGAAGTGCGGCGCCACAGGCTACGGCAAGTTCTGCAGCGAATGCGGCGCGCCACTTGGCGACACCGCGACATCGGCACGTCATCTCCTCCGCGATGATGCGATCGAAACGATCGGACTCGATCGCCGCATCGTCTCGACGTTGCGCGATCTGCTCCTGCATCCGGTGCGAATCGTCAGCGCCTACATGCGGGGTGATCGTCGGTCGTATCTCCCGCCATTCAAGCTCTTCTTCACGCTGGGCGGCCTGTACATGATCGCGCTGTCGTTCGTGCAGCCGCAGCGCTGGGACGTCGAGTCGCTTCGCCGCGTCGGTGTCAGGGAGAAGGACGCGGTCGTGGTGCAGGAGCAGATTCGCAAGAGTGGGCTGACGCTCGATCTGTTCAACGAGCGGTTTCAGTCGCGGATGAACGCGACAGCGCCCGTGATCACGGCCCTCGCGCTGCTGCCGATGGTAGTGCTCCTCCGCCTCTTCGACCGCCGCCGCCCGTGGGCCGAGCATTTCATGTTCATGCTCGGCGCCTCGAACTGCGTCTGGTTGGTGTCGCTGTTGATATTACCGACGGCGTACCTGTCGCTCGAGCTCTATCAGTTCCTCCTGCTCGTCGGCATGTACACCTATCTGGGGATCGTCTTCTGTGCGCTCTACGCCGGCCGCACTCGCGTCTCCACCGCGGGCCGATTCCTCGTTTTTGCGGTCGCTGACTTTCTGATGAGCGTGCTCATGTCGCTCATTTTGATCGCGGTGGTGTACGCTTCGATCTTCCTCTTTTAGCGAGATTCGAGATTCGAGATTCGAGATTCGGGACTGCGGCTTCGGAGCTCGTTAGGTGTGCCGTTCCGAATCTCGAATCTCGAATCTCGAATCTCGCTACTTCACGATCCCGTCAATCGTATTCCTCGACACCGTGTGATACAGCGGCCGCGCGCGCTGATAGATGCGGCGAGCCTCGGCTTTGCCCCAATCGGTGTTCATGAGGTCTTCGTAGAGCGGCCGGAGAAACTTGCGGCGGCCCTGCGTCGTGAGGAACTGCTCGAGCGCGGGCATCGCCGGCTGATAGCGATTGCGGATCGCGATGCGCAGCCACGCGAACAGCACTTCGCTGTTTCCGGAGCGCGACAGACCGAAGGTCTTGTCGAGCTCGTCGAGCTGCGCACGTGAGAGGCGCTCCGGCAGAGCACCGAGGAAGTGCTGCCACTCCTGCGTCGTCCAGTTGCGCGTGGCCAGCTCCGACGCGCGGGCGCCTGACGCGAAGCGCTTGGCTTCGGCTTCCACACGCGCGAACGCGTCGGAGCGCGGCACCGTCGCGTTCTCGGGCAGACCCGCACCGTAGACCCACTGCTGAATGCGGAGCGATTGCTCCATGTTGCCATTTCCCTGAAGAAGATTCGCACGAAGGTCCTTCAGGAATTCGGCGGTGGTGATCGACTTGAACGCGTACCGGTCGAAATACCCTTTGAGGTATTGGTCGAAGCGCTCGCGCCCCACCTCTTCCTCGAGCATCCGCAGGAACGCCGCGCCTTTGTCGTAGGCGATCGTGGTGACCGCGTCGTCCGGATTCCGGCCCTTGACGTCGATGTGCAGGATCGTCTCGCCAGTGTCGTTGGCGAAGCGGGCCAGCTCATCGGCGAGCTCGCGCCGTGCCAGCGCCTCCAGCATCGCCGCGCGCTCCTTGCCGTACAGCTGCTCCATGATCCGGTTCTCGATGTATGTCGTGAAGCCTTCGTTCAACCAGAAGTCACTCCACGTTGCGTTCGTCACCAGGTTACCGGACCACGAGTGCGCCAGCTCGTGCGCGACGAGCGATACGAGCGATCGATCGCCGGCGAGAATCGTCGGCGTCGCAAAGGTGAGACGTGGATTCTCCATTCCTCCGAAGGGGAACGACGGCGGGAGCACGAGAAGATCGTAGCGCCCCCAGCGATACGGTCCATATAGCGACTCGGCCGCGTCGATCATGCGCTCGACGTCGACGAACTCCCTGGCCGCGAGGTCGAGCACCGACGGCTCGGCGTACACTCCGCTCCGCGGCCCAAGCGAGCGAAAGGCGATGTCGCCGACTCCGATCGCGATGAGGTACGGCGGGATCGGATTCGTCATCCGGAACTCGAAGATGCGCCCGTTCGCGGTGTCTTTACCGGCGGGAGTCAACATTTCCGCGCTCATCACCGCCACCAGATCCTTCGGCACCGCCACACGCGCCGTGTACGTCTGACGGATGCCGGGACTGTCCTGCGTTGGGATCCAGGTGCGTGTGAGAATCGCCTGTCCCTGCGAGAAGAGATACGGGTGGCGCTTGCCGGCCGTCTGCGACGGATCGAGCCATTGCAGCGCGGCGGCGCCCGGGCTCGTCTCGTACGTGACGACGATCTTTCGTCCCTGTTCGGGGAGCGTGACGGTGAGCGGAGCGCCGAGGATCGAATCGTTCGCGCCGACGGTGAAGCGAAGCGGTCTTCCGGCGCTGTCGGCTACACTCTTGATCGTGAGATCGCGCGTGTCGAGAACGATCTCCTTCGCACCCGTCGCGCGCTCGACGGTGAGCGCCGCCGTGCCACGCACTTGCTTGGCAGTGAAATCGGTGGCCAGGTCGAGAGCGACGTCGGTCACTCGCGCTTCCCAAGGCCGCGCGTACGAATGGATGTCACGCTCGCTCTCGGGAGGTGGCGCCTGACGAGTCGTGCTGTCGGCCGATGTCGCGGTCTTCGACGAGTCAGAGCTCACACAAGCGCCAATCAACGTGACGGTGAGCAACGGAGCGAGCGAAAGCGCGATGCGAGTCCAGGTGATCATGAATCGGATCCAGAATGAGAACAGAGTCAGGTGTGTCGTGCATGAGCTCGAAGTTCGTACCAGCGCCATAGCAGCGCGGCGACCAGGATGCCAGAGAGACCGGCGAGTACGACGTCGCTCAGAAAGTGCGCTTGCGCGAGGACGCGGGTGAACGCGCACCCTGCCGCCAGCGTGTACCACACGATACGCGCACGCGGAAAGAGATGTGCCAGAATCGCCGCCGCCGAAAACGCCACCAGTACGTGGCTGCTCGGCAGCGCCAGGCCGCCGGTCGAGAACGGCCGCTCCGAGAAGGACCGGAAGACGTACTCACCACCGTTCGGCAGGGGACGTTCTCGCCGCAGAACCAGCTTGAGCACTTCACAGAGCAGCCCGCCGAGCGTCGGGGCGATGAAGATCAGCGATCCACGCCAGCGCCGCGCCCGATCGGTCCAATCGTGGAGGATGAGCGCCAGGGCCGCCATCCCCCACAGCGGGAGGAAGCCCATCACGCGGAACATCCGCCCCCAGTCCTTGCCATACACGTCGCGGTAGACCAGGTGCCCGAACGCCCACCCGTCGACCGCGTGTGCGAGCGCAAACAGCCCCAGCCCCACGACCAGCGTGAGAAGCAGGCGTCTGCGAAAGTCGGTCAATGTGTGCGGGAGAGAAAGGACCAGAATAGGCCGCGTGGAGAACCACATAAGGTAGCGTGCCCGGTCGCCCCCGGAAGCCGCAACTGTTCGGTCCCTCCGTCCGGGCTATCTTTGGTCATGGCTTCGACAATTCCGATCGAGATCACGGACGAAGTGAACGCCAAGATTCTCGCTGTCTCCGAGGATCGCATCGCCGGCTTTCTCGAAGATCCCTTCTCCGAGATCGCTCGTCTGTCGGGGGTGCCACTCGAGGTCGTCGTGGAGCGGATCCGCGCGATGCTACAGGCTGGTACGATCCGCCGCGTCAGGCAGACGTTGATGGCGACCAATCTCGCGCCGGGCGCGCTGGTCGCCTGGAAAATGTCAGCCGATCGACTCGACGACGCCTTCGACTTCATGGCGCGCGAAGATCCTTTCTCGGGTCACGTCGTCATCCGATCGACTGACGCCGAGACGCCAGGCTCCGCGTTTCGGTTGTGGACGACGCTCAAGGTCCCGCAGGGGCATTCGCTCACCGCGCACTGCGATCTGCTTCGCGAGCTCGTGGGCGCCGAGGCCTATCGGGTGATGCCGGCGAAGCGCCTGTTCACCTTAGGCGTGGGCCATGTGCGTCGGCGCGGGACACCTCCGGGGAGCAAATCCGACGAGCCGGGTGCGGTACTCGACACGGAAGTCGTGACGCTCACGCCTCTCGAGTGGCGCGTCCTCGGTCCGCTCAAGCGCGAGCTCGCGCCTGACGAGATCCGCGCCGAGCCGTGGCGCGGCCGCGCTATGGAGGCCGGCGTCTCGTACGAGGAGTTTCTTGACGTGGCGCGCGGTCTGGTCGCTCGCGGTGTCATGGGACGCTTCTCCACGTTCCTCGAGCACGTGAAGCCATCGCAGGCGGGCACGCGCGTCACGCGCTACAACGCGCTCTTTCACTGGCGCGTGCCGGAAGGTCGGGAGATCGAGGCCGGTCGTGAAGTCGGGCGGCACCACATCCTGACGCACGCCTATTGGCGTGAGGGCGGCCCGGAGTTCGCCAACGTGAACATCATGGCGGTGGCGCACGGCACCGACCGCGCGCTCGTACTCGAGCACAAGGCGGCGATCGATCGGCATCTCGAGGCGCAGGGAATTCCCATCCTCTACACCAACGTGTTCTGGGGTGGGCGGAGCGAGATCAAGCCCTCCGAGATATTGCCGGACGAATATGACCGCTGGTTGGCCAAGGTGAGGCGCTAGCTAGTTCTCGTACTAGGCCGTCTCCCTATCGGCGCGCTCGCATTCGTACAAGCGATGCTGGAACCCCAGGCGTAGATTCGCTCCCATGCAGCAGCCCGTTCGAGCGGCCGGCGTCGCGTCGACTGACGTTCCTCGTCTGGTCGAGCATCTTTTCCGCCGCGACTCAGGCCGGATGCTCGCAACGCTTACGCGCATCTTCGGGCCGGAGCATCTCGAGCTGGCCGAAGACGTCGTGCAGGATGCGCTCATCCAGGCGTTGAAGCACTGGCCTGTGAGCGGCGTGCCGGCCAATCCAAGCGCATGGTTGGTCCAGGTCGCCAAGCGACGGGCGCTTGACGTCGTCCGCCGCGAGCGCTCGTTCGACACTCGTCAGGCAGACGTGCGTGCGGCGCTCGAGCAGGATCCGGCCCTTTCGCCTGACGAGTTCGCACACACCGCGCTCAGCAGCGAACCGTGGGACGATCAGCTTCGAATGATCTTCATGTGCTCGCACCCCGACGTCTCGCTCGAGGGGCGCGTCGCCCTCACACTCAAGCTGGTCGGCGGATTCAGCGTTGCCGAGATCGCTCGGGCTTTCCTGGCCGACGAGGGCGCGATCTTCCAGCGTCTGGTGCGCGCCAAGCGTCGCATCCGAGAGAGTCGTGTCCCCTTCGCCGTGCCGGCACCGTCCGCGTTAGGCGACCGGCTCGATGCGGTGCTCGAGGTGTTGTATTTGATGTTCAACGAGGGGCACACGGCCACGGAAGGCGAAGCGCTACTGCGGAACGATCTCTGTCACGAAGCAGCTCGCCTGGCGTCGCTGCTCTGCTCGAGTCCGATCACGGCCGAGCCCAGAGTCCACGCGCTGTTGGCTCTGTTCCTTTTTCAAGGCGCGCGTCTGGAGACGCGTATCGACGAGCGTGGTAAGCTGGTGCTGCTGTCGGAGCAGGACCGGTCGCGCTGGGATCGCGCGATGATCGAGCGTGGGTTGACGCATCTGACACGCGCGGCGTCGGGAGACAGGCTGAGCACCTACCATCTCGAGGCGGAGATCGCCTCCTGTCACGCGACGGCGCCACGCTACGAGGATACGGACTGGGCGCGCATCGTCTGGGCGTACGACACCTTGTTGACCATGCATCCCTCGCCGCTCGTCGCACTCAATCGGGCGGTGGCACTGGCCGAGCTTCAGGGTCCGGCGGCCGGTCTCGACGCGCTGGAGAAGCTTGGCGGTGAGGCGTCGCTGGGCCGCTACTATTTGCTGCCAGCGGCCCGCGGCGAGCTCCTCTTCCGGCTTGGCGAGCACCAGCGTGCCGCCGCGGCCTTCCAGGAGGCCCGAGGGCTCGCTCGTACGGAGCCGGTTCGCCGTTTCCTCGATCGCCGGTTGGAGCACTGTCGAATCCCGAGCGAGCCATCCGTCTAGTGGTGAACGCGGCTTCGTAGTCCGTCTGGCGCCGCGCAAACCGCTACCTCCACAGGAGTCGACCATGTCGCGCTTCATGCTGTTCCTGCACGAGAGTCCGTCGGACTTTGCGAACTACTCCCCCGAGGAGATGCAGAAGATCATCGAGAAGTACAGTGCGTGGAGTCAGAAGATGGCGCAGGCGGGAAAGTTGGCCGGCGCCGAAAAGCTGAAGGACGAAGGCGGCCGCGTGCTCACGCGAAAGAACGGCCAGGTGATCGTGCGTGATGGCCCGTACAGCGAGACCAAGGAGCTGGTCGGCGGCTTCTTCCTGCTCGAGGCGAAGGACTATCGGGAAGCTGAGGCGCTCGCTCGTGATTGTCCGCATCTGGAGTACGGGGGGAGGATCGAGATCAGGGAGGTTGATCCGATACATGAGTAGGGAACAGCGAACAGCGGCATTCGGCATTCGGCATGAGGCATTCGGGACTGCACACCTCATGACTTTCGATTTCCGCCGTTCCCGGATGCCGGATGCCGAATGCCGAATGCCGCTGTTCAGTTCTCCAGTTCCGTGACAGCCGTGACGTGGCAGCGACTCTCTTGACAGCACCCCGAGCCAGTCCCACTTTCCCCTCATCATGTGTGGGGAGGAACAGTGGCTCGCGAATCGCTCGAAGTGCTGCAGGGTACCCTCGATCTGCTCATCTTGCGCACACTCGCCTGGGAGCCGACCCACGGCTACGCGGTGTCGCGATGGATTCGTGAGCGCACGCGCGGCGCGCTCGGCATAGAGGACGCCGCGCTCTATCAGGCGCTCCACCGGATGGAGCGAAACGGCTGGATCGAGGCCGAGTGGGGGCTGTCCGAGAACAATCGCAAGGCGAAGTACTATCGGCTCACCGCGCGCGGGCGACAGCAGCTCCGCACCGAGATCAGCGCGTGGCGCCGCTATGTCGACGCAGTCTTCCTCGTCCTCGAGCCAGTTCGAAGCGCTGCAGCCGGGGGAGGGAGCTGAGCCATGCGCCGCTACTTCAGGCTCTCGGAGCAATCGCCGCAGCGCGTCGACGCCGACATCGATGAGGAGCTCCGCTTTCACTTCACGATGCGCGAAGAGGAGCTGATCGCGGCCGGCGCGACACCCGAAGCGGCGCACGCGCAGGCGCTGCGCGAGTTCGGCGACGTGGAGTTCACCCGCCAGTATTGCCGCGACATGGATACTCGTCAGGCCCGCGAGCGACGCCGGGGCGAGCTGTGGGATGGTCTGCGACAGGACCTCGTCGCCGCGACACGCCAGCTCCGCCACAACCCTGGCTACGCTCTCGCCGCGACGCTCACGCTCGCACTCGGCATCGGGGCGACCACCGCAATCTTTGGCGCGGTGAACGGAGTGCTCCTGCGTCCACTAGTCTACGAAGATGCGGATCGGATCATGACGGTCTGGCAGACCGATCGAAAGCACGGCGTCGAGCGAGATGAGGTCTCGCCGGCCAACTTCCTCGATTGGCGCGACCGAGCACGATCGTTCGAACGGCTCGTCACGATGGAGCCGTGGGGACTCGACTATCAGGGAACCGAAGGCCCCGAAACGCTCGACACCTGGCTCGTTTCCGATGGTTTCTTCGAGGCGCTCGGCACGCGCCCGCTGCTGGGCCGCATCTTCCTGCCTGACGAGTACACGGCCGGCAAGGATCGTGTGGTGATGTTGACGTACAACGCCTGGCAGCGCCGCTTCGGTGGTGACCGCGGAATCGTGGGTACGACACTGCGCCTCGATGGAGAGCCTCACCTGGTGGCGGGTGTGATGCCCCCCGAGTTCGACATCCCGCGCGGGACCGAGGCGTGGACACCGAAGGTGTTCACCGAAGCGGAGACGCGGATGCGCCGCTCGACGTTCTACGTCGTCATCGGCCGTCTCCGGCCCGGCGTCACCGTGTCAATGGCGAGTGCCGAGATGGCATCGATCGCGTCGCAGCTGGCGAAGGAGCACCCGGACGTGAACGCCGACGTCGGTGCGTCGGTAGTTCCTCTCCCGGAAGCGCTCGTCGGCGAGGTGCGTCCGGCACTGCTGATTCTATTGGGTGCTGTCGGCCTGGTTCTGCTGATCTCGTGCGCCAACGTCGCCAATCTCATGCTGGCGCGCGCGGTGCGGCGGGAGCGCGAGTTCGCCATCCGGGCCGCGCTCGGAGCGGGGCGCCGCCGACTCGTTAGGCAGCTGTTGGTCGAGAGTCTGGTGCTGGCCGCGATAGCCGGCGGCCTTGGTGTGCTCTTCGCACGGTGGGGGGTCGACGCGATTCGCGGGCTCGCTCCCACGGACCTTCCGCGGCTCAACGAGCTGAGCATCGATGGCCGCGTGCTGGCGTTCGCAATCGCCATCAGCGTTCTCACCGCGTTGTTGTTCGGTCTGGCACCCGCGCTGCGGGCGGCCGCGTCGAACATCCATGAGGAGCTCAAAGCGGGCGGCCGAGCAGCGTCGGCCGGTCGCGTGAAGCATCGCATGCGGGCCGCGCTGGTAGTGGGCGAGATTGCGATGGCTATGGTGCTCCTCGTGGGCGCCGGACTGCTCGGCCGCAGCTTCATCGCGCTGCTGAGCGTCGATCGAGGATATCAAACCGACAAGGTGCTGGCGATCACCGTACAATCGTGGGGCTATTTTCCGACGCCGCCCGCTCGGCGTGAGTTCGCTCGTCAGGCAGTGGAGCGGATTGCGACGCTGCCGTCGGTGCGGGCGGTTGGAGTGACGTCGTCACTCCCACTGTCGCCGGCGATCGGCGCGCACTCGGCGTCGATCGTGGTCGTCGGTCGCGACGCGCCGGACAGCGCGCAGCTTCCGTCGATTCATGCGACGGTTGCCACCAGCGGGTACTTCGACGCGATGGGGATGAAGCTGCGCCGCGGCCGAATGTTCGAGTCGACCGACGACGACCGCGGCCGGCCGGTGATGTTGATCAACGAGACGCTGGCGAAACAGTACTGGCCGGGTGCGAATCCAATCGGCGAGCAGGTGCGCGTGACGTTCGCGGGGCCGCCGGTGGTGCGTGAGGTGATCGGCATCGTGAACGATGTCAGACATGCCGGACTTCAAGAGGTGCCCCGGCCGGGGATCTACATCCCGCATGCGCAGCAACCGACCGGCGCCTTGGTTTTCACGGTGCGAACGGCCGGTGAGCCCCTGGCGATGGCGCGCCGCGTTCAGGAGGCAATCTGGTCATTCAATGCGCAGATGCCCGTGGCGCGTACGGCGACGCTCGAGGGTCTGCTCGACGATTCTCTTCGCGAGCGTCGCTTTCACCTCATGCTGCTCGGTGCGTTCTCGCTGTCCGCACTGCTGTTGGCGGTGGTCGGCGTATACGGCGTGTTGAGCCAGGCGACAATCGAGAGGACGCAGGAGCTGGGCGTACGGATCGCGCTCGGCGCCCAGTCGCGGGACATCCTGTCGCTGACGCTGGGGAACGGTCTTCGTCTGGCGTTGTTAGGCGTCGTGCTCGGGCTGCTGGGCGCCGCAGCGCTGACGCGGCTTCTTCAGGGCATGCTGTTCGGCGTGAGCTCAACCGATCCGATGACGTTCGCGGCGCTGGCGATCATCGTAGTCGCGGTCTCCGTCGTGGCGTCGTACATCCCGGCGCGGCGCGCGACGCGTGTGGATCCGTTGACAGCGCTTCGAGCGACGTAGACGGTTGACGTTTTCGCGGGCGCTCGTGACGTTCGAGGGATGCGCACGCTCATCATTGGCGGTACGCGGAACGTCGGTCATCTCTTGGCGGTCGATCTTCTGCAGTCAGGCGTGGAGGTCACGGTTCTGAACCGTGGATTCACGCCTGACGAGCTTCCATCAGACATCAAACGGCTCCGCGCCGATCGCACGGACAAATCGTCGCTTCGCAACGCACTCGGTACCGCCTCGTTCGACGCGGTGGTCGACACCACGCTGTACACTGGCGATGAAGCGCAGGCGATCACGGAAATGTTGCGGGGCCGGGTGGGGAGGTATGTCTTCCTCAGCACCGGGCAGGTGTATCTCGTTCGACGTGGTGCTCCGCGTCCCGCGCGCGAGGAGGATTACGCCGGTGAGCTGATCGCCGAGCCGGAGCGTGGAACGAGTGAGCATGACGACTGGCGATACGGCGTCGAGAAGCGAGACGCGGAAGACGCGTTGGCCGACGCGTATCGTCGTCGGCACTTTCCGTATATCTCGCTGCGGCTGCCCATGGTGAATGGCGAACGGGACCATTACGGCAGGATTCGAAACTACCTCGCCCGCCTCGATGATGGCGGGCCCATTGTCGCGCCTAGCGAAGGCGAGCTCTCGGTTCGTCACGTCTATTCGGGCGACGTGGTGCAGGCCATTCGCCGGGCGATCGAGGTCAGCGGTATCGAAGGCGAAGCATTCAACATTTCGCAGAATGAGACCGTCACCTTGGAGGAAATGCTCGCGCAGCTGGCTGCGCTGGCTGGCCGCGAGCTCCGAATAGCACGCGCGCCGCGCTCGGAATTGGATGCGCGAGGCCTGCTGCCCTCGTGCTCGCCGTTCAGCGGGCGGTGGATGTCCGCGCTCGACAATCGGAAGAGCGTCGAGCGGCTGGGAATGCGCTACACACCGCTGGCCGACTATCTGGAGCGCATCGTGCGCGATTTCCGGATGCGCGGGTCGAGGCCGCCCGGGGGTTATGCGACTCGTCAGGCAGAGCTGTCGCTCGTACGCGAGCTCGCGCACTAGAGCGATCCGAGATGACTCAGCGCTTCAGGTAGCGCTCCAGGAAGGCGAGCGTCTCATCCCACGCCTCCCTTCCTTGCTTCGACTCGATGCGATGGAAGCCATGCCCGCCCGGCGGCTTCGGCCATTCCTTGTACGTGTAGAGTCCGTCTTTCTCCATTCCGGCCACGCGCATCGAGTCGCGCAGATTGTGGTTCTCGATGATGAACACGTCGTCGTCGTTGTCCGCGGCTTGCACGAGCAGCGGGGTGCGGAGCTTTCGAACGTGCGCGATAGGTGAACGCTCGACGTAGGCGCGAGGATTTTGCTCGAGCCGGCCGCCGAACCCTTTCTGCGCGGCGAAGATCCTGTGGTAGTTCTCCGAATGCGTGCGGATTCGTGTCGGCAGATCGGTCACTGGCACGTGCGCGACGGCGACCTTGAACAGCTCGGGACGACGGAAGATCGCGTGCAGCGCGATGAAGCCGCCGTGGCTGCGTCCGGTGATGCCGACACGCGAAAGGTCGGCGTTCGGCACGAAGAGCCTGAGATAGTCGAGCGCCGCGATCACGTCCTCCACCTCCTTGCCGCCATAGTCGATGGAGTCGTAGTGCGCCCGGCCGTAGCCGGTGCTTCCCCGGTACTCCGGCCCGACGACGATGTATCCCTGCCTAACGAGCGAGCGTACCTGGGGTAAGAAGTTGATGTCGAAGTCACCGTGAACGCCGCCATGGACGAGAAGGATCACGGGCCGTTGCGTGCTGGTGTCCTTTGGCGCAAAAACGTAGGCAGGGATTACCATGTCGCCAGCGCCTGGATAGCGGACCTTGTTCACCAGCATCTCGCCCTCGAGTCGCGTGAAGTACTCCAGGTCGGTGAGGCGCTTGAACAGCATCTGCTGCTCGAACATGTCCAGCCCTTCCGTCGCAACGTTCGGCGTGGAGCTGGATGCAGGCGCCGGCTGCCGAGCAACGTCGGTGCGTGTTGCCGAACAGGACGTGAGCAGTACTGATGAAATCGATGCGAGTGCTAGCAAGCGAGTTGTCCGCATCGATCCTCCTACCGAACGCCGGCCAGTGTGAGTGCGACAAGTGCGGCCCATTGAGGCCCGCGCCATCCTTCGGGACCGTCGTCGTACCATTCATCGAGCGAATGCGCATTGGCCGATTCGCCGCCGCCTTCGATGGTGATCGCCGGAATCCCCCGGTTCATCGGATAATTCGCATCCGTGCTCGCTGCCTCGGTGTGGCCGTCGAAGCCCAGGAGGCGGGCGGTCTGGATAGCGACACGAACGATCCGCGCGCTGTCGGGCTGCGCCGCGGCGGGTCGTATCCCGATCGTGTCGATCTTCATCTGCAGCGGCTGCATGGCGCCCGAGGCACGGGAGTTCTCGTCCGACAGCGCCTTGGCGATTGCCTGACGAAAGGCGGCGTCGAGCGAATCGAGCGCGGACGGCGACTCGGATCGGAGATCCACCTCCATTGTCGCCCGCTCGGCGATCGCGTTGATCGACGTGCCACCGGTGATCGCGCCCACGTTGAACGTGGTCTTCGGCGATGCGGGAACGGTGAGCGTGCCAACTGCCGCGATGGCGCGGCCGAGCGCGTGGGTAGCGCTTGGTCGCCCAAAGTCGTCGAAGCTGTGACCGCCAGATCCGCTGTAGGTGATGCGATACCGGTGACTTCCGACCGCGCGACTGGTGATCGTGCTTCCACCGCCGTCGACGGAGATGAAATAGTCGATACGGCGAGCGAGCGAGCTGTCAACGAGGTGTCGTACGCCGCGCAGATTCCCGGGTCCTTCTTCGCCGACGGTCCCGACGAAGATCAGCGTGCCCCGCGTGCGCACACGTGCGGCATCCAGCGCGCGCGCGACGGCGAGCAGCACGGCCAGGCCCCGGCAGTCGTCGCCGATCCCGGGTGAGCGAAGCCGCGTGCCTTCTCGTTTTACGCGAACGTCGGTGGTCTCCGGAAAGACGGTATCGAGATGTCCGGAGATGACCACCGTGGGGCCGCCTCCCGCGCCCGGACGCTCGGCAATCGCGTTTCCCTCCTTGTCGAGACGGGCGTTCCGCAGACCTAGCGCCGCGAAGCGGCGGCGCAGCTCGCCGGCGCGTGCTTGTTCCTTGAAAGGCGGTGCCGGTATCTCGCAGATCGAGATCTGTTCACCGATCGTCCACTGGTTCGAGGCGCGGAGCGTGTCGAACATCGCGCGTACCCGTGGGTTCTTGTTAGGCAGCGCGACACTCTGCGCGTTCGCGTCGACGCCCGTCAGGGTCAGCGCGAAGCAGCCGGCGAGGGTGAAGACGAGAGGCTGGTTCATGACGATTCGTGTCGGAGGAACAAGCGCGTAAACGGATGTGCGATACTATCCGGCATCTTCGGGCGCCGCAAACGACCTGTCGTTTACGAAGGGACTTGACAGAGCTGCTGGGCACTTAAGCTGCAAATGTGCGATGGCTTTCGCACATTTGCCTTATGTCGATGAAGATCTTTGGTCAGCACGAAGAGCGGACAATCGCTCAGCTCCAGGATGTCGCGTCGCGCGCCGAGAAGGTCGCGCTGATGGCGGACGGCCACGTGGGCTACGTCATGCCGATCGGTGGGGTCGCGGCGTACAAGGACCGCGTGTCCGTCGTCGGCGTCGGCTTCGACATCGCGTGCGGTAACGCGGCGATCCGAACCGACCTGACGCTGGCGCAGCTCGCCGATATCGAGCCGGCCGAAGCGGCGGCGAATCCGCATCGCGTCGTCTCCCATCGCACGCTCGGTGCACTGGCCGACGAAATTCGCTCGACCGTGTCGTTCGGCATCGGCCGAAAAAATCAGGCCGACGATGCACCTGTCGACCACGAGCTGTTTCGTGATCCAGCCTGGCACGCAATTCCGAACAGCGGCGGCTTCCGCGACACGCTGATGGACAAAGCGCGCACCCAGCTCGGTACGGTTGGAAGTGGCAATCACTACGTCGATGTCTTCTACGATGAAACGGGTCATATCTGGGTTGGCGTGCATTTCGGCTCACGCGGTCTCGGGCACACGATCGCGTCCAACTTCCTCGCCATCTCGCAGGGCGGGACGTGGGGCGATCGCGCCAGGGAAGTCGAAATCTTGCTCGACGTCACACAGGGCACGGGTCACGACTACTGGGCGTTGATGAATCTGGCCGGCGCGTACGCCTACGCCGGCCGCGAGTGGGTTGCGCGCAAGGTCGTCTCAATGCTCGGCGGATCGGAACGGGAGCTCGTACACAACCACCACAACTTCGCCTGGCGCGAGACGCACGATGAGCAGGACCTGATCGTAGTACGCAAGGGCGCGACGCCGGCGTTTCCGGGTCAGACCGGCTTCATCGGCGGCTCGATGGGTGATGACGCCGTGATCGTGCGCGGCACGTCGACCGCCGACAGCGAGTCCGAGATGGCGCGGACGCAACGTGCCGCGCTGTTTTCGACAGTTCACGGTGCGGGGCGCGTCATGTCGCGCACGCAGGCGGCGGGGAAGCGTACACGACGAGGACGTCAGTTGTCTCGCGGACTCGTGTCGCCGGGAATGATGCAGGAGTGGGTGAAGAACAAGGGCGTCGTGCTGCGCGGCGGCGGTTTGGATGAAAGTCCGCACGTCTACCGGCGTTTGCCGGATGTTTTGACAGCACAAGAAGGAACTGTCGAAATCGTGCACACGCTGCATCCGCTCATCGTGGTAATGGCGGGCGCCGATGAATTCGATCCGTACAAAGACTAGAGTATGCTGACGACGACAGCCGCCGGATATAGCATTCAAGACAATGTCAGAGCCCGCACTTCGCACATCCGCTGAACATCCTCGGCCAGAAGCTCAGCAGTCGAACTTCTGGTCCGATGTTCGTCAGGCAATTCGCGGATCGCACGACTACGACTACACGCAGGGTCCCATCCCCCGCGCGATCATACTGCTGGCCATCCCGATGGTGCTCGAGATGCTCATGGAGAGCGTCTTCGCCGTCGTGGACGTTTTTTGGGTGGCCAAGCTCGGTGCCGATGCCGTGGCGACAGTCGGTCTCACCGAGTCGATGCTCACGATCGTTTACGCGATGGCGATCGGGCTCAGCATCGGTGTCACCGCAATGGTCGCGCGCCGCATCGGCGAAAAAGATCCCGAGGGCGCGGCACGTTCCGCGGTTCAGGCGATCATCCTCGGCCTCGTGATCTCGATCTTGCTCGGCGTGCTCGGCATCGCGCTGGCGCCCCGGTTGCTCTCGCTCATGGGCGCGGAGCCCGGTGTATACCAGCACGCCGGCTTCACTCGGGTGATGCTGGGCGGGAACGCGACGGTGTTCTTGCTGTTTCTGATTAACGCGATCTTCCGCGGGGCGGGGGACGCCGCCATTGCGATGCGAGTTCTGTGGCTGGCGAACGTGATCAACATCGTGCTCGGTCCGTTGTTCATCTTCGGATTGGGGCCGTTCCCTGAGCTCGGGGTGACCGGAGCGGCGGTTGCCACCAACATCGGGCGCGGCACCGGCGTGCTGTTCGCGCTCTCGAAGCTGATCAATGGGAAGGGTCGCGTGTCGATTCAGGCGCGGCATGTGAAGGCCGAGCTGGATCTCATGTGGAGACTCGTTAGGCTGTCGGCATCCGGTGCTTTCCAGGTGTTCATTGGGATGGCGAGCTGGATCGGTCTCATCCGCGTGATCTCGAGCTTCGGCAGTGACGCGCTTGCCGGCTACACGATCGGCATCCGCGTGGTGATCTTCGCGCTTCTTCCGTCGTGGGGGTTGAGCAACGCCGCGGCGACGATGGTCGGGCAAGCGCTTGGCGCGCGCAATCCCGATCGCGCCGAGCGCGCGGTGTGGAAGGCTAGCTCGTACAACGCCGTCTTCCTGGGCGTGGTCGGCTTTCTGTTCGTCGCTCTCGCACCGCAGATCTCGGGCATCTTCACCGATGATCCAAGTGTGCTGCGGTACGCGTCGGACTGTCTCCGCATCATCGCGCTCGGCTTTCTATTCTACGCGTACGGCATGGTGGTGACACAGTCGTTCAACGGCGCCGGCGATACCTGGACACCGACGCTCATCAATCTGGTGGTCTTCTGGCTGTTCGAGATTCCGTTGGCGTACGTATTGGCGATCCACCTCGACATGGGGCCGCATGGTGCGTTCGTCGCCATCACCGTCGCCTATACGGCGCTCGCCATCGTGAGCGCGGTGATCTTCCGGCGAGGACGGTGGAAGACGCGGCAAGTATGACCTGCCGAATACTGCTGCTGGCGTGCGCGCTCGTCGCGGCGTGTGCGCCGGCGCCGCCGGCACAGTCCGATACCGGTGCTGGCGACAAACCGGCACTCGTTAGGCAGGCGAGTGGGACTACCGCGCTGCTCCAGGCAGTGAGCGCGGTGAACGACCGTGTGGTCTGGGTGAGCGGGCAATCAGCTACCTATGCCCGCACGACCGATGGAGGCAGGCAGTGGCGCGCCGCCACCGTTCCGGGCGACACGTCCCTTCAGTTCAGAGACGTACACGCGGTCGACTCGCTCACTGCTTATCTGCTGGCGGCGGGACCCGGGGAACGCTCGCGGATCTACAAGACGACCAACGGTGGCGCGAGCTGGACGCTCCAATTCACCAACTCCGATTCGTCGGCATTCTTCGACTGTTTCGCGTTTTGGGATGGTAGGAGCGGCGTAGTATTCAGCGATGCATCCCAAGGGCGCTTTCCAATTCTTACGACGGCTGACGGCGAGACGTGGCAGCCTGTCTCGGACGCGGCGTTGCCCGCTCCCCTTGCGGGGGAAGGTGGATTCGCGGCCAGCGGAACGTGCGTCGTTGCCGGCGAGAACGGTCGCGCCTGGATCGGCACTGGAAACGCGAGCACGTCACGCGTAATGCGCACCGCGGATCGCGGCCGCACGTGGACGATCGCCACAACGCCTATCGCCGGCGCCGAGGGCGCCGGCATCACGTCGCTGGCGTTCCGCGACTCGCAAAACGGCGTCGCGATGGGCGGTAGCATCGCGGCGCCTGACGAGCCGAGCCGCGCGGTTGCGATCACGCGTGATGGTGGGGCGACGTGGACGAGTGCCGGCCGGCCGACGATTACCGGCGCGGTGTACGGCGGCGCTTACGTCCCTGGCTCGGCGATCTTGATCGCGGTCAGCCCGAAAGGCGCCAGCTGGTCGCGCGACGAAGGCGCGACGTGGGCGCCACTCGATAGTGCCCCGTACTGGAGTGTGGGCTTCGCGTCTCGGCGCGCCGGGTGGATGGTCGGGCCCGGCGGGCGCATAACAATGATCGTTTTCGATCGTTAGGCTCAGGTTGCCTGCAGCGCCCGCGTGGGGTCCACGCGCGTCGCGCGGCGCGCCGGGATGTAGCTCGCCACCAGCGCGATGATCACCAGCAGCACCACTACCGACGCGAATGTCGCCGGATCGGTCGGGGTGACGCCGCGCAGCACGCCTTGAAGTAGGCGCGTCGTACCCCAGGCCGCGCCCACGCCCACGACAACGCCCACCAACACCGGGCGCAGCCCGTGCCACGCCGAGAGGCGCACGACATCGCGCGCGCTCGCGCCAAGCGCGATCCGGATACCGATCTCCTGCGAGCGCTGCGTCACGAAGTAGGCAATGATGCCGTAGATGCCGACGGCGGCGAGCAACACACCCACCAGGCCGAGCGTCGCCAGCAGCAGCGTGTAGAACCGCGATTGCGCGGTCGATTCTCGCAGACTCTCCGGCATCGTCGTGATGGCGTACAGCGGCATCCCCGGATCGAGGGCCCGCACGGCGGCACGCATTGCCGGCGTCGCCGACGCGGGATCACCGTTGGTGCGAACGACGATTGTCATTGCGCGTTGTACCCAATCCCAAGCTTCCGGCGGAACCTGATCGATCGGCAAATAGAACTCCGCACGGATGTGCTCCGCCGGCCCACGCGAGCGGACGTCACCGACGACGCCTACCACGGTCTTCCAGCGCGGATCGTCAGGCCCTCCTTCGCAGCACGCCACTCGCTTGCCGATGGGATCCTCGCCCGGCCACATCGTGTTGGCCAAACCCTCGCTGACGATCATCACACGCGGCGCGCCCGCGATGTCGCGATCGTCGAAGACGCGACCACGCTTGAGTGGAATGCGAAGTGTCTGGAAGACGTCGGCCGTCGCGATGCGAAGCCTGGCATCCACCACGTTCTCCGGCGCGAACGGCTTCGACTCGGGGATCAGGCCATTGCTGTTGCCTCCGGCACCGAGTGGCGCCTGCGAGACCACTGCCGCGCTGATGATGCCCGGCTGCTGCTGGAGCTCTTCCACCACGCGGCGATACGCGGCGGCGACTGCCGCGGCGTCGCCGTATTGCGCACCTGGCAATGCCATGCGCGCGGTGAGCACACCACGCGGATCGAACCCCGGTGCGAGCTGCTGGAGATGGATCGCCGTACGGATGAGCAGCCCCGCTCCAGTGAGCAGCGTCAGGGCCAGCGCGACTTCCGCTGCAATGAGCACCGAGCGCACTCGATCTCGCGGCGCGCCCATGCCCGAGGTACGACCGCCTTCCTTTAACACCGGCTGCAAGTCGGTTCGCGCCGCGCGCAGCGAGGGCATGAGCCCGAAGATGATGCTGCCAAGCAGTGAGACGCTGAGGGTGAACGCGAGGACGACGCCGTCGATACGCGCTTGATCGAGGCGCGGCACGCCCTCGGGACTGGCGCCGACGAGCGCGCGAATGCCCCAATACGCGAGCAGTAGTCCAGCCGCCCCGCCGGCAAGCCCGAGTACGACGCTCTCCGTGAGCAGCTGCCTAACGATTCGGCCGCGCCGTGCGCCGAGTGCCGATCTGATCGCCAGCTCCTTGCCACGCGCCGCGCCGCGCGCCAGGAGAAGGTTGGCCACGTTTCCGCACGCGATGAGCAGCACGCATCCCACCGCGCCCAGCAGCACGTAGAGGCGCGTGTTGTAATCGCCAATGATCTCGCGCGCGAGCGGGCTCACCCGTACGCCGCGGTCAGCATTCTCGAGTGGGAATCGACGGCGAAGATCTGCCGCCACGCGATCCAGATCGGCTTGTGCCTGAGCGAGCCGCACTCCCGAACGAAGGCGGCCGTACACCGTGAATGAATGCTCATCGTGCATCGCCAGTCGTGCCGGCGTGAACGCGATCGGTACCCAGAGGTCTTCGCTGTCGCCGGTCATGTCGAACGCCGCGGGCATGACACCGATCACCGTGTACGGTGTTCCGTTCATTCGGATCGGCTTTCCGAGGATCGCGGAATCGCCGCCGAACCGCCGCGTCCACAGCCGATGGCTGAGGACGACTACCATCTCGTTGCCCGGCGCGTCTTCCTCGGCGACGAAGGTGCGACCGATCGCCGCCGGCGCGCCGAATACGCGAAAGAAATTGTGGGTCACACGCGCGCCTACGACGCGCTCCGGCGTGTCTCCCTCGGCGAGGTTGAAGCTCGAGTACTGAACCGCGGTTAGATGGTCGAAGGAGCGAGACTCGTCTCGCCACGATGCGTAGTTGCCCACGGCGACGTTTCCATCTCGATCGCGCCACCGCTCAAACACGGCGACGACACGATCACGATCGATGTACGGGAAGGGCTTCAGGACGACCGCATAGAGCGCGCTGAAGATCGCCGTGGTGGCGCCGATGCCTAACGCGAGCGTGAGCACCGTGATCGTGGTGAAGGCCGGCGCCTTGGCCAGCTGGCGAAACGCGTACGCGACGTCCTGCCTCAGCTCGGCCAGATACTCGGTTCGATGCATCTCTCGCTCCCGTTCGGTGCCAAGCCGCCTGCAGGCGGCGTTGATTCGATCGATGTCCCCGAAGCGCTCGAAGGCCGCGGTGCGAGCGGCGTCGGGATCCATCCCGCGCTCGATGTTCTCACGCGTGCGCATGGCGACGTGGAACGCGAGCTCCTCGTCGACCTCCTGCTGCACTGTCGGACGCCAGATGCGCATCGGTGGAGACGGTCGTCGCTCAGCGCGCCGGAAGGAGGATCTTGGAGACGGCCGAGGCGAATCGCGCCCATTCGGCCGCCTCGCGCTGTAGCTGCGCTCGTCCGCGTGCGGTCAGACGATAGATCTTCGCGCGCCGACCCAGCTCCGACATCCCCCACTCGGCCTGAATGAGACCGCGCTTCTCGAGCCGATAGAGCGCCGGGTAAAGCGACCCCTCCTCGATGCGAAGGACGTCGTCGGTCGAGTCCTCCAGCCACCGCGCGATGGCGTAGCCATGGCGCGGTCCCCAACTGAGTGTCTTGAGAACGAGCGCGTCGAGCGCACCGTGGAGATGCTCGTTTGATTCGGGCATTTTCAGATTGCCTAGAGAGTCTTGGTACAGATAACGAGAGATACTTAGATAGTCAAGGTATCTGTCGGGAGCAGCGCCATCTGCCATTTGCCATTCGCCATCCGGGAATGGCGAGTTCGGAAGTCATCAGGTGTGCAGGTACCCTGATGGCCGATGGCGGATGGCGGATGGCGCTCTTTCCCTCTAGCCCAAGTGCTCTCCGCTCGCTTCATTCTTCTGATGGCCGAGACCGCGCATCCCGATCCGACGCAGCAGTTCTCACCGCCTCGCGACCGGACCGTCGAGTTCGAGACGTTGCTGGCGGGTGTGGTCGACGTGGCCTTCGGGACGGCGTTGCGCCTCACGATGAACCGGCAGGACGCCGAAGATCTCGTGCAGGAAGCCGCGCTGCTGGCGTTCAAGGCGTTCGGCGGCTTCGAGCCGGGAACCAATTTCAAGGCGTGGTTCTTCCGGATTCTGACCAACGCGTTCTACTCGAGCCGCCGGAGGAAGCGGCCGGAGCACGCGTTGGACGATCTCGACGACGTCCCCGAGCTCTACCTCTATACGCGAACCGCGGAGGCAGGGCTGCACGGACAGGAGACCGATCCCGCCAAGGTCACGCTGGGCCGGATGGCCGCCGATGACATTGCGCGCGCATTGGCCTCGCTGCCTGACGAGTTTCGGATGGTGGCAACGATGTACTTCATGGAAGACTTTTCATATCAAGAGATCGCCGAGATGCTCGGTATCCCGGTAGGGACCGTGCGCTCGCGACTGCATCGCGGACGCAAGCTGCTCCAGATGCGACTCTGGGAGCTGGCTGTCGATCAGGGGTTGGTACCGGGAGGAGAGAAAGCGTGAGCGACCTCACTCCTCTCACCTGCGAAGAGACGTTCCGGCGTCTCGACGACTATGTGGATCGCGAGCTTTCCGTGGACGAGACGCACCGGGTGCAGGAGCATCTGCGGACCTGCGCGATGTGCGCGGGAGAGTATGCGTTCGAGGCGAACGTGATCGCCGAGGTGCGCTCGAAGCTGCGCCGGATCGAGGCGCCTGCCGATCTTTTGCGGCGGATATCTCGCCGCCTGGCATCGGCCCGTGATGACCAGAGTGGTCTCGGATAACGTGCCTGATGCGACAACGCTGACCGGTCTTCAGCTGGCGGTCATGCGGGCGATCTGGGAGCGCGGGGAGGCGACGGTGACGGACGTCCACCGCGCGCTCACGCGACGGCGTCTGGCACCGACCACTGTCGCCACATTGCTCGCTCGCCTCGAAGAGCGAGGATTGCTCCAACATCGCACCGATGGCCGGCAGTACGTATATAGCGCCACGGTGACCGAGACGGACGTTCGCCGATCCATGGTCAGCGAGCTGACCGATCTTCTCTTCGACGGGGATCCCGCCGAGCTGGTGACGCATCTGGTGCGCGATCGCGAGATCTCGCGCGGAGATCTCGCGCGTGTACGCAAGATGCTCGACGAGCACGACAAGCGTCGCCAACGATGATCGGCGCCATGGTCTCGTGGCTCCTCACGTACCTGCTTCACAGCACGATCGTGCTCGGTCCGGCGTTCGTTCTCGTGAGAGTCGTGCGGAGGGACGCGATCCGCGAGCTGCTGCTCAAGGTGGCGTTAGCCGGCGCGCTCGTCACCAGTACAGTGCAGGCACTCTCGCCCATCGATCCCTTCAGTGGTCGCCTGCGCTGGACTCCGCCACCGGCCGAGGCCGTCGGCGAGCGGGCCGATGTACGCGTCGTAGTGCGGCACGTGCCAGGTCAGCCGCCGGTGGTCGAGCGCCGGGTCACCATGCAATCCGCGGCGCACCGGCCGGTCATGTCATACGCACCAGCAGTCATCGTACTCGCGTGGCTCGCAGGGGCAACGATTGCGCTGGCCCGGCTCCTCACGCGGCGGCGACGCCTGACGAGTCTCCTCGCGTGTCGTCGCCCGGTGGCCGATCCTCGAGTACTCGATGTGCTGCTGCAGGGCAGATCCGACGTCCGCGTGTCGATCAGTGATGCGCTCTCGGGCCCGATCACGATCGGTGGGGGAGAAGTCTGTCTTCCGGCCCGCGCGCTCACCGAGCTGACCGACGAGCAGCTGCGCGCCATCGGCGCCCACGAGCTCGCGCATTTGGAGCACGGCGATGCGCGCTGGCTCACGTTCAGTGCACTGCTCGAGACTCTGGTGCCGTTTCAACCATTCCACCGGATGGTGCGAATCGCTCTCATCGAGCAGATGGAGCTGCGCTGCGACGCGGTGGCCACGGCGCGAACCGGCAACCCGGTAGCACTGGCGCGGTCGCTAGCCGACGTCGCTTCATGGATCGCCGTCGAGCCGCTCCCGCCAGGTGCGCCCGCGATGGTAGAGCGAGGTGGGTCGTTGTTCGTGCGCCGCGTCGAGCGATTGCTGGACGCCGCTCCTCCGGATGTGCGCCGAGCGCCGGGATGGCTCCTGGCCGCGGCGCTCGCCGTTTTGGTTGGCGTGTCGGTGCTCATCCCAGCCGTTCTGGTCGGCGCGCGAGACTCGAACGAGCCGGTTGTTCTGGAGAAGGAGGTCGAGCTGATACGCTGAACGGCAACCCGGCGACGGCACGGGCTGTCGAAGATAATACTACACAAGTAGTATTACAGCTGTCGTCAGCCAGGAGCCCGCATGCTCTCGTGTCGTCACCTCACACTCGTCTGCAGCCTCGCCATCCTCGTCCGGACGTCCGATTCAATGCTTGCACAGCAACCCCTAGCCGATGCGGACAGCATCGTTCAGGACTCGATAGGACGCGTCATGGATGAGTATCTCACCCGACGCGCCCGCATGGATTTCACCGGTGCCGCTCTCGTCGCGCGGAACGGACGCATCCTCCTGGCCAAAGGCTACGGACTTGCCGATCGCGCGCGCCGCATCCCCGTCACGGCGCGCACGTCCTTCCCGATCGGCTCCATCACCAAACAGTTCACGGCCGCCGCGATCATGGCGCTGGAGATGGATGGCAAGCTGCGGGTCGAGGATTCGATCGGGCGCTACGTTCCGAATCTGCCGGAGGAGAAGCGTCGCATCACCCTCCATCAGCTGCTCACCCATACCGCCGGGCTGCCGGCAGCGTACGGATCGGACTTCGAGGCGTTCAGTCGCGACCAGCTGTTCGAGCGATTTCGAACGTCCAAACTCGAGCAACCACCGGGGTCCGGATACCTGTATTCCAACGTCGGCTACAGCCTTCTCGCCGCGGTTGTCGAAGTCGTGAGCGGCAAGCCCTACGACGTCTACATGCGAGAACGTCTCTTCGCGCCGGCGCGCCTAACGAGTACCGGTTACCGGGTGAACGTACCGCCCACGCGACGCGCTCATGGGTACGCGGCGGACGGCAAAGATTGGGGAACGATCGAAGGACGGCAGCCCACTTCCGACGGACCCACCTGGCATCTCCGCGGCAATGGTGGCGTCCTATCGACCGTGTACGACATGTACCGCTGGCATCAGACGCTCGAGCGCGACGACGTGCTGAGCGCCGGCTCGCGCAAGAAGATGTTCACGCGCCACGTGCCCGAAGGGCCAAACGCCCCAACGTTCTACGGCTACGGCTGGTCCATCCAGACCACCCCGCGCAACACGACCCTCATCGCGCACAACGGCGGGAACCCTGTTTTCTCGGCGGACTTCCTTCGCTACGTCGATGAAGGCGTCGTCATCTACGTCACCTCGAGCGTCGCCAACACGCGCGCCTACGACGTCAGCGGGATATTGGCGCGAATCGTTTTCGGCCGGCCCTACGCCATGCCGCCGGCAGTCGTCGAAGTCGATTCAGCAGGACTATCGCGCGTTGCGGGAGCATACAGGTTCGAGGGTGGCGAGCGGCTGACCGTCATCAGTGACGGACGTCGCCTGCGCGTCGAGACCGAAGGTCAGCGTGGATTCGCGGCTCTCGGAGGCGGCGCGCCGATCGACAGCGCGGTCGCCGCGGCGCAGCTCAGGCGCGCATCGGATGTCATCACCGCCAGTCGCGAGGGACGCTACGAGCAGGTCGCAAGCGCATTCGGCAGTCAGATGTCGGTCGAGCGCGTGAAAGACGCTGAGAGCGGCATGTGGCGGCAGCGCGAGATGCGCTATGGCGCTTATCGCGGTTTCAAAGTGATGGGCACTGCGGCCTCGGAGGAGGGCAATCTGGTGACCACAGTCCGCCTCGAGTTCGAGCGCGGCTCGCCCTTCACAATCTTTACCTGGAACAGCTCGGGCGAACGACTGATCGGTGTGGAAGGACGCCCACCAGGGCAGGGAACCTGGTTTTATCCGGTGGCTCGCGACGAGTTCGCCCCCTTCGGGGGGAGCACTCCGTCGGCAACGCGACTCCGCTTCGAGACGCGTAGTGGAGCTTCCAGGGTGGTAGTCGTCTCACCAAGCGGCGAACTGGTCGCGCTACGCGGCCAATGAACGCGCGAATCCCCAGGGACCGGCGTCACTCCGAATAGTACTTGTCGATGAAACTGGTGATGACGTGCTGAAGCTGTTGCTGATGGGGAGCGGTCCAATGCGCCTGCCGCACTTCGGGGAGCTGCTCCCACAACGACTTCAGCGTGACGAGAAGCTGCTCTACCCGAATGTTTTTCTGCCGGCCTTCCAGGGCTACGAGACGGAGCGCGGCGTCCAACTGTGCCGCGTGATCGTGCTCTCGAGCCAAGAGTCCGAAAGCATCTCGGACGACGGTTATCGTCTCCGTGTCGAGAGACACGGATTCCTGCGGCAGCTCAGGCATGGCTTTCCCGCGCGTCCTCCGGAGAGGGGCGTGCATTTTTGGCAACAGAGATGAGTTGCCAACACAAATGTTTCCGCGTGTAGGCCGATAGTCAAGCCTTGCGCAGAGATTTCGCGCAAATCGATCCTGGCTGTATCAACGGTGTACGTTACCGCATGCGTTTCCTCTCTTCGGTTCGGGTGACCCTCGCCGCCCTCGCCTTCGCGCCCGTCGCCCTCGACGCGCAAGGGCCCGATTCGACGATGGCCGCCGCCGTCGATCGGCAAATGAGCGGCGGTCCCTTCAACCACCCCGCCCACATCGAGCACACCCCGATCCGACCGGCGACGCGCGACGACTCGCTGCGTGCCCGCGCCGTCGTCGACTCGGTCCGAAAGGCACTCGCCGCGTACAAGGACATCGAGAAGGCAAAGCGAGACGGCTTTCAGATTTTCGCGCCCGAAGTGAGGGGTCAAAAGGTCTTTCACTTCAACAACTACGCATGGGCGATGGCGAACGAAGTGAACTTCGATCCAGCCAAGCCGTCGTCGCTCCTGTACGAGAGAACGGCGAGCGGACGATGGAAGCTGGTGGGGGTGATGTACACGGCGAACAGCGAGTCATCGCTCGAGGAGCTCGACCGTCGAGTGCCGTTAGGCATCGCGCGTTGGCATCGTCATGTGAACTTCTGCGTCCCCGCGTCGGGCGGGCGAGAACGCTGGAACGAGAAGCGAAACGGCGTGCCGATCTTCGGACCGATGGGCGTGGCGACGCGCGGTGAGTGTGAAGCGCTGGGCGGACGCTTCATCCCGCGCGTGTTCGGATGGATGGTCCACGCCTCGGCGTTCGCTGGAGACGATCCGAAAGTGATTTGGGGGGACCACGCGCAGAGCGGACACGAGCACTAGCTCGCGCCGCCTACCACATCACTGCGTCGCAGCCGCCTTCGTCGACCGCGCCGGCGCGCCGTAACGGGCGTGTATCGCGCGCGCCGCGCCTGACGAGGAAATCATCACCACGTACAAATCATCGTAGTCGTCGTCGGCAATCGGCTCGGCCGTAGCGCCAAGCGCGCTCACGATCGACGGTATCGTGTTGCTGTGGCCGACGACGAGCACCGTCTTCCCGACTTCGCCGCGCGCGGCATCGGCGACGGATTTTGCGTGCGCTTCACCCCCGGCTCGCGTGTCGACGATTCGCGGGGTGATCCCGGTCGCCCTCGCCAGCGGTGCCGCGGTCAACTGCGTTCGCTGATACTGCGTCACGAGGATCGCGCCGACCTTCGCATTACGCAGCGTCGCCGCCAGATCACGGGCGCGACGTTCCCCCGTCGAATCGAGCACGGGGTCGTTCCCTGGCGCGGCCGCTTTCTCGGCGTGGCGCACAAGGATTACCGTCGTTGCGCCATCGCTCCTCGACGGGGACGGGAGGAACGCCGCGAGCGACAAGATCGCAGCAAGGAGGAGCATGATGGCCGCAGCGCGTGGAGAGGGCCGAAGCTGCGTGAGCATTGAGGAGTACCAGGAATGAGTCGCGCGAAATAGGGTGGCGGGCACGCCACCTGTCCAGCGTGTTACGGGTTGCGGGCTGGCTCGTCAGGGGTTGGTCGAGGTCCGCTTCGACGCTCCTTCCTTCTCCTGCCCGCCCCGCCCCCCAACTACATGCCGGCCATCCGCCAATCGTATGCGCGGCTGCTTGGTGCATTCGCCGTCGCTTTGCTGCGCGCGTCCTCGCTGCCCGCGCAGGAATCGACGCCGGATGCGGGCTGGTTCCACGTCTTGTGGCGTGACGCGCGCGATCCGACTCCGATGCGGAGCGAGCATTATGCGCTGATCGACGACGCCGGGACCTGGTGGGATCTCGACCTCGATCCAAGCGTTGCGCGACGACGCGGTGGGGCGCTCGCCTTGAATCGGATGCGCGTGCGGTTGTCGGCGCGGTTGGCCTCTCCCGCTTCGCTCGGTGAGCGCCCCAACCGACTTCGCGTGAGTGCGATGCATGCCGAGGGGAGCGAGCGCAATATGCCTAGCGCGCTCGGTGTCGATGCGAGCCCAGCAGCTTCGGGAGCACGTGCGTACGTCACGATCCTCTGCGCATTCGCCGACTCGCCGACGGCACTTCCGGCGAGCAAGGCGCGCCTGGAAGAAGTGATGGGCTCTTCGTATCCGGGTATCGACCATTACTACCGCGAAATGTCCGAAGGTCAGGTCGATCTCTCGGGGAGCATTGTCGTCGGTTGGTACACGCTTCCACAGCCGCGGTCGCACTACGTGTTGTCGGGCGGCGCCAACCTCAACGCGCTGAGCCATGATTGCACCGCGGCGGCAGATGCCGACGTGGACTTTCCGAGCTTCGCCGGCATCAACCTCCAGTTCAATCAGCGACTCGACTGCTGCTCGTGGGGTGGAAGCCGGACGCTCACGCGCGATGGTGTGACTCGTACGTATCCGATGACGTGGATGGCCGATTGGGCGGTCAGCCACTCGGTGTACGCGCATGAGATCGGGCACTCCTTCGGCTGGCCACACTCGCACGGTGCGTACGGCAAGGACTACGACTCGAAGTGGGACGTGATGAGTCACGCGAACAATTACCGCGATCCGACCTTCGGGTGGGTGGGCGTGCACACGATCGCCTTCCACAAGGATCGTGCAGGGTGGATTCCGCCGGGTCGCAAGTTCATCGCGTCGCCTAACGGGAGCAGCACGATTCTGCTCGAGCGCGGCGCGATGCCGGGCGGCAATGAGAACTATCTCATGGCGCAGATCGCCATTCCTGGAACGTCCACGTACTACACCGTCGAAGCGCGACGCTTCATCGGCAGCTACGATCTTCGACTTCCGGGAGAGGCGGTCGTCATTCATCGCACCGGCGGGTTCGAGGCCGAAGTCGTCGACGTCGACCTCAACTCGGACCCGAACGACGCCGGAGCGCAATGGCTCCCTGGTGAGACGTTCGTGGATACGGCGGCGCGGATTGCGGTCGCGGTGGAAGCGCAGGACGAGAACGCCTTTCGCCTAACGATCACGACCGGGCTCGAGGTGGTCGATCGTCCGACGTTGGCGCTGAGCGTTGGCGCGACCGGCCGTCGCGACTCGGTCATGGCACGGAGCAGAAGCCTGCACCGTGATTCGGTAGTGCTGAGCTTTACGGGCACCGGTGCGACCAGCGTGCCGTGGACGGCCGTCAGTCACGCACGGTGGCTCACGCTCGTCAATCCAAGCGGAACCGGAAGTGGGCAGCTCAGATGGACTCGCGATGCCGGTCATCTCGCCGCCGGTACTTACCTCGACACGATCACCGTCGTCGCGGCAGGAGTGGTCGGTAGTCCAGCCATCCTGATCGACACGCTGCGCGTGCTGCCACTCCCAACAGTCGAGGCCGCGGTCGAGGAGCTACTCGGCAGCGCACGCCTCACGTCGTTCGAAAAGCAGCACCTCGACCACGACGGAAATCGGGACGCCGTCTACAACCTGGGCGACTTCCTGGCTTTCCTCGATCGCAGCGGTCTCAACCTGAGCCCGGAGCTCCAGGCCCGGATATTGGGCATGCGGAGAAAGGAAGAATGAGCGGGACGAGACGTTTGATGGTGCTGTGCGCGGTGATTCTGGCATCGGCGTGTGATGACGGAGGACCAGGTGCCCCCGCCCCCGAGCCTGGTCCTCTGAACGTCGTGCTCGCCACGCCACGCGACGACGACGGCGCGGTGATGTTCAGCATCAGCGGCGGGGCGGTCGATTCAATCACCGCGCTCGGTTATGGGATATTCACCTCGCAAACCGCACACGATGCGCACCGCGTGGTGGTGAACGGCGACATCGTCGATGGCCCGATCGCGCGGATCTGGGTTCCCGATCGCCTCGGCATCGGTGCCTACACGTTGAGTATCGAGCAAGTGGCGGCTCGCGGCACCTACGAGCAGCAGCAAGCGGCGGGCTACGTTCTCTCGCTGTCCGCGCCCTAACGATCAATTTTCGTCATGCATCAGTCTTTCGTTTGATGATGCTGATGTGACCGTCGGGCTCCACCACCGCATAATCGATGTCGTCCCGCCCGCGCAGCCCGTGATCCTCGCGCGCACTCTCCAGGATCGTCTGCTCGTCGACTCGCTCCTTCATCATCGGCTCGTGGAGAAACTTCCCACGCTCGAGGATGACCACTGGGCGACCTTCTACCCACCGGTCGATCGCCGGAGAGCGCTGCTTGAGAAGAGAGAACGCGATGTTGAGCGCCACCAGGGTGATCACGAGTAGTGTCGCGTTCGTCATCGAGTTGTCGTTGTCGATCATCGCCTGCTGCACCGCCTCGCTGATGATCAGCGTGAGGACGAGATCGAAGGTCGTGATCTGACCGAGCGCGCGCTTCCCCGCAACTCGGAAGATGATCAGCAGGAAGAGATAGACGAAGGCAGCGCGGAGAATGGTATCCATGGCAACCTACGGGAAGACGACACAGTGAATGCGTAGCGGTGCATGCTCGCCAACCGCGACCGCACCGTTCAGTGACCAGTAGCCATCGGCTTGATAGTCGATGCGAACACGGCCGACGTTGGTTCCAGCCGTGGTATCGAAGCGGAACGTGGCGAGGATGCCCGTGCGGTGCGCTTCTTCTTTCTCGGGCTCAGGCGTCATTCGCCGGATGCTGATCTCGCGGAGCAGCGTACTGTCGATCGACACACGTGCCTCGCCATTGGCGCTGAGCGCGCTGGGTGCGATGAGCAAGGTGATCTGCTCGTCCGCGTGGCGCCGGAGGAACCGGTTATACTCGACACGGAGTGGATCGCCCGCGTCTCCTGCAACTCTCTTGGAGACCGGACCGCGTCCGAAGAAGCCGAGGAGTCCGGCGATGACGAGCGCGCCCATGATTCCCCACCCGACGCGCTGTAGCTTCCAGTCCAGTCGCTGAAAGTCGGCGTCCTCGCTGATCTCGAGCTCCCGAGCGCGGCTTTCGCTGATCTGGCGTTTCTTCGTCTCTCTTGCCATTGCCGCTGGAAGGAGAAAGAAGCGTGCTAGGCATTCGGCCCTCGACGACACTCATGTCATGCAGGAGCTGAGCCGTTGCCAATGATCACCGAAGTGAGCGGCGTGCGTCGCTTGCTGCTGCTCTTTTCGCGTGCGTTGACGCTTCGCTGTCCGAACTGCGGGGCTTGGGGGCTCTTCCGCTCGTGGTTCAAGACGCACGAACGGTGTCCCCGCTGCGCGCTCCTTCTGCAACGCGGCGAGCATGACTACTTCCTCGGCTCGATGATGTTCAATCTCGTCGTAGCCGAGTTGATTTACGCCGCGGCGCTCACCGCGTTCATTGTGGCGCGCTGGCCGGACGTGCCCTGGGATTTTCTGCAGTATGGCGGCGTGCTCTTCATGATCGCGGCGCCGTTCCTGCTCTTTCCGCTCTCCAAAACGATCTGGCTGGCGTTCGATCTCATGCTGCGACCGCCACGCCGTGAGGACTTTCTATGAGCGTCCGGCGGCGCGCGCGATCGTGTCGGAGATCTCGACCGCGTGTGGGCTCGGCTGAAGCTCGAGCTCGAGCTGCGGGCCGGCGACTTCGGGCTCGTTCGGCTCGAGGACGAGCTGCACTGTTTGATGGTAGAAGTGCAGCGTGTTGATCGGGGCGATCATGTTGTCGGGGCCGGCTCGCCGGATGGCGGCGATCTCGTCGCGCACGCGCTGGGGAAGGGTGCGCGCATAGGGGTGTCGCAGGAGGCGACGAATCTCGGTCGCGTCCCGTGCCACCAACGCAATACAGAGGGAGTGCAGGTAGTAGAGCAACGCTGCCGGGTCCCCAGGATTATTCTTTGGTCGCACCTTGCGATTAATATGCCAGTGGTACCCGGCCCGCGCTACGGCGGTTCCACCAGCGTACCGAGACCGAACACGCGTGCGCGAACGGGTACGAGTGTTGCCATACAACAGGGCGTTGGCTTCGGGCCACCCTATCGGAGGACGAACTCATGTTGTGGACGCTGGCGGTTATCCTGTTCATCCTGTGGCTGCTGGGCTTCGGGGTGTTCAACGTGGCGGGTGGACTCATCCACCTTCTGCTCGTGCTCGCGGTGATCGTGGTGCTGTACCGGCTAATCACGGGGCGGCGCCCGGTTGTATAGCTGAGTTCTCGAAAGCGGCAGGACGACGCGTGTCGTCCTGCCGCTTTTTTTTCTCCCCGATTACCTGACGATCGAGACCGTTACTCGAGCTCGGCGCCGCCTTCGGGGTCGAGCGGTTCGCGCTGATCGGAGCTCGTCTTCGGTCGATCCGCCGCACCGCCGTATCCACTCACATGCTCGCGCTCCCGTCCGCGAAGCGGCTCGGAGCCGGCGCGTGTGGTGCCGTCAGCCTGATTGCTCGTCTCTGGACCTCGATCGATTTCCTCGCCGCTCCCGCGAGCGTGAATGCCGCGTGCGCCCTCTGCGCCAGCGTCGATATTGTCGTTGGGATCACTTTCACGGTTCGGCCGACTCGGACGTCCCACGCGGGTTCCCTGATCGTCGCCGAATCCATCTCCACCCGGCTCCTTCATCCCCGGCTGGTTGAGTGGCTCCTTGTTTTTCCCCATGACCTCTCCTGGTCTGATCGTTCGCGGCTGCCAGTCGCAACGCACATGCCGCGGATGTCGCGCAGGCTCAGAGGGATAGGCATGGGCTGGGACGTCTCCACCTCGACTGACTCGACTGTAAACCGCTGTTTCTGAAAGCGGGTTGCTCGCGCGGCATTCGGGCACCTCGGGCGACCGTGCGAACAGCCGCCCTTTTCGAGTCACGTAGCGCCACTCTCGCGCGTCATTCTTGGGACGGAACTGCTGACGCCGTCCGAAGCGCGCACCCTCGACAACTTCGCGTCATCGCGGCACTTCGCGCGACGGCGGCCGGAATTTTCACCGGCACCAGCCCACTGCCGGGCACGGTGCCTCGCACCCGACTTCGTGACTCAAACCGCCACCGCACCCGAGCGCACGACACTCTCCCGCGAGCTCTCGGATTTTCTCCTGTCGCTCACGGTCGCGCTCCAGCAGTACGCGATGTATCCGGCGGGGCATCCGCTGCTCGTCACGGCGATGGACAACGTCACGCGTCGTCTGGCCGCGGTGCTCGCTGGACGACGCCAGCTCCTCATCGGCATCGCCCGCGATCAGATGGTCATCGACGGCACCTCCACCGACCCGACGAACAACTCCATCCGCGAGCTCGCTTCACGACTGCATCGGCACCAGCTCGGCGCCATCAAGATCATTCCCGGCGTCAGGCGCGATGAGCTCGGCGACTTCCTGAGCGCGGCGGCGGTGGATCCGCTGATGGCCGAGCAGCAGCTCACTCCACTCGCCGAGCAGCATCACCGGTGGCCGCATTTTCGTCTATTCCCGCTCTCGTACGAGAAACTGGGAATGCTGGAAGAAGACGCGGGCGTCGCGGCTGGCGTCGAGCTCAGCTCCGGCGCGGCCCAGCTCTGGGTGGCGCTCGCGCGCTCGGTGCTGATCGAGGAGATACCTGACGAGCAGGCGTTGAACTCCGATCCGAGCGCACTCGGTCAGGCACTGGACGGCGGCTCGGGTACGGAGCGCGATCAGCGCGTCGCGGGCGCGCTCATCCGCATCGCGGGCGAGCTGCGGACCGCCAGTGCGCTGGAAGGGCCTACGCTCCGCGGTAAAGTCTCCACCCTCGTTCGCTCGATGCGACCGGAGACGCTTTCCCGTCTCCTCTCGATGGGCGGCGATTCGGAGATGCGAAAGCGGTTCGTCCTCGATTCGTCGCACGAGCTGGCGGTCGACGCGGTACTGCGCATCGTCGAAGCGGCAGCGCGCGATTCGCGGCAGACGATCTCGCACGCGATGCTGCGGCTCCTTGGCAAGCTCGCGCTGCAATCCGAGCAAGGCGGAGCGCTGCTTCGCGCCGGCGCCGACGCCGCATTTCGCGAGCGCGTGCAGTCGCTCGTCGAGAGCTGGGACATCGATCGCCTGAATCCCGACAACTATCGTCAGGCGCTGGAGCGCATGTCCCGTCTGCGCATCTACGCGCAGATGAAAGAGCGCCAGCATCCCTGCGAGCCGCGCCGCGTGATGATCACCGCCATCGAGTCCGGGACACTCGGCGCACCGGTGTGGCGCGCGGTCCAGGAAATGGTCACCGGCAAGGAGATCGGGCCGCTGCTCGATCTGCTCGACCGCGCGCCGGCGGGCAATCCCATCGCCGCCGATCTGTGGACGCGAGTGGCGACGCGAGAAAACCTCCGACAGCTCATTCGCGAAGAGCAGTTCGAGGTATCGCTCCTCGAACGGATCTCCAAGCGCATGGGTCTCGAGATCGTCGACGTGCTGCTCGAGGGACTCGAGAACGCCGAGTCGCGCGCCGCGCGTCGCAAGCTTCTCGACATGCTCGGGAAATTCGGCGCCGAGATCGCACCGACGGTCGCCGCGCGTCTGGCGCCCGATCGTCCCTGGTACGTGCTGCGGAATCTGCTCACCCTGCTCTCGCAGATGCCGGAGCTTCCGCGTGGCTTCTCGCCGACGTACTGCCTGTCACATCCCGATGCGCGGGTGCGCCGCGAAGCGCTCAAGCTCATGCTCCGAATGCCGACGCTGCGCGACGAGGCGATCATCACGGCGGTCGGCGACGAGGATGAGCGCATGGTGCAGACGGCGCTTTCGGCCGCCTACGAAAGCTGTCCCGTGGCGGCGGTGAGCGTGATCATCCGTCGCGTCGACGATCGCCGCATTCCGCCAGCGACGCGATCCCTCGCCATTCGGGCGGTGGCCGCGTCCAAATCGCAGGTGGCGCTGGAGTGGCTGCTTGGAATGGCGCTGGCCAAGCGCCGGTGGTACTCGTTCCGCCCACGTCTTGCCAGTCGATCGCCCGACGCATTGGCGGCACTCGCCGGGCTGTCGGCGTCGTGGATGGACGAGCCGCGCGCGGCGGCTGCAGTCGAGCTGGCGAAGAGCTCCACCGACGCCGAAGTGCGGGCGGCAACGAGTGCTCGCCGGATCAGCACTCCGCGCGGCGTTCCGGTGTTGACGCTGGCGAAGGAGGACGCGTGAGCGGCGAGCCGGCTCGTTTCCTCTACGCCGTCGGTCAGGCACTTGCCGCGCGGTCCCTTTACGCCGGCGGCCATCCGGCACGCGAACGTACCGCCGCGGTGAGCTATGACCGGTTGCTCGATCTTCAACAGCACCACAGTCGACCGATCTTCTCGTTCCTCGACGGCACCGTCCTCTTCGGGGCGATGCCGATCCGCGACCTCCGAGAGTGGGAGTGGGCGCTTCGCTTCGAGCAGGCCGGGCTCCAGCGCTGGGAGTTCGGCGATGCCGTACCACGTTACGAGTGGGACGCATTTCTCACTGCGATCCACCAGCGCCTAACGAGTGAGACTGTCAACCGCGAGCAGGAGCTCCGGGAGTCTTCGCATCCGAGCATCCGCGTCGGATTCGTTGGCGTGAAGGGCGAGGGCGGCCGGTTCATCCAGGATGAGACGCCCATGGCGGTGCTGGCCGTCGCGCTCCAGGAAGAGAGCGAGTCGATGAACTGGATCGTCAGCCGTGTGGAGCAGACGCAGAGTGTCGAGGCCGAGGAGGCCGAAGCGGTCGTCGCGTCACTGGCGGTGGCGATGCACAGCGACAGCGAGATCGCAATGCCGCTGATCCAGCTCAAGGAGCACGATCAGTACACCGCCGCGCATTCGATCAACGTCTCGGTCTTGGTGATGGCCTTGGCTGAGTATCTCGGGCTCGGTCCGCGCGACGTACGCAGTATCGGTGTCGCCGGCTTGCTGCACGATCTGGGGATGGCCCGCGTGCCCAAGGAGATCATCCACAAGACGGGAGAGTTGACGGCCGAGGACTGGGCGGTCGTCATGCAGCATCCCATACACGGCGCGCAGATGATCCTTCAGAGCGAGCAGCAGCTCGATCTCGCGGCAATCGTCGCGTTCGAGCACCACATGTTCGCCAACGGCACCGGATATCCGAAGATGCACTACCCGCGCGCGCTGCATTTTGCCACGCAGCTGGTCCAGGTGTGCGCCGTGTACGATGCTCTTCGCACGCGCCGCCCGCATCGTCAGGCAGCGCCGGCCGACGTCGCCATCGCGCACATCGAGGCGCGAGCGGGGACCGAGTTCGCCGCCGACGTTGCCAAGGCCTTCGTGCGCATGATTCGCCAGTGGGAGCGACGCGTGGTGCGCGCCGAGGATTCTCCCGTTGCCGGCGTCGCCTGAACGCCGGACGACCGGCGATAGCGACCCCTTCCACTCATGACCACGCCGGCGACCGAAGTCACGCTCTCGCGTGAGCTCGCGGATTTTCTCATAGAGTTTTCGGTGGCGCTGCACAAGCACGCGATCTATCCGGACGGGCACCCGCTTCTGGCGCAGGCCGTCACCGGCTTCGCGCGTCGTGTCGGCGCGCTGCTGCTCGACCGTCCGCTGCTCGCGTTAGGCGTCGCGCGCCAGCAGTTGATCGTGGAAGGCGTGAGCACCGACGCCGAGAGCCCGGTGCTACGCGAGCTCGCGTTGCGGCTCTATCGGCGCGAGATCGGAGCGGTCAAGATCACGCGCGGCGTCGAGGACGATGAGATCGCCGAGATGTTGAAGGCGGTGGGGCGCGACACGCAGCGCGGGGCGGTGCAGACGCGCCAGTGGCCGCACCTGCGGCTGTTCCCCCTCACCTACGATCAGCTGGAGCTCATGGCTGATGATCTCGGCGACAAAGACACCAGCTGGGCGACACAGTGCTGGCTCGGGCTGGCGCGTTCCGCGCTGGCGTCGGACGGCGAGACGACAGCCCCGGTCTCGAGCGATCCTCACGTCGTGGCGCGCGCAATCGAGAGCCGGTCGCGCGATGAGAGCTACGACCGCGCGATCGCGGGCTACCTCTCGCACGTCGCGGGCGAGATCCGCGCCAACGGTGGCCCAGAGGCGGCGGCGCTGCAGCGCCGGGTGTCGCAGGTCGTCAGCGCGCTTTCGAGCGAAGCGCTCGAGCGGCTGCTCGACATGGGCGGCGACATAACCGAGCGCCGCCGCTTCGTTCTCGATGCGTCGCACGCCATGGCCGTCGAGTCGGTGCTCGATCTGGTGCAGACGAACGCCGCGATGGAGGGACATTCGATATCGGGTGCCATGCTCGGCATGCTGAACAAGCTCGCCATGCACGCCGACGCCGGAACGCAGATGGCGCGCAGCAGGGCCGATGCCGCACTCCGTGAAAATCTCCGGCAGCTGGTGACGGGATGGGATGCGGGCAATGCGTCGCTTCCCAAGCAGTTCGGCACCATGCTGCACAAGCTCTCGAGCGAGACCAGCACGCACGGGACGGCGACAGCCCATCCGTGCGAGCCGGAGCGCCTGGTGCAGATGAGTCTCGAGGCGGCGGTGAACGGCATCTCGACCACTGACGCCATCGCTACGATGGTGGAGCAGGGAAAGGTTTCGGCGCTGCTGGCGATGGTGGACGGCTCGCCCGAAGCCAACGAGGTCGTCGAAGCGATCTGGGAGCAGCTCGATACCGCGGCCGCGGTGAACGCGGTGTTGGCGCAGAATCCGATCGACTTCGATGTTCTCTACCGGCTCGTCGCCCGAGTGCACCTCGTTGCGCTCGATCCGCTGCTGGACGCGTTAGGCGCGGCCATGGAGCGCAACATCCGTTGGAAGCTCTTCGAGCTGATCGCGCAGTTCGGGAGCGACATCGGGCCGACAGTCGTGTCACGGCTGGACGGCGCACCGTGGTACGTGCAGCGCAATCTGCTCCTGTTGCTACAGCGCGTACCTACACTCCCCTTCGATTTCACTCCGGAGCCGTACGCGCGCAATGAAGACGTGCGCGTCAGGCGAGAAGCACTCAAAGTGATGCTGCGCATGAGCGCCATGCGTGAGCAGGCCGTGGTGGACGCCCTCCGCGACGCCGACGACCATATCGTCCGCTTTGGTCTCACCGCGGCGATCGAGTGGTGCCCGCCGGCCGCCGTGCCGCTGATCATCCAACGCGTCCATGCGCGCGACGGCGATCCGCAGCTACCCGTGTTGGCTGTTCGCGCGCTCGCTGGCGCCCGCATGGTCGTGGCGCTGGAGTGCTTGCTCGACGTCGTGCTCATTCGGCCGCGCTGGTTCATCGGCCGGCGCAAGCTCGCGGCGAAGTCACCGAGGGTGCTCGCCGCGTTAGGCGTGCTGGCCACGACCTGGAGACATCAGCCGCACGCGCAGGCGGCGGTCGCGCTCGCGGCTTCGCACGAAGATCCGGAGGTTCAGAGCGCGGTCAACATCCACGCGCAGCCGCCACTGCCCCGCATCTCGACGCCGATGGAAGCCATTCTCGAGGTGGGGACGTGAGCACCAGCGCGCCGGTGAGCGCGCCCGTCAAGTTTCTCACGTCGTTGGCGCAGGCGGTGGCGACGATGACGCTCTATTCCGACGAGCATCCGGCCTGGGCGCGCGCGGTGGACGCATCGCTCATGCACCTTGCCGATCTACAGCGCGAAAACCCTCACGCCGTGTTCTCCTTCCTCGGCGACGACGTGATCTACGGACAGCTCCCGCTGCACGAGCTCACCGAATGGCCGTGGGCCAAGCGCTTGGCGCAGATCGGGGTCCAGCGTCTCGAGCTGCTCGATGTCGTCTCGCGCGAAGATTGGGCGACCTTCCTCGCCGATGTGCTGCAGCGTCTCTCGCAGTACAGCAGCTCATCGCCGGCGGAGCCGAAGCCCCTGGTGCTCAAGACACTTCGCTTCGGCACCGTGGGTATCCGCGGCGAGGAGTCGGCCAAGGTACTCGTGCTCCCGTCGGCGAGAGTGTCGTACACGATCTCGGAAGAAGCCGAGGTCATGCAGCTCCTGGCGCGCGACGCGGAATCGGAGGGCAAGCTCAAGCTGATCGAAGCGGAGTCGGTGGTGAGATCGCTGTCGGTAGCGATGCACGGGGAGAGCCGAGTCGTCATTCCGCTGATCCGGCTCAAAGCGCTGCACGACTGCACCGCCGTTCACGCCATCAACTGCTCGGTGCTCACCATGGCGCTGGCCGAGAAGCTCGGCTTGCCTGACAACGACGTGCACGCATTCGGATTGGCGGCGCTGCTGCACGACCTCGGTATGGCGCGCCTGCCACGTGAGATCATCAGCAAGACGACGCCGCTCACCGATGACGAGCGCCGCGTGATCCGGCGCCACCCGGCGGAAGGTGCAAGGCTCATTCTGATGAGCGACCGTCCCCTCGAGATCGCGGCCGTCGTTGCCTACGAGCACCACATGACTCCGAGCGGAAGCGGCTATCCGACGTTCCGTTTTCCTCGTCAGTGCCACTTTGCGAGCCGGCTGGTGCGTATCTGTGACGTCTACAGCGCGCTGCGTACGGATCGTCCGTATCGCAACGCGTGGACCGCGGCCGATGCCCTCGCCTACATCGAGCGGCACGCGGGAACGGAGTTCGATGCCGATATCGCAAGAGAGTTCGTTGCCATGGTGAGAAAGCTCGATGACGAAGGCGCGCTCTTCATGCGCGATGTCTCGGAAGGGACGATGTCCGCCACCGGGGCTTCCGCATGACGGCAACGCCGGACGCCACACCGGCCATCGGCCGGCAGCTTCGAAGCCTCGACGATCCTGACGCGCTGCGCGAGCTCGTCCGGAATCTGCGAGAGGGCATTTACATCACCACGTCGGAAGGAGAGATCCTCGACGCGAATCCGGCGTTCCTCGCCATGTTCGGCGCGGCCACGCTCGACGAGCTGCGACGACACAACGCCGTGAACCTGGTCGTCGACCCATTGCGCCGGGCAGAGGAGCTTCGGCTGCTCGCGCGAGACGGCGCGATCCGCGAGTTCGAGCTTCAGATCAGACGGCTCGACGGTCAGATCAGGACGGTGCTGGATACGACCTACGCGATTCACGATCCGGAGACGGGAGAGATCCTCTATCACGGGATCCTGATCGACATCACGTCGCGCAAGGCGCTGGAGGAGGCATTACGCGAGCAGAGTCTGCGCGATCCGCTCACGGGCACCTGGAACCGGCGCTACCTCGATGAGCTGGAGCGCAGCTTCAACTCGTTAGGCATCGGGCGCTGGGGGTGCATCTTCATCGACGTCGACCACTTCAAGCAGTACAACGACCGCTTCGGGCACGAAGCGGGCGACATGGTACTGGTGAAGATGAGCCGCTTCCTGGCCTCTCAAGTGCGCGCCACGGAAGCGATCGTGCGCGTGGGCGGCGACGAGTTCGTCGTGATCCTCGCCGACGCGGACGAGACGGCCACACGACACGTGGCCGAGCGGCTGGGCGCCGCCGCCCTCCACGGCGCCCCTGTCCCTTTCTCGCTCGGTTGGGCCGCCCGTCTAGAGTCGGAGTCGCTCATGCGCACGGTCGGGAGGGCGGATGAACGGATGCTCGCTGTAAGGGTCATAGAGAGAATGCCGGAGAGAAGAGCTTAGTAGGCAACAGCGGCATTCGGCATCCGGCATCCGGCATTCGGGACAGCACACCGGATGACTTCCGAATCCGCCGTTCCCGAATGCCGGATGCCGAATGCCGAATGCCGCTGTTCGGCCCTACCTGTGCAAATGCGCTCCCGGCCGACGTCTCCCATTAGACCTCTTTGGAGACGCCCCAAATGCGCCATTTCCTGGCGATTGCAGCTTTGCTCCTGCCCGTGCCGCTCAGCGCGCAGGGATGGATCATCCCCCGCGAATGCGGGCCGACGGTCGATTGCGTCATTCCGCCCTGTCGAGGCGACCGATGCCCGCCCCCGCCGCCCTGTCGGCGACCCTGCCCACGCCCCATTGGTGACGCCGTCATCGAACGGACGAGAAGCGACGTTCGGGTGGAGCTCGCCGATCAAGTGCTGCGCTACGAGGTCACCGAGCGTTTCGTGAACCGTGGCGGCCGCGTCGGCGAGGCGGACTACATGTTCCCACTCCCCCAAGGCGCGGCATTCCAGGAGCTCAAGCTGTCGATCGATGGCGAGCTGGTCGCCGGCGAGACGATGAGCGCCGAGCGAGCGCGCGCGATCTACGAGGAGATCGTGCGTCGCCAGCGGGACCCGGCGCTCGTCGAGTGGATGGGCTACGGCATGCTGCGCACGCGCATCTTCCCGATCAATCCGGGCGAAGAGAAAACCGTCGTCGTGCGATTCCAGATGGTCGCCAGGCGTGAAGGGAGCGCGCTCCGTGTCGACTACGTTCGCGGCATTCGTCGCGAGCAGGCGGAAGTCCGGCGCCAGCGTGGCCGCGAGCGCACCTCGTTCACGCTTCTCTATCCGCGCACGCGCGAGCTCGGCGAGCCGTACTCACCCACACACACGCTGGACATCGGCAACGACGGCTCTCGCCGCCGCGTCGATGTCCGTGGCGATGCGCGCGAAGTGACTGTGTTGATCCCGGTGCGCCGAGGCAATGCCGCCGCGATCGCCATGCTGCCGTATGCCGATGGGCGCGATGATGGCTTCGCCATGATCACGCTCTCGCCTCCGACGGGTCTCACGCGGTCCGCGCCGCGCGATGTGACGTTCGTGCTCGACGTCTCGGGCTCGATGAGCGGCCGGAAGCTCGAGCAAGCGCGGGCCGCTGGGAAGCAGCTACTCGCCACGCTCTCGCCGCGCGATCGATTCCGTCTCGTCGATTTTTCGACTGACGTGCGCACCTTCCGCGACGACTTCGTCCTCGCCACGCCCGAGAACGTCCGCGCGGCGGAGCGCTACCTCGATGATCTGGAAGCGCAAGGGTCGACCAACATCATGGGCGCGCTCGAGGAAGCACTCGGTACGCGGACGCGTGGCGATGCCGCACGCTCCGGCGCGCTCGAGCTCATCCTCTTCATGACCGACGGTGAGCCGACGGTCGGCGAGCGCGACCCCGCACGCATCGCCGAGCGCGCCGACAACCTGCGAGGCTCGCAGCGCATCTTCACCTTCGGAGTGGGCGCCGACCTGAGTGTCGCGCTGCTCGAGCAGCTGGCGCTCGAGGGAGGCGGAACCGCTCACTTCGTCCGAGCGGAAGAGAATCCGGAGCACGTGGTGTCGGTCGTCGCCAGCCGCCTGACGAATCCGGTTGTCACCGACGTGCGCGTGCGCGCTGAAGGCGTGCGGCTGCACACGATGCTCCCTTCTGGAGCGATGGACGTCTTCGCGGGGCAGGACCTCGTCGTTCTCGCTCGCTACGATGGCAGCGGCCGCGCGCGTCTTCGCTTCGAGGGGCAAACGCAAAACGGGCCCGTCATCTGGGAGAACGTGGTCGAATTTCCCGATCGTGAGCGCGGCAACAACTTCATCCCGCGACTCTGGGCGACGCAGCGCGTCGGCTGGCTGAGCGCCGAGAAGCGCAAGAACGGCGGCTCGAGGGAGGTCGACGACGAGATCAAGGAGCTCGGCGAACGCTACGGAATTCCGACCGAGTTTTCTTCGTATCTGGTGCTCGAGCCAGGAATGGTCGCCGACGGAGTCGGTCCTGTCGTTCCAGAGCTGCGACGCGGCCGCGGTGGAGCCGCGGCGCCCGTGGCACCTCCGGCCGTACGGCAGCAGCGCGATTTCGAATCGGCCAAGCGGGCGAGCGCTCAGCGCGCCGCGACGTCGATGGCGGAGGCCGACGCGGTCGCGCTCAAGGATCAGGCCGAGCGCGGCATCTCACTCCGCCGCGTGGGCGACCGCGTGTTCGTCCTGACGGACGGCGTCTGGACGGATAGTCGTGTGGACGACACCATGAAGACGATACGGATCAAGGCGTTCTCGGCGGCGTATTTCAAGGTGCTGGAGCTCGTCCCCGAGCTACGCGAAGTGTTCGCGCTGGGCGACCGCGTTCGAGTGGCTGGGCGAGACCTCGTCATAGAGACCATGGACGCTGGTACCGAGCGCTTGAGCGACGCCGAGCTGCAATCGGTTCAACGAGGATACTGAGGCTCATTCGCACGTGCGCGACGAAGACGTCGAACGGCTTTTTCGCACCTACCACACCATGCTGGTCCGCTACCTGACGCGGCGCCTCGGCGACCGCGACTGGGCGGAAGAGGTGGCGCAGGAGACGTTCGTTCGCGCACTGCGGCAGGATGCCATCACCAACGAGCGAGCATGGTTGTTCACGGTGGCAAACAACCTGGTGCGTGACGAAGCGCGGAAGGATCAGCGACGCCGGCGTCATCTGGCGCTGCTGGCCGAGCGTGCGAAAGACGAGATTGTAGAACCGGAACCGACGTCGTTGGAGCGCGCCCAGGAGCAGGCAATGGCGCGGAAAGCCGTCGATGCTCTGGCGGAGCGCGACCGCCTGGCGCTGCTCATGCGCGAGGAAGGCTTGGACTATCACGAGATCGCGGCCGCGCTCGATCTGTCGGTGGGCTCGATCGGAACGACCCTGTCGCGCGCTCGTCGCCGGCTGGTAGAGGTGTACGAGACGTTGCAGGACGAAGTACGGAGGAGGGAAGGGCATGCCGCATCTTGACGAAGGGACGATCCACGCCTGGCTCGATGGCGCGCTTTCGCCTGACGAGACCGCTCGCGTCGAGGCGCACGTTGCGGAGTGCGCGACGTGCGCGGCCGCCGTGGCGGAAGCGCGCGGATTGATCGCGGCATCCTCCCGAATCTTGACGGCGCTCGACGACGTTCCCGGCGAAGTCGTGCCGAGCGCTGGGGCCGTTGCGGGCGAGACTTCGTTCGCCGCAGCGGCCGCGAGGGCGCGTCGTCGTTCGCCGTTCCGTGCCGCACGATATGCGAGCATCGCGGCGGCGGTCGCGTTCCTCGCGGTGACGCTGGTCGTGGTTCGTGAGACGAAATCGCCGGCGCTGCGCGTCTCGTCCGATGCGCCAACGGCGGCAAGCGAGGCCGTCACTCTTCAGAGTAAGACAGCGGAGCCAGCGGCGACGCCGGCGCCCGGTGCGGCCGACGTAGCAGCGGCGCCTCCTGCCGCACCGCAGCCGGCGTCCCCTCCCTCGACACCGCGCCGATTCGGTGAAGGGGCAGGTGCGGGTGGAACTGTTGCCGGCGCGCTGCGTCCGCCGTCGGCGCCGGAGCTCGCGGCCGCGGACAAGCAGGCCAACGTGCCTAACGAGGAGCGGCTGTTGCGGGACAGCGCGCAGGACTTCGCCACGCGGCAGGAAGTGACCGAAGGAGCCGCGGCCGCACCCGCGCCGCCCTCGCTCAGCAAGCGGGCCGCTCGCGCTCGCGGTGTGGAGATGGACTCGCGCGTGAACATCGCGCAGATCAACGGGCGCGTGACCGATGCCGCCGGAGCGCCCATCGCGTCGGCGCAGGTGAACGTCGTCGGTACGAACCGGGCGGCACTGACGAAGGAGGACGGCACTTTCCAGATCGACAGCGCGCCCGCGGGCACGCAAACCGTGCAGGCGCGGCGGCTCGGCTACACCGGCGCGAACAAGAAGGTCGAGGCGAATGCGGGAGACACCATCTCGGTGAACCTGTCGCTTCCGCGAGACGCGGCGCAGCTGAGCGAGGTGATAGTGAGCGGGGCCGCGAAGTCTACCGACGAATTCGCCGAGCGAGAGATCGCCGGTCTCACGCTGGTCAGCAGCTCCGATTCGGTGCAGAATGGCCGGCCCGTCCGCCGCTCGATCTATCAGCTGCGCCCTGGCGTGACGATCACGCTGGTCGAGCGCCGGACGGCCGTCGCTCAGCAAGCCGCGCCGTCATCGGCGGCTCCGTCGCGGAGGTCAGCACCGGCCAGGGCTGGCGCTCGCGGCGGCGCCGTCATGCAGCTCGAAGCTCGCACCGATGCCAAGGATACCGATGCGTCGGTCAACACGATCTTCTGGACGGGAGCCGACGGCACTGAGTTCACGCTGAGCGGGCCGCTGCCAGTTGCGGAGCTCGAGGAGTTGCGACGACGGATCGAACGTAATTGAAGGCAGATGTGCGATGCAATCACATATCCGCGATGGCTTTCGCACATCTGCCTTCTTAGACGACGGCTGGTTCTTCCTCTCTCTCTTCTTTTTTCTCTCCGTTCCCGGTGAGCGCTCTCATCACGGTACGTCCCGTCGCCAGCGCGCCCAGGATGACGTACAGATAGAAGCTGTAGAACCTCCACCAGATGAGAGCGGCCGGGAAGATCGCCGCCGGAATGATGCCGCCTAACGAGAGCTTGAAGGCGACTTCCATCAATCCTCCACCACCGGGCGCCGGGAAGATCACGCCGCCGTAGAAGATCGCCAGGGGCCACATGACCAGCGGCGCCAACGGTACATCGGCGCCCAGCGCCCAGACGATCAGTGGAAGGATCGACAGACGCAGCGTGACGTGCACGACCGAGGAAAGGAGCGACAGCGTCGCCCAGCCCGCGTGCGCGTGACGCAACGCTTCGATGCTGCTCCTCATATGGCGGAACGAGCGTTGGATGGCGCGCCAACGCACGCCGCCTAGCCCAATCCGTCTCGCCCATTCGGGCGGTGTCCCGGCAGTCTTGCCACGCGACATCAGCGCGCCGATCGCGCCGAGCCCGAACACCAAGAGGCCATATCCGGCCGACACGCCCCACAGAATCTCGCGGTAGCCGTCGAAGATCAGCCCCAGCACCGCGCACACCACCCACAGGGAGAGCATCTCGAGAAAGAGCTCCGCCCACAGGATCAGAATGATCCCCGGTACCGGCACCTGCGCTTCCGCGAGTACGAGAAAACGCGCTGGCTCGGCGCCGGTGCGGGACGGCGTGATGGCCGCCCCGAAATCGCCGCCTAACACCACCCGCATCGCGGCCGTGAAGGAGAGCGGAATGCGCAGCGATGCCGCGCTCAGCTGGATCTTGAGCGTGCGGGTAATGACCTCGAAAGTGACGGCGCCTAACGCGAGCAGGTGGCCGAGAGGAGGGAGAAGCGCGCGCCCGCCTCCCTCCTCCGGCCACGTCGACAACACGATGTACACGGAGACACCGATCGCCAGCGCAAAGGAGACGATCGCGATGACCCAGCGCTTCGGCGTCACGGGAGTGTCGTTAGGCGTCCGCCCGGCTCGGCGTCAGCGCGTACCTCCCAGATCCCAGATCTCGACGCGGTTCTGCTGGAACAGTGGAATCGCCACGCGGTTCGACTGCCGATCGAGTCCGATGTCCGCTGGCGACTGCACGTTCGAGATCGCCTTACTGAGGGTGCTGCCGCTCACCACCGACACCGACGAATCCGCCCAGCTCGACACCAGAATGCGTCCGTCGCGCGTCACCTCCACGCCATCGAACATCCCCGGCCCGGTGGCGATCTGGGTTGCGGTCGTGTCACCCGGCTTCCAGGCGAAGATCTTGTTGACACCGAAAGGAACGACGAGGAACCGATTGTTGGTCGCGTCCCAGGTGATGCCATTGGCGTGGCCGAGCGCTGAGTCCGCCTGGAAGGCGACACTGATCGCGCGCGTATTCGGATCGATCTTGAAAATGCGATCGGCTCCTCGGCGCACCGGTCCGCCCTCGCCGAAGCTTATCGCCGTGTCGGTGATGTAGATCGAGCCATCCGGTCCCGCGCCGACGTCGTTGAGGAAAATGGCGCCGCGCGGCTTGAGATCGTAATGAGCGATGTGCCTGCCCGTCGTCTTGTCGAAGACGTGCACGGCGTCGATGTCCGAGACCCATAGCTCGTTGCCGCGTGTTGCCATGCCCTTCGGCGCGTTCAGCGGCGCGCCCCCACGGCGTCCCGCGATGAAGCGCATCGAGTCGACGGTACCGTCGGAGCGCAAACGGCTGATGAATCCGTTGTTGTCTTTCGCTCCCGGATTGCCGTTGATGTTCGACACATACCAGACGCTGGCAGCCGAGTCCCACACGACCGATTCGGGCGTTTGGAATCCGCTGTCGACCGCGATGCGACGCGCCGCGGCCGCCGGCGATACGGCCGCTGAGTCCACCTTCGCGGCTGCGCTGTCAGTCTGCGCCTGCTCCGAGCTTCTGCACGCGACCGCTGCGAGCAGGCCGGCGAGGAGTAGGGCCGTGGGCCGTACTCGTTTGTAAGACGATGTGAGCTGCATGGGACCCCCTCGGTGTGAGATTCCGGAGGACAGAATCTGCACGCAATCGGGAGAGAAGCAACCGCGAGCAGCCGCGAGCTTCTCTCCCGGGTGTTACATCGAGGGTATGAGGGAAATGACTATCGTTTCGGCTCGAAATGGAAGGTCTTGTTCACGATCTTCCACTCGCCGCCGAAGCGCGCGAGGGAGAGATAATCGGTGAACGCGCCGCGCGGCGTGGACGACGTCACCTTCACCTGCGCCACCGTGTTCGCCAGCTCGGTCGACACGATCTTGATCTGACGGCCATCCGACGGCTGACTCGGATTCGCTGGAAAACGCGCGTACCAGTCCGCCTGCGAAAGTTGGATCAGTGAATCGTTCCGCACCGACATGAGCTTGGCATCCGGATGAAATGCCTTGCGCAGGCTCTCCACGTTCCCTGTCATCCAACCATCCATGTAATAGCCGACGACGCGCTCCACTTCGGCGCGATCGCGCGCCGACGCATCGTCGGGCACATCGAAGAGCACCGACCCGGCGGCCGCGAGCGCGGCAATACCGATCACGAGCTTCATCGCATCCTCACCGTTCAGAGACTCATCCAGTAGCTGAGCTTCACCAGCAACACGTTGGTCGCATCGGTACTGAACAGGCGCCGCGCATCTCGGCGTAGACGGAATCGTCCGTCCGAGCTCTCGGCTTCACGACCCTGCCCCCACACGACGTATAGCGTCGAGCCCGGGCGATACTCCCATCTCAAAATGGCGTTGGAGCGCAGCTCGCGCACGTTGAAGTCCGGATCCTCGAAAGAGAAGCGGGTCGCGCCGTCGGATCGGAGTACCGTGTACCGGTCGGCATCACGATCGCGAAGCAAGTCGCTCGAGGCAAACCACGTGAAGCGATCCTCGAACGCTCGCGCTTTCGGATCGGTCACCTCCATGAACTTGTCGTAGCGTGCAGCGCTCAGGAACGGCTGCGCGTACAACTGTAGCGAGAGGTTGGGCGTGAAGGTGTAGCTCCCGCGAATCGTCAGGAACGCCGTCGTCTGATGGATGCGCGCGAACAAGTAATGCTTGCCTTCCGCCGACGATTCAGTCCCTACGTACGACCACGTATCACCGTTCCGATACATCGTCGGCTCGAGCGACAGCTCGGCGCGCGTGGTCGGCCGCATCAGAATCTCCGAGCCAATGCTGAATCCGCTGCCGCCGGCGCTCGGCTCCTGCCACCGGTCGCCCCACAGCTCGACCACCAACGGCTTGCGCCCGTCGCTCCTGAAGCCAAGCCAGTAGTTGTGCGAGAGATCGTGCTTGATGGCTGGTCCGCCGCGAAGGGTGTTGGTGCCTAACGCGGGCAGGTCGATGTAGTAACCGCCCCACGTCGTCCAGAAGTTCAGAAACTCTGCCTGGAAGTTGATGTCCGTGGCGGTCGAGACCCGCTCGCCCCCGAATGTCATCGCCGCCCTCGGATTCGTGAACACGCTCCAGCTTCGGAACGTATTTCCGGGCGTGAACGACCGATAACCGACCCAACCGCCCGTCAGGAGCCAGTCGGTGCTGCGCTGGAAGCCCAGGTCATTCGCTTCGTAGCCGGGGGTGATCGCCTGATTGATCGTCGCCCACCGCCAGTTGCCGGCGATCTTCTCGAGGCGGAGATCGGCAAGCATTCCCGACAACGATGTGCGCGATGGGTCGTAGTCGAGGTGGCCGGCGTCCGGCCGCTGGAAGAAGTGGCTCGACGCGCGCTGCGTACGTGCCATCGCGCTGTCGCTTCCCTGCACGTGGCTGCCGATGATCGAGCCACGCAGCGAATACATCCCGTTGTTCCACCGGTGCCGTGCATCGAGGCCGACCGTGTACGCGCTTCGCCGCAGAAAATCGAGCGAGTCGTCGTTCAAGCGGCGGTTCGTCGCCGTGAAGATGCCGCCGATCGCGCTCTCGCCATTCCGAAAATCCTTGATCACCCGCGCGATGGCGTAGTTGGTCATGGGCTCGACCGGCTGCTCGACGCTGGCGCCGGTGGCCGTGACCAGTCTCGAATTCTCTTCCGCCGTCAGCGCGTCGAGCACGCCGATCGACCAGCCACTCTTCGTCTTCCCCGTGAGCTTGGCGGCGCCGAGGATGGTGACCGCTTCGGGCGTGTCATCGTACTGCGTGCCCGAGGGAAGACCGCGTTGCGGCGGACGCCCAACACGTCGAGTGTAGAAGAGCGAGTTCTGGCTGAAGTTGATCCCCTTGATGCCAAAAGGGAAACTCGTCTCCACGCGAAAGATGTCGAAGCCTTCGAGGAAGAACGGCCGCTTCTCCACGAAGAACGTCTCGAACGCCGAAAGATTCACCTGCGACGGATCGGCCTCCACTTGGCCGAAGTCGGGGTTGATCGTCGCCGTCAGTGTCAGATCCGACGTCAGGCCGTACTTCACATCCGCGCCGATGGAGCCGAAGAGCTCGTTGCGCTCATAGTACGGGTCGGCGCCGTCACCGGGCGCACGAGTGAGCTTGCCTAACGAGTACGGCAGCACTTCCAATCGGCGCGGGCTGGGGAGCTGTCCTATCCCGCTGAGCTCGCCGAGCTGGGAGACGAAGCCATTCACGTTGGTCGGCATCTCCTTCCAGTACGATCGCTCGCTGCTGCGCGCCACGTCGCGCAGGAAGTTGATGCCCCATGCCGGATCGCTCTCCGTGCCGCTGTAACGCAGCTGCGAGAGCGGAATTCTCAGCTCGGCCGTCCATCCTTCCGCGTCGATGGACGTCGCCGCCTCCCACACGGCGTCCCACCCTGGATCCTCTCGCACATCGTCGAAATGGAAGACGTCTTTCTTGACTCCGGTTGGACTCACGGCGAACCGGAATGCGGTGCGACGATCGTGATAGCTGTCGATGATCACCTGCGCCCAGTCGCTGAAGCCCGCGAAATCGCGTTGGCCGAGCGTGGCGACGATCGAGTCGGGCGCACTGTCGTACATGCGCATGCCGACGTACATCGCATTGCCGTCGAAGAGGACGCGTGCTTCGGTGCGCTGCGTGGCCGGCGAGCCGACGTTCGGCCGCTGTTGCACGAAGTCACGCGCGATCGCCGCGCGTGTCCAGCTCTCTTCGTCGAGCTTGCCATCGAGAACGATCGCGCCAGTCGCTTTCGACGCCGTGAGCACCATCCGCTCCCCCGTGTGCCGGTCGCGGCCGTTCTGCGCGCTCGCCGACTGGGCGGCGAGACCAACGAGGAGCAGCGCCACCATCGAGCCCGTGACGCGACGAACGAAGGTTGAGCTCATGCTTCACTCCGGTCCGTGGAGACGGCAGACTGCCGTTATCAGGCAGCCGGACACCGGAGGCGAAGCTACCTGCGCCTCGTGAGGTGCAGGTGGTAGCAGGGATAAGGCTTTGTCAGGGAACCGTGCGCACGATGTGTTGTGCGCGTGGGGTCGTCAGGCCTGGAGGCGGTAGCCGGCTTTTCTGACGGTGAGGATGTAACGCGGCAGCGCCGGATTGTCTTCCAGCTTTCGACGCAGCTCGGCGACGTGCGTGTCGACAGTGCGACTGACCACCGCCGCGTGGTAGCCCCACACTTCGCGCAGCAGCTCGTGTCTGGTGGCCACCGCGCCGCGTCGTTTGAGCAACGCGACCAAGAGATCGAACTCCATCGGCGTGAGGTCAATGTTGTCACCGCGGCGCGTGACACAGCGCGCCGCGCGATCCACCTCGATCTCGCCGAATCGCTCCCGCTCCCCGAGTGCTTCGACACCCGCCGCACCGATCGTCGCGCGACGAAGAAGTGCTTGTACGCGCGCGAGAAGCTCGAGCACGCCGAACGGCTTCGTGACGTAGTCGTCGGCGCCGAGCCGGAAGCCGCGCACTTTGTCGGCCTCCTCACCGCGAGCGGTGAGGATGAGCACCGGAACGTGACGTCCTTCCTCGCGCAATGCACGCAGCACGCGGTAGCCGTCGAGGCCGGGGAGCATGAGATCGAGGATGATGAGATCGGGACTCGCGCTGCGCGCATGGGACAAGCCGGTCGGCCCGTCCTCGGCGAGCACGACATCGTAGCCCTCGATCTCGAGATTGTTTCGCAGTCCGAAGGCGAGGTCTGGGTTGTCCTCGACGACGAGAATGCGGCTCATGTCCGACCTTGAGTTGGCGAAGTGAATCATGGCGCGCGCCTCGCGCCGCTCGTTTCCGACCGCGTGGCGATCATCCCGATGTCGTCCGTCGTCGCCGGTCCGTTTGAAGGTGCATTCGCCGGCTGCTCAACGCTACGGCTGCTCGCGCCTGGAAGTTCCACGACGAATCGAGCGCCGCCGCCCAGCGCATCTTCCACCCACACACTGCCTCCGTGCTGCCGGATGAGTCCGCGCACGACGGAGAGGCCGATCCCGCTTCCGGCCACCGCCGAGTTCGCATCGCGGTTGAGTCGATAGAAGGGCTCCCAGATTCGATCGCGCTCCTTCTCGGTGATCCCCGGTCCCATGTCTTCCACCCAGATGCGCACGGCGTCGGCCACACGCGCGACGCCCACGGTGACCGACTGCCCAGCCGGTCCGTACTTCACCGCGTTGTCGAGCAGATTGAGAAGCGTCTGACGCAGCGCGCCGCGATCGACGGTCGCGGTGACGCACTCCCCAATGTCGAGACGCACCTGTACCTGGCGCGCGGCAGCGATCGGCGTGAACGACTCGACCGTTTCGCGGATGTGCTCGGGGATGTCGGTGGGCTCCGGCGTCAAGCGCGACAAATTCCGTTCGGCACGCGAGAACTGGAGCACGTTCTCGACCAGATGTGTGAGGCGCCGTGCCTCCTGGTCGATGATCTCGAGTGAGCGCCGCGCTTCCTGTTCCGACCGCACGCGTCCCAGCAGAAGCGTCTCGGCGAACATGCGCACCTGAGCCAAGGGTGTGCGCAGCTCGTGCGAGATGCTCGAGATGAAATCGGAGCGGAGCCGTGCCAGCTCGTACTCGCGGCGCAGCTGGAGGAGCGCCACGACGACCAGCGTGCCGCAGACGGCCAGCAAGCCTAACAACACCGGAAGCCGAGAGCGCGGAAGGCCGCCAATCACCAGCTTGGTGGCGGCCTCGGGGCGGAGCGCCACGGTGAAGTGCATCCCGCCGAACGTCTCCGGGAAAGGCATCTGTCCGGTGATCGAAGGCGGGTATTGGATCGAGGACTGATAGAGCAAGCGCCCCGTCTTGTCCGTCACGCGCACCGAGAGGACCGAATCGTTCTTGACGTCGCCGATGAGCGATGGCGGCAGCAGCCAGCTGTGCGCAACGTCCTTGAACGTCGGCTTGGCGAACGGGATGAACGGCGTGGCAAAGCCGAATGCCGTCGTGGGCGCGCCGCTCGTGTCACGCTTGAGCGTGTAGGTGATGAGATATGGAACGTCGTTCACCGGCCCGACGAGCGTGGCGTATTCCTGGGCCCGCTTGTGGCTGTGACGCGAGTGCGTCTTCACCGTATCGATGAGCCAGGCGCGAACCGCTCCGGGGACGCAGCCGCGCTCGCGCGAGATGCGCTCCTCGCGGAGCTCGAGCCGGAAGAAGAAGAGGGTCGAATCGACCAGCTTGCCATTGCAGAACGTCTTGTGGTCCGCGGCGCGCCTAACGACGCTCTTTGGCAGCATGTACGCTGTTGGGGCGCCAAGCCCCATGTCGCCAGGCTGGTAGAGGACGCTGGTGATGGTGTTGTACAGCCCTTCCTTGGTGTGGACCGCGAAGTTCATCGCCGCGAAGTCGGCGTAGTCGCGGAGCGCGCGCTCGGCCGCAACGCGGTGCGAGCGCGCGGCATCCTGCGCCTGATAGGCGAGGATCGCCGTTGCAACGAAGCTCAGAACGAGCAGCGCGACCAGCAGCACCAACCGAGGTTGCCGGACGCGCGGGAGGCTCAGAAAGGGCATGGAGTGACCATACAAACGGCTCGGAGAGTGGGGCAAGCGGAGGAAGGAGTCTTGACGAGAAGCTTGCACGAGTCCCGATCTAGCGCGCCAACCGATACCCCGTCTTCCGAACGGTGAGAATGTGTTGTGGGCGAGCGGGATCGCGCTCCAGCTTGCGGCGGAGCTCGAGGATGTGTGTGTCTACCGTGCGGCTCACCACACTGGGATCGTAGCCCCACACCTCACGCAGCAGCTCGTTGCGCGTGACGACCTCCTCCGCCCGCTGGCAGAGCGCGATGAGCAGGTCGAACTCCTTCGGGCGCAGCGCGACATCGACACCACCGCGCCGCACCGAATGCCGCCCGGAATCCACTTCGATCTCGCCGAAGGAGAGCACGGCCGGTGGCCGTGGCGTGGGACGCGCGCGACGCATCAGCGCATCCACGCGCGCGATGAGCTCCAAGAGACCGAACGGCTTCGTCACGTAGTCGTCCGCGCCATGACGGAAGCCCAAGACTTTGTCGGATTCCTCGCCGCGCGCGGTGAGGACGAGAACGGGTACCGTGCACCCTTCGTCGCGTAGCGTCCGCAGCACTCGATAGCCATCGAGGCCTGGCAGCATGAGATCGAGGATGATCAGCTCCGGATTCCAGGCGCGCGCCAGCGCCAGTCCACGCGGTCCATCGGCCGCGAGCTCGACGCGGTGACCCTCGATCTCGAGGTTGTTCCGGAGCCCGACCGCCAGGTTCCGATTATCCTCGATCAGCAGAATGCGCGGCATGTGCGCGGTCTCCATTGTTCGAGGTCAGCGGGCGCCACTCGAGAACAGGCTGGGCCGCGCGCTCCCCATGAGGAAATTCGATCGTTAGGCGCGCGCCTCCACCGGGCGCATCGCCCGCCGTGGCCCGCCCGCCGTGACGCTCGGCCAGCTCGCGCACCACCGCCAGCCCGATGCCGCTCCCCGGCGGACCCTTGCTCCCCACATCGAGCCTAACGAATGGAGAGAAGATCCGGTCGCGGTCGGCGATCGGAATCCCCGGACCCTGATCGTCGACGTGCAGCAACACACGACCATCACGCAGCTCCGCCGACACTTCGATGAGCTGGCCGCGGGGTCCGTACTTCACCGCGTTGTCGAGCAGGTTGAGCAGCATCTGACGCACCGCCCAAGCATCGACATCCGCGGTGAGCGACGAATCGAGGTGTGCATGCACGGACGCCTCGGCGCCCTCCGCGATCCCCGCGAACGCGGTGACTGCTTCGCCCACCAGCGGCGCCAGCTGCCGCCGCTCGAGCCGCAGCTGCGTCAGTCCACGCTCACTGCGCGAAACGTGCAGCACGTTCTCCACCAGGTGCAGCAGTCGGCGCGCCTCCTGGAGGATGACATCGACCGCCTCGCGGCGCTCGGCCTCCGAGCGCACGCGGTCGAGCTGCAACGTCTCGGCGAAGAGCATGATTTGCGCGAGCGGTGTGCGAAGCTCGTGCGACACGCTGGAGGTGAAGTCGGCGCGCAACCGGGCCAGCTCCTGCTCCCGGCGCACCTGCACTGTTGCGAGCAACAGCAGCGCACCCGTCAGGCCGAGCAGGATGAGCAGATCGGCGATGATGGAGCGCGGCAGGGGACCGATGACGATGCGGTTCACGGCATCGGGATGGAGTGTCACGGTCGCCTGGAGTCGGCCGGCAACCGGTAGCGAGACATCGGCGGCGAAGGGCGAGTCGAAGTGCTCGCCCTTTCCGTAGACGACCTTTCCGCTCGCCGTCCGCACGCTCAATGAAAGAACCGAATCGTCAGGCATCCCGCCGGTGGCGGTTGCCGGGAGCAGCGGTGCGACCGCGGCGGCGGCCAACGGCGCATGGAGGGCGTCGACGCACGTCGTGAGCGCATAGGCGGCGATCGGCGCCCCGTGCTCGGCGTACTTCACGCCGTAGATGATCGCGCGATCGCTGCGCGAGGGATCGTCGTCCAGCAGCACCGCGGCGGTCCAATCAGGGAGGTATGAAGCGCGTGCATGCTCGGCGATGGCATGGGAGAGCGCGTTCAGCTCCCGGGTTTCGAGCGCGGCTCCAGCGGTGGCAAGCGATCCGTCACGAAAATCGATGCGCAAGTACGAGCGCCGTGCATCCAATGATGGGTCCGCGCATCGGAACACACCTCCGGCTGCCTCGGCGAGCGCGCTCGGAGGGGCCAGCCGCTCGAAGGGCGACGATGCGCGCACACCGGTGATCGGGGCCAGGATGGGGGTGGCTTCGCTGCGCACGCTTTCCTCGGCGCGCGCGGCATACGCGCGCGCGGCGAAGCCGGCGAACTCCTGCAGCGCTCGCTCGGCCGTCTGCCGGTGCGATCGCGCCGCATCGTACGCCTCGAATGCCAACCCGCCAGCGACCACTAGCGTAGCGCAGAGCGCCCCCACGTACTCCGCGGACCGAGGCGGGCGGGCGGGTGCGGGCGCTCTGGCGGGAGTGGTCCGTCCTGAGCGCTTGCTGCTATTAAGGCGTAGCATGCCTTACCAGGAAACTATGAAGGTCATTCATGGGACGCGGAGCGCGGATGGCGCAAGTCTCAGCGTCTTTGGGACCAATCGTACTAGCGCTGCTCTGACCCCGTTCTGACACGGGTATGCGCCGGCTCGCTCCAACGCGCGCCGAGCGCGCGCCGGGCGATTCGCCTCTGACGGCTCGTGCACCGGGCACCTACAGCCCGTGCTCGCCTGTCGCCCCATCATGGGCGCGCCAACTACAGACGGGGCGACGATGGGCCTGTTCACCAAGAAGAGCATCGCCGAGCTGCAGAGCGAGGCCACGTCCGGCGGGTTGAAGCGGACCTTGGGTCCGATGAACCTGACGATGCTGGGAATCGGTGCGATCATCGGCACGGGGATTTTCGTGCTGACGGGGACCGCGGCCGCGCAATTCGCCGGCCCCGCTCTGGTGATCTCGATGATCATCGCCGGCGTCGGCTGCGCGTTCGCCGGGCTCTGCTACGCCGAGTTCGCCAGCCTGATCCCCGTCTCGGGGAGCGCGTATACGTACGCGTATGCGACGCTGGGCGAGCTGTTCGCCTGGATCATCGGATGGGACCTGATCCTCGAGTACGGGCTGAGCGCCGCGACGGTGGCCGTCGGCTGGTCCGGGTATGCCTCCAGCCTGCTCCAGTCGTTAGGCATCGCGATTCCGCCGCAGTTCACCACTGCTCCGGGAACAATGATCACGTTGGCGGATGGCAGCGTCGTACAAGGGATCTACAACGTTCCGGCGACGCTGGTGATCCTTGCCGTGATGCTGCTGCTGGTCGTTGGAATCAAAGAATCGGCAATGGTGAACGCCGTCATCGTCGTGGTGAAGGTGCTCGTGTTGCTGCTGTTCGTGGCGGTGGGCGTAGCGTACATCAACCCGAGCAACTGGCAGCCCTTCATCCCCGAGAACACCGGCTCATTCGGGAGCTTCGGCTGGTCGGGCATTCTGCGCGGCGCCGGCGTGATCTTCTTCGCCTACATCGGATTCGACGCCGTGTCTACCGCGGCGCAGGAGGCGAAGAATCCGCAGCGCGACATGCCGATCGGCATCCTGGCATCGTTGGCGATCTGTACCGTGCTGTTCATCGCCGTGGCGCTGGTGCTGACCGGCATCGTCCACTACACGCAGCTCAACGTTCCGAATCCGATCGCGGTAGGAATCGAGGCGGCGGGAGTGCGGTGGTTGAGCCCGCTGATCAGCGTCGGCGCGCTGGCCGGAATTTCGAGCGTGATGCTGGTGCTGTTGTTAGGCCAGACGCGGGTGTTCTACTCCATGAGCCGCGATGGTCTTCTGCCGGGCGCCTTCCGCGCGATTCACCCGCGATTCCGGACGCCCCACGTGAGCACGCTGCTCACGGGCAGCATCGCCGCAGTCGTGGCGGGCGCGGTTCCGATCACGGTGTTGAGCCAGCTCACCAGCATGGGCACGCTGCTGGCGTTCGTCATCGTCTGCATCGCGGTGATCATTCTCCGCCGCACCGCTCCCGAGCTTCATCGTCCGTTCCGCACGCCCGGCATGCCCTGGGTTCCGATCCTCGGTGCCGTGATCTGTTTCGCGCAGATGGCCGGCCTCCCGTGGCAGACGTGGGAGCGGCTCATCATATGGTTGGCGGTCGGCTTCGTGGTGTACTTCGCGTACAGCCGCAAGAACGCGGAGCGGATGAACCAGGCGCGGCGGCAGGAGGCTGCCTAACGAGTCTGGGGTTCGGCGGCGATCTGCTGGACCGCCATCCCCATCGCGTGGTATCCCTTGTCGACGTAGAGCACCGTCGCCGTGATTGCGCTCGCCAGCGGGCTGCAAAGGAACGCGGCGGCGGTGCCGACTTCGCGGGCGTCGAGCGGCTCGCTGAGGGGTGCATTGGCCGAGACGTACTCGACCATTTTCTCGATGATGCCGATTGCGCTCGCCGCACGTGACGCAAGCGGCCCGGCCGAGATGCAATTGACGCGGACGCCGAACCGGCGACCTGCTTCGTAGGCGAGCACGCGGGTGTCGCTTTCCAGTGCGGCCTTGGCAGAGGACATCCCGCCGCCGTATCCGGGGATCACGCGCTCTCCCGCCATGTAGGTGAGCGAGAGCACCGATCCGCCCGACCGCATGAGCGGTCCAAATCTGCTGACCATCGCCACCAGCGAGTACGTGCTCACGCTGAGCGCGCTGAGGTAGCCACGCCGGCTGGTCTCCAGCAGCGGCTTCTTCACTTCGGGTCCGTTGGCGAGCGAGTGCACGAGGATATCGAGCGGCTGCTCGCCAAAGTCCTCGACCAGCCGCTTCGCCAATCCGTCGATGGAAAAATCCCCAACGTCCTTGTAGCGCTTGTTGGCGCGGATCTCCTCCGGTGCCTCTTCCAGTGTCGAGTATTCGGCGTCGAGGGGGTAGATCTTTTCGTACTCGAGCCTGCGCCCGTCAGGCATCACTCGAGAGGTATCGAGCTTTCCTCGCTCGAGGAGATTCATGAAGATGTTGAGCGCCGGCGGCCACGTGGCGACCGAAACTTTCGCGCCGGCTTCAGCGAGGGCCTTGGAGATTGCGAATCCAAACCCGGCATCGTCGGCGACGCCGGCGACGAGCGCGCGTTTGCCGGAGAGATCAATTGCCAGCATGCTGGTCTAATAAGAAGCCCTTGCAGCAGCGCGCAAGGGCAGGGCATCGCAAATGTGCGAAAGCCATCGCGGATATGTGATTGCATCGCGCATCGGCAATCGAAATGTGCGAGGTGCGATCACGACGCACACCGGGCCGAGACCGCGCGCGCTTCTTCAATACGCGCCCGGCTCGGCCCGGAAAAATCCCGTACTGGTAGTCCGCTCGCCGTACTAGCCTACTTGGTGGCCTCGAAGCTGACGGCTCGCAGTCTTGCACACCGCACATCTCGATTGCCGATGTGCGATGCCATTACATATCCGCGATGGCTTTCGCACATCTTCAGTTCCCCTGCTCCAGGACGATGTATTGGACGTCATCGGCCGACATTTCCTTCATCCACTTGATCAACTCTCCCACTTTCTCGGGCGGCTGCACACCCTCCGCGCCTTCCACCTTCTTCACTACTCGAAGCTCCCGACCCGTCTGCGCGTATTCCACCGTGTATGTCCCATACGCGCCGGTCACCTTCAGGTTGGACGGCAACTGCGCCTTCCACCCCGCCGGCAGCGTCAATCTCATCTCTGACACGCCGGCGATGGGTCCAACCACGGCCGCGACATCGATCGGGAACTTCCGCTGTCCTCGCGATTCCAGCTCGGCAGCGCTGTTGGCGAACCCCGACATGTTCGAGAAGGGAAGCGTCAAGATCGCCGTCCGTCCGGCGGGCTTGGCCGCCTGTCCCTCGCGCACCAGTATCTCGACCCTCGGCTCGGCGGCCAGGTCCTTCCCATCGAAGATCTTCAAGCTGTCGCCCGACGCGCCGGTGAAAACGTTTTGCGCGATGGCGCGCGTGAGCATCGCGCGCTTGGTCGAATCCAGTGGCGAGGTGAACATGCCACGCAGCGAGTACTGGCGCGCGCCTAACGCGCGCTCGACGTACCGCGCGTTCACCTTCCCGTTAGGCAGCAGCTCGCCCACGATCAACGTCTCGGCGAGATTGGTGCTCGGTGGATCCTTGGGGAGTGTCACCTCCTCCCCGCGGCCATCGGGATGCACCACCAACGCAAATTCACCCTGCTCGTCGAAGGGGAGGGAGCCGAGTGGCGTCAGCTCCGAGGTCAGATCAACGAAGAGATAGCCACCTTCGGGACGCTCCACCGCGGCGATCGCGTGATCGAACTGCTCGATCGACGGTAAATCACGATCGACGCCGCCGGTGGAGTTGAGCAACACCGGATACGCCTTGCGTCCCATTCGCTGCACCATCGCCACGAAGATCGTCGCCTTGTCCTTGCAGTCACCATACTGGGTCTCCAGCACCGTGGCCGGCGAGCGCGGTTGATAGCCGCCGATGCCTAACGCGATGGACACGTAGCGGATGTCCTGGGCCACCCAGCGGTGCACGGCGCGGAGCGAGTCATCCCAGCTTCGCGCATCCTTCACCAGCTCGCCAAGCTTCTTCTCGAGCGCGGGCGTGAGCGCATAGCGGTCCTTCGCCAATCCGCCGTACCACGATGCCAGCCGCTGCCAGTCGGTCGGCGATGACAGCGCGATCGACATGTACACGTCGTTCGAGTCGGCGGCGTACGGCTCCTGCTTCACCTTGGGGATGTCCTTCGTCGCCCACGTCACCACGCGACGACCGTTGGCCGTCGTCTCCCTGCGCGCGAAGTTGAGATTGCGCTCTTTCATGCGCGGCGTGTACGACGCGGGCATGTCGACGACATAGCGCGAGCGACGCGTGAAGGCGCCGGTTTGCACGCTCCAGTACGCGAAGAAATCGCCGGGCAGGAAAGGCTTCAGCTCCTCGGTCGTATAGCTGAAGTCGACGATCGTGCCAGGCTCCACTCCGCTCAACGAGAATCGACGCACCTTGCGATCGCCGTACACCGGGTCGCTGAGCCGCGCCGGGATGTCGGCGTCCTGCGAGATCGCCGGCTTGTCGCTCACGACCTGCCCGTTCGGCCGAACGACCTTCACCCAGTTCACTGTTAGGCGCTCGTGCCCTGGCGAATACGAGAACGACCGCTCGGCCCAATCCTCCACCGCGTCCTGCTGGAGAATCTGAACTACCATCCGATAGGTCTTCGTCCCCGTGCCGTCCGCTTCGATCCGCACCACGCCATCGTCCAGCAGCATCACGTACGGCTCGTCGGGATGATCCTCGGGCTTCACCGCGAGCGAGTAGATCGTGTCGTTCTTGACGGACGGATCACCCTTCGGCGTGATCTTCGGTGCTTGAGCCGAGAGCGGCGACGCGATCGTCGACGCCAGTGCGGCCAGCAGCAGTGCGGTGCAGCGCATGAACGGCCTCGGTAGAGGAATCTCGCGTGGACCCTGGATGGAGCAGCTGGCGGCGCGCGGGGGAGGGGCATCGATGATGCACCCCCTGACCATACATTGCCAGTTGACGCGCTCCACGGCGGCTAATTCTGGGCCAGCTCGCGAGCCAGCTCTATCACGCGGTTGACCAGTTCTCTCACATCCGCCTCGGTAGTTCGATATCCAAGGATGCAGATGCGCAGCGCGAACACCCCGTGTAAGCGTGTCGACGAGATGAAGAACCGCCCCTCGGCATTTATCGCGGCGTTTATGCGCTGATTCAAGGTGTCGAGCTCGTCATCGCTCGCGCCACGGCGAATTGCCCGAAAGCAGAAAATCCCGAATTGCGCGGGAGACAATACTTCGAGCTCGGGCGCTGCTCGAACGAATTGTTCCGCGGCGGCGGCAACGTTCATTCCACCGTCGATTCCCGCGCGAATGGCGTCGACTCCGAAATAGCTGACCGACAGCCACACCTTGAGCGCTCGCGAGTATCGAGTGAGCTGTTCGCCATAGTCGGCGAAGTTCACCTCATCGCCCTGCGTCTCTCCGTCCTTCAAGTAGTCCGGGTAGATCTGAAACGCATCCTTGAGGCGACGCGGCTCGCGCACCAGCAGACCGCCACACTCGAATGGAACGAAGAGCCACTTGTGCGCGTCGACAGTGACGGAATCCGCGCGGCGAAATCCCGAGAGCCCACCGAACAGTGCACGGCCACGTTCGCTGATCGCTGCGAACCCACCGTAGGCGGCATCGATGTGGAACCACACGCGCTCTCGCTCGCACAACGTCGCGATGTCATCCAGCGGATCGACGGCGCCGGTATTGGTCGTCCCTGCGCTCGCCACCACCATGAACGGAATCCTTCCCGCTGCGCGATCCTCCTCCATCGCCGCCGTGAGCGATGCAGTCGTTAGGCGGAACGCCTCATCGCTCGGCAACGCACGCACGTTTGCTCTCGCAACGCCGGCGATCCATGCCGCACGATCCACCGACGAGTGCGCCTGATCGCTGGTATAGACGACAAGTCTGGCGAGCAGAGCCGGGTCGTCACCGATGGCGGCGTGGCGCGCGGCGACCACGGCCATCAACGTGGCAGTCGAGCCTCCCGATGTGAGCAACCCGCCGGCGCCAAGCGGCATTCCCAGCCATTCCCGAAACCAGTCGAGCACCACGAGCTCGAGCGCATTGGGGCCCGACGCGACATACCAGACTCCGGCGAAAAAGTTGAATCCGGTCGCCAACCAGTCGCCGAGTACGGCGGGGAAGGTTGGACAGCTGGGGACGTACGCTATGAATCCGGGGTGCGGCTCGCGCGCGTGATAGGCGAACACCTTGGTGCGAAGCGTCTCCAGGAGCTCTTCGAATTCCGCGCCGTTCGCCGGCGGCGAAAGGCCGACCATCTGCACTGCCTCGTGACGACCAGTGCCAGTGAGCACCGGTTGATCGCGGAGCGATGCCAGATGATCGGCGACGAGATCGGCGACGCGACGGCCCAACCGTCGCATGGTATCGTGATCGAGATCGAGCGGTGAGCGTGCGGACATGTCGGGGACAGGAAAGCGTCTTGTGGAAGATGTGTCGAGGGACCGACATTCACCCCTGGGCACGCCGCTAGGATATGAGCTCCATCGTTCCCCGGCCAGCTAGCTCAGCGCAGCCAGCGCAACTCGACACGACCCTTTCAACACCGCGCGGACCACTCTTCGCGCGCGGATTGTGGCGCATCGCGGCCGCCGATGCGTCGAGCGGCAATCGTGTCGCGCTCCTCCGCGACGGTCCGCGTACGTTCGAGCGGATGGTCGACGAGATTCGCGGCGCACGTCGGAGCATCGATCTCGAGAGCTACATCTACCGCGCCGACGATGTCGGCCGGATGTTCGCGCGCGAGCTGTGCGCGGCGACGCAGCGCGGCGTCACCGTCCGCGTGCTCACTGATGGCATCGGTGCTCGCGACACTCCGACGCGCTTTCTCCGGGAGATGCGCGAAGGCGGCATCACAGTGCGCATCTTCAATCCGATCGGCATCCGTCCGTGGTTGGGGCTCGTTCCGCGCGATCACCGGAAGCTCCTGGTGGTCGACGGAAGCGTCGGCATCACCGGCGGTATTGGGATCGGCGAAGAATGGCGCGATCTCGAGCGGCGCGGCCGCAAGGCACGGTGGAGGGATACCGCGGTTCACATCGCCGGCCCGGCCGCGCGCGACATGGAGCGGGCGTTCGACCTCATGTGGCGCCGAGCGGTCGGCGAAGAGCGCCGGTCGTCGGCGCGCTTCCTGGTGAGACCCGCGCGCGGCGCGCACATCGACCCCGCCACCGATGCCGGCGCCGTCGTGGGAATCATCGAGGGCGAGCCCTTTCGCTATCGCATCGCGCGAGCGCTGCAGATCCAAGCGGTATCAGCCGAGCGATGCATTTGGATTGCGAATGCGTACTTCGTTCCGTCGGCCGGGGAGATCGAGGCGCTGGCCGGCGCGGCACGGGATGGCGTCGATGTGCGCGTGCTGGTTCCGAGCAAGTCCGATCATCCATGGGTCCGTTTGCTCACCCGGCGCCACTACCGTCGGTTGCTGCGCAACGGCGTCCGCATCTGGGAGTGGAAGGGGGACATGATGCACGCCAAGACGCAGGTGGTCGATGACCGCTGGGTGCGAGTTGGGTCGACCGATTTCAACCCATTGGGGCTCGCTGTGAACTACGAGCTCGACGCGGTGATCGAAGACGCGACGTTAGGCAAGGAAGCCGCGGCAATGTTTCTAGCGGACCTGGAAGAGTCGCAAGAGATTCATTCGGCGTCGGTGGGGCTTGGGTAGACGCGCAGAGGCGCCGCCACCAGCGTCGAGCAACGGGAGGAAACGGTAAATGATCGAAGGCCGCTGGCCTGCACATTGCCATCTTGTGCGCCCTCTATGACTTTGCGGACCATCGCTGCTAGCGTCCTGTTGGCGGCAGCATCGCTCGTCGCGCCTCTGGCCGCGCAGGATGCACCCGTGCGCGATTCGGACGAGCCGATCTTCGTCGCCAACGATCTCTTCTTCGTCGCGGGCGTCGGCGCCAGCACGATCCTCATTTCTCCCTTCGACAGCGCGCTGGCGAACTATCTGCAGGGAGACCTTCAAACCCGCCGGAACCTGCGTCGTCTATCGTGGGCAGTAGAGAACATCACGCAGCCGGGAGCGTGGATCATTGGCGGCGGACTCTTCCTGGCCGGGAAGGTGTTCGACAACGAGGAGATGACGACGTTAGGCGTGCGCGGCACCGAGGCGATCATCATCGGACTCACGGTCGTCACCGTCGTGAAGTTCGGCGCCGGCCGTGCCCGCCCGTATGTCGACCGCAATCCACGCGACTTCAAGCTCCTACGGGGGATCGGTCAGGAACGATATCGGTCGTTCCCCTCCGGGCACACCGTCATTGCCTTCGCGGCCGCGGTGGTGGTCACCGAAGAGACGCGAAGGTGGTGGGATGGCGCGCAGTGGTATGTCGGTCCACTCATGTATGGAGGCGCGACACTGCTGGGTATCTCGCGCATGTACGACAACAAGCACTGGGCAAGCGACGTCCTCATGGGCGGCGCGATCGGCGCGTTCACCGGGATGAAGGTGATGAAATTTCATAGAACCCGGCCTAACAATTCGCTGGATCGATGGCTGATCGGCGGGTCGATCTCGCCGAATCCGGACGGGAAGGGATACCTCCTCCGTCCTTTCATCATCCCACAGCGCTACTGATGATCGCACACGCCCGCGTCCGCGCGCTCTTCGCGCTCGCTCTGGCTCTTTGTGCCGGCTGCGAAGCCGGCATGCGACCGGCGAGCGCGGGCGTGGTCGACGAGGCAGCGGGAGAGATCCCGTTCCGCTTGGCCGGCGCGGGCGGCGCGGCATTGATCGTTCCGGTGACGATCAACGGTCACGGTCCGTTCGAGTTCATTCTCGACACCGGCGCTACGCTCACCTGCGTGGCGGAGGCAACGGTGACGGAGCTCTCACTTCCTACCCGTCCGTTGAGTATCGGCTACGGCGTTGGCGTGGGAGGCAGTGGGCGACTGCGCATCGTCGAGATCGACTCGCTGCGCGTCGGCTCGGCCCGAGCGACCGAGCTACCCGCCTGCGCCCTCGACCTCAGCGTGATGGCGCCGACCGGGATTCGAGTGCACGGTCTGCTGGGCCTCAACTTCCTGAGAAACTTCCGCGTCTCGCTCGACTTCGATAGGAACGTCCTGACCCTGGAGCCGCTCCTCGCCGCTCGTTAGGCAGCGGGGCGTCGAGCGCGGGCGTAGATCTCGAACCAGGGAGCACCCTCCACCTTGCCCTTGCCAAGCGTGCGAAGGATCGCCTTGAGCGCACGCTCCTCGACCGCGGCCCAGCCGCGCGTCCACTCGTCGGCGATGGGGACCAGGGCGTCGCCGTGTGTCTGCACGATGTCGAAGCCCATTTTGTCCAGCAGATAGCTGAGCGAATCCGGTGTGAAGCCGTAACGGTACGGAAAGCCCAGCAGGTTGTTGTGCGCCAGCAGCGCACGCGCGACCGCGCCGGCGGGCGTTTCGAGCGCCTTTCGCACTGTCGCGTAGAAGCCGCCGTTGGGGACCCGGATGGCGAGAATGCCACCATCGCGAAGGTGCGCGCGGGCGGCGAGCGCCGTCGCCTTCGAGTCGGGCAACTGATCGAAGCAGTTCCAGATGGCGACGGCATCGAACCGCTTATCGCGCGGCACGTCGCTCAGTCCGCCCAACGTGACGTGAAACCCGCGCGCACGCGTCATCTCGGCCGCCCGCGCGTTTACGTCTACTCCCTCGAACGTCCAGCCGACATCGCGTGCGGCCGCGAGAAACGCGCCGACGTAGCTTCCCACCTCCAATCCACCGCCGCTTCGTCCGAAGACACTCGTCAGGCGCTCGGCTTGTGCACGATAGGCTCGACGCTGTGTCTCGTATAGCGCCTCGAGCGTCTCCGCGTCGATCTCTTCATCGCGGTAGACCGCGGTCCACTCGAATGCGCGCTCTTGGGGATTTCGATAGACGAGACCGCAGCGATCGCATCGAACGACTCGTAGCGGCGGCTGCTGTGAGAAAGCAACTCGATCGACCAAGCGCTCGGCCGGCGTGTCTGGCGCAAGCCGCGACGTGTGGAATTCCCAGAGCGCTTCGATCTCCGCGCGGACGTCGTCGGGACCGGCAAGCTCAGTCGCTTCGGCACTATCGCACACCTGGCAGGTGGCGAGCTCGTAGGCGGGTGATGCCATGCGATTCGGCAGTGCACCAGCCGTGCCCTGCGACTGCTCGCGCGGGCTATGTTTCACCGCATGAAAACGGGGATATACATCGTGGCCGAGATGCCCGAGCCGGTGCGCACACAGGTGCTCGAGGTGCAGCGGTGGGCCGATCCCCGACTGGCGCGAGGGACACCGCCGCACGTGACGCTCGTCGGATCCTCCGGCGCCGGTCCGATTCCGGTGAGTACGACGCTGATCGACGTCGAGCTCGCACTCGCGCCGATCGTCGCCGATACCGCACCTATCGTCGTCAAGCTGGGCGCTCCCGTGCGCTTCATGCAAACGCACATCATTGTCCTCCCACTCGATCCGCACGGGCCGCTCCGCACGTTGCATGAAAGAATTCGATCGAGTGGCCTGCGCTACGAAGCGCCGCGCTTTCCGTTCAGCCCGCACGTCACGCTCAGCTTCTATCGCGAGCTGGTTCCGGAGCGCGCGAAGAAGCTGTTGTCCACACGCATCGATGATCCGGTGACGATCGACCGGCTACAGGTCTACGTCACCGATCAGAGCGGGATGGCAAAGCGGGCGATGGAGCTTCGACTCGGCGACCAGCAATCAGTGCGCGGCTGAACGCGTCACGTCCTCCAGGACCGAGAGCGCCGCGAGCAACTTCTTGCGCTCGGGCTCCTGAAGCGCTGCGATCCTCTCCGCGAGCTCGGCGACTCGTCGCTTGCGTCCGGCGTGCAGGACTTTCACGCCTTCTTTGGTCGCCCGGATGTGGAGCGCTCGCGCGTCGTCCGGGTCTGGCTCGCGTGTGACGAGTCCCAGGCGCTCGAGTGCGGTGACGATGCGTGTCATCGTCGGCGGCCGGACTTGTTCGGCCGCGGCCAAAGCTCCGAGCGAGAGTGGCCCGGCGAAGACGATGACCGAGAGGGCGGAGAGGCGCGGACCGCTGAGTCCGCTCGCGATGTCGGTCTTGCGTAGCGAGCGGAGAAGATGGATGGCGGCCGAGTGGAGGCGGTCCGCCGCAATCGAGAGATCGCCAACGGGGGCCCCTCTTGCGCTCTTCATGGGCACCTCCCAATTTGTTAGCAAAGCTAACTAATTGCAAGTCCGGCAGGGGGTGCCTATGGTGGGCTCGGAGAAGCTGATGGAAGCGATTGCGAAGAACGATCTGGCCGAGGTTCAGGCGCTGCTCAGCGCCGACCCCGGCGCGGTGAATGCGCGCGCACCCGGTGGAGAGACGCCGCTGCTGGCGGCCATCTATAGAAATGCCGATCAGATCATCGAGGTGTTGGCGTCACAGCGGGAGCTCGATGTCTTCGAGGCAGCGGCGATCGGCTCCCGTGAGCGGCTCGATGAGCTCATAGGGCGGGATCCTTCGCTCGTATCGTCGCACAGCGGCGATGGCTGGACCGCACTTCACCTCACGGCCTACTTCGGCAAGCGCGATGCGGCCGAGCTGCTGTTGAAGCGTGGGGCGAGCGTTCACGAGCTCTCCACGAACTTCATGACCAACACGCCACTTCACGCCGCGGTGGCGGGCAAGCAGGACCTGGCTCTCATCACGCTGCTTCTCGAGCACGGCGCCGACGTCAACGCGCGTTCCGCATCGGGTTACACCGCGCTCCACCTCGCCGCCTCGCGAGGGAATGACGCGCTAGTGGATTTGCTCTTGGGGCGGGAAGCGGACAGAGGAGCGAGGACCGATGATGGAAAGACAGCAGCCATCATCGCCCGAGAGCATGGACATCACGAACTCGCCAAGCGCTTACAGCAATGAAGATGTGCGAAGCCAGCGCGGATATGTGATTGCATCGCACATCCGCCATGGCTTTCGCACATCTTCAATCTCTCACATATGCTTCTCGCCAACATTCGGCACGCCGACGTAGTGGTCGTAGACCATCGTCCCTCCCAACCACCCGCCTAACGATGTGATCGCCAGAGCGACGGCCGCGGTGATGTACGCGGTCATCGTCATGCCTCCACCTCCTTGGCGTGCGTAGAGGCTAGCGATCCAGAAGGAGAGCGCGATCACGTTCAGCAGCGCGTGGCGAATGCCCGTTGCGCGCGCCGGCGTGCCGGGCGCCACCGCGGTGAAGAGATCGATCAGGCCGGGAATCGCCGCCAAGACCGCGCCGATGCAGCCCGCCAGCACCATGTAGTACGCCACCTGGTGCATTACGAAGTTGTCCGTCACGGCGCCGATGACGTTGACGATGAAGCTCGTAGTCCAGAGTCCCAGCGGGAATGCAACCAGCATCGGGTGGATCGGATGCGTCGCGATGCGCGCAGTGCTCTTCATGAAGGGCTCCGGTCGTCGGTGACTGAAGCTGCAACCGGCGGGCAAGGCCGGGAAGAGGGACGAAAGTGAGCGCTGCTACTTCGTGAGGAGCTTCTTGACTGCCGCGTCGAGCCTCTGCTCCGCGCCCACGCCGGTGTACGCCACACGGCCGGTCGAATCCACCAGTACGATGAACGACGTAGCGGGCACGTCGTACGCGACTGTCGCGTCGCCCTGGCGATCGTACAGCATCGTCATCGGCAGCGCGTGACGCTCGGCGTAAAGACGCGCGCGCTCAGGCGACTGGTTGATCGAGACCGCGACCGCGATCATGCGCAGCTTGTCGCCGTACTGACGATTGATGGCCTTGAGCTGCGGCTCGAGTGCCTTACAGTTGGCGCACCACGCCGCCCAGAACTCGATGAGCGCAGGACGGCCATCGAGATACTGCGCCAAGTCGACGCGTTTGCCGTCGAGCGTCTCGAGCATCGCCGCGGGCGCCAAAGCGCCCACGTCGATCCCCAGATCCTGCGCGCGTGACGCCGACGCGGCCAGCGCGAGCATCAGACTCGTCAGGCAGAGCAGTCGCGTCATATCAGGAGCTTCCCCATCTCGATGAGATAATATTCCGCCGCTCCCAACATTACGACGGCAAAGAAGCGCTTCACCCAGATCATCCAGGGCCCCGCTTTCGGAAGCGCGGACAACACGCCGGCGCCCAGTCCGATGGCGACCAGCATCGCGGTCATCCCGAGCGAGAACACGAACAGATAGAGGAAGCCGAGCGTTCCGCTTCGTGTCGTCGATACCCACGAGAGCACCGCGACCATCACCGGCGCGCCGCATGGCGCGGCCACCAGTCCGGAGGCTGCTCCCATGACGAAAGCGCCTAACGCGCGCTCGCCGTTCCCGGCGGTTGCTGCGCGCTGAAGCAGCGAGGATGGAATCGGCACAGGAACCACGTCGAGCATCATCAGTGCGGCGACGATCAGCAGGTTTGCCATCAAGAAGTACAGCCAGGGATTCGTGCTGATCGATCCGAAGAGCGTGCCGGTCAGGCCGGCGATGAGACCGAGCGTGGCGTACACGAGCGCCAGCCCGACCACGTACGAGAATGTGAGAGCCAACACCCGCGACGTCCGCCGTTCGGAGGTCCCCACCGTCTGGCCGCCCACGATCGCCGCGGTGATCGGGATCATCGGATAGACGCATGGGGTGAGGCTCGTCAGGACGCCGCCTACGAACGCGATCCCGATCGACGCCAGCGGTCGGCCCGAGAGAGTCGCCGCCAGGTCATTCTGAAACGCGAGCAGCGGGAGCATCTATCGAAAGTACGGTAGGAGCCAGGACATCGGGACTCACGTCTCGGCATCTACTGGCGGTTTCACTGGTGACTGCCGAGATGTGGGAATGGGCGCCGCTGCTGCCGCGGTTTGCTGCAGCTCGTGTTGAGGTACGATTCCGCGGTGCCCGTGTGCGGGCGGCTGCGCCAGCTCATGCTGGAGCTCCTAGCCGCCGCGCACCAGATCGACTCCGGTGAAAAGGGGAACGTGCCGTCCCGTCAGGCGGTCATCGGCGGGCCGAGCGTCGTGGTGCCGTACTTCGCGTCGACCGCCGCAGCTGCCTCGGGCGAGGGCAGCCCGCCCGGAGGCGTCGCGGCCGACAACTCGACGAACGCGCCGTGGAAGCCGCCGGGGGTGGTCACGATAAGAAGCCGTGCGTCGCGCCTGGTGAAATTCTGGTACCGGTGCACGACGCCGCGGCGCAGCCACACCGACCCGCCCGGCCCGACGGTCGTACGCGCGCCGTCGATCTCGAAGACGAGCTCACCGTCCAGCACGTAGAACCACTCGTCCTCGCGCGAGTGCACGTGCAGCGGTGGGCCGGACATGGGCGGCGCGAGTAGGTGGAAGATCGCGAGCTGCCCGTCCGAGTCGTTCGGGCCGACCTTCACCAGCGTCTCCTCACCCACGACGTTGAGCGGCGCGGGCGTCCTCCCCTCCGTCGGGCCTAGCACGAGGGCGCGCGGTGCGGCGACGGGGGAGCTCGGGGCAGGCGTGGCAGTCATGGCGACCTCCGGAGGACGCGTCGGGCCTCGGCGGGTGAGCGTGTCGCTAGGGTGACGCGCTGTTACTGGGCTGTCAAGAGCCTCGCGGGCCGTGCTGCACCGGTCGGAAGTCTTGCGCTGCGGCGGGAATTAGGTTATCCTAAATCCGTACTTCCGCGTTGCGAATCAGGGATTTTTTGCGTCCTCATGCAATCAGGACGCTCTCCAACGACATCACCATGGCTGACAAGCCCTCATCCAAACTCTCGCGCCGAGAGCTCCTCAAGGTCGGCGCGCTCGGCACCGCCGGCCTAGCGATGACGGGCGGCGCCGCTCTGCGCCTGCAGTCGCAGGACACACTCACAGCATCTCAGGCGCGACCACTACACGGCCAGGGTCACGGCGCCCACGACGACATGAACGCCGTCGGCGACATCCGACCCGGCGGCTTCGATCCGACCACGTTTCTCACGACGTTCGATTACGGTAGCACCTCGAAGCTTCCCAACGGACAGACACTGCGCGACTACACCCTCGTCGCCGAAGACCGCGAGATCGAAGTGGCACCCGGCGTCTTCTATCCGGCCTGGACGTACAACGGACAAGTGCCGGGGCCGACGATCCGCGCTACCGAGGGCGATCGTCTTCGCATTCACTTCACGAATAAAGGAAGTCACCCACACTCGGTGCACTTCCACGGGATCCATCCGTCGAACATGGACGGTGCCTTCGAAATGATCCCGTCAGGGAAGAGCTTCGTCTATGAGTTCGACGCCGAGCCGTTCGGGCTGCACCTCTACCATTGCCACACCGTCCCCATCAAGCGGCACATCCACAAGGGATTGTACGGGACGTTCATCATCGATCCGAAGACGCCACGACCGCCCGCGCGCGAGCTGGTCATGGTCATGAACGCCTTCGACACGAACTTCGATGGCGAGAACGAGGTGTACGCCATCAACACGGTGGCGTTTCACTACCAGAAGTACACGATTCCGGTCGAGCTCAACGAGCTGGTTCGGGTCTATCTCGTGAACATCACCGAGTTCGATCTGATCAACTCGTTCCATCTGCACGGGAACGTCTTCCGGCTCTATCGGACGGGCACCGATCTCACACGCTACGAGACGACCGATACGGTGATGCTCTGCCAGGGTGAGCGTGCGGTGCTCGAGTTCAACTACAAATTCCCGGGCCTCTTCATGTTCCACGCACATCAGAGCGAATTCGCGGAGCTCGGATGGAGCGGGATGTTCAACGTCGTGGAGAAGCCCCGTGTCTAAGAGCGTCAAGGAGCGAGATTCGCGATTCGAGATGCGAGATTCGGGGACAGCCGCGTCGTCCGACGATGATTCCCATTCTTTGTCGTCCGATTCTCGAATCTCGAATCTCGACTCTCGACCCCGCCTCTGGTTTCGCGGCCTAGCTCCCCTCGTCCTCCTCGCGCTCCTTGTCTTCGCGTTCTTGCGCGTCGGACCCCTAGGCGTATTCCGCGCCGTCTTCCCGCCGGTGGAAGAGCTCACCATCGAGCGCGTGAGCTTCCCGGAGCCGAACCTGATGCGCGTGCGCGTCGTGAATGGGGGACCGGAGCCGGTGACCATCGCGCAGCTCTTTGTCGACGATGCTTCGTGGGTTCACACGATCGACGGACCTCGAACCGTCGAGCGGCTCGGTGGTCGCACGCTCAACGTTCCGTATCCCTGGGTCGAAGGCGAGCCGCACACGGTCACGCTCGTGACCAGCACCGGCCTTACCTTCTCGCACGACGTGGCGGTCGCCACTCAGTCGCCGGAGCCCAGCGCGCGATACGTCGCCACCTTCGCGCTGCTCGGTCTCTACGTCGGCGTCGTACCGGTTTTTCTCGGTCTTCTCTGGCTGCCCTTTCTGCGTGGAATTTCGCGCAAATGGGTGGACTTCTTCCTGAGCCTAACGATCGGCCTGCTGGTCTTCCTCGGCGTTGATGCGATCGCCGAAGCGTTGGAGATGTCAGCGCGCGTGCCGGGCGCATTTCAAGGGCTCGGTCTCGTGTTGTTAGGCGCCTTGGCTACACCATTGCTTCTGGCGGCCATCGGGCATCGACGCGGCCGCTCGGGCCAGGGACGCTCTCCCTTCTACGTGGCGATGCTCATCGCGCTGGGTATCGGCCTGCACAATCTCGGAGAGGGACTCCTCATCGGCGCGTCGTACGCCACCGGTGAGATTGCGCTCGGCACCTTCCTGGTCATCGGCTTCCTGCTGCACAACACGACCGAAGGTCTGGGCATCGTCGCGCCGCTCGCCGGCGAGCAAGTTCGCGCGCGCTCGCTCATCCTGCTCGGAGCTCTGGCCGGCATCCCAACCATTCTCGGCGCGTGGATCGGCGGCTTCACCTACTCCCCCGTGTGGACGACGCTCTTCTTCGCCATCGGGGCGGGCGCCATTGCCCAGGTCGTCTACGAACTCTGGCGTCTCTTCGCCAAGCGAGGCGAGTCGGGACTCACCTCGCCGCTCAACGCCGGCGGGCTGGTCGCCGGTCTCGCACTGATGTGGCTCACTGGACTCGTCGTCGCCGCGTGAACGGCTCGAACGTCATGAACAGAATCGATCGTTTTGCGCTGATCGTTGCGCTCCTTGCACCCGCTTCCCTCGTCGCCCAGGAAGAAGCGGGACCCATCAAAGACAACTCCTTTCTCATCGAGGAGGCGTACAATCAGGAGCGCGGTGTCGTACAGCACATCGCCACCTTCAATCGTGTACGCGGCGGGAGCTGGGCGTTCTCGTTCACGCAGGAGTGGCCGGTGCCGGACGAGCGCCACCAGCTCAGCTTCGTCCTGCCCATGGAAGGCGTTGAGGGTTCTGGATCCGGTTTGGGCGACGTGCTGCTCAACTACCGTCGCCAGCTCTTGTCAGGCGGACCCGTTGCCGTTTCGCCCCGGCTCTCGATCCTACTGCCCACCGGCGACGAGCGTGAGGGACGCGGCGCCGGCGCCGCGGGCGTGCAACTCAATCTGCCGGTGAGCATCGAGCTCGGGTCGCACTTCGTCACGCACGCAAATGCGGGGTTCACTCGCGTTCCTTCGGCGAGAAGCGTGGGCGGCGACAAAGCCGGCATCTCGGCGTTCAATCTGGGACAGAGCCTCATCTGGCTTGCCAGGCCGACCTTCAATGTGATGCTCGAGCTGGCCTGGGCTCGCGATGAAGAGGTGGTCGGCGACGATGAGGTCGCGCACAGCACCTCGCTGCTGCTGGCGCCCGGAGTGCGCAGCGCCATCAACTTTCCTTCGGGGATGCAGATCGTTCCCGGCTTTGCCGTTCCGATCGGTATCGGCCCGAGCGATGGTGAGCGCTCCGTCTTTTTCTATCTCAGCGTCGAGCACTCCTTCCGACGCTGACCGGGTGGCCCCAGCCACCCTGGGCCCGCCTCTTGCCCACCGGCACGGTTCCCCGCGGCCGCATCCTCCGATGTTCCGGTCGCCTGACGGAACGACGATATTTGCCCCGTGCCTGCCAGTAAGACTGCCAAGAGACCGGCGCGTACGCAGAGCAGCGCCGCCGCGCGCGCATCATTTCCGCATCTCGCCGTTGAATGCGTCACCCCCGAGCTGGACGGGGGGCGCTTTCCCATCAAGCGAGTCATAGGCGACGTCCTCCGGGTCGGCGCCGACATCTTCAAGGACGGACACGACCTGCTCGCCGCGCGCGTTCGCTATCGCGGGCCGATGGACATTGAGTGGCGCTACGAGTCGATGACCTTCGACTTCAACACCGATCGGTGGTCGACGAACGTTCGGCTCGACGACATAGGTCGGTGGACCTATACGGTCGAAGCATGGACGGATCGCTTCCGAACCTGGCGTACCGAGCTGGAAAAGAAGGTGGGTGCCGGACAGGATGTATCGTCCGAGCTGCTCGAGGGCGCGGAGCTGGTCGACGAAGCTGCTCGACGCGTGAAGTTCGGTACGCTGCGAAACGAGCTGAAGAGCAGGGCGGCGTCGCTTCGCGCGTCAGGCGTCGACCAGCAATCGCGCGTCCAGATCGGTCTCGCGCTTGATCTGTTGGCGCTGATGCAGAGCCATCTGGTCCCGGCCGACCTCACCACCTATCCGCGTGAGCTTCACGTCATCGTCGACCGCGAGCGCGCACGGTTCGCATCGTGGTACGAGCTTTTTCCGCGATCGCTGTCTCCAATCCCCGGCAAGCACGGCACCTTCGCCGATGCCGAGCGCGCGCTCCCGAGAATCGCCGAGCTGGGTTTCGACGTCATCTATCTTCCGCCGATCCATCCCATCGGCGTCACGAATCGCAAAGGGAGAAACAACTCCCTGGTCGCCGGCCCCGAGGATCCGGGTAGCCCGTGGGCGATCGGCAGCGAGTACGGAGGGCACGATGCGGTCGATCCACGGCTCGGAACGATCGACGACTTCGATCGCTTCGTCGCGCGTGCCGCCGAGCTCGGGATCGAGATTGCGCTCGATTACGCGCTTCAATGCTCTCCCGATCATCCCTGGCTCAAGGAGCATCCCGACTGGTTCTTCGTCCGACCCGACGGCACGCTCAAGTACGCGGAGAATCCGCCCAAGAAGTATCAGGACATTTATCCGATCAACTTCTGGTGTGACGACCGCGCAAATCTCTGGAATGCATGCCGCGACGTCCTGCTTCACTGGGTGAATCACGGCGTGCGTACGTTCCGTGTCGACAATCCTCACACGAAGCCGTTTGCGTTCTGGGAGTGGGCGATCGGAGAGGTGCAGTCGCGTCATTCCGACGTGATCTTTCTCGCCGAGGCTTTCACCCGGCCGAAGCGGATGAAGTATCTGGCGAAGCTGGGCTTCACGCAGTCGTACTCGTATTTCACCTGGCGCAACACCGCCGCCGAGCTGCGCGAATATCTGACCGAGCTGACGCAAACGCCGGTGGCCGAGTACATGCGCGTGAACTTCTTCGCCAACACGCCGGACATCCTGCACGAGTTTCTACAGCAAGGTGGACGTCCCGCGTTTCGGCTTCGGCTGCTGCTCGCGGCGACGCTGTCGCCCGTCTACGGCATTTACAGCGGTTTCGAGCTCAACGAGAACACGCCGCTCAAGCATGGAAGCGAGGAGTATCTCGACTCGGAGAAATACCAGCTCCGGCAGCGCGATTGGAATGCGCCGGGCAACATCAACGTCGACGTGGCGCGCATCAACTGGATTCGCCGCGAGAATCGGGCGCTTCAGCTCTACACCAACATCGCGTTTCATCCTTCGGAGAACGAGAGCATTCTCTTCTTCCGCAAGTCAGCGCCGGGTAACGATCTGCTGATCGCGATCAACATCGATCCGTTCACGCCGCAAGAAACCGTGGTCCACGTTCCTGTCGACGCGTTAGGCATCGGCCATCAGCGCCCCTATGTAGTGCACGATCTCCTCACCGGCGCGCACTACACGTGGCGGGGATCGAGAAATTACGTCCGGCTGGATCCAAACGAGCAGCCGGGGCATGTACTGAGGATAGAAGCGGTTGGTTGAGGTCGAGATTCGAGATTCGAGATTCGAGATTCAAACCTGCGCACGAAGCGATCTCCGAATTCGCGATCCCGAATCTCGAATCTCGAATCTCGAATCTCGACCTCATTAACCATACACATCTTCCCTTACCCTCGTGTCCTCCGACCCCCTCTGGTACAAGGACGCCCTCGTTTACCAGCTCCACGTCAAAGCCTTCCGCGACTCCAACAAGGATGGCTATGGCGACTTCCCGGGGCTCATGGAAAAGCTCGACTACCTCGAGAGCCTCGGCATCAGCGCGCTGTGGCTCCTGCCGTTCTATCCGTCGCCGCTGCGCGACGATGGCTACGACATTGCCGACTACGAGAACATCCATCCTCAGTACGGCACGCTCGATGACTTCAAGCGCTTTCTCGACGAGGCGCACCGGCGGAACATCAAGGTCATCACCGAGCTCGTCATCAACCACACCTCCGACCAGCATCCCTGGTTCCAGCGCGCGCGCTCCGCGCCGAAGGGATCGGCCGAGCGCAACTTCTACGTGTGGAGCGATGACCCGCACAAATACAAGGAAGCGCGGATCATCTTCACCGACACCGAAAAGTCCAACTGGTCGTGGGATCCGGCAGCCGAGCAGTTCTACTGGCACCGTTTCTTCAGCCACCAGCCTGATCTCAACTTCGACAACCAGGAGGTCATCGACGCTGTCGTCCGGGTCATGAAGTTCTGGCTCAAGATGGGCGTCGATGGACTCCGGCTCGACGCGATCCCTTACCTCATCGAGCGCGAAGGAACCAGCTGCGAAAACCTTCCCGAGACGCACGTCGTGCTCAAGAAGCTGCGCGCCGAGATGGACAAGGAGTTCAACAACCGGATCTTCCTGGCCGAGGCGAATCAGTGGCCGCCCGATGTGCGCCCGTACTTCGGCAACAACGACGAATGCCACATGGCGTTCCACTTCCCGCTGATGCCGCGAATGTTCATGGGGCTGCGCAAGGAAGACCGGTTGCCGATCGTCGAGATCATGGCGCGCACGCCCGACATCCCGTCGGAATGCCAGTGGGCGATCTTCCTCCGCAACCACGATGAGCTGACGCTCGAGATGGTGACGGATGAGGAGCGGGATTACATGTATCGCGAGTACGCGATGGACCGCCGCATGCGTATCAACATCGGCATCCGTCGGCGTCTTGCACCCCTCATGGACAACGGCCGGCGGCAGATCGAGCTCATGAACGCGCTCCTCATGTCGATGCCCGGCACTCCGATCATGTACTACGGTGACGAGATCGGCATGGGCGACAACATCTACCTCGGCGACCGAAATGGTGTGCGCACGCCCATGCAGTGGAACGGCTCGTGGAACGCGGGATTCTCGGATGCCGATCAGCAGGCGCTGTACAGTCCGGTGATCGTTGACCCGCCCTATGGATATCAAGGGATCAACGTCGCGGCGCAGGAGAGGACGCAGACGTCGCTTCTCCGGTGGATGCGTAGGATCACGCGTGTACGGAAGCAGTCCAAGGCGTTCGGGCGAGGAACGTTCGAGCCGCTGCATCCGCAGAACAAGCGCGTGCTCGTGTTTCTACGGCGGTACGAAGGAGACGTGATCCTCTGCGTGAACAACCTCTCGCGCTACGCGCAGTACGTGGAGCTCGACCTCAGGGAGTTCGCGGGCATGGTACCGACCGAGCTGTACAGTCAGCTCCCGTTCCCGCGCATCGGCGAGCTGCCGTACCTGCTCACCCTCGGACCCCACACCTTTCTCTGGTTCAGACTTGCTCCGCCACCGGCGGAGGCGGCCAGCGGGACGCCGACGGGGTGACATCGTCGCACGCCACGCTCTCTCGTGAGACGCTCCAGCTGCCGCGCGAACGGCTTCTGTCCTTTCTTCAGCAGCGTCGTTGGTTCGCCGCGAAAGGCCAAACACCGAACGATGCGCGTGTATCGTCGCTGATCCCGGTCTTCTCGCCTGACGAGCGCAGTGCGATAGCCGTTGTCGACATCGAGCTCGAAAACGGTGTGCAGCAATATCAGCTTCCGCTCGTCGTCAGGCGCCGTGAAGAAGTCTCTCCCTCGTCAGGCAGTGTGATCGCCGAACTCGATGGCGGGCGCGGCCTTCTCGTGGATGCGACTGAAGACCCGCGTTTCCGCGAGCTGCTCGGCGAGGCGTTGCAACACGGCGCCCGATTCAGCAGCGGAGAAGCTGTCTTGACGTTGGAGCCGATCGGCGAGCGCCGAGCTCAGATTACCGAGTCCCGAGTCGGCTCCGCCGAGCAGAGCAACACGTCGATCATCTACGATGACCGCGCAATACTGAAGCTCTTCCGCCGCCTCGAGGTTGGGGAAAGCCCCGACGTGGAGATCAGCCGCTTTCTCACGACCCGGACCTCGTTCCGGAACGTTCCGGCATTGCTCGGCGTCATGCGCCTGACGAGTGGCGGCCGGTCGATGGTGGCCGGCATGATGAGCGAGTACTTGCCCGGCTCGAGCGACGCTTGGAGCCACGCACTCGGAAGGGTGCGAGCGTACTTGAAAGCGCCGCCCAAAACGGAGCCGGCGAATCCATTCGGCACTGAAATGGCCGAGCTCGGGCGGGTGACGCGCGCGCTCCACGAGTCGTTGGCATCGCATCCGGAAGATCCCGGCTTCGCCGCGACGCCCGTGACTGACGATGATCTCTCAGCGTGGGGCGAGGCGGCACGCAAGTCGGTGACCACCGGTCTCGATCTTCTCGAGTCACAGCTGCGAGCGGGGCGTCTGCAAGGACAGTCGCTCGCGATCGCCGAGGCGACGATCAAGCGGCGAGCTGGCGCGTTCACGCGGATTACCGAGGTGTTGGCCGACCCGCGAAGCGCGCGTGATCGGGGACGAAAGACCCGTCATCACGGTGATTTTCATCTCGGGCAGGTGCTTCGTACGCGCGACGGAAAGTGGATGGTGATCGATTTCGAGGGGGAGCCGTCGCGTCCACTCGAGGAGCGCCGCGCACCGAACAGCCCGCTGCGCGATGTTGCGGGAATGCTTCGATCGTTCGCGTACGCGGCGGCGGCGGGCGCGATGGAAACGGGCGGACTCGGCAGAGACTCGGTAGTGGAGACACGCACCGCGCGCTGGGAGCGGGCCGCGCGGACGAGCTTCGTCGACGGATATCTGGAGGCGCCACCAACGGAGAGAACGCCGGTGCCCGTCGGCGATCGTGACTACGTCGACAGCGTGATCACGCTCTTCGAGATCGAAAAGGTGTTCTACGAGCTCGCGTACGAGCTCAACAACCGACCTGACTGGGTGTGGATTCCGCTGCGCGGGATCGCAAAGCTGTTCTAGGAGAAGTGCCGATGTCGTCGAATGCCGCGGCGTGGTCGCTCGAGCGCGGGGCGAAGATAGTGAGTGGAGGAGCGGTGCGATTCAGCGTGTGGGCGCCTAACGCGGAGCGAGTGGCAGTCGTGCTGAAGGGAGAAGGGGGGCCAAAGGGAGAAAAACAGGTCGAGATCGAGCCACGGGGGAGGGGAGTGTTCGAAGGCACGCTCCCCGGCGTGCGCGCCGGCGATGACTACATGTTTCAGCTCGACAAAGGCGCCTTTCCCGATCCCGTCAGTCGTTGGCAGCCGCACGGGGTGCACGGTGCGTCGCGCGTCGTCGATCCGAGTGTCTTTCAATGGACGGACGATCGCTGGACCGGCATCGAGATGCCGGACATGGTCATCTACGAGCTTCATGTCGGAACGTTCTCCGATGTGGGCACGTTCGCTGGCGTCGCCAGGCATCTCGCCGAGCTTCGAGCGCTGGGGATTACGGCGATCGAGCTCATGCCGGTGGCGCAGTTTCCGGGTGAGCGCAACTGGGGATACGACGGAGTGTTTCCCTACGCGCCACAGCACAGTTACGGGGGACCGGATGGTCTTCGCCGTCTAGTGAATGCGGCGCACGATGCTGGACTGGCCGTCGTTCTCGACGTGGTTTACAACCACCTCGGCCCCGAAGGAAACTATCTCGGGCATTTCGGGCCGTACTTCACCGAAACGTATCGGACTCCGTGGGGCAATCCCCTCAATTTCGATGGCCCGGAAAGCGACGAAGTGCGACGCTATTTCATCGACAACGCGCTCTACTGGATCACGGAGTTTCACATCGATGCGCTACGCCTCGACGCCGTGCACGCGATCTTCGATTTCAGCGCTCGACACATACTCGAGGAGATCGGCGACGCGGTGCACGAGCAGGGGCGAGCACTCGGCAGACGCACACTGGTGATCGCCGAGAGCGATCTCAACGATCCGCGGCTGCTGCGCGACAAGGATCGTGGCGGCTACGGACTCGATGCACAGTGGTCGGACGACTTCCACCACGCAGTGCACGTAGCGCTCACCAAGGAGCAGCGCGGCTACTATGCGGACTTCGGCGGCGTGGAACCGGTGGCGCGCGCTCTGCGAGATCGGTTCGTCTACGACGGCCGGTACTCGCACTTCAGACGCAAGCGGCGCGGCGCAACCGCGGTCGATGTACCTCCTCAGCGCTTCGTCATCGCCACGCAGAATCACGATCAGGTGGGAAATCGCGCGCAGGGCGATCGTCTGTCGTCACTGATCTCGATGTCGCAGCTCAAGCTGGCCGCCGCCACGTTGCTGTTGTCGCCCTACGTGCCGATGCTGTTCATGGGTGAAGAGTACGGCGAGCGACATCCATTCCTGTACTTTGTGAGCCATGGTGACCCGGAGTTGGCGGAGGCCGTGCGGCGCGGTCGTCGTGAGGAGTTCGCCTCGTTCGGGTGGGAGGAGGACGTCCCCGATCCTAACAATGAGGAGACTTTCCGCAGCTCGAAGCTCGATCGAACGCTCTCGGCCGTGGGTGAGCACGCGCAGCTTCACGCACTGTATCGCGATCTGCTTCGTGCCCGGAAGGAGGAGCGCGCACTTCGGCCGGGTGACTCGAAAATTCACGTCTGGTACGACGAACGGGACGAGATCGTGATGATGGAGCTCGTTCCTGAGCGCGGGATGCCGCTGCTCGTGTTGCTCAACTTCTCCGCCGACGATCGGGAGGCGCGTGCGCCGACGGTGAGTGGCGGCCGCTGGTCGCTCCGCCTGACGACTGAAGCGGAGCAGTACGGCGGACGCTGCGCACCTCCGGCGGAGCTGCGAGCCGATGCGAGGGGCGAGGTCGTCGCGCCGATTGCCGCCCACTCGGCATCGCTCTACCGCCGGCTCGACGCCTGATGCGGGTCTGGCCCGGCGAACCCTACCCGCTCGGTGCGACCTGGAACGGCGAGGGCGTAAACTTCGCCCTCTTCTCCGAAAACGCGACGGGCGTCGAGCTCTGTCTTTTCGACAACCCCGGCGATGCCCGGGAGTCGCGCCGCATCGAGCTCAAGGAACGACACGATCAAGTTTGGCACTGTTTCCTGCCCGGTGTGCATCCCGGACAGCTGTATGGCTACCGCGTGCACGGGCCGTACGAGCCGACGAAGGGCCAACGCTTCAATCCGGCAAATCTGCTCATCGATCCCTACACCAAAGCGATCAGCGGAACGATCAAATGGAATAATGCGCTCTTTGCCTACAAGGTCGGCTCACCCGAGATGGATCTCGAGATCAACCCGGAGAACAGTGCTGGCGGTCTCCCCAAGTGCGTGGTGGTCGATCCCTCGTTCGACTGGGGAGACGACAAGCCGCCTCGCACTGCGTGGAATCGCACGGTGATCTACGAGGCGCACGTGAAAGGAATGACGATCATGCATCCCTACGTGCCGGAGGGGCGGCGCGGCAAATACCTGGGACTGTCGTCGGACCCGATCGTCGACCATCTCGAATCGTTAGGCGTGACCGCCATCGAGCTGCTCCCCGTGCACCACTCGGCCGTCGACCGCCACCTCGCCGAGCGCGGCCTAACGAACTACTGGGGATACAACACCATCGGGTTCTTCGCGCCCGACGTGCGCTTCGCCAGCGGCGGACTGGGACAGCAGGTCAACGAATTCAAGGAAATGGTGAAGACCTTTCATGCGGCCGGCATCGAGGTGATCCTCGACGTCGTCTACAACCACACCGCGGAAGGGAATCATCTCGGACCCACGCTGTCGCTGCGCGGCATCGACAATCAGGCGTACTACCGGCTCGATCCGAACAATCCGCGCTTCTACATGGATTTCACGGGCACCGGGAACTCGCTCAACATGCTCCACCCGCGCACCATCCAGCTCATCATGGACAGCCTTCGGTATTGGGTGCTGGAGATGCACGTCGACGGATTCCGTTTCGACCTGGCTCCCGTGCTCGCCCGTGAGCTGTACGAGGTGAATCGGCTCGGCACGTTCTTCGACATCATCCATCAGGATCCGGTGCTTTCGCAGGTGAAGCTGATCGCCGAGCCTTGGGATGTCGGACCCGGCGGCTACCAAGTGGGCAATTTCCCCATCGGCTGGACCGAGTGGAACGACCTCTACCGGAACGACATTCGTTCGTTCTGGCGCGGCGACCCCGGCCGCGTGCGCGAGGTCGGGTCGAGACTGGCGGGCTCGAGTGACATCTACGCCTGGAGCGATCGATCCCCACACGCCAGCATCAACTTCGTCACTGCGCATGACGGCTTCACTCTCGAAGACCTGGTGAGCTACGAGCGGAAGCACAACGAGGCGAACGGAGAGAACAATCGCGATGGCCACGACGACAACCGCAGCAGAAACTGGGGCGTCGAAGGCCCAACCGACGATCCCGTCATCCTCGGCCTGAGAGAGCGCACCAAGCGGAACTTCCTTGCCACCCTCGCATTCTCGCAGGGTGTGCCCATGCTCTCGCACGGCGACGAGATCTCGCGCACGCAAGAGGGCAACAACAACGCCTACGCGCAGGACAACGAGATCACCTGGATGAACTGGGACCTGAGTCCCAGCAAGGAACGACTGCTCGAGTTCACGAAGCGCGTGTTCGCCATCCGGCAGCGCAATCCGGTTCTACGGCGTCGCAGCTTCTTCCACGGACATCCGATCGGAACGAGCGGGCACAAGGATCTCGCCTGGTATCGTGCCGATGGGCAGGAGATGACGGAGCAGGACTGGCACAGCGACGGCCACGTACTCGGCATGTTGATCAACGGAGAAGCGAGCGACGAGACGGACGAGCGCGGCCGCCCGGTCATGGGAGACACACTCCTTCTTCTCCTCAACGCCAGTCCGAGCGAAGTTCAGTGGACGATGCCGGTAGTTTCCGGCGGAACGACGTGGATCGAGTTGGTGAACACGTTGGACGATCGCGAAGGGCGACTTACGGAAGGTCCGCTGACGTTGGCACCCTATTCGCTCGCTCTCCTCGCGCACACCTCCGAGACACGCATTCAGCAGCACCGATGAGAGCACGAGGGGAGGCGCGTGAAGACACGAGATGACGAGCGCGATTCGACGACCACTCCGGTGACGGCCGAGCCCGAGCTGGTCGCGCAACCCGCGCCGCCACTCGACCCACTCGACCGCGCTCGTCTGCTCGCCGGCCAGCATAACGAGCCGCATCGGATATTGGGTGTGCACCCCGCAACCGTCGGCGCAGTTGACGGACTCGTGCTCCGCGCCTTCTACCCCGATGCCTCGGCTATCGAGGTATTGATGGCAGATGGCCGAACGGTGCTACTGCACGGCAGCGACGGCGGTCTTTTCGGCAGCTTCCTTCCGGGGCAAACACTTCCGTTCCGATATCGCCTCCGCTTCCACTTTCACGGCGGCGCGACGTACGAGCGTGGCGATCCCTATCGCTTCTTGCCCACGATCGGCGACATCGATCTCCACCTCTTCAACGAAGGAACTCATCGCCAGCTCTGGACGAAGCTCGGCGCGCACCCTCGCACGCTCGACGGCGAGCGGGGCGTCGCCTTCGCCGTATGGGCGCCGAACGCGCGGCGGGTGAGTGTCGTCGGCGACTTCAACGCCTGGAACGGCCGTCTCATGCCCATGCGCTTGTTAGGCGCGTCAGGGATCTACGAGCTCTTCGTCCCGGGCGTGGAGGTGGGCGCGCTCTACAAGTACGAGATCATCACGCGCGAGGGGCATCCCCGCGTCAAGACCGATCCCTTCGCCTTCTCCATGGAAGCGCCGCCGAGCACCGCCTCGCGCGTCGTCAGGCAGGACACCTACGAATGGCGCGACGATACATGGATGGAGCAGCGGAAGACACGCGACAATGCCCGCGAGCCTATGCTCACCTACGAGGTGCATCTCGGTGCATGGGCGCGGGTACCCGAGCAGACGAATCGCCCTCTCACCTACGGCGAGATCGCGCCGCGGCTGGCGGACCACGTACGCCGCCTCGGATTCACGCACGTCGAGCTGCTCCCCATCGCCGAGCATCCGTTCACCGGATCGTGGGGATATCAGGTGAGCGGATATTTCGCGCCCACGGCGCGTTACGGCTCGCCTGACGACTTCCGCTATTTCGTCGACGTCATGCACCAGGCCGGGATCGGTGTGATCCTCGATTGGGTGCCGGCGCACTTCCCCAAAGACGACTTCGCGCTTCGTCGCTTCGACGGCACCGCGCTCTACGAGCACGAAGACCCGCGCCTCGGCGAGCACCCCGACTGGGGCACGCTCATCTTCAACTACGGGCGCACCGAGGTGCGGAATTTCCTCATTGCCAACGCGCTCTACTGGCTCGAGGAATTTCACATCGATGGGCTACGAGTCGATGCCGTCGCGTCGATGCTCTATCTGGACTACAGCCGCAAGCCCGGTGAATGGCTGCGGAATCGGTACGGCGGACGCGAGAATCTGGAGGCGATCGCGTTTCTCAAGGAGATGAACGAGACGGTGCGGCTGCGCGCGCCGGGCGCGATCACCATTGCCGAAGAATCGACGTCCTGGCCGGGTGTCACGAAGCCGGTGAGCGAAGGCGGGCTCGGCTTCACCTTCAAGTGGAACATGGGGTGGATGCACGACACGCTGAAATACTTCCAAACCGATCCGCTGTACCGGCGTTGGCACCAAGACACGCTCACCTTCGCGATGCTCTACGAGTACACCGAGCGCTTCATCATGCCGCTGTCGCACGACGAAGTGGTGCATCTCAAGCGGTCGCTGCTGGAGAAGATGCCGGGCGACGAATGGCAGAAGTTCGCCAACCTGCGGCTGCTGATGGCGTACCATCTGACACGCCCCGGCAAGAAGCTGCTCTTCATGGGGACCGAGATCGCGACGCGCGCCGAGTTCAATCACGACGTGAGCCTCGATTGGCACCTGCGCGAGGAGCCGCTGCATGGCGCGTTCTTCGATTACTTGCGCCGGCTCGGCACGCTGTACCGGGTGTCGCCGCCACTCTGGAGGCTCGATCACGAGCCGCAGGGCTTCCAGTGGATCGACGTCGCCGACAAGGAAAACTCGGTGCTCAGCTACGTCCGGCGCGATGAGACCGACCACGTGGTCATCGTGCTGAACCTGACTCCGGTACCGCGGCAGAACTATCGCATCGGCGCGCCCTCATCAGGCCGATATGTCGAGGTGCTCAATAGCGACGACAAGGATTTCGGCGGGAGCGAGTTCACCACTCGCGAGCTGATCGAGAGCGAGCCGCGGCCCTTTCACGGCTTCGCGCAATCCATCGTGCTGGATCTTCCGCCGCTCGGAGCGGTGATCCTCACCCCGGTCGGCGGTGACTAGCGGCTCATAGATGTCGCAACCGCCCGCGATCGATCGGCCACCGCTGACGTCCGCTCTCCACCGCCTCGCCGACCGAGTCGGGATCCTTCCCGAGTATGTCGACCAGACCGGGCGCGAGACCCGCGTTACCTCGGATGAGACACGGGTCGCCATCCTGGCCGCGTTAGGCATCGACGCGTCGACGGAGGAGCTGGCGCGACACGCGCTGGCCGAGCTCGACCGGACGAGCCGCGAGCGGATCCTCGATCCGGTGCGCGTGGTGAGGCACGGCACCGACATCTCGGCGCTCGATCTCCATGTTCCGCCGGACTGGCGCGGCCGCATCGAGTGGGCGGTCACATCGCGCGACGAGAGCGGACGCGTGACCTCCGTCGACGGAACGAGCGACGCGCGAGAGCTTCTCTGCCGGCTCCCGCAGGCACACCCGCCCATAGGCTACTACACGCTCGAGGTTCGGCTCTCGCAGGGGAGCAACGAGCGAAGCGCAACGCAGTCGTTGATCATCGTTCCGCACACCGCGCCTCGGGCGGCCGACCTCCTGGGCGATCGTCGCGTCGTCGGCCTCATCGCAAATCTCTATTCGATTCGCGCCGCGCACGACTTCGGCGTCGGTGACCTGACCACGCTGGGCGAGCTCCTAGAGTGGACCGCCGAGTTAGGCGGCGAGTTCGTCGGCGTGAATCCGCTTCACGCGTTGCGGAATCGGGGCGTGGACATCAGCCCGTACGGCCCCGTGAGCCGATTGTACCGGAATCCGATCTATCTCGACATCCAGGCGATTCCGGAGTTCGCCGAGTCGATCGAAGCGCGGAACATGAGCGAGTGGCTGACCACGCGAGCCGAGCTGGCCGAGCTCCGCAGTACCAACCGCGTGGAGTACGAGCGGGTGATGCGGCTGAAGCGCCAGCTCCTGGAGGCGTTGCACCGCACCTTCGTGAGCCGGCATCGCGATGCGGACACCGATCGCGGACGTGCCTACGCGGCGTGGCTCGAGCAGCAGGATGAAACGTTAGGCCTGTTCGCTACGTGGTGCGCGCTCGATGACCACTTCGCGCGTGATACGACGGATGTCGTTGCGTGGCAGCAGTGGCCTGAGGCATACCGGCATCCAGGCTTGCCCGAGGTGGCCATCTTCCGCGAGGCGAATCGCGAACAGGTCGACTTTCACCGTTGGGTGCAGTTCGAGCTCGATCGCCAGTTGGGTGACGCGGCCAGGCGTGGAAAGGAGGCGGGTCTGGCCATCGGCATCTACCCCGATCTGGCGATCGCGTCGTCACCAGCTGGCGCGGACACCTGGATGTTCCCCGAGCTCTTCGTTCAGGGTGCAAGTGTGGGCGCGCCCCCGGATCTGTATGCGCCACAGGGGCAGGACTGGGGCTTGCCACCGCTCGATCCACGGCGGCTGAGTGAGGATGCGTATCGCTACTGGATACGTTTACTGCGCGTGAATCTTCGGCACGCGGGCGCGTTACGCGTGGATCACGTCATGGGACTCTTCCGGCAGTTCTGGATTCCGAGCGGCATGACGGGGGAGCACGGCGCTTACGTCCGCTTCCCATCCCAGGACTTGTTAGGCATCGCGGCGCTGGAAGCGACTCGCGCCGGCGCGCTCATCATCGGGGAGGATCTGGGAACCGTTCCGCCCGAGGTACCCCCGGCAATGCGCGAATGGGGTCTACTGTCATCCGATGTCTTGTACTTCGAGCGCGACGACCAGGGAGACTTCAAGCCGGCGTCAGCGTACGACGAGGATGCTCTCACCACCGCCAACACGCACGACATGGCGACACTCACCGGCTGGTGGGAAGGATCCGACATCACCATCAGGCGGCAGGTCGGTTTGATCGATAGCGATGACATGGAAGCGACAGTGCGACAGGAGCGGGCACGGGAGCGTGCGGCATTGCTCGACCGCCTGGTCGCTGAGGGAATCCTGGAGTCTAACGATCAAGAGCTGTCGACCGTCGCGCTGCGAGGCGCCGTACACGAGTTCCTGTGCCGCACGAACGCGGCTCTCGTGGGGATCTCCCTCGATGACTTGGCAGGCGAGCACGAGCCGATCAACGTGCCCGGCGTGGGGTGCGACGTGTATCCGAGCTGGACTCGGCGAGTCACGCCAAACCTGCAGCAGCTCCGCGCATCGCGAACGGCGGCCGGCGTGCTTCGGTGCGAGGGGCGGCGAGCACGGCGGTGACGTCGGTTCCTCCTTTGCTTCGCGCTACTTGCCGCGTCCAGCTCAACGCCAGCTTCGACTTTCGCGCGCTGCGCGAAACCGTCCCGTACCTTGCTCGGCTGGGCGTTTCGCACGTGTATGCGTCGCCCATCTTGCGCGCCCGGCCGAAGAGCATGCACGGGTACGATGTCGTCGATCCCACGATGCTCAGTCCCGAGCTTGGCGCCGACGCCGATTGGCGCGCGCTGATCGACGAGCTTCGAGCGCACGAGATGGGCGTCGTGCTCGACATCGTCCCGAACCACATGGGAACGGGCGAGAGCAATCCGTATTGGGAGGACGTGCTCGCGCACGGTCCGGCGTCGCGGTACGCCAAATGGTTCGACATCGACTGGCGTCCGCCGCAGCGCGAGCTCCGCAATCGTGTTCTCCTGCCGGTGCTGGGTGACTCGTTAGGCAAGGTTGTCGAGCGGGGCGAGATCTCACTGCAGCGTATGGGCGACCGCGTTCGCGTACGGTACTTCCAGCAGAGCTTTCCGCTCTCGCCCGACAGCGAGCACAGCCTCCCCGAAAATCTGGCGGCGGTGTCGCAGCGAGACCTTCGGGCCCTGCTGACCCGGCAGCACTATCGCCTCGTCCACTGGCAGCGCGGCGCCCGCGAGATCAATTACCGCCGTTTCTTCGACATCAACGACCTGGTGTCGGTCAGACAGGAAGACCCCGATGTCTTCACCGCTACGCACGGCAAGATTCTCGAGCTGGTACGCGCCGGCGACATCAATGCGCTTCGCATCGATCACATCGATGGATTGCTCGATCCGCGCGGATATCTGGAGCGCTTGCGCGCGGAAGTTGGACCGTCGGTGCCGATCTTCGTGGAGAAGATCCTCTCGCCGGGTGAGCATCTGCGTAGGGAATGGCCCGTCGAAGGAACTACGGGCTACGAGTTCCTGAACGACCTCGAAGGGATCTTCATCGACCCGTCCGGTTACGATCGCATCGAGCGCGCATATCTCTCGATCCTCAACGTGCGCGACCGGCTGTTCGATTTTCACCACATCGCGATGAGCGGCAAGCTTCGCATCCTGCGCGGCCCGCTGGCAGCCGACGTGGCCCGCGTGACTCGGTTGCTGCGGGAGACGCTGAGCGGTTCGCCCGAAGCTCAACCGATGCCTGACGAGTCGGATCTCACCGTCGCCGTGGTGGAGCTGCTGGCCGCGCTTCCAGTGTACCGCACGTACATCGACGATCGCACCGCCGTTGCTGCGGAATCCGATCGCGCGATCATCGACGCCGCCATGCATGGCGCAATGCACCGACGTGAAGCGCCTCCGGCGGCGTTGAGCGTGTTAGGCGCGGTGCTCCGTCAGGGAGTCGGCGGTGAGCGAGCGGCGACCGACCGTAGTCGTCGACTCGCCTTCATCGGCCGCTTCCAGCAGACCAGCGGACCGGCGACCGCAAAAGGCGTCGAAGACACCGCGCTTTATCGGTATGTGCCACTCGTCTCGCGCAACGAAGTGGGCGGCGATCCGGAGCGCGACCTTCGCGAAGCCGTCACCACGCTTCACGTCGCCAACCGGCTGCGTGGGCATCGCTGGCCCCTCACCCTCACCGCGACGAACACCCACGACACGAAACGCAGCGCCGATGTTCGAGCGAGGCTGGACGTGCTTTCGGAGATCCCGGACGAGTGGGAGGCACACGTTCGCCGCTGGCATCGCGTCCACGCCCATGCGCGTACGAAGGTGCGCGGACGCAACGTGCCGGATGCCAACACCGAATATTTGATATATGAAACATTACTGGGGATCTGGCCGCTCGAGGACGATGACGAGGGGCGCCGCACGCTCGGGGAGCGCGCCGGGCGCTATCTCGAGAAGGCGGTGCGCGAGGCGAAGACGCACACCAGCTGGACTACGCCTGACGAGCCCACCGAGCGTGCCATTGCGCACTTCTTGAACATCATCCTCGATCGCCAATCGCCATTCGTAAGCGAGATCAGCGCACTCGCACGTCGAATCGCGCCCGCCGGGTTATGGAACTCGCTGTCACGTGTCGCCGTCCATCTGACGGCGCCGGGCACGCCCGATCTCTACCAGGGGGACGAACTCTGGAACTTCGCTCTGGTCGACCCCGACAACCGCCGCCCCGTCGACTGGCCGCTTCGCCGCCGTCTCCTGGAGCAGCTCGATTTTTCATCGGGCTCTGCGACGTCCGATGAGCCGCGGCTGGTGCAGCTCGTCGATGAGCCTGCCGACGGCCGCATCAAGCTGTATGTCACCACCAGACTCCTCGCGCTTCGGCGCGAGCGTGAGCAACTCTTCAGAGCGGGCGGATACGACCCACTCGTCGCTGCGGGCAGGTTCGCCAACCACGTTTTTGCGTTCGTCCGGCGAATCGCGGAGGAGGCCACCATCACCGTGGTTCCGCGACTGCCTCTCACGCTCACCGGCGATTCGCGTCCACCAGTAGGTGCGCGCGCCTGGCAGGGGACATATCTTCCACTCCCCCAGGAGCTCGACGGTGCGCGCTGGCGGTGCTCGCTCACCGGCCAGATCGTCGCTCCTCACCCCGACTCGGCACTACCCGGACTACCACTCGATTCGGTCTTGAAAACGCTTCCAGTCGCGGTCTTGGTCCTCGCCCCGTAGGTAAGCTGCCGCAACGTACGTTGCGGTCAATCGTCACCCGTACAGTAGTTAACGCCTTGGCAGCCCGCTGCTTCGGTCAATCGGAGTGGCCGCACTTCTGCATTGGCGGAACGCACACCTGTCTCAACAGGTAGAAACAAGTGACGTCAACATCTCGGCATCGCAAGTCGCGCCGACAACTCGTGACGGAATTGACGCCCGACTCTCACGGTTCCGGGTCTCCCGCGACCGTTGCCTATTTTTCGATGGAAATCTGTCTCGACCAGGAGATCCCCACCTACAGTGGCGGGCTCGGTGTCCTGGCCGGAGACACGCTGCGCAGCGCCGCCGACCTTCACGTGCCGATGGTCGCGGTCACACTGCTGCATCGAAAGGGCTACTTCCAGCAGCAGCTCGATGCGAATGGGACTCAGACGGAGACACCGGCGCATTGGCGCCCGGACGATTTCCTCGAGCCGCTCCCGACTGAGATCTCGATCGACATCGAGGGACGGCAGGTCCACGTCCGTGCCTGGCGCTACATCGTGCGCGGCACGAATCACCACATCGTCCCGGTTTACCTGCTCGACACCAATCTCCCGCAGAACTCGGAGTGGGATCGCGGACTCACCGACGCGTTGTACGGCGGCGATCAGCACTACCGCCTCTGCCAGGAAGTCGTGCTCGGGATGGGCGGCGCGGCGATGCTCCGGGCGCTGGGGCACGACGCCGCTCAGTATCACATCAATGAAGGGCACGCCGCACTCGTCACGCTGACGCTTCTCGAGCGCAATCTCGCCGGCCGCGGATCGTGGGACGTCACCGAGAAGGATCTCGACCTCATTCGGCGGCAGTGCGTGTTCACCACCCACACGCCGGTCCCCGCCGGACACGACCGCTTTCCGATGCAGCTCGTTAGGCAGGTGCTGGGCGAGCCCCACGTCGGACTGTTGCTGAAGGCGCTGCCGGAGAATAGCGCCGAGCTCAACATGACCGAGCTCGCACTCCGGCTCTCGAGATACGTGAACGGCGTCGCCATGCGGCACCGCGAAGTGTCGCAGGAGATGTTTCCGTCGTTCCCCATCGACTCCATCACCAACGGCGTCCACGCGCAGACGTGGACATCGGCGTCCTTCCAGCAGCTCTTCGACCGGCGCATGCCGGAGTGGCGGCGCGATAATCTTTATCTGCGCTACGCGGTGGGGATCCCGCTCGATGAGATTCGTGAGGCCCACGCCGCTGCCAAACAACACCTCATCGAGGAGGTGGAGCGCCGCAGCGGCGTATCGTTGCGTCCGGACGTGCTGACGATCGGCTTCGCGCGGCGCGCCACGCCGTACAAGCGCGCCGATCTCATCTTCTCGAACGTGGACCGCCTGCGGCGGATTGCGCGCGATGCCGGCAAGCTCCAGATCGTCTTCGGCGGGAAGGCACACCCGGCCGATGCCGGCGGCAAGGCGCTCATCCACCGGATCTTCGAGGCCGCCGGTTCGGCAGGGGAGGACATTCAGATCGTCTACCTGCAGAACTACGACATGGCCCTCGGACGTATCCTGACGTCGGGCGTCGACCTCTGGCTCAACAATCCCATGAAGCCGCTGGAAGCGTCAGGCACCAGTGGGATGAAGGCCGCCATCAACGGCGTGCCGTCGCTGAGTGTGCTCGACGGCTGGTGGATCGAGGGGCACATCGAGGGTGTCACCGGCTGGTCGATCGGCAGCTCGCACGAGCCGGAGCCCGACCCGCAGCGGGATGCCGACGACCTTTATCACAAGCTCGAGCACGAGATCGTGCCGCTCTATCGCGGACGGCCCGCCGGCTGGGCCGAGGTGATGCGCTACGCCATCGCCATCAACGGGTCGTTCTTCAACACGCACCGCATGGTGAGCCAGTACGTTCGCAACGCGTACTTCCCGACGACGAATGGCTTCCCAGTGCACAGCGAACTTGAGCGTGACGCGCTGATCAGCCGCTGATCTCACGCTCGCCGGGGAAGCGTAAACGTAAAGATCGACCCTTGGCCGACACGGCTCTCGGCGACCAGATCACCGCCCATCGCCCGCGCCAGATCGCGGCTGATCGCCAGACCAAGGCCGGTACCTTCCACGGTCCGGGTGTACGAGCCGCTCACCTGCACGAAGGGATCGAAGATCATCTCCAGCTTGTCGTCGGGGATGCCGATACCGGTGTCCTTCACTCGAATGGCGATGGCGCCGTCGTGCGCCTCGGTTTCGAGGTCGATCCGCCCGCCAGCAGGCGTGAACTTCATCGCGTTCGACAGCAAGTTGAGAACGACCTGCAGCATCTTCTCGCGATCCGCGCGGACGTGCAGCTCCTCTCTCGCCGGCTCAAAGCGGTAGGCGAGCCGTTTGGCTCGTAGCTGCGGCAGAACGAGGGATTCTACAGACTGGAGCGCAATGTTCACCGGAACATCGGTGACGTCGAAGTGGACGTGGCCGGTCTCGATCTTGGCGAAGTTCAAGATGTCGTTGATCAGACCGAGCAGATGCTTCTGGCTGCGCTGAATGCGCTGCAGATCCTCGCGTTGCTGCTCGGTCACCGGGCCGTGCACGCCTAACGCGATGAGCTCGCTGTAGCCGGCGATGGCGTTTAGCGGTGTGCGCAGCTCGTGGGACATCATGGTGAGAAACTCCATCTTGGCGGTATTGGCCGCCTCGGCGAGCGCGCGCGCACGGCGCTCCGCGTCGAAGAGACGCGAGCGCTCGAACGCCTGCGCGCCTTGCCCCGCGACCGCGCGCAGAAACGCCAGGTCTTCGTCGGAGACTGTTCGGCAGTCCTGAAAGTGGTAGTCGACGGCGCCGAGCACCCGTTGCTCTACTTCGAGCGGCACGCCGCAATAGGAGCTGTATCCTGCCTTCGCCAGCGTCGGGACTACTTCGGGATATCGTTCGTGCCACGCATCGAGCGACTCGAAAACGACCGGCTCCCGCCGCTTCACGATCTCATTTACCGGATGTGGTGCGTCGACCGAGAATCGACGCCATGACGCGGCGGTGGCGTCGTCGAAACCCGTGACCGCCACCAGCTCCATGTGCATGTTGTCCGGCGTCAGAAGCGCGACGCTGCCGCCCGTAGCGCCTAACGCGGACATTCCCTGCACGAGGATGATCTCGGCGACCTCCGGCGGTGTGAGCGCGGACGACAGCGCGGCCGTCACTCGTTGAAGGGCGGCCGTGCGCTCGGCCGCTACCTTCTCTTCATGAATGTCGTGCAAGTAGACCGCGAAGCCGTCGCGCATCGCATGCGCCCGGACTTCGATCCACCGGCCGAGATACGCGGGGAGCGACTCGTAGCGCATTGGCCGGCCGGTGGTCTTCACGCGCTCGAGCGCGTTGAGCAATGGCGCTACGCGCTCAGGTGGAAAGATCTCGAGTGGGTGCTTCCCGAGAATCTCGTCAGGCTCGACACCGCTCAGACGGGTGAGCCGCTTGGCCTCCGCGTTCAGGTAGCTGTAGCGGAATTCGCCGTCGAAGGTGATGAACCCGTCGCCGATGCTCGAAAGAATGAGCTCGAGGCGATCCCGAGCGCGGGCCGACTCTTCTCCGCGGGAGATCAGTCGCCGGTTTACGCCCTCCAACTCGCTCGTTAGGCGCTCGGCGGTTGATGTCTGCTCCTCGAGCTCCTGGTTGAGCATCTGGGTCTCTTCCACCTGCTGCTCGAGCTCCATCGCCTGATCCTGAAGCTGATGGGTGAGCGCCAGTGCTTCGGCCTCTCGCTCCTGCGCTCTGCTGCGCGCCTGGCGCAGCGACTCGCTGAGCGCGCCCAGCAAGACGGCGACGAGAATGAAGATGACCACCGGTACTATGTCTCGAGGGTCGAGCGGCTTGAACGACCCCGCAGGCGGAATGATGAAGTACTGGATGGCGAGCGTGCCCAGCACCACGACCGCCAGACCGGGACCGAGTCCGCCGTACCAGGCGGTGATCCCTACCGCGAGGAACACAAGGATGAAGATCGTCCTCGTGAGGTATTCGTCGAACGACAGCGTCAGCCCGATCGCGATGCTGACCGCAACGACCGCGATCCCGTATCGTAGGTACCAGGGGCGGACCTCTTCGATGACGGTGCGAGGGGAGCCCCGGGCTCGTGGATCGACTCTCATGGGGTTAACGGATGGCGTCGTTGGCCGTCACATAAGCAAGAACCGGTTCATCGTCAACCAGGACCTGACATGCGTTTCTCGGCTTTGATCGCGGCAATATTGCTCTCCGCTCCAGGGTGCACTCGGGCTCAGGCGACCCACGACCACGGTGGAATGACAGGGGCTGACGACGTGGCCGCCGGCGCCGAGGCGGCGAGTGGCGTGAACGACGCGATGACGCGCGCCGCGACCCGCGTCAATCCGCATATCGAGCTCACTCCGGCGCGTCGCGCGACGAGCGCGGACTCCGTTCGTGCACAGCAAATCCTGAAAGAGCTCAGAGACGGCATCGGTCGTTACACCGACTACAAGGTAGCGCTCGCCGACGGCTACGAGCCGTTTCTCGCCAACGTGAAGCTCCCGGTCTATCACTTCACCAGCACGCGTCGCGCAATCCGTGCGTCGTTCACGTTCGATGCCGCCGAGCCTACCTCGCTTCTCTACGAGAAGGATGGCAGCGGCTATAAGCTCGTGGGCGCGATGTACACCGCGCCAAAGCGCGCGTCACTCGACGATCTCGATGCGCGCGTTCCGCTCTCCATCGCGCAATGGCATGCCCATGTCAACATCTGCGTCCCGAAAGCGAGCGAGCGACAGCGCTGGCGCGAATCGTCAGGCGGTCAGATGCGATTCGGACCGGCAGGCGCCATCGCTACAGAAGACGAGTGTCGACGCGCCGGCGGACGCTGGTTTCCACAGCTGTTCGGCTGGATGGTGCACGTCAATCCGTACGAGCGAGATCCGTCGAGAATTTGGGGGACACACGGCGCTGGCTCGCACAGCGGGGGCTCGCACGGCTCCCATGGAGCCGGCGAGCACCACGATCATTGACGGCCTCTATCGTCCGATGTTCCAGGCGACGGCGATGCCGACCATCGCGTCCCCGTCATCGATGAACACCTTCTGAACGCCAAGGTCGATCATGAGTCCCGTGCTGCTGACGACGCCCACACCGGCGCCGAGTAGAAAGCGCACGCCGGTTTCGGATTCATCGTTGCCAGATAACCGGCCGAGGCCGAATGCAGGCGTGACGAATGGAACGAAGCGCAGCCCCCCGCTGGGCATGCTCACGGCGAGTGGGACTCCCAGAACCGCCGAAAGTGCGGTGACGTCATCCATGCGTGCGAAGCCGACGTCGCCGCGCACACCCATGCGCAGTGTCGCGCTCGATGGATCGTCGCCCAGCGGCGTACTCCCGAGCGTTCCTTCGGCATGGCCGCCGATCATCACCGCGCCGTCGCATTCACCTTCGCAGTCGTCGAACGCGTATCCCACCAGCAATCCCAAGCTCCCGCGCCGTCGACCGAAGTCGAGTCCGACACCGAGATTGTTGAACCCCACATCATCGCTGAACGAGATGCGTCCGTACCGCGCGTTGATGCGGGTCGGAGCGTGTGATATCCCAGCCATTGCGGGCGTCACCAGCGGCGGGAGTGCGCCGATCGGGGTGAACACCATCGCCGCATAAGCGGCGACGTCGTCTTCATCTTGAGCAGCTGCCAGCGGAGCGCTCGACGCAAACAGCGCGGCGGCGCACAGGTACACGATCGTCTTGCGCATTTAGATCCTCGAAGTGCGGGTTGAAGAGCTAGGGATTGAGGAGTACGGATTGGGGATTAGGAACGCCGCACGAAGCCAGTTCTTTCGCGCTCTTCCCAATCCCTGATCTCCAATCCCCAAACCCTAGCCTTCGTCAGGCGCCGGCTCGAGCGGGGAGATCGCGGGTGCATTGATCACCTTGCCGTACGGGTCGAATCTCGAGCCGTGGCACGGGCAATCCCACGTCGCTTCCGTCGAATTCCAGTGGACGACGCAGCCCAGGTGCGTGCACTTCGCGCTTCGTTCATGCACCTTGCCTGACGCATCCTTGTAGACCGCGACGCGGTGCTTGCCGCGCCGAATCACGGCACCGTGCTCCGGTGGAATGTCCTCCACCGATTTCACCTCGCCCGGCTTCACCCAATCCGCGTACTGCGCGGCCACGTTCAGATTCTCCTTCGCCAACTCGGGAACGGCCCGCAGGTTCACCCGTGATGGATCGTAGAGCGTGGCCCATGGATTGTGCTTGCCGAGGATGAGATCGGTGAGGAGGATGCCGGCAATAGTGCCGTGCGTCATTCCTTGCCCGGAATCGCCGGTCGCGATGTAGACGCCGTTCTTGCTCCCGGGGTTTCGCCCGATCAATGCCAGGCCATCGACGGGCTCGAAGATCTGCCCGGACCAGTAGTAGGCGACGTCCTCAATGATCGGAAAACGCTCGCGCGTCCAGGCTTCGAGTCGCGCGAAGCGCTCGGCCGCATCGTCCTTCTGGCCAGTCTTGTGATCTTCGCCGCCCACGATGAGGATTTCGTGGGAAGCGTCGAGCGGCTGCAGGCGAATGTAGTGGTATGGGTCGCCCGTGTCCCAGTACAACGCGTGCGACATTTTCCCGCGCGCGACTTTGGCGCCAATGACGTACGTGCGATACGGAGCCTGCTTGACGTGAGTGACGACGTAATCGCTGATCGGTGAGTTGGTCGCCACCACGGCATTCGCGGCGGTGACTTTCTTCCCGCCCGCCTTCACCTGGATCTGGTCTTCTCCCTCGACGCTTTCGACGTGCGTGCCGCCGAAGATCCGCCCACCGTGCAGCTCCAACGCGCGTGCAATGCCGTGGAGATACTTCAGCGGATGGAACTGTCCCTGATTGGGAAAGTGCAGACAGGGTCCCGTGTCCCACATTGCCAGCGGCGCACGGTCGATCATTCGCACGTCCATCAGGCCAGCCCGGTGTGCCGCGTCGAGCTCGCGCTGGAGGTAGTCGCGGTCGTGCTTGGGATCGAGGAACAGATAGCCATCGACTCGCTCGAAGTCGCAGGCGATCTCTTCCGTCCGAACGATCGATTCGATGCGATCGATCGCCGCTCCGTGACTCTCAGCTGTTAGGCGCGAGCCGTCTTCGCCGTGCAGCTGCTCGAGGTGGTGGAAGCGATCATCCATCGCGTTGGTGAGGTGAGCGGTCGTCCGTCCAGTCTCGCCGCCGCCGATCGGACCATCATCCAGCACTACGACCCGCTTTCCGGCGCGCGCAAGTAGGTAGGC
>DATFBY010000007.1:0-13634 GCA_035253585.1 Gemmatimonadaceae bacterium | reverse complement strand
CCGACATCCTGTCCGATCATATCAGGAACTTGGACCGTCGCCGGACCTCGACTCACCGACAGATTCACCGCCGACGGTACCGCCACTCGCTCGCCACCGATGGGTCGGCTCGACAGAACCTGACCGCGTGGCTGATTGCTATTCGTTTCGAGGACCGAGCCGACCGCCAACCCCGCGCGCTCGATCGCGGTTTCTGCCTGCGCTCTCGTTAGGCCGACGAGCAGCGGAACCTCACCCATCTGCTGCCCCCGACTGACGTCGAGCTCGACCCGAGTGCCGCGCGGCTCTACCGCGTCAGGCACCGGCTCTTGCTGCAGCACGGTACCGGCGGGTGTACTACCGTGATAGCGTTCCTCGCCGCGCACCGCCACGAATCCCGATTTGTCGAGCTCCTTCGCCGCGTCCTCGTATCGAAGCCCGAGCACGTTAGGCACTTTCGTGTCGGTGGAGATCAACTCCGACGGGAAGATGAACATCGCCACGATGGCGTACGCCAGGATGAAGCCGGCTGTTGCCGCGACCAGATACGGAATCGTGCGGCGCGCCTGTCCGCGCCACCTCACCCGGCGTTCCTCCGTAACCGGGCCGCGAACGCGCCGTCGACCCCGTGCCGCTGTGGGAGCACCCGCAGGCGCCCCGCGTCGAGCACCGACGCGCTCACCGCGCCGTCGGCCGGCGGCTCCAACCGCCACTCGGGATTCTCTGCCAGGAAGCTCTCGATCTGCGCGTCATTTTCCTCGGGCTCGAGCGAGCACGTGCTGTACACCAGGAGTCCACCTGGCTTCACGACGCTCGCCGCGGCGCGCAAGATACTCCGCTGCAGCGCGGCCATCACCGCCAGGTCGGAGATCTTGAGCCGCCACCGCGCATCAGGATGACGTCGGAAAGTCCCCGTTCCGGTACAGGGTACATCGAGGAGCACGACGTCCACGGGGCGAATCGCCGGATGACGCGCGTCCGCGATCACGTTGTGAATGTTGCGCGCCTCGACCCGCCGAAAGTTCGCCAGTGTGCGCTCGATGCGGCCGGCGGCACGATCGGCGGCGATGACGACGGATGCCGTGCGCGACAGCTCGAGCGTCTTCCCACCCGGGGCGGCGCACAGATCCGCGACGGTCGCGCCGGTGGGAATCGATGCATACTGCGTCACCAGCGTCGACGCGGGATCCTGCACGAAGAACAGCCCCTGACGGAACGCACCGAGCTCGGTGAGCGACACGCTCTCTCTGAGCTGGATGCTGTCGCGCACCAGTGGCACTTCATCGACGCGCACGCCGGCCGACTCGAGCGATGCCTCGAGCTGCTCGTGGACGATGCCGTATGGCCGCAGCACCGTCGGCGGCTCGGTGTTGTTGGCAATGAGCAGCCGCTGCGTTTCCTCCGCGCCCCAACGTCCCACCCAGCGGGCCACGAGCCATCGCGGATGCGAGTGATGCAGCGCCAGCGCTTCAACTGGATCCGTGGGGAGGGGGAGCGCAACCTCGAGCGTCTCCTGCTCGCGGTCGACACGACGCAGCACCGCGTTCGCCAACTTGCTGGCGCCGATGCCGTGACGGGCTTTCGTGAGCTCGACTGTCTGCGCGATCGCCGCGTACGCCGGAACGCTCCGCATGAAGAGCAGCTGGTACACTCCGAGCCGGAGCAAGTCGATGAGGTCGGGATCCAGACGCGCCAGGCCGCCACGCACGCGCGCCGAGAGGACGGCGTCGATCCACGCGCGGCGTCGCAGCATTCCATACACCAGCTCTTGCGTCCAGCGGCGATCGCGAGCGTCGAGCACCGTCGAGCGATTGTCGAATGCCGGATCGAGCAGCTCTCCGCGCCGCATGTCCGCGGCGAGATCGGCCGCGACGCGACGTGCTTCGGTGACGCCTCCTTCGCGCAGCACGTGCACAGGACCCGATCGCCGTGTCTCGCTCACGAAAGCATCCCCTCCAGCGGCGAAGAGGGAACCGCGACTTCACGACGCGGCATCCGCCCGGCGAGATAGGCGAGTCGTCCGGCATCGACCGCCAGCCGCATCGCCGCACCCATGCGCACCGGATCGTGCGCCGCGGCCAATGCCGTGTTCATGAGAATACCGTCGACGCCTTGCTCCATCGTGATGCATGCATCTGAGGCAGTTCCGACGCCGGCATCCACGATGATCGGCACCGACAGCCGATGCTTGATCGTTCGGATCGCGTACGGATTGAGGAGACCGAGCCCCGATCCGATCGGCGACGCGAGCGGCATGACCGCGGCGGCGCCCGCGTCCTCGAGTCGGAGCGCGGTGATCAGGTCGTCGTTCGTGTAGGCGAGGACGACGAATCCTTCGCGCACCAGTTCGCGCGTCGCGTAAAGCAGCCCGGCGGTGTCGGGAAGCAGCGTCTCCTTGTCGCCGATGACCTCGAGCTTCACCCATTCGTTGAAACCGGCCGCGCGCGCGAGACGCGCATAGCGCATCGCTTCGTCGGCCGTGTAGCAGCCGGCGGTGTTGGCGAGCAGGAGATAGCGCTGCGGATCGAGATGGTAAAGAACGCCTTCCTCGTTGGCGCGATCGAGGCTCACGCGCCTAACAGCAACCGTCACCACCTCGGCGCCTGACGCTTCGATCGCCTGACGCATCTGCTCGTTCGACGCGTACTTGCCGGTGCCCACCATGAGCCGCGAGCGGAGCTCGCGTCCGGCCACCACGAATGGCGTGTCGAGTGTAGGCTCCGTGACGGCCGTCATCACCCGCCACCCACGAAGTGGACGATCTCGATCTGGTCGCCCTCGGCGAGCTCGATCGAGTCGAAGGTGCCGCGATCGCGAAGGATTTCGCGGTTGCGCTCGACCACCACCAGGCGCGGCTCGAGCGACAAGGAACGCAACAGATCAGCGACCGTGGCGGAGCCGGCAAGCGCGCGAGGCTCACCGTTCACGACCACGTTTGTAAGCGTGTTACCCGGCGTCTCCAGGCCCTGCGTCATACCTGGAAAGATACTCAATGGCCGCGGCCTCGGCATCGTCGGTATGCCAGATACCGCTGATGGCTGCTACGCCGTATGCACGAGCGGTGCGAAGAAGCATTACATGCTCGGGACGGACACCGCCGATGGCGATGCATGGAAGTCCGGTAGCCGCCGCGAGCTCGGTGATGAGCCAGTTTCCTCGCTCGGCCTCGCCGGGATGGCTGTCGGTTTTGAAGACGTTGCCGATCACCAGCCAATCGGCGCCCGCCTCCGCCGCCTCCAGTCCTTCGGCGAGTGCGTGCACGCTTGCGCCGAATCGCATCCCCGGAGCGGTGGCGTGGGCCACTGCGCGCGCATCACGCACGCTCATCGAGCGCGACGTGAGCTGTACCGCCTTCGCGCCCGTCGTCAGAGCGACGTCGATCCGGTCGTTGACGACCAGCCAGCACCCGGTGCGCTCCTGCGCTCTACCCAGTGCCGCGCCGATCTCGAACAGTCGCGCCGCCGGCAGCGTCTTCGACCGCAGATGCACGGCCCCCCGCTCCCCCAGCGCGTGCATCACCGCGCGAGCGCGATTGAGGAAGCTGGGTTGGGTGAGGACGAGGTCATCGGTGATGGCGTGGACGACGGGAATGGCTCGAGATTCGAGATTCGAGATTCGAGATTCGCCAGGGGATTCGGAGCCTGTAGACTGTGCCCGCGAATCTCGAATCTCGAATCTCGAATCTCGCTCACTCACCGAGCCGATCCCCCACCTTCACGCCCCGTCCTCTCTTCCACTCCTCCGCCGTCAACCTCTTCTTCCCCGCGGGATGCGCCTCCGCCACCCACACGGCACCGTCTCCTGTCGCCACCAACATTCCTCGCTCATCGATCGCCAACACCTGACCGGCGGAGCGATCGCCCTCGTCGCCGGCTTCTTCCGTGGCTTCCGCGCCGAAGAGCTTCACTTCGCTGCCGCGGTGAGTGGTGAATGCGCCGGGCTTGGGATCGTAGGCGCGAATGAATCGCGCGACGACGCCACATCCTTCGCGCCAATCGATGCGTGTGTCATCACGCTCGATCTTTCGCGCATATGTAGCAGCCGCATCGTCTTGGGGACGTTCGCTGGCGTTGTCGAGCTCCAGGAGGGTGAGTGCCTCCACCAGTGCCAGCGCGCCTAACTCGGAGAGACGCAGCTCCAACTCGCCATACGTCTCATCCTCGGCGATCGGCGTTCGCGCCTGGAGAATGATGGGCCCGGCATCGAGCGCCGGTACCATGCGCATGATCGTCACGCCCGTCTCGATGAATCCTTCTCGGATCGCCGCCTGAATCGGCGCCGCGCCGCGGAGCTTCGGAAGCAGCGAGGCGTGCACATTGAGCGTGCCGCGCGGTGGGAGATCGATCAGCTCCTTGGAGAGCAGATGACCGTACGCAACCACGACCGAGAGCTCCGGCTCCAGTGCGCGGAGCTGCTGCACGAACTCGGCGCTGCGCGGCGACTCCGGTTGTAGCACCGGAAGTCCATCGGCTATTGCGATCTCCTTGATCGGCGGCGCCGTAAGACGCGAGCGCGATCTGCCGACGGGACGATCCGGCTGCGTCACGACGCCCGCGACTTCGAATCCTTCGCCGACGAGCGCGCGCAGCGAGGGCGCACCGAAGGACGAAGTACCCCAGAAGAGCACGCGCACTCAGAGCTCCTCGTCGCGCCGGTGGTGTGCGGCAACCTCCTTCGGTCCGACCGAGCGCGTGAGCGACTTCTCGCCTTTGCGCAGCTTCTCCCACTTGGAGAGCGCGCTGCGTCGTTTGAAGACACCGAGGTAGTCGATGAAGAGCTTGCCGTGCAAATGGTCGATCTCGTGCTGGAGACAGCGCGCCAGCAGATCGGTGGCGTCGATCTCGAACTGCTTTCCGTCACGGTCGAGCGCGCGCACCACCACGCGCTGCGCGCGCTCGACGTCGCCGTAGATCTCCGGGATCGAAAGGCATCCTTCCTCGCCTTTCTGGGATCCCTCGCTGAGAACGATCTCCGGATTCACCACGACGAACGGATTGTCGTCGACGTCGATCACGGCGACGCGCTCGTGTCGTCCGACCTGGGGGGCTGCCAGTCCGACGCCCTTTGCGGCGTACATCGTCTCGAACATGTCGTCGATCAGACGGCGAAGATCATCGGTGACGACGTCGACCTTCGTCGTCTCTTGCCGCAGGATCGGCGCGCCGAGCAGGTGAATGTCGAGCAGGCTCACGATGCGGCGGGCTCGGCTCCTTTGACGATGACACGGGCGATGCGTCCGCGCTCGACGATGACGCGCGATTCGCCTGACTTGATCGTCACGCGATCTTCGAGCGTGCGCGCGGGCTGGCCGTCCTTCGTCGCTTCCTTGATGTGCAGCACCTCGCCAACCAGTCCGCCGGCAGTCACGACCTCATCTCCCTTCTTGAGCGCCATGAGTGACGCCTCGAGCTGCTTGCGCTGCTTCGCCTGGGGCCGGAGCAGGATGAAGTAGAAGATGAAGAAGATGAGCAGGATCGGCAGGAACCCGGCAATCGGGTTGGAGCCGTCCGAGGGTGGAGCGAAGAGGAAGAGAAGTCCGGCGAGTGCGTTCATTGGCGTACGGGTTGCGAGTGGTACCGCGCGAGCCAGTCGCGACTCCACGCGTCGAACGAGCCAGCGCGAATCGCGGAGCGTGCGTCGCGCATGAGCGCCAGCAGGAAATGTACATTATGCAGAGACAGGAGGCGGAGTCCCAGGGTCTCCTCGGCCACGAACAGGTGGCGAACGTAAGCGCGCGTGAAGCGCGTGCAAGTGCTGCACTCGCATTGCTCGTCGAGCGGACGCGAGTCCGTACGCAGCGATGCGTTTCGCACGTTGATGCGTCCCTCGCTGGTGAACGCCGTGCCGGTGCGTCCCATGCGCGTGGGTGCGACGCAGTCGAAGAGATCGATGCCACGACGAGCAGCCTCGATCAAATCTTCCGGAAATCCGACACCCATGAGATAGCGCGGCCGCTCCCGCGGCAGTGCATCGTCGGTGACGTCGAGCATGGAGTACATGTCGGGCTTCGCCTCGCCGACGGATAGACCGCCGATCGCGTAGCCGGGCCAATCTCCCATGCACCGAATCGCGGTGGCGGCTTCGCGACGAAGCTCGGCGTGTATCCCTCCCTGCACGATCGGGAAAAGCGCCTGCGGATGCATCCCTTCGCGCAGCGGAGCTGTCGCGTCGAACGCTCGTAGCGCGCGCTCGAGCCAGCGAATGCTCCGCTCGCTCGCGTCGCGGGCATCGAGGAGCGTCGATTGCCCTGGGATCACGTGATCGAACTGCATGATGACGTCAGCGCCGAGCGCGCGCTCGATCGTGATGACCGATTCCGGCGTGAAGTGCTTGCGAGCTCCGTCGATGTGGCTTTGAAATTCAACGCCGTCTTCGGTGACGTTGCGAAGCGTGGCCAGGGAGAAGACCTGAAAGCCACCGGAGTCGGTGAGAATCGGCCCATCCCATCCCATGAAGGCGTGCAGGCCGCCCATCGCGCGCACGACGTCTTCGCCTGGCCGTAAGTGCAGATGATAGGCGTTGGCGAGGATCATCTGTGCACCGGCATCGCGCAGCTCGCGTGGGTCGAGCGTCTTCACCGTGGCCTGGGTGCCGACCGCCATGAAGGCGGGTGTGTCCACCGGTCCGTGCGGAGTGACGAAAACGCCGGCGCGGGCGGCGCCGGCGGTTGCGTCGATCGCAAAGGTGAAGCCGCCCGCGCTCACGGGTTGAGACGAATCGTGGCGATCGCCGTGTTAGGCGCGCACGAATATCCGATCGCCACCGCGCCCTGGGCGGTGGGACTCTCTGCCGCGGTCGCGGGTTGGAGACGCATCCGGGTTGCCAGCGTGCCGAACAGATCATCTACCGCACGATCCCCTGAGCTCTGGTCGACGCGCGCACGATGCACCACGCCATTGGCGTCCACTTCCACGGTGATGAGTGCTTCACCGGTTGCCGTCGTTCCGCCGTTCAGGAGACGCGGGCATTCTTTGCGGAGAGCCAGGTCGGCCGCCTGACGAAGGTCGTCGAGCGACATCGTCTCCTCACCGGCCTTCGGAACGTACCACCGCTGCACCATCGGGCACGCGGTGGCGAAGGCCGCGAATAGGAGAAGCAACAGTCGAGATTCGAGATTCGAGATTCGAGATTCGGAGCGGCACACGCGATGAGCGTCGCACTCGCCATTCCGAATCTCGAATCTCGAATCTCGAATCTCGCTACTCATTCTCATACGATTGCCATCGCATCGCCATACGAGTAGAACCGGTAGCCGGCGCTGACCGCTTCGCGGTAGGCGCGCATCGTCAGGTCGTAGCCCGCGAACGCCGCCACGAGCATCACCAGCGTGGAGCGGGGAAGATGGAAGTTCGTGATCAGCTTGTCTACGGCGCGGAAGCGATATGGCGGTCTGATGAAAATGCGCGTTTCGCCAGTCGTCTCGACGAAAGTGCCGTCCTCTCGTATCGCGCTCTCGAGCGTTCGTACGGATGTCGTTCCCACCGCCCAGATGGATTGCCCGCGTGCACGCGTCTCATTGAGAATGGACGACGTCGCCGCGGGAACGGAGAACCATTCTTCGTGCATCACGTGTCGTGCCGGATCCTCCGACTCGACCGGCTTGAACGTCCCAGCACCTACGTGCAGTACGACGTCAGCACGCCCTACGCCGCGATCCCGCAGCTGCTTCAACAGCTCGGGCGTGAAGTGCAAACCGGCGGTCGGCGCGGCGACTGACCCACGCTCGCGCGCGTACACCGTCTGATATCGCTCCTCGTCTTCCGGGCGATCGGCGCGCGCGATGTAAGGCGGAAGAGGCACGTGACCGTGCTCATCGATCGCCCGATCGGGATCGTCCGTCACCAGCCTAACGATGCGGGTGCGGCGGTCGGTGATCTCGAGTATCTCGACGTCGAATCCTGACGCGATGTGCAGCGTTCGACCCGCCCGCAACTTTCCGCCTGGATGCACCATCGCCTCGTAACGGGCGTCGCCCAGTGGGCGGAGGAGTAACACCTCTCCCGGCGCACCAGAGTCGCGTGTGCCTAGGAGGCGAGCGCGCAGGACGCGTGTGGTGTTGAGCACCAGCGCATCGCCGGGGCTGATGAGCTCGACGATGTCGCGGAAGCGACGGTGGCCGATCGATCCCGTCGCTCGGTCGACCACCAGCAGCTTGCTTTCGTCGCGCCGCTCGAGCGGCTCCTGCGCGATGCGGTCGGCGGGAAGCGCGAAATCGTAGTCGCTGGTGCGGGAGCCGGGCTCCCGCCCGCTCTCACCGCCCACGCGCGTCAAAACAGCGAAGGCTGCGGCGAGCTCTCGGCCGGCGGCGTGAAGCCGAAATGGCGGTACGCCAGCGTCGTTGCGACACGCCCCCGCGGCGTCCGATGCAAGAAGCCGTTCTGCACCAGGAACGGCTCGTACACTTCCTCGATCGTCGACGGGTCCTCACCCACCGCGGCTCCGATCGTTGCGACACCAACCGGACCGCCATCGAACTTCTCGATAATCGTCTTGAGGATGCGCGTGTCCATGTCGTCGAGGCCGAAGGTGTCGACGTCGAGCAAGAGCAGCGCTTCTTCCGCCACTTGCTTGGTGATCACGCCGCCTGCCTTCACCTGAGCGAAGTCGCGGACGCGGCGCAGGAGGCGATTGGCGACGCGCGGCGTTCCGCGCGAGCGCTTTGCGATCTCCGTCGTTCCGTGCTCGTCGATCTCGACGTTGATGACTTCGGCGGTGCGCTGCACGATCAGCTCGAGATCGCTCTCCGGGTAATAGTTGAGCCGCTGCTCGATCCCGAATCGCGCGCGCATCGGCGGAGTCAGCATGCCGAGTCTGGTGGTCGCACCGATGAGCGTGAACCGTTCGACGGGCATGACGATCGTCTGCGCTTTCGGCCCTTCGGACAGCCGAATGTCGATCTTGTAGTCCTCCATCGCCGGATAGAGGAACTCCTCGATGATCGGCCGCAGTCGGTGGATCTCGTCGATGAAAAGGATGTCCCCTTCGCGCATGTTCGTCAGCGTACCGACGAGATCGCCGGGCTTCTCGAGTGCGGGCCCCGAAGTCGTGCGGATGTTCACTCCCATCTCTCGCGCGACGAGCTCGGCCAGCGTCGTCTTCCCAAGGCCTGGCGGCCCGTAGAACAGGGTGTGATCGAGCGGCTCTCTCCGGGCCATCGCCGCGTCGATGTAAATCCGCAGGCTGTCCTTGACCTTCTGCTGGCCGATGAACTCCGCCAGCCGCTGCGGCCGCAGAGAAAGCTCGACGACAGACTCTTCGGAGAGGATCTCAGGAGTAGTGATTTCAGCTCGGCTCATACTCCGAATATACCCCGAAGCTGCGTTTGATCGCAAATGGCTTTCGCACATTTGCGATCTAAACGCGCGCGCGGAGGTTGACCAATCTCTCCCCAGCTCGCTCCAACGTTTCGGTCCTCTTACAAAACGCGAACCTCGTATGTTTTCTGCCTAACGCCGGGTCATGGTAGAAGCTCGATCCCGGCACCGTCGCCACGCCGATCTCCTTCGTCATCCACTTGGCGAATTGATCGTCAGGCAAATCACTTAACGCGGAAAAGTCCGCCAAAACGTAGTACGCTCCCTCCGGCGCCGTGAACAGGAACCCCGCCTCCTGGATCGCGCTGCATAACACATCCCGCCGCGCTCGATACTCGAGCGCCAACCCGTTGTAGTACTCCGCGCCGAATGCCATTCCTACCGCACCCGCCGCCTGCAACGGCGCCGGCGCGCCGACGGTGAGAAAGTCGTGCACCTTCCTGATCGCCACCGATTCCTTCTGCGGCGCGATCGCATATCCCAGTCGCCACCCCGTGCAGCTGAACGTCTTCGAGAGACCCGAGATCGTCACCGTGCGCTCGCGCATCCCGGGCCACGCCGCCAGCACGTGATGATTTCCAGCATAACGAATGTGCTCGTAGATCTCGTCGGTGAACGCCCACGCATCGTGCTCGATGCACAGCTCCGCGATCAGCGCGATCTCTTCGCGCGTGAGCACGCGTCCGCTCGGATTGTGCGGCGTGTTGACGACGATCGCTTTGGTGCGCTTCGAGAACGCCGCGCGCAGACGATCGGGATCGAGCTTCCAGTCAGGGGGCTCTAGTGGAACGAACACGGGCTTCGCATCGGCGAGAATTGCGTCTGGCCCATAGTTCTCGTAGAACGGCTCCAGCACGATCACTTCGTCACCGGGATCGATCAGGGCGAGGAACACCGCCGCCATCGCCTCGGTCGCGCCGCACGTCACCGTGATCTCGCGCTCCGGATCGACTTCCATGTCGTACCACCGGCGATACTTCTCGGCGATGGCCAGCCGGAGCGGCGGCGATCCCCACGTGATCGCGTACTGATTGATGTCGCCCCGCACCGCCGCGCACGCCGCTTCCTTCATGGGATCCGGCATCGGAAAATCCGGAAACCCTTGCGCCAGGTTGATCGCTTCGTACTGCTGCGCGATCCGCGTCATCTCGCGGATGACGGATTCGGTGAAGGTCGCGGTGCGGCGCGCGGTCATCCTCGTCCTCCGATCTTGGCCAGTGCCGAACGTATGAGCTCCGCCGCTCCCATCCCTCTCCCACCCGAGTCGATGGCGGCACGCACCGCCTTCTCGGCGTCCACGGTAGTGTAGCCGAGCGAGACCAGCGCGCGAACCGCGTCCTCGGCGGCGGCGCCCTCCGGACGCACGCCCGTCGCTACGCCAACCTGCACGTCGTCCAGCTTGTCCGCGAGGTCGAGCACCAGCCGCTCCGCTTTCTTGCGTCCAACGCGCGGCACGCCCTGTAAAGTAGGGAGATCGTGATCGCGGATCGCTCGCACGAGTCGCTCCGCGCTCAGCGCCGAGAGCATACCGATCGCCAGCGCCGGGCCTACGCCGTTCGCCGTGATGACGCGTTGAAAGACCTTCCGCTCGAATGCGCTCGCAAACCCATAGAGGAGCCAGGCGTCTTCTCGCACGACCACGTGCGTGAACAGCGAAACCTCCTCGCCCACTTTCGGCAGCTTCTCGTAGACACCGAGTGGGATGATCACATCGTAGGCGACTCCGCCGGCAGTCATGATCTCCACTCGATCGATCTCCCGCACCTTGAGCGTGCCCTTCACCTGCGCGATCACGCTCGAGTCTCCGGCTTCACGATGGGTCTGCCTAACGAGCTCAGCTTCGGCACTCGAGCGCTCATGATGTGAGCGAGCGCCGCGGCAGCACCATCTGCCGCGTCGGACGGCTGCGGCACCGACTTGAGGCGAAGCAGCCGCGTCACCATGAACTGCACTTGCTCCTTCGTTGCGCCGCCGCTCCCGACCACAGCTTTCTTGATCTCCGCCGGGGGATATTCGTGTATCTCGAGCCCACCTTGCTGAGCCGCCAGCAGGATGACGCCGCGTGCGTGCCCCAGCACCACCGTCGTGCGTACGTTCTTGGCGTAGAAGACATCTTCGATGGAAAGCGCGTCAGGCATGTGACGCGCGATGAGCGCGCGCACGTCGTCGTAGATCTCGCCGAGCCGCTGGGGGAGGGGATCGCGCGCGTTCGTTCTGATGACGCCGCATTCGACCAGCGTCAGCGAGCCGAACGGCTCGCCCGCGACCACGCCATAGCCGGTGGTCGCCGTGCCCGGATCGATGCCGAGCACGATCACGGACGGAAGCTCACGCCTGGGCCATCTCGGCCACGTCCATGTCGAAGTTCGCCGAGACTTTCTGCACGTCGTCCAGGTCTTCGATCTCTTCGAGAAGCTTGAGCACCGATTCGGCTGTCTTTCCCTCGACGCGAACCGTCGTCTTGGGAATCATCGTGATCTCGGAGTCGGCCGCCACGATTCCCTTTGTCTCGAGCGCCGCCTTCACGGCGTGAAAGCTCGTCGGCTCGGTGGTGACGACGTACTGATCTCCTTCGCGCCGAAAATCCTCGGCGCCGGCTTCGAGCGCTGCTTCGAGCATGGCGTCCTCGTCAGGCTGACGCGCGACGTCGATGTAAAGCTGACCCTTTCGCTCGAACATCCAGGACACTGAATTGGCGGCGCCCAAGTTGCCGCCGGCGCGCGAGAGCTTGTGGCGCACGTCGGCCACGGTTCGCGTGGGGTTGTCGGTGAGCGTCTGGATGATCAGCGCGACGCCGCCCGGCCCGTAGCCCTCGTACGTCACCTCCTGATACTCGACGCCCTCCAGCTCACCCGTGCCCTTCTTGACCGCCCGCTCGATGTTGTCTTTCGGCATCGACGCGGCACGCGCCGCATCGATCGCCGTGCGAAGACGCGGATTCCCATTCGGGTCGCCGCCCCCCTGCTTGGCGGCGACAGTGATCTCGCGAATGAGCTTCGTGAATAGCGCGCCGCGCTTGGCGTCAGCGGCCGCCTTGTAGTGCTTGATCTGCTTCCATTTACTGTGGCCAGCCATACGCGCAACCAGAGCCAGTGCCGAAACTTGGCCGGATCGAATCCGGCAAACGACACCGAAAGATACAGCAGCCGACCGGCACCCGGCGAGACGCGTGCGACCGATCGCAAGTGGCGCTACCGGTGCTCGCGTCCTAGCATACGCCATGCTGCGGCCGATCCGAGCCTCACGCGTACGAGCCACGCTCTTTCGCGAATGGCGAGAGACGGTGACGAACCGAACCTTCGTCACGGTGTCGCTCGTCATCCCCGCCTTCATGCTGGGGATCACGATCCTCCCAGCGTATCTGGCCGGCGCCGACCCGGTCGAGGTCGACGCGCGCCGCGAGCTCCTGGCCAATCGCTTCGTCGCCGGTGTGGTGCTGGTGATCCTCCTCTTCCTCGGAATCACCTCGCAGGCACAGTCGCTCCTCAGGAGCGTTCTCGAGGAGCGCGGCAATCGCATGATGGAAGTGATCCTCTCGAGCATCGACCCGATGGAGCTCCTGCTCGGCAAGCTCTTCGGCTTCGCCGCTGTCGCCGCGACACAGCTCGTACTGTGGGTCTTCACGGCCTGGGCACTCTCTCGTGTGACCGGCCTACCGATCATCATGCAGGTGCTCCGAGCCGCCGGGATGAGCACCATTGTGCTCTTCGTCGCGTGCTACGCCGTCGGCTATCTGCTCTATGCGAGCCTGTATGCCATGATCGGAGCAGTGGTAGGCGCCGAGCGCGAAGCGGTGCTCTACCAGCAGGTGCTCTCGCTCGTGCTCGTCTTCCCGATCGCAATTACGCTGTCGCTGGCGACGAATCCCGATACGACGATGGCCGAGCGCCTGACGTGGATTCCGCTCATTGCGCCGACCCTCGTGCTCCTTCGCTCGGCCATCGGGTACATCTCGCCCGCCGACGTCGCGGGCTCACTCGCGCTCGCCACTCTGACATCGTTCGCGCTCTTGGCGCTCTCGGCGCGTTACTTCAAGGGCGCGACACTGCTCAGTGGGAGAAAGCTGGGGTGGATCGAAGCATGGAAGGCGAGCAGAACGGCGGGACAGCCGATGCCTAACGAGCCTGTCTAACGCAGATCGCACATCAGCGATGTCGATCTGCGTTCTGCCGACGTCAGCGATCGGGTTCTATCATGTCTTCGAACCTTAGCCACTGCTTGTAGAAGTACAGATCTACATAGCTGGTGACCCCGTTCCGGTTCTTGAGGATCGAAAGTTCCGTCGCCCCTTCGGCCGCCCGATCCGGCTGATACTGCTCCTCTCGAAATAACCCGAGCACG
>DATFBY010000006.1:0-59882 GCA_035253585.1 Gemmatimonadaceae bacterium | reverse complement strand
AACACCTTCACCCCCCTCGGGGGCGTGAAGTTGAAGCTCGAGCTACTGACCGCCACGTTCGGCCGCATCGACGTGATCGTCACCCGCCTGACGAGTCCGCTCGCCTCCGTGACCTCGAACTGCCTAACGAGTCCGTCGGCGTCATCCACCCAGATCGTCGCCTTGCGGAAGGGAGCGTTCGCGCCGCGCGGAACCAGCAGGAGCGCCCGCGCAGCGCGGCCGTTGACCGTCCCTTTGCCCGCATCGCTCACCGCATAGCGGCCCTTCGGCGCATCGAGGAACTGCGCCGTCACATCGGGAGTGCCGGCCGCGCCCGCGGCCGCTTTCATCCGGATCACCTGCCCCGGATTCGTGCTCGGCAAATACACCCAGACGTGCTTGCCATCGGCCACGATGCGGTCGCCCGCCGGATCGATGAAGCGAATCGCCAGACGCCCGCGATCACGCTGCTGCACGAACTCGCCACGCGCCTTCGACTCCGTTCCGGTGAGCGGATTGGTGATCGACTGCGAGAAAGTGGCGCGCACCGTCTTCACCCCGTCGTACGCCTTCGTGGCGCGATCGAGGGTGGCTTCCGGCGTCTGCGCACCGAGCAGCGAAGTTGTTGCCGCTGCTATACTTAGACTAAATATGAGTGCTTTCATGAGGTCCTGATCAGCAAGTTGCCGACCAGGTTCTACACGACCGCGACCGGCGCCGTTCCCGCCGCTCCCGTGCGCTCTCGCCGTGGCGCCGGCGTGATCGTCCGGCCGATTGCCGCCGCGATGGCGCGCAGCTCCACCACCAAGTGCGCGAACTGCGTCGGATCGAGCGACTGCGCACCATCCGACATGGCTCGCTCCGGCGTCGGATGCACTTCGATCAACACCCCGTGCGCTCCCGCTGCCACCGCCGCGCGCGCCATTGGGCTCACCTTGTCGCGCAACCCCGTGCCATGGCTCGGATCGGCGATGATCGGCAGATGCGACAGACTCTGCACCATCGGAATCGCGGTCAGGTCGAGCATGTTCCGCGTGATGGTGTCGAAGCTGCGGACGCCGCGCTCGCAGAGGATCACCTGCTGATTGCCGGCCGCCAGAATGTATTCGGCGCTCAAGAGCAAATCATGAATCGTCGCCGCCATGCCTCGCTTGAGCAGGACCGGCTTACGAAGCCGGCCAACATGCTTCAGGAGCGAATAGTTCTGCATGTTGCGGGCGCCGATCTGGATGCAGTCGGCAACCTCTGCCACCAGGTCCGCGCCTTCTTCATCCATCGCTTCGGTGACGATAGCTAGCCCGCTCTCACTCCGCGCCAGCGCCAGCAGCTCGAGTCCGCGCTTGCCCAGGCCTTGGAATGAATACGGCGAGCTGCGAGGCTTGAACGCGCCGCCGCGCAGCACCGATGCGCCGGCATCGCGTACCGCTTTGGCCGAGGTCACGATCTGCTCTTCGCTTTCGACGGAGCACGGTCCAGCCATCAGTACCACCTGATTCCCACCGACTTCGACACCGGGTGCGATCGTGACGATGGTGTTCTCCGGACGCCACTCGCGCGACACCTGCTTGTAGGGCTGTGTCACGTGGATTACCTGCGCCACGCCCGGCAGCGCTTCGATGCGCGAGCTGTCGACACGTCCATCGTTGCCGACAACGCCCACCGCTGTCCGCTGCGCTCCCGGCATCGGCCGCGCCGTGTACCCCATCTCTTCGATCACGCGCACGACGGCCGCTACCTCGCGTTCCGTCGCACCATGTCTCATCACGACCAGCATGCTCAGTCCTCGATCTCGGTAAACCACCCATCCGCGGCCAGCACCACGTTGCCGGTGAATTGGCTGGCGACGATGCCGCGGATGTCCACTGCCTCGACCGGCGGATAGAAGTGCGTCAGCACCAGAGTCCTCGGCGCCGCCTCCGCGGCCAGCTCGGCGCAATTCTCCGGCGTCATGTGCGTCGCCATCGCCATCGATGCGGGCAGCGAGCATTCGGCGAGAAGCACGTCGGCGTGCGCGGCCCACGCGCGGAATGCCGCGTCGGGACCGGTATCGCCGCTGTAGACCACGCGCCGATTGCCGCTCCTGACGGAATATGCGATGCTTTCCTCGGTGTGCGGAACCTTGTGCGCCTCGACCGTCAGCGCGCCCGCCTCAATCGAGGCTCCATGCGGCAGCTCGCGGATCGCGACCGGAAAGCCCTTCGTCCGCAGATCATCGCCAATGAGACCACCGAGCTTCTCCAGGAGCTGCTCGATCCCTGGTGGCCCGATCAGCTCGAGCGGTGCGCTTCGTCTCGGAAGCGTTCCATAGACCCACGCGTAGAACAGCGTGGGAACATCGAGAATGTGATCGTAGTGGAAGTGCGTGATCGCCAGGTGCGTGATCGTGCGCCAGTCGATGTCGAGCGCTGCCATGCGATGCACGACACCGCTGCCGCAGTCCATCAGCAGTCGCGTCTCGCCCGCGTCGATGAGATGGCCCGCGTTCACCCGCGTCTGCGACGGCGCGGCGGTACCCGTGCCGACTGTCGTCAGGCGCATTACGGCATGTGGACGACGATCTTTCGAGAGATGCTCTGGCCGTCGGCGGTCAAGCGAAGCAGATAGACGCCGGATGGGACTTGCCGTCCATCTTCATCACGTCCATCCCAGCTGATGACCGGATCACACTCGTTGCCGATTCCACGGCCGTATCGACCAACTGGCAAAACACCCGTGAAGCCGACTGCCGGAAGGATCTGCCGGACGCGGCGGGTCCGCAGATCGATCACGTCGAGCTGCACGCGGCTTTCAGTGGCGAGGTCGAACCAGATGCACGTCCGCGAGCCTTCGGACGGTGTGAATGGGTTGGGGAAGTTCTGATAGAGCAGCGTCACTGGCGGCGGCTCGCTCACGCTCCCGCCCTCCGCGGGTGCCGGCGGCGCACCTTGAGCGCGAGCCGCAGGCGACGGAAGGGACGTCAGCGCCGCACTTGTCAGCACCGCGGCCGCCCAAGCGAAACTCGCGCGGCTCGCGGTGCGCGCGATCATACGGGCGCCGCGAGCTCCTCGGCGTCGCTGAACGACCGCGGCGCGCGTGCGTCGGCACGCAGCTCGCTCTGCACCGCGGTCGGAATCTCGTCCTCCTCTACCGGCGCGCCGCGCATGCGGACGCTCACGAAGGATGAGACGCCGGGCTCCTGCATCGTGACACCATATACCGCGTCCGCGGCTTCGGTCGTGGTGCGCGGGTTGTGGGTGATGACGATGAACTGCGTCTTGTCCTTGAACTGGTTCAGCATCTTCACGAAGCGCCCGACGTTTTGATCGTCGAGCGGCGCGTCCACCTCGTCCAGCAGGCAGAATGGGCTGGGCTTGGTGAGGAAGATGCCGAAGAGAAGCGAGAGCGCGACCAGTGCGCGCTCACCACTCGACAGCAGGTGAATGCGCTGAGTTCGCTTGCCGCGCGGCGACGCGTGAATCTCGATGTCGCAATCCAGGGGCAGCTCGGGATTCTCGAGCCGCAGGTCGCACTCGCCGCCGCCGAAGAGCGTCATGAAGATCTGCCGGAAGTTCTCCCGAACCTGCACAAACGTCTCCAGGAAAAGCTCCCGCGCCGTGGTGTCGATCTCTCGAATCGCCTGCATGAGGGACTGCTTCGCGGCCGCCAGATCGTTCCGCTGCGTGGTCAGGAAGTCGAGGCGCTTGGTCTCCTCCTCGTGCTCCTCGATCGCCAGCGGATTCACCGCGCCTAACGATTCCAGGTCCTCGCGCAGCTTGCCGACGTCGGCACGAAGCGTCTCGTCGTCCAGATCGAGTGGCACGACGGTCTCCAGCATCTCGTCGAGAGGCCGGCGCCATTCGGCCTCGAGTCGCTCGCGTATCGCCGTGCGACGTCCCGACAACTCCGTCAGACGCAGCTCCGCATGATGAAGCTCCTCGGCCAGCTCGGTCGCGGCATGACGAACCGCATCGAGTGTGTGCTCTGCCGCCGCGAAGCGATCATCAGCCTCCAGCACGGCACGCTCGGCACTCTCGAGCCGACGCTCGCCATCCTCCAGCGCGGCACGCCGTGACTCCAACTCGAGCTGCCAGACGGCCATGTTGGCGGCCAATGCCGTATCCGCCTCTTCGATGTCGGAAAGCTCTGCCATCAGCGCCTGGAGCCGAGCACTGGCGTTCGAAACTTCTTCGGTCAGGCGACGCTCCCGATCGATGGCCATCTGCAGCCTGGCCTCGATCTGAGCGCGCTCCACCTGACGACTGGTTCGCGCGTTGCGCGCCGTCTCTTGCGAATGATCGGCCGCGTCGAGACGCTCGCGGGCCGTTCCGATGTCACGTTCCTGATCGCGCAGCGCCGTCGCCAGCCCTGCCACCTCCTCGTCGATGCGCGCCAGGCGTTCGCGAAGTTCCTCGCGCCGGCTGTGCAGTCGCTGAATCGAGGCGTCGAGCTGCTCGAGCTCCCGCTCCGCGCGCTGTACGCGCCTGACGATTTCCCCGTGGTGCTCCTCGGCGCGCCTGTTCTCCTGATGCGCGACATTCCGCGCCTCGGAGGCCGCCAGCACATCGCTCTCCGCGCTCTCCAGAGCGACGCGTGCTGCATCGGCTTCGGCGGATGCGGCATCTCGCGCCGCCGCGCTGGCGCCTAACGAGAGGCGAAGCTCGGCCAGCTCGGCCCGGCGCCGCAGTGGTCCCGGACCGGCGACCGTCCCCGGAAGCCATACGGCGCCGCGCGCGTCGACGAATGCGGCTCCGCCCTCGACCGCCTCTACCCGGCCCAGAAGCGTGCGCACCCATGCGCGCGCGGGCTCGGTGGCTTCCACATCATCCGCGAGCGCCCCACCGCCATCGGAGTGGCGCGCATCAAGCGGGAGGAGAAGGAGCGGACCCGGATTGCTCGCCGCGTGCCACGCTCGAATCTCTTCGGCGGCCGCGCGATCGCGGACGACGATGGCGTGTACCGTCGCGCCGAGGAACTTCTCGACCGCGAGCGCGGAGCTCGAGCCGGCGGAAATGAAGTCGCTGATGGGCCCCAGCACCGCGCCTGACGAGAAGCGCTCGCGCTCTCGAAGCAACCGGGCGGCGGCCGGGGCCAAGCCCACTCGTTCCCGTTCCAGCGCCTGAAGCGCGTTTACCTTTCCCTGGAGGGAAGTGAGAGTCTCCTCGGCGCGGAACAGCTCCTGGCGTGCCGCGGTCTCGGACGCTCGTGCCGCGTCGGCGTTCTCGCGGGCAGCAGCAAGGCGCTGGTCGCTCGAGGCGGCCACGTCGCGCGCCTCCTCCACCGCTTGCTGCGCGAGCGCACGCTCACGCCGGGCCAGCTCGACCTGGTCGCTCATCTGCTCGCGCTCGGTGCCTAACGAGTCGGAGCGCTGCTTCAGCTCCTCGAGCTCGCGCAGTGCGCCCTCGCGGTCGAGCGCCGCACGCCCAGCACTGTCGCGCAGCTCACGCACGCGGCGCTCGGTGCTCTCGAACGCGGTGCGGGCGTCACCAACCGCCGTTCGCGCTTCCTCTTCGGCGCGTGTGCTGCCGGCAAGCGCCTCGGTCGCGCCCTCGAGCTCCGCGGCGAGCCGGATGCGCTCGGCCTCGGCCTGATCGCGATCGCGCATGAGCTGCGAGCCCGAAAGCTCGCCGTGACGGCGCTCTTCTTCGGCACGTTGCCGCCGTGCTACCGCGTTCCGCTGGCGCTCGTTGGCGACGGCCAGCTCGCCCTCCAGACGAAGCGCGTCCTGCTGCTGCTGCGCCACCAGACGTGCGAGCTCGGCGCGATGTGCTTCGGCGGCGGTGCGTGCGCCATGTGCGTCCTCGCGAGCGCGCTCGGCGTCGCGCACGCGGTCCTCGGCCTCGGGCTGTGCCGGCCGAAGCTCGGCGACGCGCTCCTCGAGTCGTGCCAGCTCCTCGCGCCACGCCTCCATCTCCCGCGCCGCGAGCGTGAGCTCGAGCGCGAAACGGCGCTCCATCAATTCCGCGTGACGCTCCGCGCGTTTGCGCTGCCGGGCGAGTGAGCGCACTTGGCTCTGCACTTCCGAGATGAGATCGTCGAGCCGCGACAGATCGACCGTCGTCTCCTCGAGCCGCCGCTCGGTCGAGCGCCGGCGATCGCGATACAGGCCGACGCCCGCGGCCTCCTCGAAGAGCTCGCGCCGATCATCCGGTCTGTCCGAGAGCAGCGCGTCGATCATTCGTGCTTCGATGACCACACCCGAGTCGGCGCCGAGCCCGGTGCCGCGCACCATGTCGTGGATGTCGCGCAGCCGGCACGGTGCCCGGTTCAGCAAGTAATCACTCTCGCCCGAGCGGGAGAGCCGTCTCGTGATGACGACTTCCTTGAAGGGCACCGGGAGGGTGCCGTCATCGTTCTCGAAGAACAGCGACACCTCGGCGATGTTGACCGCGCGGCGAGCCGAGGAGCCCTGGAAGATCACTTCTTCCATCTTCGCGCCACGCAGTGCGCGAGCACGCTGCTCGCCGAGCACCCAGCGGACGGCATCGGAGACGTTGGACTTTCCGCATCCATTCGGGCCGACGATGGCGGTCACGCCGGGCTCGAAGACGAGCTCGGTCTGATCGGCGAAGGACTTGAAGCCCTGAAGCTCCAGCTTCGTCAGGCGCACTAGAAGAGTCTCCCGGTTCGATACACGACGGTCAGCGAGTCGCCGAACGTTCGGAAGGAGGCGAGGAGCGTCGCTGCCTCCTCGGGTGACACGAATGCTCCCGCGTACAGCGTCGCCGTTCCGTCGTCTTGCCGCAGCGCGTATACGGGAAGTCCACGGGAATGATAACCGCGCACGAGACCTTGTGCGTTCTCGGCAGTCACGCCGCGCTGAACGAGGATCGCGTATGGCACACGCACCGGCGCTCCGCGGTCGCGCGGCAGATACCCACGCGATCGCAGCGATGTGAGGAGCGACTCGGCTTCCGCGCGACTCTTGAATGCGCCGGCAATGAGCGAATACCATCGCGCATTGTCGGGTCCCACGAGCAGTGGTGCGAACGTGACGACGGGGACTCCGCTGCGAACCGCGTCATCGAGCTCTCCAGTCGTCTCCGTATAGCTCGAATATTTGAAGAGCTCGACGGCATACGCCATTGCCGAGGTGGAATCACCAAATCTCGACGGGGTCGCGGGGATGGCGACGCCCGCGGCGCTGTCGCTGGTGCGCACGCCACTGGATGCGGTGTCGGTCGCTGGCGCTTGCTGCGCGGCGTTCGTCGATTCGGAAGCGAAGGCCCAGAGCAGAGCAGCTACGACGCCGATCACAGCCAGCGCCGCGGCAACGAAGAAGGCCGTTCTCTTTCGCCGGTGCGCGTCGCCAAACACCGCCGCGAGTGACTCGTCGTGCACGCTGGTGCTGTCAGCTTCGGCGGCGACGAGCGCAGCGGGGCGCACCGATGCCAAGACCTTACCGGGTACCGATCGCCGCTCGTCACCGACGACGATTGCGCCGTCGACGGAATTCAGCAGCTCTTCCAGGCCACTCGCGCGCGCGGGCACCAGGATCAGCAGCAGCGCTTCCGTCTCGCGGAATCCGGTGGCTAGCTTCGCCCACCGATCGCTTCGCAAGATGGCGTCGTAGTCGAGCGGTTCCATTCCACTCGGCAGAACGTACAGATTTTTCGCCGCGTCGATCGGGTGCGCGATGCGGGTGAGCGATACGCCATACAGGAAAGCGTCGGCGAGGCCGTGGCCTTCGTCGGCCGGCACCAGCGATTGAAGCGCCGAGATCTCGCCGACCAGGTCACCGATCGCGACGCGGCGGCGACGCGCCTGGATACGGCCGATGCCTAACGCGACCTTGGCGGCGGCAACGGGGTCGCGGCCAACGATGACCGCTGCCGACACGTCATCGAGCTTGCCGGCGAGCTGTCGACCCTCGTCTTCCCAGTCGATCGCAAGCATCTCGGCGGTGTGAGTCACCTACGGCACTCCCTCATAGATCCAGTACGACTGGCCGCTCGCGGCCGCGACGCGCTCGGCGTCCGCCTTGGTCGGAAATGGGCCGGCGACGACGCGGTATATGGTAATGCCATCACGCACCGTGGTCACCACGCGCGGTGTGGCGCCGTCGACCTGCAGCCGGCGGGCGGTCTCGCGCGCGGCGCTCTCGTCGCGGAGGGCGGCGAACTGGATGGTGAACGCCGGCGGCCGCACTGAGTCAGGCGGCGCCGCGGGCGTCCCCTCGATGGTAGCAGGTCCAGCACTGTCGCTCGGCGGCGGGCTTTCGAACGGATTTGTCGAAGCAACGCTGTCGACCGGCTCGTCGCTTGGCTGGACGGCGACCTGCTCTTCGGTGGGAGTCTGCCGCGGTCGGAAGCCATCCCAGAGAATGAAGTGCCAGGCGTCTCGAGCGCCGTTCCGAATCGTGTTGGTGGGCTGCAGCGACTCGCCGTCGACGAAGGTGACGTCAGTGCCGCGCGCCAGGGCGATCGATCCGTCAGGGGCGACTGCTGGCAGATCCGTGCGCCACGCGGTCCGCACCGAGCCGTTCAAGTGATCCGTGCCGACGGCAATGACCCAGGCAGAGTCGGCACCTGCCGGTCGCGCGAGGACATAACGGCCCGTGGGATCCATGCGCAGCTCGGACGGGATCCCCGGAAGATCGATCCGCGCGTCCACGTCGCCCGAGTAGCGATCGATGACCAGCATGCGCGGACTCGAGTCGAGCGCCACGTAGATGCGATCGCCACTCGGCGTCGTCACCACCGAGCGCGGCTTTCGGTCGAGTGGCACGCGCGGTACCGGCTCGAGATCGCGACCGCGAAGACCGAGTAGCGCCGTGTCGGTCGTGACATAGAGCCGGTCGCCGGAGCCGGATGGAACCACGCGCGATGCGCGCGGCACTACGGCGGTGTCCGTAATGCGTGTCTCGGGCGGGAAGAGGTGCCATACCACCGTGGACTGTCCCCGATCGGCGAGCACCAGTATCGATCCGTCGAGCTGCGGCACGACGTCACGCGCTGGAATGGGAGGCTTGAACTGCCAGGAGCCCGCCGCTGTCAGGCGGTTGACAGTTCCGTTCGGTCCGATGCCGAAGAATGACGCGCCATCGAGCGAGACGATTTTGGTGAGCTTGGGCGTTGCCTCACGAGCGACACCACCGATCCGCAGGTCGATGCGCACGGGCGCGCCCTTGGCATCCAGGGCCGCGATCGTACCGGCGTTCGGGTCGAACGCGAGGACGCGGTCGATCGCCGGTGCCGCCGTCTTCGACGACCAGATTACGGTGTCGAGACGCGGATACGCGTAGGCCCGAACCGTGCCGCCCGCCCGTGGGATGCGGATGGCGAGCATGTCGGGACCACGCGTGTTGCTGGCGACGGAGGGTGAGTCTGCGGCGGTGCTGGCGCGGTCGCCAGAGCCGCAGGCCGTGACCAGCACGAGCGCCAACGCGAGTAGCGTTCGCACGGCAGAAAGCTAGAGGCGACGCGGGACGCGCGAAAGAGCCGGGAAGAAGTATGGCGGGAAATGGGAAGCGGGAAGCGGGAAGCGACTGCCCGGCACACCTGACGAGTACCGTCGCCGCAGCGCTTCCCGCTTCCCGCTTCCCGCTTCCCGTACTTAAAAGCTCGGTCCGAGCGAAAACCTCCAGAACGGTTTGTCACGTGGCGAATCATGCGCCCAGGTGTAATCCCACCTGAGGATCGCCAGGTTGTAGAGATTCACGCGGATCCCGACGCCATGACTCGTGAGCAGCGAGCGCTCTCTGGCCGGATCACCATCACCCTTCCGACGGAGCGTGACTTTCTGTCCGGCGAACCATGCGATCCCGGCGTCGTAGAACACGAGGCCTTCCACCGGCGGCAGCGAGATCGGGAGTGGACCGAAGTCCACGCGACGGAGAAGCGGGAAGCGAAGCTCGGCGCCCGCCAGCGCCACGCGGCTGCCGAGGAGTCGCGAGCACCGGTAGAAGTTGGTGGAGTCCGACAGCGAGCACGGCTCGCGGAGGAACGTTTCCCGCTCGTAGCCGCGCAGGTAATCCGTGAAGCCGATGTACTTGCGCAGACTGTCGGCGTCGCGACCGACCGATGCGTTGAAGTACCCGCGCGTAGCAATCGTCAGGAAGTTGAAGATCACGGGCGTGTAGCGACGATAGTCGGCGAGGTAGTCGACCCATTGGAAGTTTCCGACGATCGGCTGCACCTGGAGGCGGTAGCGATGCCCCATGATCGGCGCTGTCATGCCGTAGAGCACGTTGTCGAACACGAACGCCGCGTATGGCTGCACCAGGTTCAACGTGGCGCTGTTGACCTCGCGATCGATCGTGTAATTGCTGGTCGGCCCTTCATTGTTGATCGAGCGAACCAGGAACAGATCGGCCCGATCGATGCTCGTCAGCTGCAGCCCGAGCTCGGCACGGCGGAATCGGTTGAATGGGTACACACCCACACCGAACGCCTGACGCTCGATGTAGCGCGTGATGATCTGCGTCTCCTCGAACTCGCCCGGAATCTCGGTCTCGCGAACGCCGTACCCTTGCCCGAAGTAGTACGGCTGCTGGTAGATCCCGGCCGTGTACTGGAAGCGGCGCGACAGGTTGGTGTACGCCGCCAGGAATCGCGCCTCGCTGATACGCCCGTTGATCTCACCGGCGAACGCCAGGCGATTGTTGCCTAACAAGTCGGACAGGATGATCGTCGTTCCACCGAAGACGCCGCGGCCGAAGTTGTCGCGCGTGTATCCGATCGTCGGCCGCGCCACGTAGTCGGGCGAGAAGCGGATCTTGTAGCGGTACTCCTTGAACTTCGCCGGGTCGGGGAGCGCCATGGCCGCGCTGTCGAGCATCTGCGCGACGGTCACCGCCCGATCGGCTTTTCCGCGCTCGGCTGGGCTCACCGTGGCCGACGGGCGGAAGCCTTCCGACGTGCGATAGTACGACGACGAGCGAGGATCGTCGCCATCCGGATTGCGTGCGTCGCGCGGCACCATCGACCCAGGCACGGACGAGGCGGACGGCGCGATCACGCCCGTGCTCTCGGTGGTCGTCGTCGACCGGTCGGCAATCACCTGCGCTGCCGGATTTTCACGATAGGGCTGCTTCTTGAGCGACCGTGGATTGTCGATCGCCCAGACGGTGTAGTCGCGGTTCTCGAAGTACGTGAACGCCAACCGATCGGCCTGGTGCGCCCAGGTGATCGCCGGACTGTACTGCGTTGCCGCCGTGACGCCACCCACGACGTTCGTCAGCTGGTAGTGCTCGCGCGCGTCGAGATCGAAGAGAAAGAGATTCTGAACTCCCGTGCGGTTCGAGATGTACGCGACGGACCGTCCGTCAGGCGCCCATTGCGGATTCAAGTTCAGACCGTCTTGTCCCTCGAGAAGCTCGACGCGGCTGCTCCCGAGATGGAACAGCGCGATCCGCCACGACTGGAACTTCAGGAGATCGAAATCGGTTTGCGGTCCGTAGTCGGTCGCGTAGGCGATCGTCTTCCCGTCGGGCGACCACTGCGGTTGCATCTGGCTGTACTTGTCGCTCGTCAGCTGCCGGAGATTCTCTCCGTTCACATCGACGATGTAGAGATCGCTGATTCCGCCGGCGTGTCCGCTGAAGACGAGCTGATTGCCGTCAGGCGACCAGCTTGGGCTGGTGACGCCCTCCAATGGCAGATCGATTCGTGTCCGAATCTTCCGCCGATCCACATCCATCACGTACAGCACATCGCGTCCGCTGCGCTGCGCGGTGAACGCGAGCTGCTTTCCATTCGGCGAGAACGCGCTCTGCGAGTAGAGCAGACGCAGCTCCTCGAAGTTTGGATCGAGCGTACTCTTTACCAGCCGCTTGATCCGCTTCCCGGTGCGCGCGTCGCCTAACCAGAGATCGATGAAGACCTCGCCGCGGAGGAAGCTGCCGTTCGAGAGGAAGGCGATGTGTCGGCCGTCACTCGACAGCGCCGGCGCGAGGAAGATCTGCCCCCCCGAGCGCCGTTCCGTGAGCAGCGGCGTCGAGAATTTGCGAGCGCGGTCATAGGTCGCCACTTGCGGCAGATGCTGGAGCTGCATTGCCTCACGCCATTCGTCGCCCAATTCATCGAGCGATAAGCCGAGCTCTCGCTTGAAGGCGCGCTCGATTCCAACGTTTGGCGCCGAGTTGAGGATCTGACCGATGACCTCATCGCCCCAACGCTGTCCGATGTAGGCCCACAGCGCCTGTCCGACGTCGTATGGATTGTAGAGATCGGGGCGGTCGGTCATCTGCTCGATCGTCGGCAGGCGACCGTTGAGCGCGGCGTCGCGCATCACTGTCGACGCGTGCGGATCGTACTGACCGATGGAGAGATATTCCGCCATCCCTTCGGCGAACCACAGCGGCGGATTCACCTGTGCCAGCGTCTGAAGGCCCTGGCCAGCCTTGCCGCGCGAGAAGATGTCGTACTGGAACTCGTGCACCATCTCGTGCATGAGCACCTGCTCGAAGCTCGCGTAGTCGCCGGTGAAGGGAAGGAGAATGCGGTGACGGAGCGCTTCGGTCACGCCACCCGTGAACTCGCCCAAGTCGCCGGTGACGTTGTTCTGGCCAAAGTCGGAGCGCGACGCGAAAAACACGATCGGCTTGCGCTCGCGGAATTCATGCTGAAGCAGCCTCGCCAGCCGCGCGTACGCGCGCTCGGCCATTCGTGCGGCATCACGTGCGGCGACTTCTTCGGCCGGGTAATAGTGCACCCAGAAGTGCTCGGTCTCGAGCACGCGCCACTTGAAGTGCTCGTACTGAACCTGGTTCTTGCCGAAGTACGCCTGGGCATCGACGTCGCGTACCCAGGCAGCCATCGTGGCCAGACCCACGATGGCGGCCACGTTCCGCACCCGATTCCTCACACGCCCGCTCCTTCTCGGTCGACCTCGGTGATGTCGGCATCGCTCCAGAGACGCTCCAGCTGGTAGAACTCCCGCAGCGTCGGATGGAAGACGTGCACGACGAAATCGATGTAGTCGAGCAGCACCCAGCGTCCCTGTGTGAGCCCCTCAACGTGATGAACTCTGACGCCCTCCTTCTTGAGCTGCTCCAAGACGTGTTCGGCCACCGCGCGGACGTGCGTGTCCGAGGTCCCGCTGGCGATCACGAAGTAATCGGTGGCGTCGGAAACCTTGGCGAGGTCGAGGAGCAAGACGTTCTGAGCCTTCAGGTCGAGAGCGAGCGTCGCCGCTCGCTGCGCCTGGGCAGCGGAGGGAGAGACTTTAGGGGACATCACGATGCGATGAAGGCCGTTGCTCGAGTGTCGGTTGTCGAACCGAGACCGCGCAGGCGACGTGCCAGATGCCTAAACGCCAATATGAACAGTGGACCGGCAGGAGGATACTGGAAGCGGGAAGCGGAAGCGGGAAGCGAGTGTGGTGTCGGAGGTTCGCCGCCACACTCGCTTCCCGCTTCCGCTTCCCGCTGTAACGATCTGTTCTAGCGGGCGTGCATCATCACTGCTTGATCACCCACACTTTTATCTCGGGCTTCACCTCGGCGTGCAACCGGATCGGCACCTTGAACACGCCGAGCGACTTGATCGGCTCGTGCAGATCGATCTGTCGCTTCTCGATCTGGAAGCCCTGCGCCTGAAGCTGGTGTGCGATGTCGGCTGATGTGACGGAGCCGAAGAGCTTGTCCTCCTCGCCAACGCGCGCGGAGAAGGTGAGCTGCACCGGCTCGAGACGCCCCGCGAGCTCCTCCGCCTCCGATTTGCGCTGAGCCTCCGCCGCCTCGAGCCGCGCCTTCTCCTGCTCGATGCGCTTCCGATTTCCGGCGGTGGCCTCGTACGCCAATCCGCGCGGAAGGAGATAGTTCCTGGCAAAGCCGTTGGAAACCTTCACGATCTCTCCCGGCTTGCCGACGTTTTCCACTGCCTGTCGAAGAATCACTTCCATTGTCGGCTCCTGTGAAGCGCTGTCGAGCGTTTCGAGCGTCAGTTGGTCGGAGGCGTGGCGCCGAGCGGCACCTTGCTGCGGAGATCGAACCAGGTGTCCCCGACACCCAGGCCGAACGCCAAAGCGGGCGTGAGCGGGAGGAACACCACCCCGAGCACGATCGCCAGCACGCGGAGCGATGCGCTGCCGAGCGACGTCAGGAACGTCATCACCGCCAGCCCTCGCAACGCGTACAGCACGCCGAAAAAAATCACCAGGTTACCGCCGAACGCGCGCAGTGATGCGAGCGATGGCAGCACCAGGATCGTGATGCCTGCGACCAGCCCCCAGATGAGCTGATCGTTGAATCGAAAATCTCTCAGTCGGCCGAGCGGCGCGCCGATCCGCGTTCGACTCAGCCGATGATAGAGAGCCCACGCCAGCGCCGCGGCGGCAATCGCCTCGAGCGCCAGCATTGCCGGCACGACCGGCGTCGCCAGCAGCGACGCTACTCGCATCACCTGCGGTAGCGCAGCTGCCACGTCTCCGTCCGACGGCGCCGCCAAACCGGGGATCGCCAGGTTGATCAGCGAGCTCCGCGCGGCAAAGCGCTCCCCGAAAATTCCGGACAATCGGCCGAGATCGAGCTCGCCTAACAACGTGAGTATCAGTACGAGCGCCGCGGCGATTCCCACCGCCGACAAGGCACGCGACAGAAAGCTCGAGCGCGAGCCGGCGACACACACCAAGCCAAAGCTTCCGGCGATCAGCAATCCCCACGCGCGCGCCACGTCGTGATATGCCGTCGCACCGGGCACCGGTGGCCGCGTCAGCACGTACGCCGCGAGGCCAACCCACACCAGCGCCAACGAGACTCGCCCGCCAGCCCACCAACCCACCACGAAGCACGCGGCCAGCAACGGCAGCAGCAAAACGAGCGTGTTGTCGATCGGCAGCACGCGAATGAACGGCGACTGGAGCGGGAGCAGAAGAAAGGCGGCCAGTGCGACGAGCACTCCCGACCATCGCTGCTCCCGCGGCGCAGACACCGCCGACGCTTCGGGCGCCGGCGCGTGCGCGTGGTCCATGGCTACTGCTGATGCCCCTTCAAGTACGGGATGAGCGCCAGATATCGCGCGCGCTTGATCGCCGTGGACAGCTGCCGCTGATGCCGAGCGCACACTCCGCTCAGCCGGCTCGGCAGGATCTTTCCGGTGTCGGTGATGAAGCGGCCGAGCGCACGATCATCCTTGTAGTCGATGAAGCGAACCCGCGATTCACAAAACGGGCACGCCTTCTGAGGACGACGCATCATGGCTTACTCCTCCTCGTCGTCATCATCGCCGCTGCGTGCTCTCGCCGCGGCCAGCTCTTCCTCGCTCATCGGTGGAGCGCCGACTTCGTGCTCCTTGAGCGTCAGGAGATAGCGGACGACACCTTCATCGAGCTTGAGCGCGCGCTCGTACTCGGGGAGCGAGGTCGGTTCAGCGGTGTAGCGCGCGATGACGTAGTACCCGTTCTCGCGCCGGCCGATGGGGTAGGCAAGTTGCCTGCGACCCCACTGATCCATCGTAAGGTCGGACGGACTGCCCAGGAGCCCGTGAAGACGGGTGAGCTTGTCTTGGATGGCGGTGTCTTCGAGCGTCGAGTCGAAGATGTACACCGCCTCGTACTGGCGAGGCACGTGAGAATTCCTCCCTGTGGTCTGCCGCCCCCCGCCGGCGGCGGGAGGAGGGATGGTCGAATTGTGATAACCTATAAATATAACCGTGACAGTCGGTTGCACGCAATGCGACGTGATGCTCGCTTAACCCCGCTCCACCTCCCATTTTCTGCACACTCTCCTGAGCCAGGAGTCTCAATGTCGATCGGATCGATGCGCGCCGCCGTGGTCCTCACGGCGGTGGCGGCTCTTACTGCATGCGGAGACGGCACCGGACCCGACGGCCGTTTTGATCCCGCCCGCCTCCTCGCGGACGGTCAGGCGCTGGAGCAGGTGCTTTCGCACAACATCTTCGAGAGCGTCAGTGCGGCTGCCGTCTCCGCGGACCCCGCCCAAGGTGGCGCGGCGCTCGTGGTTGCGGACGCGCTGCTCCGGGGCGCTCGCGCAGGCACGGTCGATCGACCAGGCGTCGCCAATGAGATCGCGCGGGCGATCATTGCGCGCACGCCACCCACGGCGCTGATCCTTCCACCGACGGCGCTTGGCACGACCTACGTGTACGATCCCGCTGCGCAGCGCTACGTGCCAGCGCCCGGACGAGGTGGCGCACCGTCGAACGGTGCGCGGTTCATTCTTTACGCCATAAATCCGATCACTCACCAACCGGTGGTGACGGCCGAGGTGGGACATGCGGATCTCATCGATCGTGGCGGCGCGTCGCTCACCAGCATGGAGGTGCAGCTACTCGTCGTCTCGGGCGGCGTCACACACCTCGATTACACGCTGGAGCTGACCGCCTCGCCGACCTCGGGTCACCTGGGAGTGAATGGGTTCCTCACCGACGGCAGCACGCGCGTCGACTTCGAGATCGACCTCAGTGGCAGCACAGGCGCTGTCACCAGCGAGACGGAAATCGACTTCGAGCTCGCAATTCGCTCGCGCGACTTCTCGGTAGAGGGGCACGCCGAAGCGGTAGGGTCGACGGAGAGCGGCACGGCCGAGATCGACTTGCTGGTGCGCTCGGGCGGCGCTCGTATTCGCTATGACGTCACCGGCTCGACGACCACGATCGACGCCGACGTGTTCGTGAACGACAGACTGTTCGCGACGATCACCGGTGATCCCGCGGCTCCGACAGTCACGGGCGCGGATGGTCAAGCGCTGACTGAGCAGGAAGTGCAAGCGCTCCTGTACTTGATCCACCTCGCCGATGCCGTGTTTGCCATCGTCGGCGCGCTGCTCGTCGTCCCGATCGCGTTCATCGGATTCCTCACGTCCATCCCGTAGTTTCATGCGTCAACGCCGGTGCCTGACGAGTGCGGCCGTACTGGCGCTGGCGCTGGCCGCCTGCAGCGATGACCGCTCGTCGCCGAACGGCGCGGAAGGCTTCGACACGAGCAGCGGTGTGTTCCGCAATGGTGACGTCCCGCTTGCCTACGTTCTCGACGTGCCGCGCGGACGCGGCCCTCACCCGGCCGTCGTGCTGGTGCACGGCTCCGGGCGCACCACCAAGGAGCAGCAACTGTTCCTGGCCTCCCGCTTCGTGGAGCGCGGCTTCGCCGTGCTGCGCTACGACAAGCGAGGCGTCGGCTCGTCAGGCGGCGTGTACAGCGGAGTCGGGATCCAGAACAGCGACACGATGTTTCCGCTGCTGGCAAGCGATGCCGCGCGTGCGATCGAGCACCTGGCCGCGCAGCCGCGCATCGACCAATCGAGACTCGGTCTGGTGGGTGTCAGTCAGGCGGGTTGGATCATCCCGATCGCCGCGTCGCTCGCGCCGGTTACCGACTTCGCCGTGTTGCTGTCCGGTCCAACCGTATCAGTTGGGATCGAGAACTACTACAGCGACCTGGTGGAGAACAACCAAGCGACGCTCGACGGCGTGTCGCAGAAGCTCGCTGCGTATGACGGTCCGCACGGCTTCGACCCGCTCGAGCATCTTCGGCGCATGGGCCAACCGACGCTCTGGCTGTTCGGTGGCAAGGACCGCAGCATACCGACGCCGGAGTGCGTCGCTCGCCTCGAGGAGCTCATCGCCGCGGAGCGGAAACAGTTCGCGATCCGAGTATATCCGTTTGCCGGCCACGACCTCGGACCGTTCATCGAGCCAGATCTCGACGCCTGGCTCGAGGCCACTGTGCTGCGGGGACGCTTGACGCGGTAGGCCGACGCGCGCAGGTTCCGCGCTCCCCGTTCGTCGCGTCACTCCCTTGCTTTCGGCCGAAGAATGAATCGGTGGGTTCGTCGCATCTTGTTAGGCATCGGCGCGCTGCTGGCGTTGGTGCTGGTCGTCGCGGGCGTGCTGATGCTCGTCGGTACGCAGCGCTTCAATCGCGAGTACGACATCGCCGCGCATCCGTTGCCGCCGGCCGACGACAGCTCCATGGTCCACGGGCAGTACCTCGCCACGACGCGCGGCTGCACCGAATGCCATGGCGCCAATTTGGCCGGTACGCTCATGATCAACGACGGCATGTTTGCTCGGTTGGCGGCGCCCAATCTCACCAAGGGGCGCGGCGGCTCCGCGGCCACGTTCAGCGATGCGGATTGGGAGAAGGCGATCCGGCACGGCGTCGGGCAGGACAAGCGGACGCTCTTCATCATGCCGTCGCCGGAGTTTGCGAGCTTCAGCGACAAGGACGTCCGCGCGCTCATCACCTACATCTCGGCGCAGCCGCCGGTGGACGACACGCTGCCGGCACGGAGCATCGGCCCGATCCCGCGTCTCCTCGTCGGCATAGGCGCGCCGCTCCCACTCGGCGCTCGGATGATCGACCACTCCGCGCCCCATCCTTCGGTGCGCATGGAACAGTCAGCCGCCTACGGCGCCCACGTGGCGAAGCTCTGTCAGGGATGCCACGGCGCGAACCTCGAAGGGTCGACAGGTGGCCCGACCCCCGCGCCTGCGCTCAACGCGAGCGGAAATCTTCCGCGATGGACGGAAGAGCAGTTCCTGACCGCGCTGCGAACGGGGAGGACGCCCGAAGGAAAGCAGCTCGATCCTCAGGCGATGCCCTGGAGGGTCTTTGGGAAGGCGAACGACACCGAGCTGAAGGCGTTGTGGATGTACCTTCGCACCCTACATACGAGATAGGGCAGATGTGCGAAAGCCATCGCGGATATGTGATTGCATCGCACATTTGCCTTCAAACGTTGAAGCGGAAGAGAATGACGTCTCCGTCCTGCACGATGTACTCCTTTCCCTCAGAGCGGACGACGCCTTTCTCGCGCGCGCCTTTCCATCCGCCGAACTCGACGAAGTCGTCGTACGACGCAGTCTCGGCCCGGATGAAGCCGCGCTCGAAGTCCGTGTGAATCACGCCGGCGGCAACGGGGGCCGTGTCGCCCCGATGGATCGTCCAGGCGCGCGCCTCCTGCTCGCCAACCGTGAAGTAGGTCTGCAGTCCCAGCAGCGCGTAGCCGGCGTGGATCAGCCGGTCGAGACCGGCCTCCTCGACGCCTAACGAGTGCAGGAAGTCGTCGCGGTCGGCTGGCGGAAGCTCGGCCAGCTCGGCTTCGATCTTGGCGGAGAAGGGAACGATCTCGGCGTGCTCGCCGCTGCGTTTCACCGCGTCTCGTAGCGCACGGAGATGAGGACCTTCGTCGCCGTGGAGCTCCGCGTCACTGACGTTGGCCGCGTAGAGCACGGGCTTGACCGTGAGCAGGCTCAGCGGCCTGAGCGGCGCGGTCTCGTCCGGCGAGAGCTTGGCTTCCCACAGGCCGCGCCCCTCGCTGAGAAACGCGAACGCGCGCTCCAGCACCGGGAGCTCGGCCAGCGCCTCCTTGTCGCTCGACTTGGCGGAGCGGCGCACGCGGTCGAGGCGCTTCTCGACCGTGGCGAGATCGGCCAGCGCCAGCTCGAACTCGATCACCTCGCGGTCGCGTACAGGATCGACCGAGCCCATGACGTGCGAGACGTCAGGATCCTCGAAGCAACGCACCACGTGCACGATGGCGTCGGTCTCGCGGATGTTGGCGAGGAACTTGTTGCCGAGGCCTTCGCCCGATGACGCGCCCTTCACCAACCCGGCAATGTCGACGAACTGCACCACCGCCGGCACCACCTTTCTGGGTTGCACGATCTCCGCCAGTCTCGTCAGGCGCTCGTCAGGCACCTCTACGATGCCGACGTTCGGCTCCACCGTGCAAAACGGATAGTTCGCCGCGTCGGCTCTGGCCGCCGTGAGCGCGTTGAAGAGCGTGGATTTTCCGACGTTCGGGAGACCGACGATACCTAAAGAGAGCATGGTTCAGCGGAGTCGTCAGGCGGCATAAACTTCAAGTTCGTCGGTTGTGAACGTTCATCGCCCGCTCCGCGCCTTCATGCACCCATCGCTCCACCGCTTCCGTGATGGCCGGAAAGAGCGCGAGCACTTCCTCGCGCTCCGATTTTCCGAATGGCGCGAGCACGAAGTCGGACAGCTCGCCGCGCATCCGCTCCGGGTCGCTCGGCGCGATCCCGATCCTCAGCCGCGCGTATTCGCGGCTGCCTAACGAGCTCTCGATGCTCCGGAGACCGTTGTGGCCGCCTGACGAGCCGCGCGCGCGGAGACGGGAGGTCCCGACCGGAAGCGCGACATCGTCCAGCACGACGAGCAGATCCGATGCGGCCGACCAGAGCGGACGACGCGCGTACTGCACCAGCACGTTGCCGCTCAGGTTCATGTAGGTGAGCGGCTTCACCAGCCGCACGTGCGCCGCGCCGAGCCGGCCCGCGGCGACGAGCGACTGCCCATCCTTCCGCCAGCCGTCGAAATGCCAAACGTCGGCCAGGTGGTCGACAACCCACCAGCCGACGTTGTGACGCGTGCGCTCGTATTCGCGGCCCGGATTCCCCAGGCCAAGGATCACCTTCAAGCGCGTGCGATGGCGAGGTTACTCGGCCTCGCCCTCCTCCTCTTCCTTTGGCTTGCGGATGAGCTCGGGCTCGGCCGCGGCCTCGGGCTCCGCGCCCTCGGCGACCGGCGTCGGCTCCGCCTCGATACGCGGCGGCACCACGACGCAGACCGTGTTCTCGAGATCGTCCATTACCGTCACGCCATCGGGGATCTGGAGATCACTCACGTGGATCGAGTCGTTCAGCCCGAGCGCCGTCACATCGGCCGCGATGTGGCTCGGAATGTTCGCCGGATCGACTTCGACCTGAAGCGTGCGCATCACCTGGTCGAGCGTACCGCCGTCGTTGCGAACTCCCTCGGGCACGCCGTTCAGCACGATCGGCACTTCGACCGTCACCTTCTCGCCGGCGACCAGCTCCTGGAAGTCGATGTGCAGCACCTGCCGCTTGAACGGGTGCCGCTGCACCTCGCGGATCAGCGTGCGCGCGCTGGTGCCGTCGAACGCGACCTCGACGACAGTAGAGCCGACGGCGATCGAATCGAGAAGCTTCTCCAGCTCCCGCGCGTCGATCGTGAGCGCCGTAGCCTCACGGTGATGGCCGTAGATGATGCCGGGCACCTTGAGCGCCGCGCGCAGCTTACGCGCAGCACCCTTGCCGACGTCGGTCCGCCGTGAGGCGGAGAGAGAAGCGCTAGCCATGATTTTCTAATCTCTGATCGAGTTTCAAGTTCAAGTTCGAGATTCGAGATTCGAGATTCGCGACTGCGAGTTCGGCGCTCCGCCAGGTGTGCGGCTCCGAATCTCGAATCTCGAATCTCGAATCTCGATGCCAGTCAATCAAACAACGCACTCACCGACTCATCGAAGTGCGTATACCGAATCGCCTTCGCCAACAGCTCACCAACCGACAGCACCTTCAACTGCGGAAAGCGCCGGTCCGCTGGAATGGAGATCGTGTCGGTGACGGTCACCTCGACGATCGGCGCGTTGCCCAGCCGCTGCGGCGCGGGGCCGGAGAGCAGCGCATGCGTCGCGCACACGTAAATGTCTTTCGCGCCCAAGTGCTTCAGCGCGGTCGCCGCCGCTGCCACCGTACCGGCGGTGTCGATCATGTCGTCGGGGATCAGGACGTCACGTCCCGCCACCTCGCCGACCACGTTCAACACTTCCGCCTCGTTGGCCTGTGGCCGCCGCTTGTCGATGATCGCGAATGTGCCGTTGAGCCGCTTGGCGTATCCGCGCGCCATCTTCGCCGACCCGACATCGGGCGCGACGACGACGACGTCCTTCAACTGCTTCTTGCGATAGTGCGAGACGAAGACCGGCGCCGCGTAGAGATGATCGACAGGAATGTCGAAGAACCCTTGCAGCTGATGCTGATGGAAATCGATCCCCAGCACCCGATCGCATCCGGCGGTGACCACGACGTTCGCCATCAGCTTGGCGCCGATCGCCACCCGCGGCTGATCCTTTCGGTCCTGCCGCGAGTAGCCGTAATACGGCATCACGCACGTGATCCGCGCCGCCGATGCACGCCGCGCGGCATCGATCAGGAGCAGCAGCTCCATGATCGTGTCGGCCGGCGGATTCGTCGGTTGGACGATGAACACGTCGGCGCCGCGCACGTTTTCGTCGATGCGGACGAAAATCTCCCCATCGGCGAAGCGCGACACCGTGACCTTGGTGAGCTCCACCCCCAAGCAACGAGCAATCTCCTCCGCGAGCGGCATGTTCGCCGTCCCCGAGAGAAGCTTGAACCCGCGGCGTGGAACGAGGAGCTCATTCATGGCCGGAGCCTTGTAAGATAGCGCGGGGAATGGAGATAGTCAAAGGGAGGGACGAGTACCGAAGTTGCCCCCGGTGGATTCGAACCACCATTCTCGGATCCAAAGTCCGATGTCCTGCCATTGGACGAGGGGGCAGCACGCCACTTCGAACTACATCAGCGCGTCTCGAAAGTTACAGCCGCGAGGGGCCGAACTAAAGCCTAATCGACGATGACGGGCGACACCGATTCAGCCGTCCGCGTCTGCACCAGTCGCGCGCCCAATGCCTCGAAGCTCGACGCGTCGAGCGCATCAGCGGCGCTGGCATCGTCGAACACGCCAAGCACGGTCGAGCCGGAGCCCGCCAGAAGCGCGACCCGCGCACCGGCGTCACGAAATGCCTCACGAATTCGACCGAGCTCCGGATGACGAGCCTCCACCACCGGCTCGAAATCATTGACCGCGAGGGGTGCGATGGAGCGCCAGCTGGTGAGCGAGGGCATCACCAGCTCGCCGTGATCCGGCGGCGCATCGCCGCGCAATTCCGCCAGCCAGCCGTACGCCTCGGCCGTGTTCACACCGAACGAGGGGATGGCGAGCCAGACAGTCACCGAGGGAAGCGCCGGCAACCCGAGCAGCCGTTCGCCACGTCCGCGACCGAGCGCGAACGGATGGGTCGTCGTGAGAAAAGGGACGTCAGCGCCTAACGAGAACGCGAGCGACATAAGATGCTCGTCGCTCAACGGGCGATTGGACAGTGCGTTGAGCGTGCGAAGCACCGCCCCCGCATCGGCGCTTCCACCACCGAGCCCGCCGCCTACCGGAATGCGTTTTTCGATCTCGATGCCGAAGGAGTCCGGCCCACCTGCGTCGCGGAGCGCCATTGCCGCACGCCAGGCCAGGTTCTGCTCCACCGGCCCCACGTCAGCGCCGCGACAATCCAGCGTGCGTCCCCGCACAGCAGTGCGTACACGCACGTCGTCCGCCAGCTCCACGCGCGCAAAGATCGTCTCGATTTGATGGTACCCGCTCGGCTCTCGAGCCAGCACGCGAAGACGCAAGTTGATCTTCGCCTGCGCCCTGATTCGCGCGGCGCCCGCGTTCAACGCGTGGCGCTCGGCGCGCTCGCCTCCGCGCCACTCGACGGCACGCTCGTGGGCTCGCCCGCCGCGTCCGTCTGCGCACGCTTGAGGTCGCCCATGTGCATGCCCAGTCGCGCGAAATAGTACAGACCGATGATCGTGATCGGCAGGAAAGACAGGATGTGAAAAGCGATCGCCCAGGACACGGCCAGCGTCTCGCTCACGCCATAAATCGGAAGCGTGGCCTTGGCGATCGCCTCGAACACGCCAAAGAATCCCGGCGCCGACGGCACCGACACTCCGATCGCCACGATGCCCTGAAAGAATAGCGCGGCCGTGAAGGGCGCGTCGATACTCATCGCTTTGAACGCCACGACGTACGCGGCCGAGTTGAGGAGCCAGTGCAGCAGCGTCCACCACAGAGTTGCCAGGAACCGGCGCGGATCGCGCAGCACGCCCAACCCGCCGGCGAATGCGAGAAGCGCGTGTCGCCCGCGCTCCGCGAGCTTGGGAGAGATGCGACGCGCGACGGCATCGAACAACCTGACCAGTCGCTCGGGGAAGAAGACGATCAGATACAAACCGACCAGCGCGATGCCGACCGCCGATGCGCCGACTACGAGCCAATACGACGCCGGCTGTCCGACGACCATCTGACCGCGAGGAAATGCCGGATCCATCATCGCCACGAGCAGCAGCGACAGCACGATGAACGCGTCGAAGACCCGATCGAGCGCGACCGAGGCGAATGCCGCCGAGAAGCGCACCCGGGGCGTTTCACGCGTCAGTGCGTACGCGCGCGCAAGCTCACCGGCTCGGGCGGGGACCACGTTGCTGATCGCGATCCCGACTGCCACCGCGCGCCACAGCATGCCTAACGGGAGCTTGCCAGCGACGGGCTCGAGAAGGATCTGCCAGCGACGCGCACGGAGAGGAAAGATGAGCGTGGCCATGACCGTGGCCACCAGGAAGAGAAAAATGCTGGAGCGACCGAGGTGCTCTACGACCTCGCCCCAGTGCACGTCGTGCAGCGCCCACCAGAGGAGGGCGACGCTGAGCAGGATCCCGATCGCCCCGCGGATCTTTCCCGTCACCGGCTACTCGGTGGCCGCAAGCTCGATGAGATCGTAGAGCTCTTCCAGCTCGTCCTTCGACGGATGGCCACCGGCACGGCGCAGCTCTTCGCGCAGCGTCTTGGCGCGGTCGAGCGCCGCGCGGCCGCGGTACAACAGCAGCTCGATCGGCACCACGACTTCCTCGGCCAACGGCGGCGAGCTGCCGAGCGGTGTCGCGCCTAACTCGGCGAAGCCATTGAGGCCGACGGCCAATGCGTCATGGAGCTCGCGCCCGGACGGAGTGCGGCGCTTCCCAGTGCGCGACTGTGCCGGGGTACCGCCGGGCGTCTTGTCGGCCGCCGCAGCGTCGTCAGGCACGACGGCGCGCGACACCACCGGCGTCGTGGCGACGGGCGTGGTCGACAGCGGCGTCGTCGACACCGGAGTCGTCGATACCGGAGTCGTCGATACCGGAGTCGTCGAAATCGGAGTCGTCGACACGGGCGTTGCGACCGCGGGTCCGGTCCGCTGTGCGTCGGGCAGCAACCGCTCCAAGCCTGCCGCCAGTCGCTCCGGCGTGCACGCCGCATCCGCGAGCAGCGACGCCGCGTCATCCATTGCCGTCATCGCGCGCGGCTCCTTCCGGAGCACTCGATCGTGCCATGTCTGCACGAACGACGCGACGCCGCGCTCGCCGAAGCTCTCAGCCGATTCGAGCAGCGACTGAAGCGCGCCGCTCAGCGTCCGCTGCACGCGCTCATCCGAGCCTGGATCGCCGGGAAGCCGAGCATCGGCGATCACGCGGCGCAAATGCTCCGCCTGACTAACGACCTCTAGGCGAAAGCGCTGCGCGGCCGTCGTCGGTGGATGCGTCGACGCGTGGATGATGCCGATGCTTCCCGCGGCGAAGAGCTCGGTGATGGGGACGATGCGATCGCTGGAGCGATCCTCCTGCGCCATCGCCAAGGCCTGCGCGAAGCGGCGAGCAGCGGAGCTCGATGAGTCGGGGCGTCCACCGGCGGCGATCTCGCGCGACGCAAGCTGGAGAACGCCGGAGGCCGCGTCGAGCAGCGCGAGCTGCGCGCTCGAGATCGGCTTTGCACCCAGCGTCACCGTCTTGCCGAGGTTGTCGATGGCGTCGACGACATCGGTGAGCGGCGGTAGATCACGCAGTGTCGCAACGCCGCGGAGGGCGCGCCCCTTGTCTAGGACCGTGTCGAACGCTTTCTGATCGGAGGGCGCTTCGTGAAAGCGATGGATGGCCTCGGCCAGCTCAGAGGTCTGCTTGGCGAGGAACGCTGCGCCAGCACCCGATGTGCGCGGCGTGATGCGCGTAGTGGTCGCGTCGAGCGCCGGTACGATGCGATCGATCTCGGCCAGCCGATGGAGGACGCGCTCTTCCTCACGCATTCCCCAGCTGCGCACGGTGCGGAGCAAGATGCGGAGGTCGTCGACGGCCGACACGAACGCGGCGTGAATCTCCGGATCCCAGCGAAGCCGCGATTCGCGCAGCGCACGCGCGCCGCGCTCGAGTGCGTTGGCGAGATCCGCGATGCCGTACTGCCTCGCCATCGTCGCGCTGCCGCGAAGTCCACGCGCCGCCTTCCCGAACCGTTCCGGATCCGGTCCCGAGCGCGAAGCGGTACCGAGCAGCGCGTCGAGCGTCTCGACGTACTCGGTAGCCTCGACGATGAAGAACTCCAGTGGGCCGGTGAACTGCGTCATTCGTGCTCCAGAGGTACGGCGTGTTGTCGCGTCGGGAACGTATCGGCTGCCATTGTGAGAATCAACGCCGCGCGGCGTCCATCACGCCGCGCATCTCGCGCACTGCCGCTTCGATCCCGACGAAGATCGAGCGACTCACGATCGAGTGTCCGATGTTGAGCTCTTCGATTTCTGGAATGGCCGCAACTGCCCTCACGTTGCGCACCGTGAGTCCATGTCCCGCGTGTATTGCGAGTCCCAGCTCCGCACCTCGCTGCGCGCCGCGACGAAGCGCTTCGATCGTGTCCGGACTCGAAGGCGCGTGCGCGTACCGACCCGTGTGCATCTCGATCGCGTCGGCGCCCAGCTCTTTCGACCGCTCGACCGCCGCGGTGTCAGGATCGATGAATAGACTGGCGCGTACGCCCGCGCGTTTCAGGCGATCGATCCCCTGGGCCAGGCGATCGGGCTCTCTGGTGACGTCGAGCCCGCCTTCCGTCGTGATCTCCTCGCGGCGCTCGGGAACCAATGTGACCTGATAGGGTCGTATTCGCGTGGCCAGCGCGAGCATCTCCTCGGTGAGGGCCATCTCGAGGTTGAAAACCTTCTTCGTGACCTGGAGGATTGCTTCGACGTCTCGATCATGGATATGTCTGCGGTCTTCCCGCAGATGCGCCGTGATGCCGTCGGCGCCCGCTCGCTCGATCAGCGGCACCGCCGCCGCGGGCTCGGGCTCGTCGGTCCGCCGTGCCTCTCGCACGGTGGCGATGTGATCGACGTTGATGTAGAGACGCTGGTGGGTTGCTCGCATGTTGGCCCGAAGTTAGGTTCGCACCGTCCGCACCCGCTCCGACCGGAGAACTACGTGAAGAGAATTTTTGCTTTCGCCGCGATCGTTCCGCTGACCTTGGCGGCCTGCTCGCAGGCGACTACGACGTCTACCGGCTCGGTTGCGACTCCGGCTACACCCGCCGGAATGGTAGGTACGACGACGCCTCGTGCCGCGCTCGAGCAGTTCCTCGATGCCGTGAAGTCGCAGGACGTCCAGGCGATGTCGCAGGTATGGGGGACGACCAAAGGCGCCGCGCGCGAGCAGATTCCGCGTCAGGAGCTGGAGAAGCGCATTCTCGTCATGCAGTGCTACTTCAGTCATGACAAGTATCGCGTGACCAATGACTCGAGGACCGATCGCGGCCACACGTTCCACGTCGCCCTCACCAAGGGGAACATGACGCGGGAGACGAGCTTTTACACGGTGCGCGGTCCATCCAACCGCTGGTTCGTGGAGAATGCCGAGATGGATCCGGTGAAGGATCTCTGCCGGCAGCCACCTCCGCCGCAGGGCTGATCGCCGACGCGCTCGCCGCGAGGCTAATTCAGGAACCAATCCGCGCTCTCGCGCATTTACTCTTCAGAGAGCTCGATCAAGACGCCGCCCGTGGACGCCGGATGCAGGAAGGCAATAGGCTTTCCTTCGGCGCCGATGCGCGGCGTCTCGTCAATGAGACGGATGCCTGCGGCGCGGCAGCGATCGAGCGCTTCCGAGAGGTCGTCTACGAAGAAGCAGATGTGATGGATGCCCGGGCCGCGTCGCTGCACGAAACGGTCGATCGGGGATCCGGCTTCGCGAGATTCGAGCAGCTCGACGAGGGAGTCGCCCGCTCGAAAGCCGGCGATCGCGGCACCGTCGGAATTGTCGAGGTCGATTTCGGGGAGACCGAGCACGTCCCGATACAACGGACGGAGCTCGTCGAGCGTCCGAACGGCGATGCCAATGTGTGCGATGCGCGGTGGGGAGGGTCGACGAGACTCGCTGGGCATGTGACTTGATAGTCGCTCGATAACCGTGGATCATCCGCGGAAGCGAAGGGCGCTGGAAACTTAATGATGGAAGCGGGGCCGACGAAGGCCTGCGCATTGGAGGTTACGAGATGTCGAATGCACTCGCGGTGACGGACGTCAGCTTCGAGACCGAGATCGAGAAGCACGATGGATTGGCCGTCGTCGATTTCTGGGCGACGTGGTGCGGACCATGTCGCATGGTCGCGCCGATCCTCGAGCAGCTGGCGTCGGAGTACGCGGGGAAGGCGAAGGTGGCGAAGCTCGATGTCGACGCGAATCAGCGGACGGCCATGCGCTTCAACGTCCGGTCGATCCCGACGATTCTGTTCTTCAAGAACGGCCGGTTGGTCGACACCGTCATCGGCGCGGTACCGAAGGCGAAGTTGGAGTCGAAGTTTCAGGAGCATAGCGCCGCGTAGCGGCGTGGGAAGCGGCCGCAAAAGCGGCCTGCGGGAAGCGGGAAGCGCCAGCCACTGAGCCATTCGGTGTGCTGGCGCTTCCCGCTTCCCGTTTCTCGCTTCTACATTCGGCTCATGCCCGGCACCCTCTACCTCGTCTCCACCCCAATCGGAAACCTGGGCGATATCACCTTTCGCGCCGTCGACATCTTGCGATCGGTGGCGCTGATCGTGGCAGAAGACACGCGACACTCGCGCGCGCTCCTCGATCGATACCAGATCGCGACGCCAGTCGAGGCGCATCACGAGCACAACGAGGCGCGTGCGACACCGAAGCTGGTCGGCAGACTGTCGGCAGGAGAGTCGATCGCCCTCATCACCGACGCCGGGACGCCGCTGCTCTCCGATCCCGGTGCGCGACTGGTGCGGGGCGCGCTGGATGCCGGCGTCGATGTCGTGCCGATCCCCGGCGCGTCGGCGCTCCTTGCGGCGCTCGTCGCGTCCGGCCTCGACACCGATCGCTTCACCTTCTTCGGATTTCTCGCACGAAAGGGACGCGAGCGAAAAAACGCGTTACTCGCGCTGCAGGCGCTGGAACACACGGCGGTCCTCTATGAGGCGCCTAACCGCGTAGCGGACACGCTGGCCGAGCTCGTCGAGCTCGGCATGGGCACACGTCAGGCGGTCGTCGCCCGGGAGCTGACGAAGCAATTCGAGGAATTGAAACGCGGAACGGTGGAGTCGCTGGCGCGGTATTACGCGGATACGCCCGCGCGCGGGGAGGTCGTGCTCGTGATCAGTGGTGCTGAACCGACGGCGGTCGATGAATCGTCACTCCGAGAGCGGGCGCGCTCACTGCGGGGGTCCGGTCACTCGGCGCGGGACACCGCTCGCGTCCTCGTCGAGGAGCTCGGTGCGCCGCGCAATCTCGCCTACCGTTTGGCTCATGAAGCGGAGCCGGAGCAAGTTTAATCGGGCAATGACTCGAGCGTCGTTCATTCGGCGACTTCCTGTCGTCTTCGCGGCGGTGCTGCTCGTCCCCGTCATAGTCGCATCGCTCCCCGCACAGGCGCGAATGACGGTGGCAAGACTACAGTATGATGGCGGCGGCGACTGGTACGCGAACCCCTCGAGCATTCCGAACCTTCTGGCCGCCATCGCGCAGCGCACATCGCTCCGTGTCGAGCGATCGGAGGCACGCATCACGCTGATGGACGATCGGGTATGGGACTACCCGTTCATCCATGTCACCGGACACGGCAACATTCGATTCACGGAACAGGAGGTTACGCGCCTCCGTGAGTACCTGGCACGCGGCGGGTTTCTGCACGTGAGCGACAACTACGGCATGGACACCAGTTTCCGCCGCGAGATTGCGCGCGTCTTTCCGGAGCGGCCCCTGGTCGACGTGCCGCTCGTGCATCCGATCTACCACATCGTGTACGAGTTCCCGCGGGGCCTCCCGAAGATCCACGAGCACGACGGCAAGCCCGCGCAGGGTCTCGGGATTTTCCTCGGCGATCGGCTTGCGGTGTTTTATGATTATCAGAGCGACCTCGGCGACGGCTGGGAGGACCCGGACGTCCATAAGGACCCTCCCGAGCTGCACGAGGCCGCGCTACGCATGGGTGTGAATCTGTTCGTGTACGCGGTCACCAGCCGACCCATCCCCTGACCGTATGACAGTTACCCAGCTCGTCGGACGTGAACGCCGCCGCCTTGGCGCGCTCTTGATCGCACGCGCGCTGGCGTGGTCGTTGGCGATCGCGGCGCTGCTGCTGGGTCTGTTCAGCCTGGCGCTCCGCGATGCGCGATGGATCACACGTCCGGCGGCACCGCTCACGGCGTGGGGATTGGTTCTGGTCGCCGTGGCGGTAGCGATGTGGTGGACCCGTCGCGCGCTCGCCCGCGACACGTCGAGTCACGCGGTCGCCGCGGCGATAGAGAAAGAGCGGGAGCTCCGGGACGGATCGGTGCGGGCCGCACTCGAGGTCGGAGCCAGCGGCGCGCTGGGTCGTCGCGCCTCGGAGCAGATGGCCAAGCGCCTCGACTCGCTCGGAGCATCGCTCGCTCCGGTTACACGTCGGCGGTCCCTGCGGTTCGGCGCGCTTGCCGCGGGGCTCGCGCTTCTCGCGCTGGCGCAGCTCGGTGCCGCCCGCACCATGGCGCCTGACGGATGGCGCGCCGTTCGCCATCCGGTGAAAGCCTGGACCGGCGAGCTCCTCCCGCCGCTCCGCATCGAGGGCGCGCCCTCGGTGATCCTCCGCGGAGAGAAGCTCAAGCTCCGGGTCGTAGCCCCCGAGCGAAAGCGCCTGACGCTGCATCAACGCACCACGGGCGCACCGTGGAGCACGCAGGAATTACCGGTCGACGGCGGAGCGGCGACCACCGTGCTTGGGCCTGTGGACGCCGATGTGGTGCTGGTCGCCGATGACGGCCGCCTAACGAGTGACACGGTGGTGGTGCGCGTGACCGACCGCCCGTTCGTCGGCGACGTCGCCATTCGCGCGACGTATCCCGCATACCTCGAGCGCCCCGCAGAGCCGATCGCGTTAGGCGAGCCCGCCCGCGTGCCGCGCGGGACGTTGTTGAGCATCCGCGGCCGCGCATCGACGGAGCTGGCGACCGTCGGCCTGGTGAAGGGAACCGACACGCTGCGCCTCACTGCTTCGGGCCATGGCTTCGCCGGCCAGCTCACCGCCACGGAGAGTGGACGGTGGAGCTGGTCGGCCGTCGGTCGGCAGGGGTTGATCGCCGATGTCCCGGTTCCACTCGAGCTCGAGGTGCTGGCCGATTCCGCGCCGCGAATCGAAGTAGTCTCGCCGGCGCGCGACACCGTGGTGTTGGCCGACGCCCGCACCACTCTCCAGATCATGGCCAGCGACGATCACGGCGTGAGCACGATCGCCATGCGCAGCTGGCGCCGAATGGCGAATGGCAGCGCGATGCCGGAGATCGCGCAGTCGCTGGCGTCGCCTAACGCGGCGCAGTGGAGCGAATCGGTCGACCTCGATCTCGCGCCGCGTGGGCTGGAGCCGGGCGATGAGCTGCACGTCATCGTAGCCGCCACCGACAATTCTCCGTGGCGCCAGACGGCCGAGAGCCGCGAGCTGGTGCTCCGTGTGCCGACGCTCAGCGAGCAGCGCGACAGCGCGCGCGCCTTGGCCGACTCCACTGCGTCGCGCGTCGCCGCCGCGGCGCGCGCTCAGCGCGAGCTGGCGCAACGGACCAGCGAGGCGGCACGCTCGAGAAGCGATCGTCAGACGCAGGCGCAGTCGGCGCCACGAGACAGGCAAGCCGAGCGCGCCGAGCGAGGCGAGCGCACGTCGTCGTTCGAATCGGCGGAGCAGGCGCGCGCGCTCGCCGAGCGACAGAAGGAGCTTCAGGAAGAAGTCAGGAAGGCGCAGCGTGATGCCGAAGCGTTGGAGCGACAGCTGAAGGCTGCCGGCGCGCTCGACAGCTCCCTCCAACGGCAGCTTCGTGACGCACAACAGCTCTTGCAGGACGCACTGACGCCGGAGCTCCAGCGTCAGCTCGACGACGTGCTGAGCTCGGCGCAGAAGCTATCGCCTGACGAGATGCGGAAGGCGCTGCAGAATCTGAGCGAGGCACAGCAGCGGCTACGCGAGCAGCTCGAGCGCAGCGCGGAGATGTTGAAGCGTGCCGCGCTCGAAGGTGCGATGCAGACGATGAAGGACGAGGCCCGCGAGCTGGCGAACCGCGAGCGGGAGGTCGCCGATTCCATGTCGCGCGCGCAATCGCGTGGCGATTCGACGAGCGCATCGTCGGCGCGCGATCTGTCGCAGCGTTCCGAGCAGCTCTCAAAGGAATTGGAGCAGCTCTCGGAGCGGCTCAAGCGCGAGCGCGCCGAGGCCGGGACGAACAAGGTGCAGTCGGCGGCCGATAAAGCGCAGCAATCGGCCGAGTCGATGCGGAAGGCCGCGGGACAACAGCAGCGTGGCGAGCAGCGTCCGGGGCAGCAGCAATCGGCTCAACAGTCAGCCGAGCAGCAGTCCGCGCAGCAGCAACCGGCATCGGCCGCGCGAGAAGGAGCGCAGCAGATGGAGTCCGCGGCGCAAGCGCTGGAGGAAGCGCGCGAGCAGCAGATTCAGGAGTGGAAGAACGAGCTCACCGGCGAGCTCGATCGCGCGATTCAGGAAACGCTCCAGCTCGCGCGCGAGCAGGAATCGCTGGCCGATCGCGCGAGAAACGGCGAAGAGCAGCAGTCAATGCGCGGCGATCAGAGTGCGCTACAACAGGGTGTGGAGCGGGTCGGTGAGCGGCTGCAGAAGTCTGCCGGAAAGTCCGCGCACATCTCGCAGCAGTCGCAAGGCGCCGTCGGCGATGCGCGACGCCGCGTGCAGGAAGCGACGCAGGAGCTTGCCGAAGCGCAGCGAGGCGCAAGCGATGCCACGTCAGCGATGCAGGAGGCGGCTCAGGCTCTCAACCGCGCGGCGGCCGCGCTGGTGAAGGATCGCGATCGCGCAGCGAATGCGGCATCGGCTTCAGGCTTCTCCGAGATGATCGCGCAAATGCGCGAGATGGCGAAACAGCAGGGGTCCATCAACGCGCAGGCGATGGGACTCGTTCCGGCGCCGGGTCAGCAGCCGGGCGCCGCCACATCGGCGCAGATGCGCGCCCTAGGACGGCGTCAGCGCGAGCTCGCCGACAAGCTCGGAGAATTGGGCGACGAGGCCGGCGGCGGCCGCGCGCAAGAGCTCGCGCGCGAGATGCGGCAGCTCGCCGATGCGCTCGAGGGGGCACGAATGGATCAGAGCATCGCCGAGCGTCAGCAGCGGCTCTTCCGCCGCCTGCTCGACGCGGGCCTCACGCTAGAGAAGGATGAGCGCGATGACAAAGGCGAGCGCGAATCGCGTGCGGCAACTGATGCGACCCTTCTCACGCCGGGTACCGATGCCAACGGTCGTCCGCTCGTCCGCTTCCGCGAGCCCACCTGGAACGAGCTGCGCGGTCTGACCGCCGAGGAACGGCGCGCGGTTCTGGAGTACTTCAAACGCATCAATGCGGATCAGCAGCGTTAGCCTCGGCGCCGTCGCGCTCGTCGTAACACTCCTCGCGCCGGCGCGCGCAGGCGCGCAGACCGGCGAAGCGTACATGCGCGCGATGGACCTCGAGCAGGCCGAGAAGTATCGCGAGGCCGCGGGGGCGTACAAGGAAGCACTGCGCGCCAATCCCGGTAACGTGGCGGTGGTGCTCGGCCTGGAGCGCGTCTATGCGCAGCTCGGCATGACCGACTCGATCGTGCCGGTGCTGGAGGCACAGGTCGCCGCCAACCCGAGAGTCCCCGCGTTTCGCACGGCGCTGCTGCGGTCTTATCGCTCGTTAGGCGACCAGGCGAAGGCTCGCGCGACGTTCGAGAAGTGGCGCACCGACTGGCCGCGCGAGACGTTGCCTTATCGGGAATACGCCAAGCTGCTCCTCGACGATCAGCAGACCGAAGCGGCGGACTCGATCCTCCGCCGTGCCCAAGCGGACCTCGGCACCGGCCGCGGATTGGAGTTCGAGCTGGCGCAGCTACGCGCGGCGACCGGACTGTGGGAGCAGTCGGCGACGTCGTGGCGCGCGGCTGTGGCCACCAACGGCTATCTCGATCAAGCGGCGATCTTCTCGCTGATGCCGACGCCGGCGGCGACGCGACCAGCGGTCCGCCGCGCGCTGCTCATGCCTCCGCTCGAGCCAGCCGCGCGACGAATTCTCGCCGCGCTCGAGCTGGCGTGGGGCTCGCCTCGCGATGGCTGGTTCGCGCTGCGCGATCTTCCGGGTGACAGCGCCGGCGTCGCATCGTGGCTCGATTTCGCGCGGCGCGCCGAGGAATCGCAGGCGTGGCTGCCGGCGCGCGATGCGCTCGTTGCCGCGATGCGCCGCGGCTTTACGCCAGATCTCGCCGTGCGTGCAGCGAGCGCGGCCCTCAGCGGCGGCGACGCCAACGCGGCAATCTCGCTCTCTGCCGAATCCGAGAAGCGACTCGATCCGCCGCAGTTCGCAACAATGATTCTGCCGATCCAGATGCGCGCGTTGAGCGTGCTTGGCAAACCGACCGAAGCGCGCGCGCTCCTCGATCGCTTCGCACAGCATCTCGATCCCGATCAGCAGGCGCGGCTCACGCAGCTCCTCGCCTGGGCGTGGGTGCGCGCCGGGGACATGGCGCAGGCGCGCGCGCTCATCGGACAGGGCGGAGATGCCGCGCGCACCAGCGAGGCGGCCGGTTGGATCGCGCTGTACGAAGGTGACCTTCGCGCCGCGAGGAAAGCGCTCAAGCCGGCCAGCGATGCATCGCCCGAGCTGGTTTCGGCACTCGCCCTGCTCGGCCGCACCAAGCAGGAGACTGCACCGGCGGCAGGTCGTGCATTTCTGCTGCTCGCCCGTGGCGACAGCGCGGTATCGGCACAGGCCTTCGAAGATGCAGCACGCGCGGTGCCTGACGCGGCGCCGCTGCTGCTCGCGAGCGCCGCACGCTTGTACGCGGCGCGGCGTGACGCGACACGCTCGGTCGCGCTCTGGCGGCAGATCGTCGAATCGCACGCCGACTCGCCCGAAGCCCCGGAGGCGGTGCTCGAATGGGCGCGCGCATTGCGGCGCGCAGGAGACGCCGCCGCAGCGATCGGAAAGCTCGAACATCTCATCCTCACGTATCCGCAGAGTGCGCTGGTGCCTCAGGCACGGCGTGAATTGGAGCTCGCCCGCGCGGGAGTGCCGGCATCGTGAGGCGTGCGGTCGTCATCGCGCTGCTGACGTTGCTCCCGTCGTTGGCCAATGCACAGTTCCTCCTCGTCCCGATGGACGACGAGCAGCAGAACCACCTCAAGGCCTACGGCCTGACGTACACCGCGCTCAAGGACGGCGCCAAGGCCGAGTGGTTCCTGAACTATCGCGGCGGATCGTTCCTGCTGCCCGACACGCCGGAGATGCGACGCCGCGCCGGACTCGACGGCGTTACGGTTCAAGCACTCGACGGCTCATCGCTGGCCGCGATCCGCTCCGAGATCGCGGCGGCGAACATGGAATCGGTACCGCTGGAGAAGGCACCGCGCATCGCAGTCTACACGCCGCCTCAGGCACCCCCGTGGGACGACGCAGTGACGCTCGCGCTCAAGTATGCGGGGATCGAATTCACGACGGTGTGGGATGATGAAGTCATCACCGGCAAGCTGAGCGAATACGACTGGCTCCACCTCCACCACGAAGATTTCACGGGTCAGTTCAACAAGTTCCACATCTCGTTTCGCGGTGCGCCCTGGTATGTGGAGCTCGTGCAGTGGAACGAGGCCGCCGCGCAGAGATTGGGCTTCCCCAACGTGCCGACGCTGAAAAAGGCCGTTGCCGAGCGCATTCGCCGCTACGTGGAGAATGGCGGATTCCTTTTCGCGATGTGCGGCGCGACGGAGACGCTCGAGCTCGCGGTCGCGGGGCAGGACGTCGACATCGCGGGCCAGTTCGCCGACGGGACGCCGATGGATGCGGCCGCTGATGCGCGCATGGATTGGTCGCGGGCATTCGCCGCGAAGGATGCCAAGCTGGAAACGGCGCCGTTCGTGAACGCGATGAGCGACATCGACGGGCACCAGGTGAACGTTCCCGGGCGACGTCAACCGCTCGGCACCTTCACACTGTTCAGCTTCAGTGCCAAGTTCGATCCCGTGGCCACGATGCTGACCCAGGATCATCGCTCGGTGATCGCCGACTACTACGGTGTGACGACGAGCTTCACGCGTCGGACGCTCAAGCCGGGCGTCACCGTTCTCGCCGAGGAGCCGGGCGCACCGTGGGTGAAATACATCCATGGCGACTACGGCAAGGGGAGCTACACCTTCCTCGGGGGGCACGATCCCGAGGATCCACAGCACTCCATCGGCAATCCTCCCACCGATCTCTCCCTTCACCCCAACTCGCCGGGATACCGACTGATTCTGAACAACGTCTTGTTCCCGGCGGCGAAGAAGAAGCCGCTCAAGACATGAGAGATTCGAGATTCGAGATTCGAGATTCGGAAGCAGCGGGCTCCGAATTCGCAGTCCCGAATCTCGAATCTCGAATCTCGAATCTCGAGAGTCGGCTGTCCCGTTCCGCCTCTCGCGCGGCGCGCGCGGCGATCACGCTCGCCGGCGGACGCGAAGTCTGCTTTGTCGGTACGCTCGATGACGAGGGCGTAGTCGAGAGCGTGCGCGTCGTGGCGCGAGGGGACGTGCGGAGCGTGCTGGCGCTGCCGGGTGTCGCCGAGCGCGGCGAGATGCTGCTGCACAATCATCCGTCGGGTGATCTCGAACCGTCGGATGCCGATCTCGAAGTCGCCGCACGGATGCACGATGGCGGCGTCGGGTTCGGGATCATCGACAACGATGCCCGCGAGCTCTACGTCGTCGTCGAAGTTCCGCGCGACAGAGAGCGGAGCGCGATCGACCCGGCCGATGTCGAGCGCACGCTCGGTCCAGGAGGTCCCGTCGCGCGAACACTGCCGCGGTACGAGGACCGGCCGAGTCAGCGCGCCATGGCCGCCGCCGTCGTTAGGCGGTACAACGACGGTGGTATCGCGCTCCTCGAAGCGGGAACCGGTGTCGGCAAGTCGTTAGGCTATCTGGTGCCGGCGCTGCGCTGGGCAGCGGCCAATGGCGAGCGAACGATCGTGTCGACGAACACGATCAATCTCCAGGAGCAATTGGTCGGCAAAGACCTGCCGTTCCTGGCGGGCACGCTCGACGATCAGCCGGTACGCTTCGCGCTCCTCAAGGGCTGGCGCAACTACATTTGTCTGCAACGCCTCGAGCACGCCAGCGGCTCGGCGGGCGGTCTCTTCGAGGATTCCGTCGCCGCCGAGATCGACACGATCAAAGCGTGGGCGGCGCGCACGAAGGATGGGTCGCTGAGCGATCTCCCGACCCCGCCGCGACCCGAAGCATGGGATGAGGTGGCGGCCGAGCCCGATCTGTGTGGGCGTCTCAAATGTCCGCATTACGACAAGTGCTTCGTATTTCGCGCGCGAAAGGCAGCGGCCCAAGCCGATGTCATCGTCGTCAATCATCACCTCCTGCTTTCCGATCTCGCCGTGCGCCGCGTGCAGCAGAACTGGGGTGATGCTGCCGTGCTTCCGGCCTATCGGCGATTGGTGATCGACGAGGGGCACCACCTGGAGGAAGCGGCCGCAGCGCACCTTGGGTCCAGCGTCACACGGCGTGGGCTGCAACGGCTCCTGTCGCGACTCGACCGGCGAGGCGGGAAAGGGCTGCTCAACGCGCTCGTGCTACGCCTCTCGTCGCAGCGTGACCTCATGAGCACCGCCAGCCTCGACCTTGTGCAGGCGCGGCTCACGCCGTCGGTGAATGCCGCGCGCGACAAGGGATCGCTGGTCTTCGATCTCCTCGACACCTTGATGCGCGAGTCGGGCGAGGTGGTAATGCGTCTCACCGACGACTTCGCGGCACACCCGGTGTGGCGCGCCGGACTCCGTGCGGCGCTCGACGACTTGCTAGGCAACATCGAGATGCTGCACGAGGGGCTCCGCCTCATCCGCGAGCGACTGGAGACCGACGAGACGCGGCTCGATGCGGTCGCGCCACTGCTGGGCGAGATGCGCGGGGTCGCCCGCAGATTGGAGGGAATCGGTGACGGTCTGGTGCGTGCGCTCCGACCGCCCGCGGATTCCGGCGCGAGCGTGCGGTGGATCGAGGTGCGCGGCCGCGATCGCAACGTCGCCGCGACGTCGGTGCCGCTCGACATCGCGCCAATCCTGCGCGAGGACCTTTGGCGGCGCGTGGACAGCGCGGTGGTGACGTCGGCCACGCTGGCCAGCGATGACCGGTTCAACTTCCTGGCTGACCGCCTGGGTCTGGACGAGCCGACGCTCGAGCCGGACACCAAGATTTTTCCGTCGCCGTTCGACTATCCTCGTCAGGCAATCCTGGCCATCCCCTCGGACCTCCCGGCGCCTAACGTCGACGCCGAGTCACACTTCGCGGGGATGGTGAGAATTCTGCTCGATCTGGCCGATGCGTCCGACGGTGGCCTATTCGTCCTTTTCACCAGCCACCGCGACGTGCGCGCGACGGCCGCCGAGCTGCGCGCGCGCGGCGCCGATCGTCGCTGGCCGCTGCTGGTGCACGGCGAGGACGGCCGCGATCCGCTGCTCCGGCGCTTCCGCGAGTCGGGCCGGGCGGTGTTGTTAGGCACCGCCTCGTTCTGGGAGGGCGTGGACGTTGCTGGAGAGGCGCTTCGCGGCCTCTTGCTGGCCAAGCTGCCGTTTCGCGTGCCGACCGAGCCGCTCACCGCGGCTCACTGCGAGGCGATCGCCGCGCGCGGGGGCGATGCGTTCGCCGAATACATGTTGCCCCATGCGTCGCTGCGCTTGAAGCAAGGGTTCGGCCGGCTGATCCGGTCGCGCACCGATCGCGGCGTCATCGTGTTGTGCGATGCACGTGTGGTACAGAAAGCGTACGGCCGCACGTTTCTGCGGGTGTTGCCGCCAGCGAGGAGATTGGTCGGGGCGTGGGAGGAGATAGTCGGCGAGGTAAGGCAGTTCTACGGAAAAACCTCGCGCTGAGCGAGAAACGAACTGCGCCATCGGCCATCGGCCATCCGCCATCCGCGAACTGCACACTCGATGACTTCCGATTTCGCCGTTTCCGGATGGCAGATGGCGGATGGCCGATGGCGCACCTGTTCCAAAACAGTTCTCTAATGTCATGCTGAGCCGTCCCGGCAAGATCATCTGCGTCGGCCGCAACTATCTCGATCACGCTCGTGAGCTGGGGAACGAAGTTCCGGCTCAACCATTGATCTTCATGAAGCCGCCATCGAGCGTGGTCGGCGACGGCGATGCGATCGTGCTGCCACGTGCGTCGGCGCGCGTCGAGCACGAGGGCGAGATCGGCGTGGTCGTGGGACGTACGCTGCGCAGAGCGGATGCGCGCGAAGCGCGCGATGCGATTGCCGGCGTGGTCGCAATGAACGACGTCACGGCGCGCGATCTCCAGAAAACAGACGGTCAATGGACGCGTGCAAAGGGATTCGATACTTTTTGTCCGGTAGGCTCTGACGTCGTCCCGGTCCGCGACTTCGAGGCGCTGTGCGTAATAACGCGGGTGAACGGCGTCGAACGTCAGCGCGGGCGGGCTGCCGACATGGCCTTTCCGATTCCCGTTCTCCTCGCCTACATCTCCGGCATCATGACGTTGGAGCCGGGTGACTTGGTGGCAACCGGCACCCCCGCCGGCGTTGGTCAGCTCCTCCACGGCGACCTCGTCGAGGTGGAGATCGAAGGGTTGAGCCGGGTGCGGAATCCAGTCACCAACGAAATGTGATGCCCCAACTATCGACGCGTTTTCGCACGCTCCCCGAGTATCCGTTGGCCGCGATCCCCGCGCGAAAGCGCGAGCTCACGGCACGCGGCGTGGACGTGATCGATCTCGGCGCTGGCGACGCGGATCTAGCGCCGCCGGAGCAGACCGTCGAGGCGCTTTCTCGTGCGGCCCGCGACCCGATGATGAGCCGCTACGGATTTGGGCTAGGCCTCCCCGCGTTTCGTGAAGCGATCGCGGCATGGATGCAGCGCCGATTCGCGCTCTCCTTCGATCCCTTCGGCGAGATCGTGCCGCTCATCGGCTCGAAGGAGGGAATCGCGCACCTGGCGCTCGCATACCTGCAGAGCGGCGACTACGCGATCATCCCGGAGCCGGGATATCTGGCATATCTCGGAGGCACGCTCCTCGCGGACGCCACCCCCTATCGTTACGCGGTTCGTCCCAGGACTAACTTCCTCGTCGAGCTCGACGAGGTGCCAGCGGATGTCCTGCTGCGCACCAAGCTGCTGTACCTGAACTACCCAAACAATCCGACGTCAGCTGTCGCGCCGCGAAAGTACCTGGAACGGATGGTAGAGCGATGTCGGGAACTCGACATCCTGCTGGTGTATGACAATGCCTATTCCGAGCTGACCTTCGACGGGTACAAGGCACCCAGCATCTTCGAGATCGACGGAGCGCGCGAGGTCGCGGTCGAGTTTCATTCCCTGTCGAAGACGTACAACATGACGGGATGGCGGTGCGGTTGGGCGGTGGCGCGACCGGAAATTGCCGCCACGCTGGCGAAGGTGAAATCGTTCGTGGACACGGGAGCGTTCATGGCAGTGCAGGCAGCCGGAATCGCGGCACTCGAGAGCTGGGAGACGTTCGTTCCGCGGAACATGTCGGTGTTCCGCGAGCGGCGTGACGCGGCTGTCGACGCATTCCGTGCGGCCGGCTTCAACTGCGAGGCGCCGCGGGCCACGATGTACCTCTGGATCGAGCTCCCCGACGGCATTCCCAGCGCGACCTTCGCCGAGCGACTGCTCACGGAAGAAGGAGTCGTCGTGCTACCGGGCTCGGCGTTCGGCGCCGGCGGCGAAGGCTTCTTTCGGGTGTCGTTCATCACGTCGCCAGCGCGGATCGCCGAGGCGGCGTCGCGCGCTGGGCGCGTGCTTTCCTCGTTCGGAGCAACGGTATCGTGAACCCGTTCCTCCGGAAGGAGCGTTCGCGAGGCGCGTACCTCGTCTCGATCGCCATCCACATCGTGGTTGGCGCGGCGCTCCTCTGGGTGCTGTCGATCCCGCTGCCGCTCGACGAGTTCTTCATGCGCCGCCGCGACGTCTCGTTGCCGATCGAGCGTATCAGCTTCATCCAGGTGCCTAACACGGGAGCGAACACTCCAGGGCGAAGCGGCGGGGATGGCCGGCCTGTTCGCGCGGCGCCGCCCGCGCCGATCATCGCGCCTAACGAGATCCCATCGGAGATCGCCCCCGCGCCGGCGAGTACCGCGCCAGAGTCGGGCAGCGGTCCGGTGATCGGCCGGGGCGGCCCACTCGAAGGTATTACACCGTCATACACCGACCCGCGAATCTGGAGTCCAGACGCGAACGTCGCCACCGCTCCGAGGACGCTGGAGCGCGATCTCGACAGCTTGCTCGCCAACGCGGCAAAGACCAAAGCGGATTCGCTGGCCATCATCGCCGCTCAGCAGCGGCGCGGAACGGACTGGACGTTCGAGAAAGGCGGGAAGAAATACGGTCTCGACGGAAAGAACATCTACGTCGCCAACCTGAAGATTCCCGCGGCGCTGCTGGCGCTCCTGCCGATCAATCAGCAAGCAAATCCCCAAGCGCTCGAGCGCGGCCGCGCACTAGCCGCGATGAACGCCGATATCGCTTTTCACGCCCAACGCGCGATGAACGAAGAGGAGTTCCAGACCGCGGTGAAGAGAATCCGCGAGAGGAAGGAGCGGGAGCGCAGAGAGAAGGTGGTGGCGGAGCAGAAGGAAGGCGGAACGCAGTAGGGGACAGCGATTGGGGATCAGGGATCAGGGACTAGAAAAGAAAAGGAGCTCGAGGCGAGAGCCTTCGAGCTCCTTCCTTTTCTCACCTAATCCCCAACCCCTACGCCTAAACCGACACTTCCTCCACCGGATCCACTTCCGCTGTCTGTGTCTCCTGGAACGGCCGGAACACGCCACACACGGGGCCGATCAGCGAGAAGTCGTCGCCGGGCTTCACCACGATGTCGCGCTCGCTCGGGTTCGCGGCCTCGAGCACGACTTCGCCGTTCATGCGCTTGAGCGTCTTTACCGTTGCGCCTTCGCCGAGCCGCGCCGCGACAAGAGTGCCTTCACGTACCTGGCCGCGCGGCTGCACCATCACGTAGTCGCCATCGAAGATGCCACGGCCGATCATCGAATCGCCCTTCACCCGGAAGAAGAACACATCCTCGCTCGGGATGAAGCGACGATCCATCGTGATGAAGCCCTGCCGATTCTCGGGCAGAAGCATCGGCTCACCGGCCGCGATCTTTCCGTAGTACGGGACGGGCTGAATGCGACGCGTGTTCTGGTAGCCGAGTAGGCGCACGCCACGCGAGCGGGCGGGGTCGCGCTCGATGTATCCCTTGCGCGCCAACGACTGCAACAGCTCCGAGACCGTCTTCGTCGACTTGATCTTGAAGCGCCGTCCGATCTCTCTAACGCTCGGCTGGTAGGTATTGTCCGAGAGAAAATCGATCAGGTAGTTGTAGACCTTACGTTCGATGCTCGTTAGTGGGTCCGACATAGCGGTCCCCTCGATTCACGGGGGAAGCGTCCCGACGGGACGCCTTACAGCGGCTTGCAATTCCCATATTAGTGCGCAGGAAGGAAAATGGTCAACTGTTTGCGCCATTCCCCAGGTAACGAATAGCCTGGTCGATGCGCTGGAGCGACCGCTCGCGCCCCATCGCCACCAGCACCTCGAAGATGCCCGGGCTCACCGTCATCCCCGTCAGGGCGAGGCGAAGTGGCTGAAAGAGCTTGCCAGCGGCCACGCCACGACGCTCCGCGAGGGTGCGTAGGGACGCCTCCATGGCGTCAGGCACCCAGTTGTCGACAGTCGACAATTCCTCTCGGACGTCGCGTAAAGTCGTTACCGCGGCGGACGCGTCCTTCCACGTTTTGCTCACCGCCTCGGCGTCATATTCGATCGCGCTCGCGAAGTACGGGATCGCCTGACGCACGACGTCGTGTACCGTGCGCGCGCGAACCTTGAGCAAGTCGATGAGTGCGAGATACCACGCACGGCGCGCTTCGAGCTCCTGAGCCGTTGCCAGTCCGGCCGCGACCAGCTCACGCGTTACCACCGGCTCCAACTCGAGCGCCGCAAGACGGCTCAAATGTTGGCCGTTCATCCACTCCAACTTCTTCGGGTCGAAGATGGCGGCCTTCTTCTGTAGTCCATCGAGCGAAAAGAGCTCGATCATGTCGCCGAGCGTCATCACCTCGCGATCGCCACCGGGCGACCAGCCCAGTAGCGCGAGGAAGTTGACCATCGCCTGCGGAAGAATTCCTTCGTTGCGATAATCGGCGACCGCGGTCGCGCCGTGACGCTTGCTGAGCTTCTTCCCATCGAGCCCGTGAATCATCGGCACGTGCGCGAACGCCGGCGGCTCGTGGCTCAGCGCACGATAGAGCATGATCTGCTTCGGCGTGTTCGAGATGTGATCGTCGCCGCGCATGACCATTGTGATGTCCATGTCGATGTCGTCCGATACCACCGCCATGTTGTAGATGGGCGTGCGGTCGGAGCGAAGGATCACGAAGTCCTCGATGTCCTTGTTCGGGAATGCGATTCGTCCGTGCACGACGTCGTCCCACTCGGTGACCCCCTCCGGCACGCGGAAGCGGATCACGTGCGGGACCGCCGAGGCGATGCGTCGCTCGATCTCCTGCGGCGAAAGACGATCGCAGCGCCGATCGTACTTGAAGCTCTCCTTCCGCGACTCGGCCGCGCGCCGCATCTCGTCCAGCTCCGACGGCGTGCAAAAGCATCGATATGCCGTACCGCTGGCGAGCATTCGCTCAGCGTCCGCGCGGTGACGTTCCAGCCCTTGTGCCTGGTAGACGACCTCTTCGTCCCAATCGAGACCGAGCCAGCGCATCCCCTCGAAGATCGCGCGCGTGCTCTCTTCCGTGCTCCGCGCCTTGTCCGTGTCCTCGATACGGAGCAGCATCTTCCCACCGAGCTTGCGAGCGTACAGCCAATTGAAAAGCGCCGTGCGTGCGCCTCCAACGTGGAGGTAGCCTGTGGGAGAGGGAGCGAAGCGAACGCGCAGGGAAGGCATGGGGATCCGATGAAAAACGCCCACCTTTACGGCGGGCGGCGGGTCGAACGGAGTGGGAGGGATTCGAACCCTCGATAGGGCTTTTCAACCCTATAACGGTTTAGCAAACCGCCGCCTTCAGCCTCTCGGCCACCACTCCAACGGTCGCAGCGGCCGAACGAGGAACCGCTGGGTGTGTACGCGATTGATAAATATAGCCGCCCGCGACGAGTGCAGTCAACGAAACGGAGCCGAAACTTCCGCCGCGGGCAGGCAGTATTGATGACAAAGGAGGTGTCATGTTCGGTTTGCTCATTCTCGCGGTCAAGCTTGCGATCATCATCGCGGCTTTCGTAGGCGCGCGTAATTTCGTGCGCGATCGGCTGCGCTTCGTCGACAGAGTACAGAACAAGCTGACGCCGTGGATCATTGGTGGGCTCGCCGCGCTGGTGGCACTTCCGGTGACCTGGCTGCTTCCGTTCGCGGGCGGTTGGACCGCGGTTGCCTTCGGCGCGAGTGTCGGCGCCGGTATCGCGTCAGGCGCGAAGGACATTCGGCGCGGGTACGAGCTGCCCTCCGGGAGCTGAGCGCTCAGATCGACGGCAGGTCCTCGCGGACTACGCCAGGGATCGTGAGGATGAAATCGCTGCCGTAGGCGAGTGATGGGGTTTGAAAGCCGGCTGGTGCTTGACCCTCGAGCGCCCGCCGTGCTATGGCAACCGAGGTGAGCGCCGTCATCGTGTAGCCTTCCGGACCGCGAAGTCGCGCGACCGCGCGATGGCCCGAGCCGTCTATGGCCTCCGCCCACAACAGACTTTCGCCGCGCCGCCGTTGCTCCGCTGACGGGCCCGGCTCTCCGCGCCTGACGAGCTTGGTGAGCGCCTGGCGCACGACGGGCTGCGCCAAGAGCCAGCGCACGCGTTGGACCGCGCGCATGGCACGGATGCGGCTCGCTGGCGCCGATGCGTACACCTCGACGTTTGGAACGCCGGTGCTGTGGAATGCCGTGGAGACGTCGCCCCATGGAATCGTCACCGACAGCATCGGTCCGCGGCCGAAGTCGATGAGGCGTGTCTTCCATGCCGTCGGCACACGCACCAGCCGGCCGTCGCGCCTAACGAGTCCACCGCGATGCAGGTTCTCGATCATCGTCGTGGCGGTACCGCGCGAAATGCCGCCACTGGCGCGGAACGCGAGCCGCAGATGCGTGGCCGACGGCAGACGCCGCGCCACGTGGGCCGCGAGACAGTCCGACGGCACGACATCGAATCCGCCACCGGGAAGGAGCATGATGCCGGCCATCTTCGCCTCGGCATCGCGCGCCGCCAGCGACTCGAACACTTCTACTTCGCCCGTAATGTCCACGTAGTGGGTGCGCGTCGTTAGGCAGGCATCCGCCATCGGGCGCGATGTTCGCGAGAAGGGACCGGCGCAGTGGAGGACGACCCGCGCATCGCGCAGCAGCCTGACGAGTGCGTCGGGCTCATCCAGCAGAGCGGGTTGCCAATCCAGTCCGAGTGCCTCGGCTTGCGCGCGCAGGGCGGTGGCGTCGCGCCCTGAGAGGAGGGGACGGAACCCTTGCGCCAACGCCTGCTCGACGATCAGACGGCCGGTGTAGCCGTAGGAACCGTAGACGACGAGCTCGGCCATGAGACACGAGATTAGAGATTCGAGATTCGAGATTCGGATACTACGTGGCCCGGAGGCCGTTTGCGAATCTCGAATCTCTAATCTCGCATCTCGATGACTACTTGACCTCGAACTCCTCCGTCTGAACGACGCTTCCGCCGAGCAGGATCTCGAGCTTGTAATTCCCTGTGGGGAAGCCATCAGGCTTCGAGATATGGAATTCCGTAGCGGCGTCGCCCGTCGGCGAGATGTTTTGCGTGGTCTCGTCCACGACCTGTCCGTCCTGGAAAGTCCAGCGGGCCACGAGCGTTCCGGGCGCCGTGCCGGAAGTCTTCACGGTGGCGTAGATCGTGTCGTTCGGGCGGAACTCGTCGGTCTTGTCTGTCACCTGCTTGTTGGCATCGATGCCGCGCCCGAGCTCGATGTCCGTGACGCGCAGCGCGCTTCGGTCGACCTCACCGCCTGATACCGTGGTCGATGCGTCCCGATCGCCGCGCTTGCATGCGGTCGTTCCTAGCATCAGCGACAGCGCGGTCGCCAACGCGATTCCGGTCCGTACCATCATCGTTCGGTCTCCGTGGATCGTTGGTCCGATGTCAAGGAATGCGGAAGGTCTGGCCCGGATAGATGAGATCCGGATTCTTGATCTGATCCTTGTTCGCTTCGTAGATCTTCTTCCACTGCGACGCGTCGCCATACTCGCGCTTGGCGATCTTGGAGAGCGAATCGCCCGACTTGACGGTGTACGTCCGCTCTTCCGCGCGTGTGGGCTCGGCTGCCGGTGTCTGCCGTACGGGCGTCTCCGGCGCGGTTGACGAGCTGCCGCTCTGCACGTTCGAAAAGTCGGCTTTCTTCTTGTTCTTCTCGCGCTCGTCGTCGTCGAAGATCTTGTCCAGTAAGCCCATAGCGTACCTCCTCACTTGAGGATGAATGCTGTGCGGCCTCGGGCGACGCACGATACGTACCGGAAAACGGCGGGACTCGGCCGTCGGGACTCGGGACACGGCGGGAAAATGAGTGCGCCGGTCGGCAGTGCCGACCGGCGCTTCCTTGTGTCTTTGCGAGTCCCAGGCCCAGTGCCGCACTTACATCCAACTGAGCGGGCGATCGCGGTCGCGCGTTCTCGCCCTCACAAAGTCTTCAGATACTCCACTAGATCCAATTTCTGCTGCGACGTCAGCGCGAGGTTGAAGTGAGCGTCGTAGTGATCGACGACCTCGGCCAGCGTCGTCGCGTTGCCGTCGTGGAAGTACGGTCCCACGAGCTGCGGGGGATTCCACAAGCCGCGAAGAGGCGTCGTCCGATAGAGCTTCGTCACGCTGCGTAGCGCGTACGCTGGATCCTGCCCAACCTCGGCTCCGGTGTGCAGTCTGCCCGCGTTCACGTCGGTGAAGGTCGAGCCGATGTGGCATTGGATGCATTTGGCGTCGGCGTTGAACACTTTCTTGCCGCGCTGTGCCGCCGCGGCGTCGAAGGTTCCGCTGACCGCACTCGGTGTTTGCAGGCTGAACTGATACGCCCGGAGTGCGTCGAGCTTCGACGACACCAGATCGGGCGGATTGATCCGGGTGACGCCGATACGGGGATCGCTGAAGATGCCGTGCCCGTGCATCTGCGTGATGGCGACGTAGGCGTTCCAGTACGACACGACGTCATCCCCCGTGTAGATCTCGCGCGCGACGTGACGGAGCCCGAACGCGGGTGGCAGCACGACTGGGATGTTCTGTCCATCGATGTTGAAGCGCGGGTCGTACATGCCCGGGCCCCACGAGTTGTACACGGCTTTCTGCGCCGGCGTCGGAAAGGGAGAGAGCGCGATGATTTTCCCGACATCGAGGGTGCGGTTCGGCCAACCATCGAGGCGGCGTCCAATTCCTGGCAGAAACGAGTCGTCGACGGTGGAGTGACACAGCGCGCAGGTGACGCCGACACGGGTCAGTGTGGTGCCGCTGACCTGTCCCACCAATCCGACCACCGCGTCGAGCTGGAGAAGGATGACGGTCGTTGCCGGCGAGTTCAGATCGACCGTGCCGTCAAGGATGCCGGCCCGAATGTTCGGCGGCAGCGCGTCGACGTCGACCTTCAAGCCAACAGCGAGCGCCGTATTGGGAGATACGCCCGGCCCGATCGTTCCGCGAATGACCTCGTGCATCAACAGCGTGTCGGTCCAGAACGTCTCATCTCCGAAGGTATCGAAGCGGAAGATCTGTTGGCCCTGCGCAACCAGCCCCGGGTTCTGCGGTCCAGCCGGAGCGCGCGACTCGCTCAGCGATTGCGGATCGAGCGATGTCGGCGGTTCGTCGCGGCAGCCGAGAGCGAGTAGGATGACAATCCCGGCGATGCAGCCGGCGAGACCTGAGCGCGCGAACGTGCGAGTGCGCATGAGCGTGCCTCCCGACGAACGTGTTCGGCGAGTCGATGAAGTCCGTCCCGGCGAATGCACGTCTCGTTCCGCCATTCGTCAGCCGCGTGAGCTGATCGTATGTTTCCGGCAGTGACTCGTTAGGCAGTCGGTGGTAAACCGCGCTGTGATTGTGGTGAAGGACATCCGCGCCGGGGTGAACGCCGTGCGCAGTTACGCCTCCAGACGTTCACCGTCGCGTGCCTCGAGTAGTTCGTCGATCGGTCAGTGCGCAAGCATGACGAGAGGGTACAGGCTGAATCCTGACACGATCTTCGAAGAGCACGGCAGGTAGACGCGAACGGCGCCATCGCAAACCGATGGCGCCGTTCGTGATTTGTGCCCGCCTAACGACTACTGGATCGTCGTCCCTTGTGTCGCCCACACCTGCCACCGTCCATCGCGTCTGATGAACGTGTCGGTGAAGCGCACCTTTCGGTCCATCAACTTGCCCTGCGCATCGCGGCCCTTGACGTGATTCACACCCGTCACGACGGCGACGTCACCTTCCACACGGGTGCTCAGATCCGAAAGCTCCAGAGACTCGAGCACCATCGTCTCGTTCTTCATGGAAGCGATCGCCTGTGACTTGTTTTCCAGGGCGCCGGTGCGGCTGGCGATGTCGGTGGCGAAGGGTGCGTAGTTCCGCTCGACCCATCCGGCGTCGCGCCGTTTGCTCGCGTCGTTCCACTCCTGTTCGAGATAGGCGAGCTCCATTTGGTCGGTCAGCCCGTGGCCTGCGTTACTCACTACCAGCCAGCGGTTTCCACGCTTCTCTAGTACGTGCACGCTCCGCGAATAGGTTGGAGCACCAGTGCTGCCATAGACCGAAGCGATGACGTTCCGATGGGTGATCGTGGCCGTCAGCGGTGTGCAGGTGATGACGTAGTGGTCCGGAGTCGCCACGGGTTGCGGGTTCGTCCTGTTGAGCTCGGCATCGCGCATCGTGTTGGCCAGAGTCGTCGCTCGGTCCACGGTTCCGGTTGAAGTGATGGCGACGAAGTTGTCGGCGTATGCACTTTCCAGGAACGCGCGATCGCCGCGCACGCTCGCGTCTCCCCACGCCTTGTCGAATGCTTCGAGTGCCGCCTTGTCGGCGGTCGAGCACTGACTCCATCCCGGCGATGAAACGGTGAAGCCGAGCAACGCTGCGAGCGCGATAGTGCGAATCATTGGGGCTCCTTCGTGGGAGGCACTGCCACTTCGGGTGATCGAAGCTAGGGTCCCTGGCGAGGGAGACAAGGGACGATTTGCCCCAACGATCGCGCTGCAGCGAAGAATGACGGCGTTGACGTCCAAGAATGACGACGTTGACGTGGCGACTGCCAGAAGTCGTATCCTCAGCCAGTGTCGCTGATTAGCAGGCCCGGTCCCATTCGCCGCCGTCCGCGATCGGGAGTCAGAAGTCACTCATGATCGCTTCGGTGGAATCCCCGAATTGTCGATAGGCTGTCATCGGCCGGCATGCGATTACGGTGAACGCGGGGGACGCCGAGGGATCGATCGGGCAGACGACGATCGTCGTTACCATTACGGCGTCACATCGAAATCTTCCGATGCGAACGACGCCGTCCGATACGGAGCGGCGTCGGTTGCCATAGGCGTGCACTGGGAGAGGCGGAGGGCCGGGGATTCGAACCCCGAAGGGCGGTTAAGCCCGGCGGTTTTCAAGACCGCTGCCTTACCAGTTAGGTCTAGCCCTCCCTCATTGAAATTTCATAGGGAAAAGGGGCTGAGGCAACAGAGAAACTCGGGACTCGGGACTCGGGACTCGGGACTCGGCTTCCGGCGGAAAGACTCAGTCGTCACGAGCCGAGTCCCGAGTCCCGCTATTGCCCTTTCGTCTTTCCCGTCTCCGCCGGCGGAAGTGGAATCGGCAGGCCTTGCTGCTGCTCCGTCGGGGGAACCGGCTCCGGCGGCAGCTGCAGCGCCTGCTCGATGCCTAACACGCGGGCGATCGCGCGACCGCTGGCGATCAGCTCGCGGGATTTCTGCGCGTTGCCGCGTTGCTCTTCCGCTTCCGCCAGAATCACCGCGTTCACGATGTAGAGCATCGCAATGCCGTTCGACGCACGATCCACCCAGCGACCTTCATCGATGATCGACTTCGGTGCGAGATAGACGCTGTCCCACAGCGCCAGCGAGCGCGCGACGTCGAGCCAGCCCTCGCCGGGAATCGGCATCGTGTCGCGGCCGGCGCCGGGCTCCGTCGGCACCAACTTGCGCGCGAGACCCTGCTGCAGAAGGAAGCTACGTAGGCCAAGCTGCGCGTCGGCGTAGTTTCCCGATGTTCGGCTGAAGTACATCGGACGCTCGGGATACGAATCCAGAATCATCCGCAGCACGATCAGATCGGCCTTCGACAGGTATTGTGGCGGAATCGTCGCCACGATGTCTGTACCGGGCTTCCGGAACGTCTGCGGCTGCGCGACCTGGTACGACAACGGAATGCTGTCAGCCTGGTCCATGCTGATCTTGAGCGGCGGTCCGTTCGGTTTCGCCCAATTCCTGCCGCGGTAGATCGAGGGGCCTTTGGCCGCATCGTACTCGAAGACGGGTCGACGCAGCATCTGCCGGACGTACCAGTCGGTGTTGAGCAGCGAGGTGTTGGCGACGATGACATCCTTGCGAATCCCCTCGACCTCCTGCGCGTACCAGAGGGGGAAGGTGTCATTGTCGCCCACGGTCACCAGAATTCCGTACGGCTCGACCGAGTTGAGCAGATCGTGCGCGAAGTCGCGCGTCGCCGTATGACCGCGTCGCGAGGCGGCGTTCCAGTTACCGATCAGCGGGACGAGCGCGACCAGCAGCACGGGCGCCGCCAGCGTCCATCCGCGCTTGGTCGGCAGCTCCATCGTCTCTCGTCCCATCTTCACGGTGTGCGCGCCGATCATCGCCGCCAGCGATTCCCAGATGAACACCAAGCCGAGCGCCGCCCATACTCCCCAGGCGGAGAAGCTGACGATGAAGAAGTAATCTCGGTCGCGGACCTCGCGGGCGACGGTGTCGCCTAACGAGGGACTCTGCGAATACCCGTACTTGAAGTTCAGGTAGAAAATGAGGAGCAGAGTGAGCGTGAGCATGAAGGTCCCGAAGTACCAGAAGGACCTTCGGTCGCGCTTCCAGTGCACGTACCCGCCCAACAATCCGAGCAGCAGATAGAACGCCGCGAGGAGCGACTGCCAGCCCGGGAAGCTGTCGTGCATGTCGCGGAGCCATTGCCATCGGAAGTAGAGCCACCACATCCCGATCTGCGCGCCGAACGGCGCCTGGCGCTCGACGACCGATGGCTTCCCGTATTGCCCGCGATTGAAGTTGTACCAGAACGAATCCCAGGTGGTCGGCTCGCCCTCGTTGATAGCGGGGAAGAAACCGGCGCGTATTGGCTGCGTGCCGAAGACGGTCATTCCGAGGAACATCACCGCCGCGCAGGCGAGCAGCAGGCGCCAGCGCAGGAGCGTGTCGGGACGCCTGACGAGTACGGCGACCGCCACCGCCGGCGCGGCCAGCATCCCCATCATGTGATTGGTGTAGCCGAGCCCCAGGAGATATGCGATCACCACCAAGATGCGATCGGCCTTGGGACCGTCGGGATCGTCGGACCAACGGACGGTGAGCCACGAGATCACCGCCAGTCCGAAGAGCGAGATGGTGTAGACCTTTTCGTTGACGACGGACTGATTCCACACCGTGAACGCGGTCGCGCCAACCAGGGCACCGAGCACTCCGCCGACGATCCGCTGCCAGCGCGACTCGAGCCAGCTCACCAGCACGCGCTCGGTGACCAGGAACCACATCGTGGCAGTGGCCGCGCTGGTCACGGCGGCGAGGATGTTGATCCGCATTGCGATGCTCGGCGCGATGGGCAGGAGCGCGAAGACGCGTCCGAGGAGCACGAAGAGCGGATTCCCCGGTGGGTGTGGCAAGCCAACAACGTACGCGGCGGCGATGTACTCGCTGGTGTCCCACATGGCCGTCGATGGCGACAGCGTGAGCAGGTAGAGCAGGAACACCGCGGCGCCGGTGATCGCGGCCGCGAGGTAGGATGGACGATAGTCGAGCTCAGTCGCGGTGGTCGACGGCATGCGTTCGATCGAAGTCAGACACGACTCCGCCCCGCGGAAGCGGGGCGGTGAAGTGCGTAAGATGAGCAGGGAGTCAGGGTTTGGACAAGGCGGTTAGGCGAGGAAAGAATGCGAGAGTCGAGATTCGAGATTCGAGATTCGAGATTCGGAAGAGCGGAATCGGAGTTCATCAGGTGTGCCCTTCCGAATCTCGAATCTCGAATCTCGAATCTCGCTCCGTCTCTCAATGCCTGAACAGTCTTTTCCCCGTAAACACCATCGTCATCTCCCTCTCATCCGCCGCGGCGATTACCTCCGCATCGCGCACCGAGCCGCCGGGCTGAACGATCGCGGTGATGCCGGCTTCGGCCGCGTGATCGACGCCGTCTCGGAAGGGGAAGAACGCATCTGAGCCGAGGACGGCACCTTCGGTCTTGTGTCCGGCACCGCGCGCTTTGTGGACGGCCATGAAGGACGCGTCGACACGCGACATCTGGCCGGCGCCGATGCCGATCGTCGCACCGTCGCGCGCTATGACGATCGCGTTCGACTTCACCGTCGCCACGGCGCGCCAGGCGAAGAGCAGGTCCGCATGCTCTTGCGCACTCGGTGAGCGCTTGGTGACGATCTGCCACCCCTCATCGGTGACGCGTGTCGGCCCACGCTCCTGTGCCAGCAACCCACCGCGCACGCGCTTGAAATCGAACGAGCCCGACGCCCACTGCGCCCGCCCCTCGAGCACGCGGAGATTTTTCTTGCGCCCGAGAATCTCCACGGCTTGGTCGCTCAACTCGGGTGCGACCAGCACTTCGACGAACAAGCTCGACACCGCCTCGGCGGTCGCCGCATCGACCGCCGTGTTGAACGAGATCACCGAGCCGAATGCCGACAATGGATCGCAGGCCAGCGCCTTCTGATACGCTTCCAGCGCCGACACGCCGGTGGCCAACCCACACGGCGTCGTGTGCTTCACGATCGCGCAACAGGGCTCGTCACCGAACGCGTCGGTCGCCAGCAGCGCGCCCTCGAGATCGAGAAGGTTGTTGAAGCTGAGCTCCTTGCCCCCGCGCTGTACGAGGCCGCCCAAGCCGGCGCCCGCACGCTCGACGTAGAACGCCGCGCGCTGATCGGGGTTCTCGCCATAACGCAACGAATGCGCGCGCTCGAATGGCAGGATCAATCGCTCGGGGAAACTCTCGCCGCGTTGTGCCGCGAACCACGCCGCAATTGCCGCGTCGTATGCGGACGTATGCGCGAACGCCTTTTCGGCCAGCAGCCGCCGCAGGTCGAGATCATCGTCATTCGCCAAGAGACCCGCGAGTACGCGCGTGTAGTCCGACGGATCGACGACTACCGTGACCGACCCAAAATTCTTGGCCGCAGAGCGAAGCATCGATGGCCCACCGATGTCGATCTGCTCGATGACCTCGTCAGGCGCGGCGCTGCGTCGGGCGGCCGTCTCACGAAACGGATAGAGGTTCACGGCCACCAGATCGATGGGCACGATGTCGTGCTCCGCCAGCGCGCGCATGTGGTCGGCCACTTCTCGCCGCGCCAGGAGCGCACCGTGCACCGCGGGGTGCAGCGTCTTCACTCGGCCATCCATCATTTCGGCGAAACCCGTCACCTCGCTTATGTCGAGTGGGGCGAGGCCGGCCTCGCGAAGCACGCGAGCGGTTCCGCCTGTCGACACGAGCTCCCAGCCGAGGCCGGTTAGACCGCGGGCGAATTCCACGAGTCCGGTTTTGTCGGAGACGGAGAGTAAGGCTCGAGACATTAACGACGGGGGAAACGGGAAGCGGGAAGCGGGAAGCGACGACGCATCATCTTGGTGCCTAACAAGCGAGCGATGACTCGATCGCGGCGGCAAGTGTCGCATCGTCCACGGACTCGAGGAGGAAGGCGGCGTGTTCGGTGCCGGACGCCGAGCTGCCACGCACCTTTCCATCGATCAGACGCAAGCGACCCGCTGCCACGGCGTCCACGACGCGAGGCAGCAGCCGGTGTTCGGCGCGGAGGACACGTGCTGCCAACACATGAGGCGTATCATCCGGGAAGACGGGAACTGGCCATTGCGCGATGATCGTTCCGCGATCGTAGGCTTCGTCGACGAAGTGGACAGTGGCGCCGCTCACTCGCGCGCCCGACGCCAACACCGCGCGGTGCACGCGCTCGCCGTACATCCCCATGCCGCCGAAGGCCGGAAGCAGAGCGGGGTGCACGTTCAGAATCCGACCGGGATACTCGCGCACGATCGTCTCGGGAATCAAACGGAGATAGCCTGCGAGGACGATCATGTCGACTCGGTGATGCCCGAGCAGTCCGCGTAACGATTTCTCGCCCGGCTCGATGTGCTCGGCCGCGATCCCACGCTCGCGGGCGAGCGCGAGCGCTCCGGCATCCGAGCGATCAGACGCGACGACGACCACGGATCCGCCTCGGCGATCGCCGAGGGTGTCGAGATGGTCGAGGAGTGCGTGCAGATTGGAGCCGCGTCCCGAGGCAAGTACGGCGATTCGCGTCGACATGCGGCAGATTTTACCGCCCGCGCGACGCGTCAGTAAGTGTCGCGACGCAGAGCGTGACGCGCGTCAGTCGGAGTGCGACAAGATGCGATCGACTGCGGCGCCCAGTGTGGTAGAGACGCGCACCTTTTTCTCGGCGCGGACGATGTCGGCGGCGTCGGTTGTATCGGTGGGCACGAGGATCCCATGGCCGCCGAGCTCGTTGACCACGGCCACATCGCGCCACCGATCACCTACGTACCACGAGCGTGCGAGATCCAGTCCGTGCTTGGCGGCGGCGTCCCGGAAGAGCTTGGCGCCTGGCTTCCGACATTCGCAGGGCGGCTCCTGATCGGGCGCGTGCGGGCAGAAATAAACTGCGTCGACGTGCGCGTGCTCGGCAGCGAGCAGCTCGGCGATGCGCGCCTGCACATTGTGAAAGTCCGCTTCGGTGTGATAGCCGCGGCCGATGCCCGATTGGTTCGACACGACGATCACGGGCACGTTCGCCTGATTCAGTCGCCGAATCGCCGCCGCCGCGCCCGCGATGAGCGAGACGCGGTTGGGCTTTGCGACGTAGCCGGTGTCGTGGATGATGGTGCCGTCACGGTCGAGGAAGACGGCCACGCGACCGCGGCTCACGAAAGCGCACTCCGTAACGCGTCGATCAAACGTCGATCGTCACGCTCGGGAAGCGATCTGAGATCGAGAAGCAGCCGGTCATCGGCGATGCGGCCGATCACGGCGAGTGTGCCCGCGCGAAGTCGAGCATCGAGCGCGCGCGCGTCACCCGAGAGCGCGATGGCGAACGACGGAAGCTTCGCCGTGGGGAATGCGCCACCGCCGACGTTGCCGTCGCTCGGCACGACATCGGCCTGGACGGCGCGGCCAATGAGCTCGCGGACGATGGCAACGGCGCGCGAGCGAAGTCGGTCAACGGGTGCACTCAGCAGCGCCAGCGTTGGAATCTCGCGGAACGCCCGCTCCGGGTCGCGGTATAGAGCGAGCGTCGCCTCGAGCGCCGCGAGTGTGAGCTTGTCGACACGCAGTGCGCGGGTAAGCGGATTCTTTCGCATCTTGGCGATCAGCTCGGAGCGGCCGACGACGATGCCCGCCTGCGGGCCGCCAAGGAGCTTGTCGCCGCTCATCGTCACGACCGACGCACCGTCACGGAGTACATCGCGCGCCACGGGCTCGCCGCGCAGTCCATATTGCTCGAGCGAAACGAGCAGCCCACTTCCAAGATCGAACAACACCGGCACCGACCGCTCGGCGCCTAACGAGGCAAGCTCGCGCACGCTCACCTCGGCGATGAATCCCTCGAGCGCGAAGTTGCTCCGATGCACCTTCACGAGCGCGCCCGTGCGCGGTCCGATCGCGCCGGCGTAGTCGGCGAGGTGCGTGCGATTCGTCGTCCCGACTTCGGTAAGCCGCGCGCCGCTCTTGTCCATGATGTCGGGGATGCGAAAGCTGCCCCCGATCTCGATCAGCTCCCCGCGCGACACGATGGCATCGCGCTCCTCGGCGAGCGTGTTGAGTGCGAGCACCAGCGCCGACGCTCCGTTGTTGACCACCAGCGCGTCCTCGGCGCCGGTAAGCTCCACCAACAGCGATACACAATGGACGTAACGGCTGCCGCGGGATCCGCGCTCGAGGTCGTACTCCAAATTCGAGTAGCCGGATGCAGCGTCGCGAATTGCCTCGAGCGCGACGTCGGCGAGTGGCGCCCGGCCCAGATTCGTGTGCAACACGACGCCGGTGAGATTGAGCACCGGTCGCAACGACCTTCGCTCCCGCTGCTCGAGTGCCGCACCGATTGCCGCGGCCCACGACGCGTCATCGGTCGGCGCACGAGCAGGCTCGCGCCGCGCATCCTCGATGGCGGCGCGGACGGCATCGGTGACGAGCTCGCGCGGCGCGCGGGCCAAGAGAGCGCGCATGGCGTCGCTGGCCAGCAGCGTGCTCACGCTCGGAAGCGCCCGACGGGGATCGTCGCTCATTGTCGCCCGGTTGGCGGCGCGGCGGTCGCTGGAACCGGCGTCGAGAACACGCGAGCGGTGGTATCGGCGACACCAAGTAGTCCGCGTGCTCCGCGAAGGATCAGCCGGTATTGGGTGGCCGGAGCGAGCGGCCGTCTCGTGCGCACCACGAGGGCAAGTAGTGGTTGCGGACGCCGCATGGCGACCGTGTCGGTGCGCTGCGTCGTAGGCCGGCGTGGGGGAACCGGTACCGCACGCCCCGGCTGCGCGCGTCGCACGGAGTCTTCGCGCACGCGCGCGAGACTGTCCTGCAAGCGACTGAAATCAGCCAGCGGGAACACGGCGGCGAGCGGTACGTCGGTCGAGTCCGGTGCGCGCAAACGGAGAAGCGAGGTGTCGAGTCGCTGCCTCGGGTCCATCGGCCGATCCAGTGTCAGCTCCAACGTGATTGAATCGCGGGACGCAACTTCGGCGATCCGCGGGGCGATCGTGTCGTGCACGAACATGTAAAGCTCGACGCGCGCGCTGTCGCGCAGATTGACGAGCACGCTATCGTACGGCTCTCGTGGATCGCGGCCGAAGTTGTTGTTGGCGTCGCCGTAGCCGATGACGCTGTACGTTCCGGGATTGAGTCGTCCGAGCTCGAACCTGCCTGACGAGTCGGCGACGGTGACGAATGCCAAGAGCGTGTCGGGTGGAATCGTTGCTTCGATACGGGCGGACGGGGCGGCGCGTCCAGCAACCCAATCGAATGCCGATCCGGCGACGCGACTCGTCGGTATGGTCGCGCCGGTGGAAAACACGACTGTGACCGGCTCCTTACGCGCGTTGCCGCGCAGGTCCGCGAGACCGGGAAGCACCGTGACTGTGTACGCCGTATTGTCCCGCCACCGCCGGCGTGGGCGAACGGAGATCGCCTTCCGGTGCCAGCCGACTCGGGGCGCACCTTCGCGCGGCGAGATCACGACGATTCCGCCCAGATCCACGCTCGTCCCTTGCGGCCGCTCTGCTACCACTTCATCGAACTCGAACCGCACCTCGCGCGGTTTGATGTTCACCGCGCCGCTGTCCGGCGAGACGCCGACTACTTTCGGCGCCTCTTTCTCCTCCGGCGCACCTGGTGGCGCACCCGGCTGAGCGCATGCCGCGAACAGCGTCACCGCTGCGAGCATGGCGCCGAGCGTCGCACCTCGCGTGGGGCGACGGCTCAGGTGCCGCACAGCTGCTTCACTTTCTCCCGCAGCCGCTCGCGACGCTCCGTCCAGTCGCGCGCTTTCTGCCTCTCTCCTTCCACCACGTGCGCCGGCGCCCGTGACACGAAGCCGTCGTTCTCGAGACGCTTCAGCAGGAAGGCAAGCTGCTTCTCGAGCTGCGTCAGCTCGTTGGTGAGCTTCGCGCACTCCTTCTCCACATCGATGGCACCCTCGAGCGGCACGATGAGCTCGGAGCCATCGGAGAGCAGCGCATGCGCGGCGGCGCCGGGCGGCGGATCGCCGGACACGGATATGTCGGCGCGCGTCAGGCGTCCCACGAGCGCCTGCTCTTCGGCCAGCACCGCGCGCGCATTGGCGCTCGACGGGATCAGCACCGCCGCGATCGTGGCGCCCGGAGCAATGCCGTAATCAGCGCGGATCTGACGAAGCCCGCTCACCGCCTCGCGCGCCAGCTCAAACTCTTCGGCGCGCGGCCAGGCGAGCCGCGCGCGCAGCGGCCACGCTGTAGTGGCGAGAAGCGTATCCGGCGTGCGATCCGATTGTGGCAATCGCTGCCAGAGCGCTTCGGTGACGAATGGCACGATCGGGTGAAGCAAGCGCAGCGCCCGGTCGAACACGTGTACCAACACCGCGCGCGCGACATCGCGATCTTCGCCGCTGCTCTGGAGGCGCCCCTTGGTCGTCTCGACGTACCAGTCGGCCAGCTCACCCCAGACGAACGCCCTGGTGCGCTCGGCGTACTCGTTGAGCCGCATGCCTGCGCGACGTTCCGTCTCGGTCCAACGCTCGGTCGCTCCAGGACGCGGCGGACCCAGTGCCGCGTCGACTTCCGCGATCGTCGCATCGAGACGTGAGAGAATCCACGCATCGGCTCTCGTCAGACGCTCCGATGGAATGCGCTCGAGCGGCTGGACGTCATCGTCGCCGATGTTCGAGAGCAGGAATCGAGCGATGTTCCAGAGTTTGGTGGTGAAGTTCCGCCCGACGGCGAAGGACTGCTCGACGTTGTTCGGATCGAGGATGATGTCGACGCCGAGTCCCATGCCGGCGATCACCGTGTATCTGAGCGCGTCAGCGCCATAGAGGCTCACGACATCGAGCGGATCGATGCCGTTGCCTAACGACTTCGACATCTTCCGGTGCTCGGTGTCGCGGACGATCCCGTGCAGGTAGATGGTGTGGAACGGATGCTTGCCGACGAAGAAGTAGCCGGCCATCACCATGCGCGCGATCCAGAAGAACAGGATGTCCGGACCGCTCACCAAGACGTCCGTCGGATAGAACGCCTTGAAGTCCTTGGTGTTGGTGTCCGGCCACCCGAGGGTCGAGATCGGCCACAGCCACGAGGAGAACCACGTGTCGAGCACGTCCTCGTCCTGGCGCACCGGGCCGCCGCACGTCGGGCAGGCGGAGAGGTCGGTGCGACTGGCCATTGGGTCGCTGCCACACGCGTCGCAATACCACACGGGGATGCGATGTCCCCACCACAGCTGCCGCGAGATGTTCCAGTCGCGGATGTTCTCCATCCAATGGATGTAGACGCCTTCCCATCGCTCGGGGACGATTCGAATGGTACCGTCGCGCACTGCCTGAAGCGCCGGCACCGAGAGCGGCTTCATGCGCACGAACCATTGATCGGAAAGCCGCGGCTCGACGACAGTGTTACACCGATAGCAATGCCTGACGGCGTGAGTGTGCGGTTCGAGCTTCACGAGATTGCCGCCGGCCCGGAGCATGGCGACCATGCGCTCGCGTGCATCCTCGCGGTCGAGACCGGCGAGCTCCTGAGGCACGCGGCCCTGCGCGTCAGACACCTCGCGCATCGTCCCACGCTCATCGATCACTACCGGCATCGGCAGCTTGTGCCTGACGCCCACCTCGAAGTCGTTGGCGTCGTGCGCCGGCGTGATCTTCACGACACCGGTTCCGAACTCGGGATCGGCGTACTCGTCGGCGATCACCGGGATCTCGATGTTCAAGATCGGCAGGATGACCGAGCGGCCGACCAGATCGCCGTAGCGATCGTCGGACGGATTCACGGCCACCGCGACGTCGGCCAGCATGGTCTCGGGGCGCGTGGTCGCAATGGTGATGGCACGACTGGGGTCGTCCGCCACGACGTAGCGCACGTGATACAGCTTGCCGACAGTTTCCTGTGGCTCCGCTTCTTCGTCGCTCAGCGACGTCAGGCAGCGCGGACACCAGTGGATGACACGATGGCCGCGATAGATCAGACCCGCCTCGAAGAGCCTGACGAATGCCTCGCGCACGGCGCGGGACAGCTCGGGCGACAGCGTATATGCGGAGCGACTCCAATCGGCGCTCGATCCGATCGCCTTGAGCTGGTCGATGATCTGG
>DATFBY010000005.1:0-30423 GCA_035253585.1 Gemmatimonadaceae bacterium | reverse complement strand
GTGGAGCCTCGGCTACTCCAAGCGGTTCGGCATCGTGCACGTGAACTACGAGACGCAGGAGCGCACGCCCAAGAGCAGCGCTCGCTTCTACGCCGATGTCATCCGCACCAACGGCGCCCTGCTCGCCGACGAAGCGCTCGCGGGCTCACCGGTAGCGTAACGTCACATCCGCCGGCAGCCGGTGCACGATCACCTCGTCAGGCGACGTAAAGGAAGCCGGCTGCCCGTTCATGAGCACGCCGCGAATTGGCCGCACGAATGGCGATCGAACAATGATCCCACCGCGCGGCATGGCGAGGCCCGACTCGATACGCACGCGGACCTCGTCAGCCGTGCCGCTCATGCTGTAAGACAGCATTCCATAGTATGTGGGGACGCGCTCCAGCTTCACGCCGGGCGATTCCGTGACCCACGCCTCGGGGATGCCGGCACCGATCACCAGCGCGCCATCATCTTCACGCTCGTACACGAACATGTCCATGACCGAGCGAATGAAATCGGATCCGACCCAGGTGTGCGGCATGTCGCCGATGAATTTTGGAGTCTTTGGATCACGCCAAACGACTTCTGCCCAGTGATTCCAAGCAGCAGGGCGTTGATCGTGGAAGAAATCCTCGAGCAGCTTGTGCGCGCGGTCTTTTTGGCCGAGCCTGACGAACGTGCCGACCGCGCGATGCTCGTACGGTGTGTACGCATCCCACGTCGTGCTCCTGCGCCGCGTGCTGACCTGCTCCCAGTATTTGTCGAACGTGCGACGAACGGCGTCGGCCGGCAGATGGCTGAGCTCACCGCCGGGTGCGATGCCGACGGTGGTGGAGGTCGCGTCGAAGTCGCCGAGCTCGACCGAGCCCGGAAGATAGTCGATTCCGTGCTTGGCCATTGTTAGGCGGAACGACTCGAGAATGGACTTGCGCATGTCGTCGCGCATCGCGGCGAACCGCCGCTCCTCTGTCTCATGACCCAAGAAGGCCGCGATCAAGGTGGCGTCCTTGAGGCCGCGCAGGATGAAGAAGTCATCCCAGAACGAGTGCATCGGCTTGGCCGAATATCCTTCGTGGCTGATCGATTCGGGGACGAGGCCGAAGAAGGGGCGCTTGTCGCCGCTGCGATACTCGTCGGTCATCCGCGACTTGCGCAGGGAGTCGATGTACGCGACTGCGCGCGTGACGTTCGGCCAGGTTTTCTCGAGGACGGCGCGGTCCTTCGTATAGCGGTAATACTCGGCGATCAGGTAGATGAGCTGGCCATGGCTGTCGTGCTCCGGCACTGGATCGGCGCCGCGGTGATCCACGCAGCACGGCACTTTGCCGTTTGGATACTGGAAGGTGACGTACCAGTCGATGAAGTCGCGCACTTCCGTTGCGTGGCCCAAACGCAGGAGCGCAGCGGAGGTCAGCGAGCCGTCGCGGATCCAGGAGCGTTCGTACGATCGCGAGCCAGGTTGGATTGCCGGCGCGTCGCGGTTGATGAGCACGTAGGCTAGCGTGCTCTTGAGAGTGTTCACGACGCGCGCCGCTGACGCCGGTAATTCGATCGAAATCCTGTTCAGATCACCGACCCAGGAGTCGACCGCGTCCGCAAGATTCTCTGATCGCGGCCTCGCGTCGACGGGCGCCGACAGCGCCGGGCGCTGCACGGCGAGCCAGATTTCCTTCGTTGCGCCAGCTGCCAGCTCGAGAGGGAATTCGAGCGCGGCTGAAGCAAGACCCCTCGGATCTGAAGCACTGTCTTCGATTGGCAGCGATCCGCGACGGAGAAACTCCCCGATATCGCCATTGTCGAACCCCATCGCGCCCGCGCGCGCGGCCGCGGGACGGGGAACGAGTGACACACTGTCGGCGCGAATGCCGAGTCGGCTAGCCGTGAGCGAGGTGATTCGAGATACGCCGCCTGGATTGTTGAGAAACTGCCAGGGTGGATTGACCTGCATGGGGCGCACAGCGAGGTACAATCTCACTTCCATCGCCGAGCTCGAGCGGTTCGACACCCTGTACCGAACGTTCAACCGTCCTTGGTTGTCAAAGGAGGTGATCGACAAGCTCAGGTTCTGGTGATGCCGCTCTACAGTCGGTATCGGTAGATAATCGCGCTCCAGCGATTGCCGATGGGTTGCGTCCGCCCAGGTGAGGAGCTTCCCTGCACTATATAGAAAAGGCTCGATCGAGAAGCCTCCCTTGAGGACCTCGATTGCCCCTTCCTCGTTGACGAGGGCCTCGCGAAGGCCACCGTTGTTGCCGACCACCGTCCAGTATGACTGCACGCTGTCCATGTACTTCGGATAGCTGCCATGTGGAGCGTCACGCGCGACCGCCATGAGAAAAGCGTTCTTCGTCACGCTCCACGTGAGCGGCTTGACCTGTACTTCACGCAGTGAGTACCTCACACCCGCGCCACGCCGAAACCGGAGCCTGACGAGTCTGGCGTCGCTCTCGGGCATGTAGAGGTAATCGCGTCCACCATTGCCACCGTCGACGCCGTACGCGCTCTCCCACTCCTTGCCATCGCGCGAAATCTCCACGCTGTAGTGCGTCGCGTGTCGACCCGGCATCCAGTCGAGCACCAGGCCGCCAAACTCGCGCGTTCGGAGAAAGTCGATGGTGAGTGACTGCGCGCCCGTCGTCGTGCTTCGCCACGCGGTCGACGTGTCGCCATCCAAGGCCCACCCCGCGATCGCACTGCCTGACGACGCGGTCGTTTTCGGCGTCAGATCGTAGGGAGTGACTGGATCGAGCGGCGCGAATGACAGGTCGTCGATCCACACCGATCCCTTGCCGCCCGTAGCCGCGGTAATCACGATCTCGATCGCCGCGACGCGCTTCATCTCACCGCCGCCGACAGGTCCCCAGGCGAACTCAATGTGCCGCTTCTTGTTCGTGAGGCGCCGCCAGCTCCGCGGAAACTCGAAGTCGCGGAGGTTCCGCCACCATACGTTCTCGCCGCTCGGGTCGACGAGCTTGAACTCGAGCGTATTCACCGGCGATTCGCCACGGATCCAGTACGTGAACTCGTAGTTCGCCGGAAGCGCGATGTCGAAGGTCTTCCGCGCTATCGCATAGCCGCCGCCGCCTTGAAAGTCGTAATCCAGCCGCATCGCTCGACCATTCCGCCCACTGTCGCTCCGAATCTCGAGCTTGACGCCATCGGATGGATGGGCGGACCAGCCCGTGAGAGAGTCGAAGGAGTCGAGTGTCTGAGCGGGAAGATGTGAGCCAACGAGAAGCAGCAGTGCTACAATGGAGATTCGAGATTCGAGATTCGAGATTCGCCGGCGAATGCGGATGTCATCGCGATTCTTCTCGAATCTCGAATCTCGAATCTCGAATCTCGACACCTTCCTCATCCCTTCGTACTCCCCGCCATGATACCCTGGATGTAGTAGCGCTGGAGAAACAAGAACGTCAGCAGCACCGGCAGCACGGTCAGCACCGAGCCCGCCATCATCAGCTCGGTGTCCTGCACGTGCTCACCGCTCAGATTCGCCAGCGCGACGGGCAACGTATAGCGGCGCTCGTCGCTCAGCACGATCAGCGGCCACATGAAGTCGTTCCACGTGCTCAAGAATGTCCAGATCGCCAGCGTCGCCAAGATCGGCGTGATGACCGGCATCACGATCGACCAGTAGATCCGAAGCTCGCTCGCGCCATCGATGCGCGCCGCGTCCAGCAAATCATCCGGAATCGCCGTCGCGTACTGCCGAATCAGAAAGATCGCAAAAATGCTGGCCATCCCAGGTATGATCACACCCCAATACGTGTTGATCAGCCCGAGCTGCTTCATGACGAGAAACAACGGCAGCATCGACACCTGCACGGGAATCACCAAGCCAGCGACCAACACTCGAAACAACCTGTCGCGCCCACGGAAGCGGAGCTTCGCCAGCGCGTAGCCGGCCATCGAGTTCACGATCAGCGAGATCGCCGTCACGGCGAATGCGATCAGCGCGCTGTTGAACAGACTCCGGCCGAGATTGAGCCGCGTGAAGAGGACGCGATAGTGCTCCAGCGTCGGATCCTGAGGCAGCAGGTGCGGCGGATAGCTGTTCGCCTCTCCAGACTGCATCAGCGACGCGGCGACCATCCACACCATTGGGAAGAGCGCCAGAAACGCGCCGCCTAACAACGCGGCGTAGACCAGGGCACGCTCCAAGCGGCGGGACATCAGGCTTCCGCCCCACGCTTCTGCAGTCGCAGCTGGAGCAGCGTCGCCGCCAAGATGATCACGAAGAGCACAAAGGCGATCGACGCCGCGAAACCCATCCGCCACCAGCGAAACCCTTCCTCGTACATGAACAACACCAAGCTGGTCGTGCTCTTCAGCGGCCCGCCTTGCGTCATCACGTACGGCTCGGCGAAGAGCTGAAAGAACCCGATCATCGTCACCACACCGACGAAGAGCATGGTCGGGCCCAGCATCGGCAGCGTGATGTGCCAGAAGCGTTGCCAGCCAGTGGCGCCATCCAGATTCGCCGCTTCGTACAACTCACCCGGAATGCTCTGTAGGCCGGCGATGAAGATCAGCATGTTGTAGCCGAAGTTCTTCCACACGGCGAGCAAGATGATCGCCGGCATCGCCCATGTAGGATCGCCCAGCCAGTCGATCGGCCCGATCCCGATGAAGCCGAGCGCGTAGTTGATCAGGCCGTAGTCCGGGTGATAGAGGTAGCGCCACACGATCGCCACGGCGACCAGCGTCGTCACGAACGGAACGAAGTAGATCGTCCGAAAAAACGATCTGAAGCGCACCAGACGCGCATTCACCAATAGCGCGGCGCCTAACGAGACCAGCACCGTCAGTGGCCCGCCGATCAGCGCGAAGTAGAAGGTGTTCTTGAGTGCCGTCCAAAAGAGCGGTGTCTGGATCAGACGCGCGTAGTTGTCGAATCCGACGAAGCGCGCATTGGCACGGTCGGCGACGGCGTACAGGTCGAAGTCGGTCACGCTCAAGAGCAGCGACGCGACCACGGGAACGAAGAAGAAAACGGTGATCAGCGTCAGTGCCGGCGCCAGGAACATCCACGCGGCCTTCGATCGACCGTGTTCGAGCTCCATCTCAGTTGGCGCCGGAAGCGCGTGTGTTACGCTCGCGCGCGAGCATCCAGCGCCGCTTTTCGAGAATTCTGTTCACGTCGGCGTCGAGCCGCCGCAGCACCTCGGCCTCCGGCACTCCGCCGCGAATGGATTGCTCGGCGTAGTCGAACACTTTGGTGGCGATGAGCTCCCACTCGGGAACCTTCGGCGTGGGCGAGACACGCTGCAGCTGCTCCCAGAAAGCGCGCATGTACTGATCGCCGATGAGCGTCGAGTCCTGCCATACTTCCTTGCGCGCCGGCAGATCACCGGTCAGCTGATAGAAGCGACGCTGTTGCTCCGGGCGTGACAGAAACTCGATCAGCTTCCAGGCTTCGGCCTTGTGCTCCGACGAGCGAAACAGCACGAGGCTCGCGCCGCCCGCCAGAGACGTGCCTGACGATTCGCCCGTCGGCCCCGGCAGGGGCGCCGTCCCCCACTTCTCCGCCATCTCGGGAGGCAGACGCCGCTTGAACTCGCCCACGTTCCACGGGCCAGTGATCCACATCGCGAAGAGTCCGCGCGTGAACTCCTGATAGACATTGGCGACGTCGTTGAGGCCCAGCGCCGGTGCCAGCCCGCTCCTGTACAGCCCGATGTAGAACTCGAACGCGCGGCGAAACGACGAATCGCTGAACGCTCCGTACTCACCGTCGCTCTTCAACAGCGGCGAGCCGGACTGCAGCCCGAAGATCACGGGCTGAGTCCACTCGTTGCTCGGCAGATAGATGGCATACCGCTCGGCGCCGACGTTGGCTTTCACCCGCTCCATGGCCGTGCGCCACTCTGCCCACGTGGACGGCATCGTCTCGTAGCCCGCGGCGGCCAGGATGTCCTTCCGATAGAAGATGAGCCGCGTGTCGACGTACCACGGAATGCCGTACACCGTGTCGTGCAGGACGTTGGTGTCCCAGATCCCACGGAAGTATCGGCTCGTGTCGACGGTGCCTGACGATGCAACGTAGGCGTTGAGCGGCTCGAGCGCGCGCAGCGCAACGAACTCCGGCACCCATGTGTTGCCGAGTTGCGCCAGATCCGGTGTCGCCTCTCCCACGTGCGCGGTGAGTAGCTTCTCGTGCGCCGCTGTCCACGGGATCTGCTGGACGTGAACACGGATGCTCGGATTCTCGCGCTCGAAGTCGCGCACCAGCTCGGCGACTACCTCGCCTTCGCGGCCGAGCCCCCACAGGCGCAGCGTGGTGACACCGTTTTCCGCTTCACTGCCGCACGAAGTGCCGAGCGCGACGAGGAGGCCGGCAAGCGCGGCGGCGCGCGACGCGGCGCGCACGCTCACGGTGTCGGCGGGGCGCTGTCGAGCCACCCTCCGGTGAAGCCCGCGCGCCGCAGACCCCGGATGATGTACGGGTTGTTCCGCATGTAGCGCCACACCAGCTCGGTCCGGTAGTTCTCGATCATGATGAGAATGGGGCCTTGATCGATCCCCAAATGGTCGCCGTCTACCCACCCTACGTTCGGCACCACTCGGCCATGTTGCACCGGCACGTTCAGTGTGAACGTCGGGTTGAAGGAATCGAGGAACCCGTAGTTGTTGAAGAGCGCATCGCCGTACGTCTCACGCATCGCGATCAACGCCGGAATGGTGATCTCGGGAGCGAACGGAACGGAGCCACCGGCTGCTGTCGGCGCAAGCGTGCCGTCATCCACCACTTCGTTGAACGAGGCACCACGCGCACGATACGTGTAGAACCGTCGCTGCCGCCCATCGATCGTGAAGCTGCGATCCACGGGACCGTCCACTGCCGTCAGCCCCCAGATCCGGGAGCTGTAGCCGCGCCAGCCGCCCGGATTCGCAATGGCGTACGCGCGCTGCGCGATCGTCGCTCTGCGGGAGTTCTCGAAGTAGTCGATTCCCTTTCCGCGCATGTACGCGTCCTTGATGCCGCGGAAATCGATCCAGATGTGCGAGTACTGATGCCCGAAGAGCGGCGCGAAGCCCACGTGCGGCTGATCGTGGAACGTCCCCCACTGATACGTGCGGGTCCATTCCGTCCACGCCTCTGGCCCGATCGGATAGGTGGGCGACCCCAGCGCGAGCACATAGAGCAGCATCGCTTCGTTGTAGCCCCGCCAGTCGGCCGGTATGAACCCGTTTTCGGGACGCCAACCCATCGACACCACGGGCGGCACGTGTACCGCCCATTGCCAATTCACGCGGCGGTAGATGGAGTCGGCGTACGCCCGAATTGCCGCCTCGCCGGGATCGTTGCGATCGAAGTACGATTGACAGAAGAGCACACCGCCTAACAAGAGCGCGGTATCGATCGTGGAGAGCTCGACCTGCTCGAATCGGTGGCCGGTCTCCATGTCCAGAAAGTGATAGAAGAAGCCCTGATGGCCGGTGATGCCGCTGGCCGCCGGCCCCTGTGGTGCCTGGTAGAGAAAACGCAGCGTCGTGAGCGTGCGATCGCGCGCTTGCTCGCGCGTGATGTACGCACGCTCGACCCCGATCGGATAGGCGGTGAGACCGAAGCCGATCGCGGCGACGCTGGAGAAAGACTTGGTGGGCGCGCGATCGGGGACGAGTCCGTTGCGCGCGTTGGTGAGATCCCAGAACCACTGAAAGGTCCGCGCCTCGAGCGTGTCGAGGAACGCGACCGCGCGGGGCGAGTCGTGCAGCTCAGGCTCAACCTGCGTCCCGTTCGTGGTCGCCTTGCACGAGACCGACGCGACGAGCGCGAGAGCGCCGATGGCGACCCTCGCGATCGCCTGAATGGACGGCCAGGGCGGCGTGCCTGACGAGCGTCGCGCGCGCCCCAGCGCGTCCATTCGTGACCTCACGTATTACCTGCCCTGCGTCGAAACTCGACGGGCGTAGTCGAACTGCACGCCGATCTGGAACCGGCGCGGATCGCTGATCACGCACGTCGGCTGCGCATCGATCTGGTTCCCGAAGCAGCCAAAATTGTTGTAGTTGAACGCATTGAACAGATCGGCCGTCACACCCATGCTGCTACCACGGAAATTCACGAAATCCTTCCGTAGCCGCAGATCGACGACGCGATACGCCCACGCGTTCGGAATGATGAACGAGCGCTTTTCCGGCCTCCCCGCGCCGGGTTGGAAGTTGTTGGCGAAACGGTCACCGACGTCGAACGGCACGCCGCTGCCGAGCGTGATGAGACCGCTGAACTGGATTCCCCACGCGTACCGCGATTCGGTGAGCCAGTGCAGCACGACCCGGTGACGCTCGTCGTTCCGAACCTGCTTGGGATAGTCGACCGGATTCGGGAAGCTGAAGTCGTCGTTGAAGCCTTCCGTCTGTCGCTTGGCCAATGTGTAGGCGAGGCCGCCGCCCCATCCAATGATGTTGCCCGGCTGGAAGCGCCGATCGACCTTCAGCTGGAGCGCATCGTACCACGTCTTTCCGGCATCGTGCGCGAAGAGTATTACGCTGAAACCGGGCACGCGGCGATTGCGGAAGCAGTCCGGAACCGAGAACGAGCGCTCCGGACAGACGAAGTTCATGTTCGCCCAATAGAAGGTGAACACGTTCTTGCTCCGCACGCCGGTATAGGCCGCCTCGAGCGCAAAGTTGCCGACGAGCTGCCGAATGCCGGCCGAGAACTGCTGCGACTTCGGCGGCCGTAAGTCGTTAGGCAGCAGCTTCGCCTCCGGGGTGTTCGCCTGACGGGTTGCGACCAATTGATCGAGTGCGGTTTTCCCTTCTCTCAAGTACCGCTCATCCCAGGCGACTTGCCCGGGCCCCGGTGTAGTTCCCGGTGGCGCGAAGAAGATCGTGTACGCCGGATGTTGCAACGCGAACTGTTCCTCCAGCGCCTGATCGTACAGCGTGCGATCGATGAAAAGACCCCAACCGCCAAACAGCGTCGTCCGGCCGTCACGATCGATGGCGTACGAGAAACCCACCCGTGGTTGGAATGCCGTCAGGTATCGATCGCGATCGTTACCGTCGGTGAAGTAGCGATCCTCGTCCAGTGGTATGAACAGCGAATCCCGGTACTTGCTGATCGAGTCGCGCACGGCGCTGGGCGTCTCGTAGTCGTAATTCATCATCCCGGATTCGTAGTCCCAGCGAACGCCCAGGTTCAGCGTGAGCTGTTTCGTCGGGCTCCAGTCATCCTGAATGTACGCGCCGAGCTGTGAGTTGTTGTCGCTGAAGTTCGGGTCGCCCGTTTGGAATTCGACGCGATGCGGAATCGAGAAGCCGATGGAGTCGTGAGGGAACCACGGCTCGTACACGAATCGAGGAGTCTCGCTATTCCGCTTGATGACGTCGTAGTTCAGAAAATCCACGTTCGCGCCAAACTTGAAGACGTGCTCGCCCCAAGCCTGGAATCCGGAGTACGTCACATCGTTGCGCACCGAGAGCCGCTTCTGCGTGAAGTCCTGATTCGAGAGATTGCTGCCGATCTCGGCGCAACATCCAAAGCCGTAAAAGCGATTCACCGGGCCGGGCTCGAGTGGCTCTGGATCGAATCGGTATCGCTGGAAGCTCACGGTCGCTTCGTTCAGCCACATCCCTCGCGACAGCGTGTGCTTGAGGATGCCGGTGTTCACCGTATTGTGGAACTTGTTTCCCACCTCGCGCGCCTGCAGTGCGCCGAAGTCGCGCTCGTCGTCCTCGCGACGATGGTTGTAGCTGAGCTCGAAGGTGGAAGTGGGAGTGTGATCGAAGCTCAGCTTCGCAAAGCCGAGATCGGAGTGGAACGGCACCTGAAATTCGCCGTTGCGGGCGAGGAAGTTCACGGTGTCGAGCGCCGGGAACTGTCCCGCGGGGAAAGGTGGAACGATCTCCACTCGTCTGGTGCGATCCTGGTTGTTCCGCTCGTACGAGCCGAAGAACCGTAGACGATTCACGATCGGGCCACCGGCACTGAATCCAAACTGCTGACGCTCGTAGTTCGGACGCGTGAAGTTCGGATTGCCGGCTCGATCACGGCGCTGGAAATCGTTCAGGGCGACGAGATCCTTGTTCAGGAACGTATAGAAAGCGGTTCCCTCCCACTCCGTGCCGCCCGACTTCGTTCTGGCCGTGATGATGCCGCTCGATGCCTTCTGATATTCCGCTTTGTAGTTCTGCGTCAGAATGCGGAATTCCTGCACCGCGTTCATCGGGAACGGATTGCCGCGGCTCGCATCCTGTCCGGCGACTCCGCCTTTGATCAGGTCGTTCTTGTACGTGGCGCCATCGATGAACAGGTTGACCTGCTCCGCTCCTTGCGCGCCGACGGAGAAAGTTTTCCGCGTGTCATCGAGCCGCTCGCCCTGGATCGTCACGCCCGGTGCCAATGCCGACAAGGCGAGGAAGTTTCGATCCGCGACCGGCAGCTGCTCGACTTGCCGCTCATCGAGGTTCGTTGCCACTTCCGATGTGCGTGTCTCCACCCCCTGCTCGGCGATCGTCTCGACGCCGGCCAGGGTGACGGGCGCTTCGCCCAACTGGAAGTTGAGATCGAGCGTCTGGCCGATGAGCAGCCGCACGGGGAGCGTCTGCTGCGCCATCCCCACGCGACGCACGGTCAGCTCGTACTGCCCCGGCTCGAGTCCGCCGAGGTAGTAAAAGCCTGACGCCTGAGAGATCGTGCCGCGCGACCGGTTCGTCTGGAGGTTGCGCGCGGACACCTGCGCATCACCGACCGCCTCGCCGCCTTGGCTGCGCACGTAGCCGCGGATGTTCCCAACGGTCGTTTGCGCCATGGCATCGGACGGCACGACGACGCTCGATGCCGCGAGCACGAGAAAGAGCAGCGCGGTGGTGAGCGACCTTCCTACCTCTGTGACGGTCATGGTGCCTGCCTCCTCCTGTGACTGCGGGTAGTGCGGTTCCGGCGCGTGATCCTACGGCTCGTCGAGGGAGAAGCTCCCGCCGCACGAGCTCCGGATCACCAGCCGGGTGGGTAAAGTCCGATGTTGCCGATCTGCGGCCTTCTGCTCGATGCGATCGAGCAGCATTTGCGTGGCTTGCGTACCGAGCGCCGCGATCTCCACGTGCACGGAGGAGAGCGGCGGGTTCATGTAGCGCGCCATAGGAATGTCGTCGAAGCCGGCGACGGCCATGTCGTCAGGCACGCGCAGACCCTTCTCGCCGAGTGCGCTCATGGCGCCGATCGCCATGGCGTCGTTCGCGGCGAAGATGGCAGTCGGTCGCGCCCAGCGCTCGATGAGCGCCATCGTCGCCACCCACCCTGACGATTCGCTGAAATCGCCGGGGAGCTCCCACTCGGGGAGCGCTCGGAGTCCGGCATCACGCAGCGCCGCGCGGTATCCGCGCAGTCGCTCGGACGCGTCGTGATTGCCGGCGGCGCCCTGGATCATGGCGATCTTGCGATGACCGAGCCCAATGAGATGGGTGACCATCGCGTGCGCACCCGAGTAGTTGTCGATGGTGAGCGAGTCGAATGCACCGTCGTCGTTGGCGCTGTTGAGCAGCACCACTGGAAACCCGTCAGGCAGGCTTGGCAGCACCAGCTCGGCGTCGTTGGTCGGCCACATCAGGATGAGACCATCGACGCGGCCGCGCATCGCGCGTAGCGCGACGTCGATCTCGGCCGTGGCGGCGTGCGAGCTGGAAACGAGGATGTGATAGTCGCGCGCTTGCGCGGATTCGTCGATGCCGCGGATGACTTCGGAGAAGAATTCCCCGTAGATGTCGGGGAGGAGAACGCCGATGGAGTTGCTCTTGGCGGTCGTGAGCGAGCGGGCGGTGCGGTTGGGCGAATAGCGGAGTCGGGTGCCGACTTCTTTGACGTGCCGGCGCGTGTGCTCGCTCACCAGCTCGCTGTCGTTGTAGACTCGCGAGACTGTGGCGACCGAGACGCCGGCTTCCCGTGCCACATCCTTGATCGTGACCATCGCGCGTTGGGCGTGTGCGGGTCAGGAAGTGGATCAGCCCGACCATCGGCGGTCGGCGGGTCGCGCCGCCGAGGGGGGCTGGCAGCGTATGTAACCGTTTACATTTTTCGCTTTCGTTGTCAAGAGCCCAGGGGCCGAGGACGCCTGCGCTGGGGCCTAGGACATCTGGCCGGTAGTATCTCGCATGTAACCGTCCCGCGACCCAGGCCGTTCGACGTGCGCTTTCCTCACTTCGTCGATTCCTGCTTGCCGGAGAGTCGCTCGAAGGGGCGTTGTAGCGGGAAACCACCCCGCGAAATCCGCCATGTCGACCGCCCCCCGCGTCCGTTGGCTGCTAACCGCCACCACGACAGCCACCTTCCTCTCTCTGATTACGGTGTCAGGGCGCGGCCAGTCAATAGGCTCGTCGAACCCTCCAGACGGTCCGCTCCAGCTCACGCGGCTACCGGCGAGCGTCGTCATCGACGGGATGCCCGACGAGTCGGCCTGGCAGCAGATTCCGGTGCTTCCACTCACGCTCTACACACCGGTTTTCCGAGGCCAGCCAACCCAACGATCGGAGATTCGCGTCGCGTACGACGACCAATACTTCTATGCCGCCGGCTGGTTCTACGATACCGACCCCGACGGCATCCGCATCAACTCGCTGTACCGCGACCGATGGAACGGCGATGATGCGTTCGCCATCTACATCGATCCGTTCAACGACAACAAGAACGCGAAGTGGTTCGGCACCACGCCAGGCGGAATTCGGTTCGACATCCTCCTCTCCGACGACGGCAACACGCAGAACGACAGCTGGGACACATTCTGGGATGCGAAAACACGGGTGACCGCCGAGGGGTGGTTCGCCGAGGTTCGCATTCCGTTCTCGAGCATCGGATTTCGAGCCGACGGTGGACAGGCGGTGATGGGACTCACTGTCACGCGACTGGTCTCACGACTCAACGAGCGCGTTACGTTCCCGGCGATCGACCCACGGCTCCAGTTCCGGCAGCCATCGGTGGCGCAAGACGTGGTGCTCACCGACGTGCGAAGCTCGCGTCCGCTCTACATCACTCCGTATGCGCTCACGGGTGTGGAGCAGCGCCAGCGCCTGACGGCGAAGGCCACCGACTACGCGCTCGACCGCGACCGCTCGCGTGAAGTCGGCGTCGATCTTCGATACGCGCTCACCAGCCGCCTCACGCTGGATGTCACCACCAACACCGACTTCGCGCAGGTTGAAGCGGACGACCAGCAGGTGAATCTCGACCGCTTCTCACTCTTCTTCCCGGAGAAGCGCCGCTTCTTCCAGGAAGGGAGCGGCGTTTTCGACTTCACGATGGCCAGCGGCACGCGGCTCTTCCACTCGCGGAGGATCGGGTTGACCGACGATGGATCGCCGGTTCCAGTGTTAGGCGGCGTGCGTCTGGTCGGTCGCGCCGGCGCGTGGGACGTCGGCCTCCTCGGCATGCGCACCGAGGATCTGGACGAGGTTCAAGGCGAGACGTTCGGCGCCATGCGCTTCCGGCGCGGCATCCTGAATCCGTATTCCACCGCCGGTTTCCTCCTGACGTCGCGAAGCGACGGTGTGGAAGACAACTACGCACTCGGCGCCGATGCCGTCGTTCGCGTTCGAGGAGACGAGTACCTCACGCTGAAGTGGGCCGGCACGACGTCGGGCGAGGATCGCTTCGGTGGCGCGTTCGCCAGACACAGCCAGCTCCACGCGCAGTACGAGCGTCGAGTCGGTCGAGGCCTGCAGTACTCGGTGACGTACTCCCGCGCCGGCGCGGACTTCCAGCCGGAGCTCGGCTTCCTCCAGCGCTCCGACTTCACCACCGCAAACGCGTTCGGCAACTGGTTCATCTTCACCGACAGTCACAAGACGCTGAGGCGCGTTTATCCGGGAGCGTTGGCGTTCTCGACCTGGCGCAATTCCGACGGGAAGCTCGAGTCGGCACAGTACGCGGTGTGGGTGCAGTGGGATACCAAGGCGGGTGGCGGGGGCTGGATAGAGCCGAAGGTCTTTCACGAGGATGTACTTACGGCCTTTCCGATCGGCCGCACGGCGACGATTCCCGCCGGCAGCTACACGTTCGCCGATCTCCAGCTCGTGCTGCAGATGCCGCAGGGGCGACGGCTGCGCACGACGATGGACGCGCGCGCCGGCACCTACTTCGACGGCACGCGGGCACAGGTCATCCTCTCGCCGACGTGGAACCTCTCGCGCCATCTGGAGCTCGGCGGCACCTATCAGGTGAGTGTCTTGCGCTTCGACGACCGCGACGAGAAGGCCAATATTCACCTCGCACGGTTGCGCATCGGAGCCACGCTCGATGCGCGCGCGTCGGCGAATGCGTTCGTGCAATACAACTCCACGACACAGCGTGTGAACGTGAATCTCCGCGCGCGATACAACTTCGCGGAGGGAACGGACCTCTGGGTCGTATACGACGAAGGCCTGACGACCGATCGGCTCCCAGAGCCGGGTGAGCCGCGGCTGCCTCGCTCCATGTCGCGCTCGTTGATGGTCAAGTATACGCATACATTCCGGATGTGACCGTTCTTGCTGGCGCATGGCGCGCGCGACGTGTCGCGCTCTGGGTGAGCGCGGCCTGGCTGTTCGTCGCGGTGGTCATCGGCGCCCAAGCCTCGTTAGGCTCGGCGGTACGTAATACGGACCCGCTACCGCTTTCGCGCGCGATCACGGCAGCGTTGATCCAGTGCGTCCCGTGGATCCCGGTGACGCTGATCGTCATCGCGCTCACAATGCGCTTTCCGATCAGCCGGCGGTCTCCCCGCAACGTGCTGGTGCATCTGGCCGCGGCCCCCGTACTCGCATTCGCCGCCAACGTGCTGGTGGTGCTCGGCTACTGGATCACGATGGGGCGCTTCGACGGACTCGATGCGCTGATTCGGCAGGGAGCGCTCTGGGCGACGCTTCGGTTTCACGTCGCTCTGCTGATTTACGGCGCTATCCTGGCCATCACGGAAGGGGCGCAATACTACCGCGCGATGCGCGAGCGAGAGCTGCGTCTGGCCAAGGTCGAAGGGCAGCTCGCGCGAGCGCGACTTCAGGCGCTCAACGCGCAGATCAGACCGCATTTCCTCTTCAACGCGCTGCACACGATCGGACAGCTGTGGCGTTCCGGACGCAGCGATGATGCCGACGCGCTGCTCGATCACCTGGGCAGCCTCTTCCATAGAGTGCAGACCTCGACGGCGCAGCTGCAGATTCCGCTGGCGGACGAGCTGGAGATGGTCAAGGACTATCTGGCGATCGAGGAAGGCCGGTTTCGGGATCGGCTGCGCGCGGAGGTGCATGCGACACCGGAGGCGCTCGACTGTCTAGTTCCACCGCTGCTGCTTCAGCCCTTGGTCGAGAACGCGGTGCGGCATGGAATCTCCGTGGTGTCGACGGCGGGCATTGTAGAGGTGAGCGCGGCGGTGCAGGACGGACGTCTCCTGGTGACGGTTCGAGACGACGGACCTGGACTAGGAGCGGCCAGTCACTCGTCAGGCACTGGCACAGGTCTGCGCAACACGAGGGAGCGGCTCGAGCAGCTGGCTGGAAACGGCAGCGCGCCGGCGGCGCTGCGATTGGAATCGGAGCCTGGGCGCGGAACGATCGTGAGTGTCGAGCTGCCGGCGATCCGACTCGGCGAGACGACCGGCGTTGCCAATGTCTGACACGCGCTCGGTGGTTCGCGCCGTCGTCGCCGACGACGAACCAGCGGGGCGCGAAGCGGTGCTGACGCTCTTGGCCGAAGAGCCGCGCATCAGCGTCATCGGCGAGGCGTCGAATGGACGAGAGGCGATCGACATCGTGCGCCGCACGCGCCCCGACCTTCTCTTCCTCGACATCCAGATGCCTGACGCGGATGGCTTCGGTGTGCTCGATGCGTTAGGCGGTGACGTGCCGCGCGGTGTGATCTTCGTGACCGCCCACGACCAGCACGCGCTCCGCGCCTTCGACGTGCATGCGCTCGACTACGTGCTCAAGCCGTTCGGTCGGATCCGTTTTCGCGCGGCGGTCACGCGGGCGCTCGAGCGATTGCGCGCACTCGACGCGCTCACACTGCAGCGAACCCTAGCCAGCATGGCAGCCGACCGCGCGATCCGGGCCGCCGCGCCGCCGGGCGAGCTGACGATCGCCGACGCGCCGCAGGCGGTGTCCGAATCGCGTGCTCAGCGGACCGCGCCGCGGCGGCTCGGTGTTCGAACCGGGTCGAAGACGGTATTGGTCGATGTGAACGATGTCGAGTGGATCGAGGCTGCCGGCGACTATGCGCGCATCCACGCGGGCAAGCACGTGTATCTGGTGTCGCACCGCATGCAAGCATTGGAGCGGCTGCTCGACACGCGCGAGTTCCTCCGGATCCACCGCTCGCTGATCGTGAATCTCTCGAGGGTGCGCGAGCTGCACCGGGAGTCGGACGGAGGAGGAACGATCATCCTGACGAATGGAGTCCGGCTCAGAGTCGCAAGAGGAAGGTGGGAGGAGCTCGAGAGGGCACTCAGGATAGAGAAGTGCTGAAAAGGCAGATGTGCGAAAGCCATCTGCCATACTCAGCGCAAGGCTTGGTCTAAGTCTCTCATGAGGTCCGCTTCGTCTTCCAGCCCCACCGACAACCGCAATAGATCCGGCCGCACGCCCACTGCCGCGAACTGCTCGGCGCTCATCGTCTTGGCGAGCATGGCCGCTGGATGCACGATCAGCGAGTCGACTCCGCCCACGCTCGGCGCCCGAGCCGGAATCTCGAGCGCCGAAACGAAGCGCTCGGCCGCCTCGAATCCTCCTTTCAGCTCGAAGCTCAGCACGCCGCTGGGGCCGCTCATCTGCCGGCACGCCAGCTCGTGCTGGGGATGACTCGCCAGCCCCGGGAAATTCACCGTGCGAACCGCGGGATGCTGCTCGAGGAATTTCGCCACCGCGACACCCGTGCGATTGTGACGCTCCATGCGCAGACCGAGCGTGCGAAGTCCACGAAGCAGCAGCCATCCGTCTAGAGGCCCGAGCGATGCGCCGAAGTCGATCGATGCATGCCAGATGCGATCGAGGAGCTCGGCCGGTCCCGCGATCGCGCCGGCGATGACATCCGAGTGGCCGGAGAGATACTTGGTGGCGCTATGCACGACGATGTCGACACCGAGCTCGATAGGCCGCTGATTGATCGGCGTCGCGAACGTGTTGTCGCACACCGTGACAATACCGTGCTCGCGTGCCAGCTGCGCAACAGCGGCCAGGTCGGTGAGCCGCAGCAGCGGATTGCTCGGCGATTCGAGCATCATCACACGGGTGTTGGACCGGATCGCCGCCGCGAAGTCATCGACCGAGCGTTGATCGACCACCGTGCTCTCGACGCCCCAGCGCGACAGGTGATCGCGAATGAGGCCCGTGGTGCCCGGATAGTGATTCTGCTGCGCGATGATGTGGTCGCCTTTATTGAGGAGCGTCAGCAGCGTCGTGGTGATCGCGCCCATTCCGGAGGCGGTGAGCATGGCCGCCTCGGCTTTCTCCAGCGCGGCGATGACGGCTTCCGCGTGTGCGTGCGTTTGATTCTCGTAGCGCGTGTAGAAGCGGTGATGCCGCGGCCGGGTCGCCATGGTGAGCAGGTCGTCCGCGCTCGATCCACGGAACGTCGCGGTTTGATAGATGGGCGGCGCGATGGAGGACGTTTCATCGACGTCATCATCGGCATGTATGAGCAGCGTGTTCACGCCTGGTGCTCGTTCGGCCGTCGTCATATGCGTACCTCGAGAATCACCGCGACTTCCACGGCGACGTTGAAGGGGAGAGAGCCGGCGCCCAGCGCGAATCGCGCATGTTTGCCGATCGCCTCGCCGAACACCTCGACCAAAACATCGGAGGCGCCGTTGATCACCTGCGGATGATCGGTGAACTCCGGAATGGCGTTCACGAACCCTTGCACCATGCAAACGCGCGCGATGCGGTCCAGGTCGCCGAGGTGCTCCTTGGCATGGGCAATCGCGTTGAGCGCGCAAAGACGCGCGGCCGCGCGAGCGTCATCGATGCTCACTTCGCGGCCGACCTTACCCTGATATTTGAACTGGCCCCCGAGCGATGAAACCTGCCCCGAGATATACAGGGTGTTGCCGCTCTGCACGCACGGGATGAAGTTGGCGACCGGTTTGGGTGCTGCCGGCAGCTCGATACCGAGCTTTGCCAGCCGAGCGTGAACAGTTCCAGCCACGACGATGGCCTCGGTTGAAGGGGTGGCGGCCGCGCGTGGCGCGCCGACGTCCGCTTTAGTATATAGGCGATCAGCTAATTGGCAATATACCGTTGCGAGGTGCGATGCACATTAGTCCAGAAACGCCCGGCGAGACGGCCGCCCGTCTGCGCCGCGTCATCGCGGCGGCCGACTTCGAGAAGCTACCCGGCTTCTGGTGGTGGAACGAGTTCTCGCAAGCCGAGTTCCCGGCCGGCGTCCGAGACGAAGCGATAGCGCTCGTGCGCGACGGCGATCGGTGGAGTCAGCTCGTCCCCCTCCGTCGCCACGACAATCCGGTCGAGACGCTCCGGGTATGGTCCTTTCACTTTCCGCCCGGTATCGACAACTCCGGATTCATCGGCTGGCTCGCTACCGAGATCAAGCGCGCGACAGGGAGTGGCACGCTGGTCGTGTGCGGGCAGAACGGCGAGCGGGGCGGCATCTACGATTACTGGGCGATACCCGCCGCCGCCGGCGATGACGCACTCCGGACGATCCGAGCGCTCATGGTGGCGCGCGACACCGCGTGAGTGACAAGATACCCGCGTGCCCGCAACCATACTTGGCATCCCCTTCGACCGCGCGTCGTCATTCATGCGCGGCGCCGCACACGGCCCCTCGGCGATCAGGCGTGCGCTACACTCGCCCTCCACCAACATGTGGACCGAATCGCTCGTCGACCTCGGCGCACGCGATGCGCTGCGCGACGCCGGCGACGTTGCGCTCCTGGATGGCGACGAGCGCACGGCGATCGAGAGCGCGCTCCTCACACTCCTCCGTGGCGGCCATTCGGTAATCGCGCTCGGTGGCGATCACTCCATCAGCTATCCGCTCATCCGCGCCACCGCAAAGCATCGCTCGCCGTTCGCCGTCCTGCACTTCGACGCCCACCCGGATCTCTATCCCGAGTTCGACGGCGACCGCTACTCGCACGCCTGTCCCTTCGCCCGCGTGATGGAGGAAGAGCTCACTGGACGCCTGACGCAAGTCGGGATTCGCACCATGAATGGCGTGCAGCGAGAGCAGGCAGATCGATACGAGGTCGAAGTGATCGACATGCAGGCTTGGGAGGAAGGACATCGGCCACGGATCAGCGGTCCCGTGTACGTGTCGATCGACCTCGACGTGTTCGATCCCGCGCACGCACCCGGTGTCTCGCACCGCGAGCCAGGAGGACTCAGGCCACGCGATGTCCTCAACGTCCTGCACCAGCTCGAGGGTCCGATTGTCGGCGCCGACATCGTCGAGCTGAACCCTGCGCGCGATCCCACGGAGATTACGGCGCCGCTGGCCGCCAAGCTCGTCAAGGAGCTCGCCGTGCGAATGCGCTAGCGCCGATCACGGCCCACTGTCAGAGCACGGCAAGACAGTGGCGGGCCGTCCTCATTCGCTAAGGTCGCACCGCTATCATCGGACCTGGTCACATCTCGAGAGAGCAATGGTCGTCACTCGCGTTCTTCCGCTGGCCCTATTGATCGTCCTTGGCAGCGCTGCCGGCGCGCAGTCTTCCGACGCCGACACCGCCGCGATCCGCGCGTCCATTCTTCGCGGCGCCCGCGGGTTCGAGACCGGCAATCCTGATCTCATCCTCGAGCATTACGGGCGCGACATCGTCCTCAGCTATCCTGGGATGCCCGACCAGGATTACTCGACGCTCGCCAAAGCATACGCCGAGCTTCGCAATCGGCCGGCGTCGGTAAAGGCCAGTACGACGCCGACGTTCGACGAGATTCTCGTCGCCGGTGACATCGCCATCGTACGGCTGCGGTGGACGACGACGATTCGCGAGGGCACGCGAACCTCGACGCGGCGTCTCAAGGACATGCAAATCTGGCGTCGCGAGCCGGACGGCCGCTGGATGTTCGTCCGCGGCATGCACTATCGCGAGCCGGAGCCGGCTCCCTCCCCCGCCTCCACACCGTGACTTGACTTCGACCGGTCCCCCCCATATCTAGCTCTCTAGGCATAGCCAGCTAGGTATATGGCGAGATCGAAGAACGACGTCCTGCAAGGCACAATCGACCTCCTGGTGCTGCGCACGTTGGCGGCCGCCGGCCGAATGCACGGCTACGCCATCACCGCGCACATCAGCCGCGTCTCTTCCGAGCTGCTCCGCGTCGAGGAAGGCTCCCTCTATCCCGCGCTCCATCGCATGGAGCAGGAAGGATGGCTCCGCGCCACCTGGGGGATGACGGAGAAGAATCGCGAAGCTCGATTCTACGAGCTCACCGCCAAGGGGAGACGACAGTTGGAAGTCGAGCGCGAGAGCTGGAGCCGACTCACCGAGGGTGTGAATCGGGTTCTCCGCTACGCCTGACAGCTTTCCCGAGGTCCTTCCATGTCCTGGCATAAGCGCCTTCGCAACTTCCTGCGCTCCGATCGACTGACCAACGACATCGAGCGCGAGATGTCCTTCCATATCGCCGAGCGAGCCGAAGCATACCGAGCTTCCGGGATGTCGGAGGCGGCTGCGCTCAACGCGGCGCGTCGCAAGTTTGGAAACCGCACGGCGCAGGTCGAGCGCACACGTGACGCCGACATCATCACCTGGCTCGACTCCGTGCGCGGCGACGTACGCTACGCGCTTCGCGCGCTTCGCCGTTCGCCGATCTTCGCCGTGGTCGCCGTCGCGTCACTCGCTCTCGGCATCGGCGCGAACACCGCGATCTACGCGCTCATCGACGCGGTGATGCTGCGTCCACTACCGGTGTGGCAGCCGGAGTCGCTGGTGCACGTGGTGAGAAACCCGGAGGATCGCGACGGCATCTTCACCAATCCGCTCTGGGAGGAGATCCGCGATCGACAGACCGGGTTCGAGTCGATCGCCGCTTTCGCCGACGCCGAAATGAATCTCGCCAGCGGCGGCGAGCCCCGGCGCCTGCGCGGGTCATGGGTCAGCGGCGACTACTTCCGCGTCTTCGCGCTCCAACCCGTCGTCGGCAGGCTCATCAACCGCAGCGATGATGTGCGTGGTTGCCGCGGGATCGCGGTGTTGGGATACGACTATTGGAAGTCCGAGTACGGCTCGCGTGCCGACGCCGTCGGCAAGATTCTCACCTTCGAGGGCCAGCCGTTCGAGATTGTCGGCGTTGCACCGGCCGGCTTCAACGGACCCGACGTCGGCCGCGAGGACCAGTTCTACGCCCCGATCTGCGCCAATGCCACACTGCCTGGCCGGCGATCACTCGACAACCGGAGCATGTGGTGGCTGCAGGTGATGGGCCGGCTACAGCCGGGAGTCAGCGTCGAGCAGGTCAGAACGCGCCTGATGACGATCGCGCCGGCGGTGTACGCCGCGACAATTCCGCCGAACTGGTTCGACCATGACAAGCTCGAGTACGTGAAGGGCAGACTCCATGCGGTGGCGGCTCCGCGCGGTCTCTCGATTCTGCGGGCTCGCTACAGCGAGAGCCTGACGATCCTGATGGGCGCCGTGGCGCTCGTGCTTCTCATCGCCTGCGCGAACGTCGCCAATCTCCTTCTGGCGCGCGCGACCATGCGGGGCCGAGAGGTTGCCGTCCGCCTCGCCATCGGTGCCGGGCGGACGCGACTCGTCAGGCAGCTCCTCACCGAAAGCGTATTGCTTGCCCTCTTCGGCGCGTTCGGGGGTGTGCTATTGGCGCCGTGGGCCATGCGTGGCCTGCTGACCCTGATCTCCTCCGAGCGCGATCCCATCACGCTGGACCTTGCCATCAATGCACAGGTGCTCGGGTTCGCCGTCGCTGTCGCCGTCATCACCGCGATCATCTTCGGCTTGATCCCCGCATTGCGCGGCACCCGCGTCAGCCCGCAGGCCGTTCTGAAGACGAACGCGAGAAACCTGGCGGAAGGACATGGGCGCTTCACCGTCGCCAAGGTGCTGGTGGCGGCGCAGGTCGCGTTGTCGCTCACCTTGCTCGTCGGCGCAGGGTTGCTCATCGGATCGCTGCGGAACCTCACTACGCTAAACCCTGGCTTCCGTGCCGACGGTGTCCTTTTGGCCGACGTGGATCTCGCGCGGACAGGGATTCCCGAAGGTCAGCTCGCATCGGCGCGTCGACAGATTCTCGATCGTGTTCGAGCGATTCCAGGCGTGCGATCGGCGAGCGCGGCGGAAATCACTCCCGTCGGGTTCAGCTCTTGGAACGACATCGTCGTCATCGACGGCTTCGAGCCGGCGACGTTCGAAGACGGCGTCGTCTGGTTCAACGAGGTGAGCGAAGGCTACTTCACTACTCTGGGGACACGCCTCCTGGCCGGCCGCGATTTCGACGAGTCGGATGTGGTGGGAGCAGCGAAGACGGCGATCATCAATGACGCCATGGCGAAAAAAATGTTCGCCGGAAAATCTCCTCTTGGACAGCAGCTCAGAACCAAGGGTGCCGATTCGCTCAGCACGCCATACACCATCGTCGGAGTAGTAGAGACCGCGAAGTACCGGGACCTTCGGGAGGAGGAGAGTGGCACCGTCTACCTGCCAGCTCTCCAGAACGCGGCGCCAAGTCCCGATTTCAACGTTCACATTCGCGCCGACGGCGATCTATGGTCGCTCATTCCCGCGGTGAAGGCCGCCATTCTCGAGCTGAACGGAGCTACCGCGGTCGAGTTCACATCGTTCTCCAATCAGATCGCATCGTCGCTGCGGCGTGAGCGTCTGCTGGCGATATTGTCCGGTCTTTTCGGGGCTGTGGCACTCGCACTCTCGATGCTCGGACTGTACGGCGTGATGGCATACACGGTCACGCGCCGCCGAGGCGAGATCGGAGTGCGTATCGCGCTCGGCGCTGCCAGCGGCCGCGTGCTTCGAATGATTTTGGGCGACGTGGCACGAATGGTGGCGATCGGACTCGTCATAGGCGCAGCCGGCGCGTTCGCATCGGGGAGACTGGTCAGGTCGTTCCTCTTCGGCCTCGAGCCTGAGGATCCGACGGTGATGGCGTTGGCGGCAGCGGTACTTTCGGGCGTCGCGCTCCTTGCGGGATTCCTTCCGGCTTGGCGCGCGTCACGGGTCGACCCCGTGGCTGCACTTCGAGAAGACTAGCTCGCTTACCCGCGATCAGGGCGCGTTGGCGAGCGGCAGCGTTGGGTCGAGCAGGTAGCGGCCGATGTCGTCGGCGCCATTCTGCGAATTCGTCAGCACAACCACTGCGCGTTGCCCTGCCTTGTCGAGCCCAAGGTACGATCGATAGCCGCCGGTTCCGCCGTTGTGCCAGACGATCTCGACCTTGCCAGCGCGCGTGATGAACCAGTTGAGGCCGATCGACGTTCGCCGCGCCTGACTGACCACCAGCCGCGCACGCTCCGCTTCCTGGAATGCCGCGGACAGCGGCCCCGGCGCACCGAGCGCCGCGGCGGCGAAGATCAGCATGTCGTTCGCGGTGGAGCGTAGCGCGCCGGCGCCGGCGAGCGACGTGGCGTCCCAGTTCTCCGCGACGCGACCCAACTGGTCGTGACCGACCGCGAGACGGCGCCTCCTCTCGCCGTCGAGGATAATGCGAGTGTCGTTCATGCCGAGCGGTCCGAGCATACGAGCGATGAGCAGCGCCTCGTAGCAACTTCCGGCACGGCGGGCGAGCGCCAGACCCAGCAAGCCGACACCGAGATTCGAATACTCGAAGCTCTCGCCTGGAGGGCGCGTCAACCTGTACCTCGACAGAAACGCGAGCAAGGAGTCGGCCGAGTAGTCGGCGTACGGGTTTCTGCGATTGGCGGGACGCAAGTTGTCAGGCACGCGTGGCAGGCCGGAGTGCTGCGTGGCCAGATCGCCCAAGGTGATGGACCGTCCGTTCAGACGTGGCATGCGCGGGCTCGATGGGAAGAACTTCTGCACCGGATCATCGAGCTTCACTTCACCGCGCTGCACCATGTGCGCGAGCAGCGTGCCGGTGAACACCTTGGTTATCGAGCCGATCTCGAAGAGCGTGCGTCCATCGACGTCGAAGCCGTTGGTAGCGGATTTTCCGTACGCTATCACGCGGTGTTTGCCATTCTCGAGCAGGCCCACGACGATGGCGGGGTTGGTTCCGCCGTCGACTCGAGTCCGCAGCAGCGCCAAAACGGAAGAATCGGAGGGAAAGGACGGCGCGCGCTGAGCGAATGCCGGAGCGAAGCTCGACGCGCTTACCGCCAGCCAGATGGTGAAGACGAGCGTAGTCCGCATGGACGCTACTCCGATGTCGGCGTCGATGTGAGGTGAACGACGCAACATGCCTCTACGCGGACGGTGGCGACAGTGCCAGAAGTTAGGCGACGCGAACGTCGGTGGTGCAGTGACGTGAAGGTGGGTGCTGGTGCGTCAGATCAGCACCGGCACCCACCGAGCGCAAGGCTCCCCTGGTTCTCGAACAGCGCGCAGATGCGGCGGGTACACTCTCGTACCGCGCTCCAGTGGCCGGCTCGAGCACTGTCGTCACGATCAGGTTGCACAGCTTTCGCTGATCGCCGCAGCACGGCGAGCTCAGGTACTGAGTCCACGAACACCGTGGGCATCATCTTGAAATTGCCAATTGTCACAGGCGACTCCTTCGGTAAACATCCCCCCACATCGGATAAACGCCGAACGCGCGGCGACTGTTCCAGCAAAGACACGGAATTCGGGCGCACGATTCGGGATGCGCGGGCGGCGGTTGTCCGATATCGTCCGACGCCTTTCAAAACAGGACTAGCACACATGTCGTCGTTCCGAGTCGTGGGGCTTCCGGCCGCGGAGTTCGCGCCGCTGTTCAGCATGTCAGACGTCGAGCTTCGTCGTCATCGTGCCGTTCGACGCGTCGCCGATCGCAAGCCAGGCTTCCCCTGCCGCGTGAGCTTGCGCGATGCCGAGCCGGGCGAGCGGGTGCTGTTGCTCAACTACGAGCACCAGACGGCCGACACGCCGTACCGATCAGCACACGCCATCTACGTTCGCGAAAACGCGGAAGAGGCGCGGTTCGGCGTCGGCGAGATTCCGGAGCTGCTTCGATCGCGGTTGCTGTCCGCAAGAGCGTTCGACAGCGAGGGCATGTTGGTCACTGCTGACGTATGCGACGGCCGTGAGCTCGAAGGTCTGATCGACAGGATGTTCACGGATCCAGGAGTCGCCTATCTCCACCTGCACAACGCGAAGCCCGGCTGCTACGCCGCGCGTGTCGAGCGAGCGGAGACGCCATTCCAGGCTCCTACTGAGTTCCAAGAGCCGCGAGCGCCTCGGTCGCGGCGCGCTCGATAGCCTGTCGCAGTGTCGGAACGAGCGATGGGTCGGTGTCGGTGGGTAATAGTTTGAGCGCCTCGTTGAGATGCGTACGAGCGAGCGCGCGATCGTTCTGTCGATTGGCACTCTGGCCTAACGAGTAGTGAGCGCGCGCGGACCTGGGATGGAGACGCACTCGCAGCCGCGCCAGCTCGTGTCGCTCCCGGCCAGAACTGTCGCGACCGACAGCGAGCCACGAGTTGAGCTCCACGAAGTAGTCTTGCGCAATCGGCTGTGAGTCTCGCGCTGCTCGCTCATCGACGAGCCGTACAACCGCGGCCGCGCCGCCACTCGAGATCAACGCCTTGAGCGCGGTGATCGTTGGCGGGGCCGGCAAACCGCGCTTTGTGGTTACCGTGAAGAGTCCCGCTGGTGCGTTCAGTGCCGCCGCGTCTCGCTCGATCCACTGAAGAGCGGCCGCGTCGCCGCGCAGATAGCCATCGAAAAATCGTCGCGTGAATCGCGCTCCCCACTCGTAACCTGCGTTGGTGTCGCCAGGCGCCGCGCCAATGATACCCGGCACGTATCGCTCGAGCATCCCGTAATCGAGGAACCAGAACTCGCCCATAGTCGGGAAGTGCACCAGGTGTCTGGTCGAATACCGATAGAGATCGAGCCGCGCGGCGTCGACGCTCGGATGCGGTGCGGTGATCGCCAGAATGGGCACCCGAATGGCGCCGATGTCGAAGTACGGAGTGCGACCAATGAGATCCATCTCGCCTTGCGTCGTGATCCCGCCCTCGAGACTCACCAGCGCGCGAACCGCCGGCGTGCGCATCTGAAGAGCGAGCGCGCCCGACGCGTTGATGCCTACCCCCATGACTCCTATTCGGCGCGTGTCGACGAAGACGATCGTGTCGAGCGCGGCGATGACGAATCGGAGGTCGGCCGCCATCGCCTCCATCCCCCGCGGCGACCAGTATTCGATCTGCGTGTCGAAGCTCCCCTTGGTAGAGGTGGAGGCAACGACGTAGCCGTGACTTGCGAGATATTCGCCGAGTATCTGATTCAGCGCCGGGGTCTGCCCTTCGGGGAAGATCACCAGCGGGAACTTTCCCCGTGCCGCGCGCGCGTTTAGGCGCCCAAGCACAGACATGCGCAGCAAACGCGGCAACGTCGCGCGCAGTGCGAGCGTGTCGCCGCGAAAGTCGGCCGCACGCTTGACGAGCCGCTCGTTGGCGGCGCGGACGCGCGAGGCATCGAGCGGTGAGAAGTCGAGCTCCTGCGCGGTGCGGGCGACATAATCGCCATAGGTGAGTGCGGATCCGGTTGCACTCACGGCGGGATACCAGAATACGATCTGCATCTGCCGTCCACCGTCGTCCGGCGCTGGCTGTCCCTCCTCGAGCGGCAACGTCGGACGTGATGGGTCGCGAAGCAGCAACTGTCGGAATCCGACAGCGTGCGCGCCTCGCTCCAGGTTGCCCCACATCGGCGCCTCCTGACACAACATCGTGCGCGGAAAGGCGCTCGCACTTCCGGTAAGGGCGGCGAGGATGACTACGCGCGACCAAGCGCTCATGGGAGAACCCGTTCTCGGTGAAGGCCGACGATCGCTGCCATTGCGGTAGAGCGTAGCAGGCGTTGAGTGGTGCGTCGCACTCCAGTTTGTGCAGCGTGTTCCGACGTGTGGCGCCGCGAAGCTGTCAGGAAATTGCAAAGGTGAGGTAGTTCGACGTAGCGACCGCGACGCTTCTGGGCAAGTTGTCGCTCGATGATGACCGGAGAGCGAATGCGGACAGCAGCATCTGTCGGCGCCTTGGTGATGGCGGCGAGCGGGCTCGCGCTTGCATCGCGGTTGCCGGCACAGTCGCCGATCTTTCTCAACATCAACCCATCGTGGTCGCCGGATGGACGGCAGCTCGTGTTTCAGAGCGCGCGCCACGGGCGAACATCGCTCTACATCATCAACGCCGACGGCACCGGAGAGCGGCGGCTCACTTACGGCGTCGCCGACGATACGCATCCCAACTGGTCGCCTGACGGGTCGCTCATCGTGTTCGACTCGAGCCGCGACGGCGTCTGGAATCTCTACACCATTCGACCTGATGGCACCGGAGAGCGGCGGCTCACACATCCCGGCGCCGCGAGCGGGCCGCAGTTCGCCCGTCATCCGACCTGGTCTCCCGATGGTCGGCGCATCGCTTTCGACTCGGATCGCGACGGCAACGAGGAGATCTACGTCATGCAGGCCGACGGATCGGGTGCTACCCGCCTAACGAGCACGGCTGGGCGCGACGGCCACCCATCGTGGTCGCCGGATGGACGGCGGATCATCTTCGGATCCGATCGCGGCGGCAACAGCGACATCTGGACGATGAACGCGGACGGCAGCGACCAGCGCGTTCTCCATCAGCATCCGGCCAACGAAGGCGGGGCGAAGATCTCGGCGGACGGGAACCGAATCGTGTTTTTCTCCGAGCGCGACCGGAAGCCGCGGCTCTTCAGAATGAACATCGACGGCTCAGAGGTTCGACCGCTCACTTCGGACTCCGCCACGAGCTTCGAGGTTGCATGGTCTCCCGATGGAGGACAGGTCGCCTTCTACTCCGACCGCACGGGCCGCTTCGAGCTGTACGTGATGGACCCCGACGGCGGGAATGTCCGCCAGCTCACCGACTCGAAGTACGACAATGCCTGGCCGCAATGGTCACCCGATGGCCAACGCATCATCTTCTCTTCGACGCGCGACCGCGATTGGGAGATCTACTCGATGCGCCCGGACGGGAGCGAGCAGCGCCGACTCACCTTCAGCCCGGGGCGTGACGCGCATCCGTACTACCTTCCGTCGGGCGCGCGCATCGTATTTCAATCGCCGCGCAATTACACGAATCAGCTCGAGGTCGATCTCTACACCATGGACTCGAGCGGTGTACGACAGCGCCGATTGGTGACCGCGCCCGGATTCGATGGGGTGCCCGTTCCCTCCCCCGACAGACGCTCGATTGCGTTCCAGCGCGGCGTCTTCGACTCCACCGCCAACTCCTTTCACTGGGAGCTCTACGTCGTCGACACCCTCGGCGCCAACGAAGTGCAGCTGACCAAGAACGCGTGGAGCAGCCAGGTACCGAGCTGGATCCCGGAACGCTCCGAAGTAGTCATCTACGCGAATCCGGACGGGCGCGACCAGCTTTTCGTTTTGAACGTGCAAACGAGAGCTGTCCGTTCACTGACCACGAGCACGGGCAACGATCGCGCGCCCGCGGTGTCGCCGGACGGACGATACGTCGCATTCACCTCCGACCGCGACGGTGTCAACGATCTCTACCTCTTCGACATGCGAGCCCGCACGACCTCCCGCCTAACGACTCGGTTCGACGCAAGTGGGCAGCCGAGCTGGTCGCCGGATAGCCGACGCATCCTCGTGAATGGGTCATCGCTGGGGCCGTCGGACGTCTACGTGCTCAATCGCGACGGCTCGGGGCTGACCCGCCTCACGCGTGGCGTCGAAGGAGTCAGGTAGGCGCGGACGAGATGGCGCGAGAGTACACCTTCTGTTTACGGGCCCGCTGAGCGCCGCGACTCGTTAGGCGACATCAGTCTCGAACGTCACCGCCTGACAATACAAGAGTTACGGGGCGGCAATCCCACCAGATCGCCCCGCTCGTCACGCGGCGCGGCCCGTTCGTCCTGAAAACGTTGATACCCTGCGTTGCGCGAACCTACTCTGCGCGACGCAGTGCGCCATTCCGCACGCGCGCCATCCCGCGCCGCGTGTGCGGCACTTGTCGTCCCGTGTCTACGCCGAGGTCGACGGCCAGGATCTCGACGGTGGTGGCGTGCACTCTGGCCCGCGAGATCACTCGCATCTCCACCCTTTCTTTCCACATCCAGGAGGCGACGTGCACAAGTTCCGTCAGCTCGTAATTGGCGCCGTGTTCCTCGTGCTCGCGAGCAGTAGCGCGGACGCACAGCGGCGACTCACCGGTCGGGTGACCGCGACCGGCTCCACAGAGCCGGTCAGCACGGCACAGATTCTCGTCGTTGGGACCGCGATCGGCACACTCACCAGCGAAGATGGTCAGTTCGCGCTCAACGTTCCCAGCGGTCCCGTGACGCTGCGCGTACGTCGAGTCGGCTACCGTAGCAAGGACGTTCCGGTGGCGGCCGATGCGAGCGAGGCCAACATCACCCTCGATCGCGACGTGTTACAGCTGGAAACACAGGTCGTGACCGGGCAAGCCACGCGGATCTCGAACATCAATGCGGCCAACGACGTCGCGGTGGTCACCGGCGATCAGCTCAACAAGGTGCCGACGCCCACCATCGAGAACGCACTGCAAGGCAAGATCGCGGGCGCGCAGATCTACGCCAACTCCGGTGCACCCGGTGGCGGCATGCAGGTGCGGCTCCGGGGCGTGACCTCGATCAACGGGGCGAGTGATCCGCTCTACGTGGTCGACGGCGTCATCGTCGGCAACGACGTGCTGCAACCCGGCACGAACGCGATCCTCGGCGCATCCTCCGCCGCGGGATCGAACTCATCCAGCCAGGACAACGGCGTCAACCGCATCGCTGATCTCAACCCGAACGACATCGAGAGCATCGAAGTGTTGAAGGGCGCTTCGGCCTCGGCGATCTATGGGTCGAAGGCGGCGAACGGCGTCATCATCATCACGACGAAGTCGGGTCAAGCTGGTCGTACGCAGTTCAACGTGACGCAGCGTGTCGGCACCTTCGATCTGTCCAACAAGATGGGCACGCGCCGCTTCACGCTCGACGAGGCCATTGCCTATGGCGCGGGCGTTGGAATGACGGCGACCGAAGTCACCGACAATTTCAACCGGTGCAATGGCTTCTGCGACCACGAAGAGCAGATGTTCGGTGAGAACGAGCTCTCGTACGAGACCGCTCTGAGCGTTCGCGGTGGCAACCAGAATACGAAGTACTTCGCGTCTGGTCTGGTGAAGTACGACGGCGGAATTCAGGAAAACACGGGCTACGCGAAGCAGTCGCTGCGTCTGAACTTGAACCAGAACGTCGGCTCCAAGTTCAACGTCGCGGTGAACACGAACGTGATCCACACGCTCACTCGTCGTGGTCTCAGCAACAACGACAACGTGAACGTGACGCCGTACTTCGTGATCGGGTCGAC
>DATFBY010000004.1:0-4175 GCA_035253585.1 Gemmatimonadaceae bacterium | reverse complement strand
AGGCTCGCCTCGCGCAGTCGCTCGACCGCGACCGCCAGCCGCTCGAAGGCGACGCGCGCCCGCAACAGCGAGTCGCGCGCCGACAACAGGTCGGCGACGGTCGTGCGCGCGTTGGGCGCAAGCAGGGCGTCTACGTCCTCGGGACGGAGCGGCTCGGTGGGCATCAGGCTCATGGGTCGTGCAACGATCGTGCGCGAGACGTTGATCGCTTCAGCGCCAGCGGAACAGCGCCAGCGCCGCCGTGAATGCGACGAGGAGCCAGGCGCCCAGAATGCCCAACTCTCCCGCCAGAGATCCGAGTGAAGCCCCCTCGAGGAGCGTGGCGCGCAGCGCATCGGCCGCGGCGGTAAGCGGCAACGCTTGAATGAACGGTTGCGCCGCGTTGGGAAAGTTCGACGCGGAGAAAAACACGCCCGAGAAGATCCACATCGGAAGCATGACGAGGTTCATCAGCCCCGATGCACCCTCCATCGTACGTACGCGCGACGCCACCAGCAGTCCGATCGCGCTGAACGCGAGCGCGGCGATCAACGTCACCGCGATGATGGTCCCCGCCGATCCGCGCGCGGGAACTCCGAACACCCAGATCCCGAAGCCGAGCAGCCCGCCGACCTCGAGCACGAGCATCGCCAGCCGCGCCAGAATGAATGACGCAAGGTATTGCGAGCGCGACATCGGCGTCGCCACGAGTCGCTTGAGCAGCTTCTTGCGTCGGGATTCGACGATCGTGAACCCCACCCCCCAGATGCCGCTCCCCATGAGATTCATCGCCAGCAGTCCGGGAATGACGAAGTCGATGTAGCGGGCCCCGGGCTCGCGCACGTGGCGCTCCCGCACAGTGGCTACATCGCGGCGTCCACCGGCGCGCTGGATCGCGTCGTCGACCAGAAGACGTGCGTTGCGCGCATCGGGCCGCGTGTCGTCGTACCGGTACTCCACCGTTCGCTCCGCACGTGGCGCCACGAAGAGCGCGATCCGCCCTGTCCGCAGTGCGTGCATGCCCGCGCTGTCATCCAGAGGGACGACCTCGAGACGGGAATCCCGCGCCAGGGCGTCGCTGACGACGCCGGCGTGCTCATCCGATACGAGCACGCCCACCTTGACCACTTCCGGTGCGCGCTGACGGAAGGCGATGCCGAGGCCAGCCGCGAGGAGAATGGGGAAGATGAAGACCCAGAAGACCGCCTCCGGCTCACGCCAGAACTCGAGGAACCGCACCTTTACGAGCTGCGTGAGCGGATACTCACTCAGGCCGCGGCGCGCGCGGACGAGCGGAGTCGCGCGGAGGCTGGTACTCATCCACCCTCGCGGAGACGCCGGCCAGTGAGCGAGACAAACACATCATCCAGCGTGGCGGAGTGTGTGCGCAGCTCCGCGAGCGTCGCCCCGCGTCGCTCGACCTCGGCCAGGATCGCCGGAAGGGCCACATGCAGCTCCGCGACCGTCAGCGACCAGGAGCCGTTGTCGCTGCGGACGCTCCGGACGCCCTCGAGCCGGGACAGGCGCTCGGCGTCGAATGCGGCATCGCCTAACGCGAACTCCACCACGTGGTCAGCGCCGAGCGACTGCACGAGGGCGCGCGGCGTCCCCAGGGCGATGGCGCGGCCGTGGTCCACGATCGCGACGCGATCGCACAGCCGCTCGGCCTCCTCCATGTAGTGCGTCGTCAGAACGATCGTGCGACCACCGGCGCGCAGCTCGCCGATGAGCTCCCATAGCTGGCGGCGCGCCTGCGGATCGAGCCCCGTCGTCGGCTCATCGAGAAAGAGCAACTGCGGATCCCCGACAAGGGCGCACGCCAGCGCGAGCCGCTGCTTCTGTCCCCCCGAGAGCGAGCCGACCCGCGCACGCGACTTTTCCTCGAGCTGAACGAGTGCGATGACTTCCTCGGGCTCGCGACCTCGCTCGTAGAAGCTGCGAAACAGCCGTACCGTCTCTCGCACGGTGAGCTTCTCGGCGAGCTGAGTCTCCTGCAGCTGAATGCCGAGCATCTGCCGCAGCTCCCGCTCTTCGGAGGCCCACCGGCGGCCGAGGACCTCGACGTCACCCGAGGTCGGCTCCAAGAGGCCCTCGCAGATCTCGATCGTCGTCGTCTTGCCGGCACCGTTAGGCCCGAGGAGCCCGAAGCACTCCCCGGGACGCACCTCGAGATCCAGTCCGTCGACCGCGACGACCTCGCCGTATCGCTTCTGGAGTGCGCGAACGGCGAGCGCGGGGGCCGTCAGCGTCGCACCCATGGGCGATGCACGACGAAGGTGGGCGCCGACGTCGGCGTGGCGTGCGCGGCGGTGATGAGGCGGCGCCGCGCGAGCGCACGCAGCGCGTTCTGCACCGCGCGCTTGGAGATCCCCGTCCCTTCCGCGATCGCGCGCAGCGGTATCTCGTTGCTCCGCGAGCGCCCGGCGTTGGTCTGTCGCCACAGGTAGAGGTAGACCAGGAAGGCCGAGGGCCGCCGATCGTGACCGACGAGGTCGGGCATGAGCGTCTCGACGACGTACGTGTCGAGCGACAGGCGTGCTATGGCATGCGTTGCCATGGCACCCCCTGCACGACTGGACGCCCGCGGCCAGGCATCGAAGATTTCCCGCGATCACTCATGCGCGCGAGGAGACCGACATGATCAAGGGTATCAAGTTCGCCAGCATCCCCGTTCGCGATCAGGATCGCGCCCTCGCCTTCTGGCGCGACCAGGCGGGACTGGCGGTGGCCACCGACCAGCCGATGGGAAAGCAGCGGTGGATCGAGCTCCGCATTCCGGGCGCCGACACGCGTCTCGTGCTGTTCACGCCCGACGGCCACGAGAATCGGATCGGCACCGATCAGAATGTGGTTTTCTGGACCGACGATGTCGAGAAGACGTGGAAGGAGCTCTCCGCCAAGGGTGTGACGTTCAGCGCGCCGCCGAAAAAGGAGCCATGGGGGACGTTCGCGATCTTTCAGGACCCGGACGGGAATCGATTTGTGTTGGGGACGAAATGATCGGAGGCGCTGGAGGCGCTGAAGGCGCTGGAAGCGCTGATGGAATTCCCTTTCAGCGCCCCCAGCGCCCCAGCGCCCCCAGCGCTCCTCGCGCCTTCAGCGCCCCAGCCCTCCTCGATACTCGATCCCCTCCAGCGCTCCGCCACCACGCACTTCCCACGTCGCGCCCCGTCCTCGCGGGGCACATCGGAGCTCCGATCCATCACCGAAGCGCAGGGTGATCTCGCCGGCGCGCACGATCTCCAGCCACTCGAGCCGGCGTTGCAGGAGGCCGAGCAATGGCGCGAGCCGTTCCGGCTCGCCGGGATCGATCGCGCGCTCCGACCCGTCGGGCTCGCGATACTGAAATGGCGCCGCGATGCGCACTTCGGCCGATGCATCGAGCGTCCACGTCTCGATCCGCATCGCCGATGGCTCGACACACAGGCGCGTCACGCGATGTGCATCGAACGTCCACCGGTGACGGTCGGCCGATTCCTCGAGCGTCGCCGTCATGTCCGCCCTCGGTCAGACCGAGAGTCGCTCGAAGTGCATCTTCCGCAGCTTCGCGATCTTGGGGGCGATGACCGCCTGACAGTAGCCCTGCCGCGGATTGCGCGCGTAATAATCCTGATGGTACGTCTCCGCGGGATAAAACGTCGTCAGCGGCTCGATGGTCGTGACGATCGGATCGTCCCACGCCCCGGTTGCCTCGAGCTCCTTGATCGCGCGCTCCGCTTCGGCCCGCTGTTGATCGTTATGCGGAAAGATGGCCGAGCGATACTGCGTGCCGACGTCGGCGCCCTGGCGGTTGAGCTGGGTCGGATCGTGAATGGTGAAGAACACGTCGAGAAGGTCGCGGTAGCTGATGACCGATGGATCGAAGGTCACCTGCGCCACTTCCGCGTGACCGGTGGCGCCGGTGCAGACCTGCTCGTACGTGGGATTGGGACGCGAGCCGCCGGCGTAGCCCGACTCCACCTTCGTCACACCCTTGAGCAAACGAAACGCGGCGTCGAGACACCAGAAGCAGCCGCCAGCGAGCGTCGCGACTTCCTGTCGAGTCTCTGTCATGATGGAACGCTAAACAACGTCATACTCCACCGCTACGTCCGGGGTCGCGACCGCGACCGTGCCATAAAGCGGTCACCGCTTCTGGAACTGCTCGATCAATCCGGCGGCGCGATCGCGCGCCACGCCGGCGAGCGTGAAGCGCA
>DATFBY010000003.1:0-3542 GCA_035253585.1 Gemmatimonadaceae bacterium | reverse complement strand
GGTACTTCCGTACCGGCGAGATCGGCGACTTCGAGTATCTCGTTAGGCTCTTGCAACCGCGCCCAGTCGATGCGCGGGTCGGTACACGCGACATCGACGTGCTCGATCCGGGTGTCAATCTTCCGCCGATAGATGCGCCCGACCTGGGCGGCGTTCTGAAGCTCGGCGGCGCGCTCCGCGTGCCGCGCAGCGAGCTGTCCCAGCAGGAACGCGAGATCGCCGATCGGTACGACAATTGGGCGACACCATTTCCGCATGAGTTCCAGCGGCGATTGGCGCGATTCATCAATCTCGCCGACACGTATGACGAGAAGGCGGCCGAGGACGCCAATCTGGAAGCGGAAATCCTCGAGGACGGCGACGGCGATCCGGATCCGCTGGTCACGGCTCCGCTCTACGCGCGATGGCACTCGCTTACGTCACGCCTTCTGTCGAATCGCGATGGAAGCGAAGCCGACGACATCACGAACTGGGTTCACGACCTGAATTTGGACCCTCGTTTTCGCGTCGCAGCGGGATTCGGCACGCGAGTCGTGCAAGACCGACAGGAAGAGCTGGTGCACGGCGCGTGGGAGCAGGTGGGTGCCGTGCTCGCCGCCAATCAGCGAGTCCGATGGGCGCAGCTCGCGCACGCTGCCTCGTGGCGTATGTACGAACGACACCTGCGACCGCTCGTTGCCACCAACGCCGATCGCGCCTTCTCGCTCAGCGCGCCGCTGCATGTCAGGATCGTTCGCGGCGGCGTGACGTTGCAGCACGCCACGCGCGAGAGCGTTCTGCCGAGAGCGGCCGTCTCGGCGCCGCTCAGACGCGCTGCTCGTCCCGTGTCGCGCTTGACACGCTCGCTTCCATTCACGGCCGCTATCGCTCGTGATGCCCTCGTGAGCCGGGTGGCCGACGGAAGCGTGACCGCTGCTCCCCCCAAGGAGCGGCCTCCCGGCGTCGTCACGGTGAATGACGTGACCCAGGCCGTCGAATCGGCGATCGTGCCACGTTGGGCTCGCAGCATTCTGAGCGCTCTGCCGGGAGCGCCGACCGCGGTGATGGTGCTGGCGATCATGATCGCCATCCTTGCCATCGCCTCGTTAGGCATCGTTGGATGGCTGGTCGCTCTCATGGCAGTTGGTGCAGGCATCGCGCTCCGATCGCGGCTTTCCGCCCATTCCGGCTCGCTTCGCGCCGTACACGCGGTCGCGGAGGATGGACTCACGGTCGAGACGGTCGACGCGCTGCCGACAGCTCCCGATTTTCGCCTCGACGAGACGTCGGCGCCTTCAACCCCCGCGGCACCCACGAGCGCGCGCGATGGTGTCGACAGCCCCGACGCGGTGCGCCTCAAGCGTGCGATGCGCGATGTCGCGCTGGCGACGGATACCGGCAGGCGAATCGCGCCCGAAACTCCGCGCGCGACGTTCGACACTCGAGCGGCGGCGCAAACCGCCATCGCCGCTCTCGATCCCTCGATCACGATCGCCACTCGCACGTGGAGGACGATCCGTCTCCCCGATCGACTGCTCCCGCCCGACGAGCGCCCGCTCAGCGAGGTCATGGCGTACCCCGAATTCGATCTGGCGATGTACCGCCCGCTGGTCGACATCAGCGCCGAGCTCTTCCTTCCCAACCTCAACCTCATTCCGCCTAACAGCATCACGCTGCTGGAGACGAACCAGCGCTTCATCGAGTCGTACATGGTGGGGCTCAATCACGAGTTTGCGCGGGAGCTGCTCTGGCGCGAGTACCCCACCGATTCGCGCGGCAGCTACTTCCGGCAATTCTGGGATGTCTCCGGCTACGTCGACACCTTCGGCCGTACTCCCGAGCAGCTGCGCGAGGACCTGCGCGACATTCCACCAATTCACACGTGGCCGCGCGACTCCGAGCTCGGCGCGCACGATCAGCGCGAGCAGCAGCCCGGCGCGTCCGAGGAAGAAGTCGTGCTCGTCATCCGTGGCGAGCTGCTCAAACGTTATCCGAATGCGGTCATCTACGCGCATCGCGCCGAATGGCCGCGCGTGGGCAACGTGCCGACTGGCGCGATAGACCGCACGCGTCAACGCGATCTGGTCGATCTCACCGACGCCGAGTCCCAATCGCCGCCGCCTCACAAGGCCCGTTTTCCGCTCTACGAGGCGAAGGTCGATCCCGACATCTACTTCTTCGGCTTCGACCTGACCGTCGACGCGGTGAAAGGTGAAAGCGGCGACAACGATACCGACGACCCCGGTTGGTTCTTCGTTATCAAGGAACGGCCGGGAGAGCCGCGTTTCGGTCTCGATGACGGTCCGGCAAGCTTGCCGGGCGACGAGAAGCCTCAGGTGTGGAACGAGCTGACGTGGGGTGACGCCGGCGTCGCGCCTGGTGGAGTGATTCGTGTTGCTGCGTTGCCGACGATCGCACTCAAGCCGATCCCCACGTCGTCCTCGGACGACGACAAGAAGACGCAGCGCACCGAAGACCTGGCCGTGCCATTCTCCGCGTCGACCAACGCCGCCGACCTGGCCTACGTCCTCTTTCAGGCACCGGTGCTGGTCGCCGTTCACGGAGCGGAGATGCTACGCAAGCGCTCGCCGGCGTGATCGATGCCTGACTTCAACGCGGACCGCACGGCACTGGAGCGGCGGCGTCAGGCTGTGGCCGACGCCGAGCGTGCGGCACACGAAGCGCGCGCGCGCGTGCGGGTCGCCGAGCGCGATAGGCAGGAGCTCGCGCGGCGCGTTCGGCCTGACGACTCATCCGATGCCGCGCGGCTACGCGCTCTCGACGAACAGCTGAATCGAGCGCGAGAAGAGGAGAAGCGCGCGGCAGCACGGAGTCGCGGATTGCGTAGCGATCTGCTGGGACAGCTGGGTGAGTTTGTCGCCCAGCACGATCCACGACGAGCGCTTCCGCGTCTCGACGACGGCACACCGCTTCTGCTTTTTCCGCTTCGCGTCGAAACTCGCTTCAAGCAGCTGGGAACCGGCGTCGAGCTGTGGGTTCGCGTCTTCCCCGACGATTGCGTCGTGGACTCGTTCGAGCCGCTGCTCTCCGAGTCGGAGCGAAGTGAGGGTCGCCGTTTCTGGCTCTACTGGTGGCGCGCGGGTGGAGTCGAAAGCGCCGAGCGAGCCGCATGGCACGATCTCGTGCTCGGCGCCGGTGCGGCGCGCGCCGGATGGATCGTTAGGCAGCTGCGGCCGGTCAACGAGGCGGATCGCCCGATCAAGTCGGGAGCAACCGAGACGATCCTGGTGATCGAAGCGGAAGAGCTGCCGACCAGCACGGAGCAGGATGCGCTGGCCGAGTACTGGACTGCGAGGTGGCGAGAGCCGACCAGCGCCTCTGCGACGTCATCGGCGCTCGTCACGCTGGAGGGAGCAGTAGGCGCGGCTCGCGCCGCGGAGCTCGCGGCGTCCTTCGTCCCGTTCAACTTCGGCGACGAACCGACTGCTCCGGCCAGGCGCGAGAGCACGACAGTGGTGGTGGCTTTTTTGGAGCTGCCTCCACCCGACGCGCCCGGCACCACCGCAACGTGGACCGGGGCGCCGGTCACGCGAGTGCTTCCG
>DATFBY010000002.1:0-14306 GCA_035253585.1 Gemmatimonadaceae bacterium | reverse complement strand
GGACGTCTTCTGAACGACAGCGACACGCGCGACCGCCCGGCAGTGGTGATCAACGAGACGCTGGCGCGGAAGTACTACGAGAACGAGGACCCGATCGGGAAGGAGATCTACCTCGGCGCGCCCGACAACAGACTGTTCGAGCGCGGCACGATCGTCGGCGTGGTGGGCGACACGCGCGATGTTGGCCTGGGCAGCGATCCGCTACCTACCGTCTACATCCCCTTGGGCGTGATGCCAAGCTGGCCTGCCTTCTCGTACGTGATCCGCACGAGCGCGGAACCGATGAGCATCGCATCGGCCGCCCGCGAGGCGATTCGCTCGGTCGACGCCACCATCCCGGTGCGCCGCATCCGGCCGGTGGAGGAAGTGCTGTCGGAGGCCGTCGCGCCGGCGCAGTGGTCGATGACGCTGCTCACCGTCTTCGCGGCCATCGCGCTGATCATGGCGGCGCTCGGCGTCTTCGGCGTGCTCTCGTACACCGTCACGCAGCGCACCCGCGAGCTCGGGATTCGGCTCGCGTTAGGCGCGGAGCCTGGCTCGGTGAAGCGCATGGTGGTGAGCCAGGGGATGGCGCTCGTTCTCGTGGGGCTGGCGGTCGGACTCGCCGGCTCCTTCGCGCTGACGCGCGTCATGTCCGGTCTGCTCTATGGGGTCGCGCCGACTGATCCGATCACCTTTGCCGCGGTAGGTGTCGTGCTCGCCGTGGTGGCCGTGGCGGCCAGCTATCTGCCGGCGAGACGTGCGACGAGGATAGATCCGATCTTGGCGCTGAGAGCGGAGTAGGCGGGAACCGGCAAGCGGGAAGCGCGAACGGGCGCGTCGGCTTGACGCGCCTTGTTTGCATCGGCAGCGTTTCCGGCCATGCAAGTCATTCAGTACGCCTCGCCGCTACTGGCGCTAGCGTTCCTCCTGGCGTGTGCTCCAGCCGAGAATGGCGCGGTAGGAAAGGCGGACTCGGCGGCGGGAGATGTGCCCATCGCTGAGGGCTTCGCCGACGCGATGGAGGCGGAGGCGCTCGCCGAGCCCCCTTGCCTAACGAGTCCGGACACCGGGCGGCGCAATTGGACCAGGCACGCGGTGCCGAGTCTCGACGGCGAGATCATGCTTCCGCCACGGTTCGAGGTACAGAGCGCTCGAGACAGCCGAGAGATCGAGTGGGTGAACCCTGATTCGGCGCGCCTCTCGCTCATCGTCTCGAGCACCGCGCACGGAGAACATGCGGTCGGCTCGGCGATCGGCGGCCGGCCGGAACGCCGGTGCTCGACCCGCGTCGGCGGGCGCGCCTCCAAACTCGTGGAGCTCGTCGTACCGCGGCCGGTGCGCGGCGACACAGCTTACGGCGCGATCACGATCGCATTTCCGAGCGACTCGGTCACGATCTCGGCGACCATCATCGCGCCGACGCGCGACGCGCGGGCCGAGCTCTTGAACGCGCTTTCTACACTCACGTTCCCAGCCAAGTCATGAACAAGAGCATCCCCACGGTGTTCACGCCGCGTCTGGCGCCCGAGATCTTCCGAAAGCGGCTCTTGATGGAAGGATTCTTCACGCGTGATGACGTGACCGAGGCGACGATCAAGGAATACTTCCGCGTGATCACCAGCGAGCTCTCGCTGCGCACGTACGCCGAGCCGATCGTGCACAGCACGGGCGGACAGGGAAAGGCGGTCAACCAGGGATTCGACGCCTTCGTTCCGCTCATCGACTCGGGGATCTACATGAGCCTCTGGGCCGGGCCGCGCTTCGTCTCGATCATCGTCTACACGTGCGCCGAGTTCGACGAGGCGAAAGCGCTGTCGCGAACACGCGAGTTCTTCGGAATCGGTGATACCGACGCGATGCTCTTTTGATCATGAACGCGCGCACGATACTGTGGCGTCGGCTCGATCAAACGGGGCTCGAGGTGGCCAGGCTCGAGGAGCATCCGAGCGGATGGAGTTTCACGGGCACGGTGATAGTCGTGAACGAAGGAACGCCGTGCGCGTTCACTTACGCCGTCGTCTGCGATAGCTCGTGGCGAACAGTGGAAGCATCCATCCGCGGCACCGTCGGAGAGGAATTCGTCAACGTGAGCGTGGAGTCACACGGTCGACAGTGGCTTCGGAACGGCGAGGCACAACCGCAGGTCGCGGGGTGCATCGACGTCGACATCGCGTTCACGCCGGCCACCAACACGCTCCCCATTCGACGACTGCGGATCCCGATCGGGCAATCGGTGCCGGTGACGGCGGCCTGGCTGCGATTTCCGGATTTCGTGTTGGTGCCGCTCGAGCAATCGTACACGCGAGAGCGAGCGAACGTGTATCGATACGAGAGTGGTGGCGGATCGTTCGCCGCGCGAATCGACGTGGACGACCTGGGGCTCGTTAGGCAGTACGGCCAGATCTGGCGCGCGGAGTGAGCCAGCGTGAAGAACAGCAAGTGGGTGCATCATCCCTGGGTATACGGCCTCGCACTCGGCACGGTCCTCGGCACCATCATTCTCGGCGTCGGCGGACGACTCATGATGCGAGTGATCGCCCTGATGGAGGGGACGCCGGTCGGCTGGTCGGTGGGAGGAACGGGAACCGTCGTGTTCCTGGGTGCGGTAAGTGGACTCGCCGGCGGCGTGGTCAACACCGTGCTATCGCATTTCCTTTCGCGCCGCGACTGGTTGCGCACGCTCATCTTTTTCCTGTTCCTGGTGCTCATCACGCTGCGCGGGCTCAGCCCCGTTCGGCCGCTGGCACTGGCGTTGTTCATGCCGCTGACACTGATCTTCGGTGTCGCATTCGATCTGCTGTGGCGTCAGCGCGCGCCGCGGATGCGCGCGCACGGCGGCGCGGTCGAAGCGTCGGCGTCCGGCACCCAGTGAAGATCCCGTAAGGAGGAGGAGACGTCATGTATCTCCGAATCAGCCTCGCGGCCGTACACCTCATCGCGCTTGGATTGGGACTCGGCGCCGTCATTCAGAGGGGAAGCGCGCTTCGTGAGCCGCCGACTCACTCGTCGCTCAAGCGCGTTTTCAAGCATGACGCAACATGGGGGATCGCCGCGCTGCTTTGGGTGGCGACCGGACTCTGGCGACTGCTCGACAGCGTCGAGAAGCCCGTTCTCTACTATATGAACAGCTACGCCTTCTACGCGAAGATGGGCTTCTTCGTGATGATCCTGCTGCTCGAGCTGTCACCGATGTTGACGCTCATGAAATGGCGGCGCGCGATGGCGCGCGGAGAGCCACCCGAGCTGATATCGAGCCCGGAGAAGTCGCGCCGCCTCGCCAGTATCAGCCACTTCCAGGCGTTGCTCGTCGTTCTGATGGTGTTCGCCGCGGTGTCGATGGCTCGCGGATTCGGCATGCGTTGAGGCGCGGTCCACAGCCCCAAGGGACGCTAGAAACTCTCACCGTACCGCGCCGTAGGTATGACGACACCTTCGGACACGCTCAAATGCTCTCGGCGCTGCTTCGCCTTTTCGCGCTTCGACCGCTTCTGACGCTCACGCTGTTCGGCATCCCGATCCTGATACTCGTCGTGGTCGGGCTGCTCACGATCTGGGCGCTCAAGCTCTTCATCTTCATCGTGCTGCCGATCGGGTTGATCTTCTTCCTCGTAAGGCGGATGAATCGGGGGAATGGCAACGGGACATAGAAGAATGGGACTCGGGACTCGGGACTCGGCGGGAATAATGAAATGCGCCGGTCGGCACAGCCGACCGGCGCTTCCTTGTGTTCATCCCGAGTCCCCAGTCCCTTACCTCGCTACCACATCGAGCGAATGTGCTCTCACCTCACCTGAGAGGATTACCGGCGCTGTCTTCACGAGGTGACTGAGATTCTGTTTCACCCATTCCGACGCGGCGCGATTGGATTCCTCGGCGCCGCGCTTGTCGTCGAAGACGCTGATGCTGGCAATGGTGTTGTCACCGCCATCCACGAGGACGTAGGAGATGAATCCCGGTGATTGACGGAGGCGCGGCAGAAAGTCCGCGTTCACGCGCTCGGCGATCGTCGCGGCTGCGCCTTCGTTCACGTTGTAGCGGCGGATGGCAGCATACATGACTCACCTCCAGGCTCGGGCAGGCAACTACTGTGGTGGGCGCTGACGCGCCAGCCGAGATGCACAGGAAGAGCGTATGAATTGCCTGCAACAGCCGCGCCGCCCGTCGACCCAATTCGAGCCCGTCGACGGACGGCGTGAGTTACGGCGAAACTACCGCGTCAGCTGGAACTCCAGGCGTGTGTACAGGAACCGACCGTTGAACCCGAAGGGCGACGCCGACGGATAGAGGAACACGCCGAAGCTGTTGTCGGGGATCATGCGATCGGGGTACGTGTCGAACAGGTTGCGCCCTCCGATGCTCAGCTTGAACGTGGGCGTGAACGAATAGCCGACCTCGGCGTCGAAGATCGCCTTCGGATCGTACTCCTGCGCGGTCTCTTCGGTGTAGCCGTAGAGCGCCGACGTGAACGGACCGTAGAAGGATGCACGCGCGAGCGCGCTGATCGCTCCGCCGCGATACTGCGTCGTGAGGCCGGCGCGCCATCTCGGCCGCTCCTTCTCGATGGCGAGAAGTCCTCCTTCGATCCACGGGTCGACGAGCGCGGTACCGGTTCCCTCGAGCTCGGGTGGCAGCGGGATGTCGCCCACGACTCTGGTACGTGTGTAGTTGAAGTCGGCGCCGATGTTCATCCGGCCGCGCGCTCCAGCTGGGAACTCGTAATCGGCGGTGACGTCGACACCCTGTGTCTCGGTATCGAGCACGTTGGTGAAATACTGCCCCGACTCGGCGCGCGAGCCCGCATTGCGGAGGATCGACGCCACGCTGTCGCTGGCGAGAAAGGTGCTGAGAAGGATGCGGTCGTCGACGGCGATGAAGTAGACGTCGGCGGTGATGTTGAAGCCGATCACCGGGGTAAACGCGAATCCGCCGCTGACGTTCACCGACGTCTCTTCCTGCAACGGCTCGGCGCCTAACAAGCGCGCCTCGAGCGAGCGAACCGGGAAGATGCCGATCTCGAACGGCACCGGATTGCCCGTCGTCTCGTCGATCTTGAAATCGGTGACGGTGCTCGAATAGTAGTTCTGATTGAGCGATGGCGCACGGAAGCCGGTGCTCACCGCCGAGCGCAGAGTCAGGCGCTCCGAAGGTTGATAGCGCAACGCCAACTTCCCTGTCAGACGGCTGCCGAAATCGCTGTAGTGCTCGTAGCGACCGGCAATGTTGGCCAGAAAGTTGGAGGCGATGTCGCTTTCCAGTTCGACGTACGCGCCGAAGTTGTTGCGGTACGCGTCGACCTCATCGTCCGGGCGATAGCCGGGAAATACCTGCGAGCCGGCCGGAGCCTGGTCGCCGTACTGATCGGGATGGAAGCCTTGGACGTAGGAGCCAAGCTCACCGGCTTCGATCTTGTACGTCTCGCGCCTGAACGCGGCGCCGATGGCGACACTGAGTGGTGACGGGAGGCCGACGTCGAACGCGCGGTGCGCATCGAGACTCACGATCCCCTCGTACAACTTGAGCTTGCCGGCCATGAAGCTGGTTTGATTCGGAATACCCGGATCGTCCGAAGTGCCGAGCTGTCCATCCGGCCCGGGCGCGCACGGTACGTCGAAGCACGGGCCGAGCGATGCGTTGAGCGTGTTCTCGAGATTGAAGGTGAAGCCGCTGTGTCCCAGCGTGCCGCCGAGGTCGTACGACCAGTCGGCGATGGCGCCACGCACGCCCGTGGAGATCGAGAAGTCGACGAGATCGGGCACGAAGCGCGGAAGGAATCCGAGTGGATACTGGTTGGGCCAGTTGCGCTCATCCATCGCGTGGCGGAAGTAGCCGTAGCCGGTGCCTTCGCGTCCGCTGTAGCCACCGAAGGCGTAGAAGCCGGTGCCCGCGGTGCCGATCGGAATCGCCGCGTTGAAGAAGGTCATCCACGATTGCTCGCCGCCGTCGCCCCAGTGGTACGTCGGCTGCGGCACGGGATTGTTCTTGGTGATCACGTTGCCGAACTCATCGATCTCGTCGGCATCACCGGGAGCGACCTGATCTTCCGGATCCGCGCCCGCGCGATTGGTTCCATCGCGATCGCGGTATTCGGCGAAGAGACTCAAGGAGCCGCGACCGAGCGGAATTCCCCAGCCGCCGCTCACGTTGAACGTCGTGCCGTCGTCGTCGAAGTCCTGCGTAATGTGGCGCCCGACGTCGGCGCTGAACATCGGCGCGAACACTCCTTCCTTGAGCACGACGTTGACAACGCCGGCGATGGCATCCGAGCCGTACTGCGCGGCCGCACCATCGCGGAGGACTTCCATCCGATCGATGGCGCTGACCGGAATCGTGTTCATGTCGACGCCGCTCGAGCCGGCCCCCATCCCCGCACCGTAGTAGTGAACCAGCGCGGTATGATGACGGCGCTTGCCGTTGATGAGCACGAGGGTGTGATCGGGACCGAGACCGCGCATCGTGAACGGCCGGACGATCTCGGTCGCGTCGGACACGCTCTGTCTCGGGAAGTTCACCGACGGCGTGAGCTGCGAAAGAATGGCCGCTGTCTCGGTCGTTCCAGTCTCGCGCATCTCCTCGGCGGTGTGAATGTCGACCGGAACCGCGAGCTCGTCGGCCGCCGTATGCCGCGCACGCGATCCGGTCACGACCTCGACACCGGCGAGTCGGGCAGCGGTGGGGCGCATGGTGATGTTCACCTCGGTGGCCGCACCGGCTTGCACGGTCACGTTCACTGGCTCGGCGGTGTAGCCGAGGCGGCGCGCGCGTACGACGTATTGACCTGCCACCACTGAAGCGATGACGAAGTTGCCGCGGGCGTCCGGCGATGCGCGCAGACCGGTGTTGTCGATAGCGACTATGACGCTGGCGATCGGTGCGCCCTCGGGGTCGACGACGCGGCCGCGGATGCTGCCGGCCTGTGCGAGCGCGGCGGCGGGTGACGCGAAGAGAATTGCGAGTGCAAGTAGACGGGAGACTCGATTCATGGCAGGCAGGGTCCGGGGTAGGGGGAAGACGAACCGGAGGGAATCGACTCTGCGCGACATATGGGCTCGGAGGGCACAGCCGTCAAGAAGTGCCACTCGCGCGAACCGCCTAGCGGTCACTCGTTTCGACCGATAGGCTCAAGGGTTCACGCATAGTGAGGGAGAGAGCGATGAGCGAGTCCGCGCCAAGCGGAGCTCAGTCCGGGGCGATCAGCCGACGGCGGTTTTTGGTTACGGGCGCCGCGGCGGGCGCGGCGACGATGGTGGCGCCTGCGATTTCGGTCACAATTGCCGAGCCGGCGACGCGACCTTTCACGCGCCCGGCGGTCGCCGAGCTCGACGAGATCACGTTGTCCGCGTTGCAGAGCGGAATGCGGTCGGGGCAGTTCACCGCACGGTCGATCGCCGAGCAGTATCTGGCGCGGATCGAGGAGATCGACCGCAATGGGCCGGCGCTGAAGTCGATCATCGAGCTGAACCCGGATGCACTATCGATCGCCGACGCACTCGATCGTGAACGCAAGGAAGGCCGAGTGCGCGGCCCGCTGCACGGAATTCCGATCCTGCTCAAGGACAACATCGATACGGCCGACAAGATGCGCACGAGCGCCGGCTCGCTGGCGTTGGCCGAGTCGGTTGCGACGCGGGATGCGTTCATCGTGCGGCAGCTGCGTGATGCTGGCGCTGTGATTCTTGGCAAGACGAATCTCAGCGAGTGGGCGAACTTTCGGTCGACTCGCTCGACGAGTGGTTGGAGCGCGCGGGGCGGTCTGACGAAGAATCCGTGGGTGCTCGACAGAAATCCGTGCGGATCGAGCTCGGGATCGGGCGCCGCGGTCGCGGCGAATCTGGCCGCCATAGCAGTGGGTACGGAGACCGACGGATCGATCGTGTGCCCGTCGTCGGCCAATGGCTTGGTGGGGATCAAGCCGACGCTTGGATTGGTGAGCCGGAGCGGGATCATTCCAATCGCGCACAGTCAGGACACGGCGGGCCCGATGGCTCGGACGGTGACCGATGCGGCTCTCTTGTTAGGCGCGCTCACCGGCGTCGATTCGCGCGATCCGGCGACCGCCGGCTCGATGGGACGGGCGACGCGCGATTACACGAAGTTTCTCGAGCCGCGTGGACTGCGCGGGAAGCGGATCGGCGTGGCGCGAAACTACTTCGGCTTCAACGATCGTGTCGACAAGGTCATGGAGGACGCGATCGCGGCGATGAAGGGCGCTGGCGCCATCATAGTAGATCCAGCGAACATCGAATCGGCTGGAAAGTTCGATTCTTCCGAGTTCGAGGTGCTGCTCTACGAGTTCAAGGCGGATCTCAATGCCTATCTGGCGCGAATGCCGCAGAACGGCGCGCCGCGGACATTGGCGGGTCTGATCGAGTTCAACGAAAAGAATCGTGCGCGCACGATGCCGTATTTTGGCCAGGAGATCTTCGTGCGCTCACAGGCGAAGGGTCCGCTCACCGAGCGGGCATATCGGCTGGCGTTGGAGAAGAATCTTCGTATGTCGCGCACCGAAGGGATCGACGCGACGTTGAAGAAGCATCGGCTCGATGCCGTGGTGGGACCGACCGGCGGGCCGGCGTGGCTCACCGATCTGGTGAATGGCGATCACTTCGGCGGTGGAAGCTCGACCGCACCGGCGGTAGCGGGATATCCGAGCATCACCGTGCCTGCCGGCTACGTGTACGGTCTTCCCGTGGGGATTTCGTTCACGGGCGGCGCATACACGGAGCCCACGCTGATTGCGATCGCGTTTGCGTTCGAGCAGGCGACGAAGGTCAGGAAAGCGCCGAGCTTTCTACCGACGGCGGATCTGAACGGCTAGCGGGACTCGCCATCGGGACTCGGCATCGGGACTCGGCCATCGGGACTCGGCACTCGGCAACACCACATTCGATGACTTCCGAATCCGCCGTTCCCGAATGCCGAATGCCGAATGCCCAATGCCGCAGTCTTGCCGAGTGCCGAGTCCCGATGGCCGAGTCCCGATGCCGAGTCCCGACTCTATGGTCCCTTCGCCGTAACCGTAATCAGCGCCTCGCTCGACGTGTCCTCATCCGGATATTCGCCGACGATCTTGTAGGTCCATTCCGGGATGTTGCCAGGCCAGAAGATGTCGAGGGCTGCGCAGCCGTAGATCTTGAGTGGGAAGTTGCGGCTATCCTTGATCCACTCGAGAGTACCGCCCTTCGGTCCGCGCATAATGAGGTAGTGCGTCGCCTCGGGATCGCACGTCCACGTGATCCACACGCTGGCCTGCCCTTTGGAGACGAAGCGATCCGTATTCGCGGGCGATTCATACTGAAGGTTCGTGGCACCCACGGGACCAACCGGAACTGTCACGGCTATTGGGTCGCTCTCGTAAGTCACCGTCGGATAAAAGGCCGCGACTTTGTAGTACTCCGTGACGCCGACCGACGCATTCCGGTAGCGAGCGACCATTCCGTTGATGTAGGTCGAGTGCGTGATGTCTGCCCACACCGCGTTCGGTCCTACAGCGCGGAAGATCCTTGTGTTTGGTGAGAGATCGGTTCCGTCCCAGCCGATGTCGATCACCGAGCTGCCGCGGAAGATTCGCGCGCCGGCGCGGTGAGGCTTTCCGGAAATGACTGACGTCGACGCACTCGGATCTGCTGCACCAGAGGCCTGGACGTAAAAGGTATGCGGCCCGACCGGAAGATTCTCCTCTACATACCAATACTGTGACGCCGCATACGTGGCGACGGGGCGGAAGCTCGTTTCGGCCAGGCTCTTTCGGTACACGACGTAGCCAGAGACGCCTGGGATCTGGCTCCAATGAAGCGTGATTCGTCGACCGGTGAGGGCAACCGACGTGAACGTTGGCGCAGGCCAGTTGCCGACGTTGACACTGACAGCCGCAGCCGGGGTCCCATCGACCGCCCGCACGGAGTATCGATGGTCGCCGGGCGCGAGGATGGTGGCGTCGGAGTAGGAGGTCACGGTGATCGGTGACGGTGTGATCGGACTTAGCGCATTCTCTCCGGCGAGCTGGCGGAGAACGATGTATCCAGTCGCGCCCTCAACCGCGTTCCATGAGAGGCTTACGCTGCGGCCGGCGAGCGTCGGAGTTACGCCCGTTGGGGCCGGCCAGGGTGCTGTCTGGGCGGTGAACGGCGCGGCGTCTCCCACGCCCTGCGGATAGAGCGCGCGCACCACGTAATCGAACTGCATGCCGGGCCGGAGACCGGTGTGAGTGTAGGAGGAGACGTAGGACGTTTGGCTGGTCGGCTGGTATGCTCCAGGGACCCCCGGATTCAGCACCGGGGCCTGGGTCCCCTGAAAGTCTTGGATGCATTGGGGGGCGATTGGCGTCGCCGTCAGCTTGATCGACTGTCCGCCGCCGGTCGGCATGGCGAAAACCTCGTAGCCGGTCGGTCCACTTGGACAGGTCCACTTGATGGTGATCGACGTCGGCGTGGCTCCCGCGCGGATGCCGGTGGGCGCGGGGCCACCCGGCGGCGCGGCCACCAAGAGCGTTGCGCCGGAGGGTTGAGCGATTCGCGTCTGCGCGACGGCCAGCGAGGGAGTGAGCACGAGTAAGACGGTACACACGAGCGTACGCATTGGAGGTCCCCGTTTCTTTGTCCGCGCCGAATGTCGCCAGCGCCTATCATCCTTCCCTCATCTGGGTCTCACCTGATAGCCTTACAGCCTCACCTTCACTTTACAGACAATGATTCGAGCCTTTTGTGCGCCTGCCGGACGCCTCCTGGCGACCCTCACGTGCCTGGCCATGGTCGCCCCGCTGCCCGCCCTGGCTCAAACCAGCCAGAAGCAGGCAACGCAGTTCACCGGTTCGGTTGCCGGGATCAACTTCGCGACGTTCGACACGACCGTCCGGCCGCAGGACGATTTCTTCCGCTTCGTGAACGGGACGTGGCTCAAGACCACCACCATCCCCGCGGACCGGTCGAACTACGGCGCCTCGGCCGAGATTGCGGAGCGGACGCAGGAGGTGCTTCGCCAGCTGATCGAGCAGGCCGCCGCCAAGCGCGATGCGAAGCCTGGGTCCGATGAGCAGCGCGTGGGCGACTACTATCGCAGCTACATGGACTCGGCGCGCATCGAGTCGTTAGGCCTCACGCCGCTCAAGGCGGAGCTGGCGAGAATCGCGGCGGTGCGCGACAAGAAGGCGCTGCCGGAGGCGTTCGCGAAGCTGCAGCGGCTGGGCGCGCAGGTGCCGTGGGCGGGGCTGGTGGCGCAGGACCAGAAGAAAGCCGACGAGTACATCGCCATCGTCTCGCAGTCCGGCCTCGGAATGCCCGACCGCGACTACTATCTCATGTCGGGCAAAAAGTTCGACGACACGCGCGCGGCCTATGCGACCTACGTCGAGACCATCATGCGGCTCTCGGGTGACAAGGATCCAGCCGGCGCGGCCAAGGCCATCCTCGCTCTCGAGGAGGCGATGGCGAAGGCGCACTGGGATCGCGCCAAGAATCGTGATCGGGAGCTGACTTACAATCGCCGCACGGTCGCTCAGCTCGACGCCGCGATGCCCGAGTTCTCGTGGACGCGGTACGTGAAGGCCGTCGGCATCGAGAAGACGCCGGCCGTCATCGTCAGACAGCCCGATTACTTCACGCAGCTCAACGTCCTCATGGGTGAAACGCCACTGGAGACGTGGAAGCGGTACATGACGTTCAAGCTCGTCCACAACTACGCGGATGAGCTGAGCAGTCCCTTCGCCAACGCACGGTTCCAGTTCATGAACCGAACGCTCGCGGGCCAGCAGGAGGAGCGTCCGCGTTGGAAGCGCGGCGTGAGCGCGGTGGGAGACGCGATGGGCGAGATTCTCGGGCGGATGTACGTGGAGCGCGAGTTCAAGCCCGAAGCGAAAGCGCGGATGGCCGAGCTGGTGGCGAATCTTCGAAAGGCGTTCGAGTCCGGCATAACCGAGCTGGAGTGGATGAGCCCCTCCACCAAGCAGCAGGCGCAGGCCAAGCTGGCGAAGTTCGGCACGAAGATCGGGTACCCGGACAAGTGGCGTGAATATCCGGGGCTGGTGGTGCGATCCGACGATCTCATCGGCAACAAGATGCGCGCGACCGACGTCGCGTTTCAGCGAATCGTCGGCCGGCTCGGAAAGCCGATCGATCGGACCGAATGGAACATGACCCCGCAGACCGTGAACGCGTACTACTCCTCGACGATGAACGAGATCGTTTTCCCGGCCGCGATACTGCAGCCGCCGTACTTCAACCTGACGGCGGATGATGCGGTGAATTACGGCGGGATCGGCGGCGTGATCGGGCACGAGTTCAGTCACGGCTTCGACGACCAGGGGCGGCGCTCCGACGGGGAAGGAAATCTGCGCGACTGGTGGACTGAGGAGGACGCGAAGCGGTTTCTCGAGAAGGCGAACACGCTCGTGGCGCAGTACGGCGCGCTCAGTCCCGTGGAGGGATTGAACGTCAACGGCCGGCTCACGTTAGGCGAGAACATCGGCGATCTCAGCGGCCTCGCCGTCGCCTACAAAGCGTACAAGCTCTCGCTGAACGGGAAGGAAGCGCCCGTGATCAACGGCCTCACCGGCGATCAGCGCTTCTTCATCGGATGGGCGCAGGTGTGGCGGCGGATCTTCCGCGAGGAGCAGATTCGGCAGCAGCTACTCAGCGATCCCCACTCGCCGGCGGAGTACCGCGTGAATCAGGTGCTGAAGAACATGCCCGAGTTCTACGCGGCGTGGAACGTGAAGGAAGGCGACGGGATGTATCTGCCGCCGGAGAAGCGGGTGAAGATCTGGTAGTGGCATCGAGATTCGAGATTCGAGATTCGAGATTCGAGATTCGAGATTCGGAGCGGCACACCTGATGAGCTCCGAATTCGCCGTCGCGAATCTCGAATCTCGAATCTCGAATCTCGAATCTCACTCTCCCTCATCCCACATCCCCCCCCCAATGGCCCACGCCGCAGCCGCACATGCCGCAGCAATCGCCAACGCCATCAAAGCGTCGGGCCTCATCGTGCGCGTCGAGGCCGGGGATTTTCAGGCGATCGTGAAGCGCGCCGAGAATCCTCTGATCGTCGTCGCGCCGGGGCGCATCATCACCAAGCACTACAACTATCTGACGAGCTACAAGGGCATTGCCTTTCACACCAGGTCGAAGGTGCCGTTGGTGTTCGCGGGGAAGCACGAGATGGTGATGGCGAACAAGATCTGGTTGCCCGGCTAGAGTGCGACATCGATGTGGTGTGTCGTCAGTGATCGCGCTCGCTGGGAGCGTGCTGATCTGCGGTGCAATAGTCGAGAGCGCACACGGTCAGGTCCGAGCGCGCGAGCTCGGAGTCGCGCCGGGGATCTTCAAGCCAGGGCCTAACAACGGCATCACCGACATCGCGGGCGTGCGCGTCGGACAGGTCACGATCGTCGAGGGCGATTCGGTTCGCACGGGCGTCACCGCGATCCTACCGCACGGTGGCAATCTCTTTCGCGAGCGAGTGCCCGCCGCTCTGCACGTCGGCAACGGCTACGGCAAACTGCTCGGCGTCACCCAGCTCACGGAGCTCGGCGAGCTGGAGACACCGATACTGCTCACCTGCACGCTCTGCGTCTGGAAAGCGGCCGACGCGATGATCGCCTGGATGCTCGAGCAGCCGGGGATGGCCGACGTCCGCTCCATCAACGCAATGGTCGGCGAGACGAACGACGGTGGGCTCAATGCGATCCGGTCGCGTCCCATTACGTCCGACTCCGTGCGGCGGGCGCTCACCGAAGCGTCGACCGGTCCCGTAAAGGAAGGGAGCGTCGGCGCCGGAACCGGCACGCTGGCCTTTGGGTGGAAAGGCGGGATCGGGACGTCATCGCGCGTGTTACCATCCTCGTTAGGCGGTTGGCGCGTCGGCGTCCTCGTGCAGAGCAACTTTGGCGGCGTGCTTCAGGTGCTAGGCGCACCGGTCGGACGCGAGCTCGGGCGCTACGCCTTCAAGAACGCGGTGGAGGACGATGCCGGTGACGGATCGATCATGATCGTCGTGGCGACCGACGCGCCGCTGTCGGATCGCAACCTTCGCCGGCTCGCCGCCCGTGGCATCATGGGTCTCGCGCGCACGGGCTCCTCGGCGTCGAACGGATCGGGCGACTACGTGATCGCCTTTTCGACCGCCGAGTCGGTGCGGCGGCGGGCGCCCACGCGCGGAACGCCGCCCACTGTGGCCGACCTGCCTAACGAGGACGCATCGGCGCTCTTCCAGGCGGTGGTCGAGGCGACGGAGGAGGCGATCTACAACTCGCTCTTCATGGCAACGCGCGTCGAGAGCAAGCTGGGCGTGGGCGAGCCGATCCCGCTCGACCGTGTGCGAGAGATATTGCG
>DATFBY010000001.1:0-35452 GCA_035253585.1 Gemmatimonadaceae bacterium | reverse complement strand
TGCGCGAGATTCCCTTTGACGCCGATGGCAGCTTTTCGTGGGAGCGGTTCGAGGAGCGATACACGGCGGATCTCGCCAACGCGTTCGGGAATCTGGCGAGTCGCACGATCGCCATGATCGATCGGTACTGCGGCGGAGCCATTCCCGCGCCATCCGCTGACGAGAGCACGCCCGCCGATCGGGCGGACCTTGGCGCCTACGCCGACGCGATGAAAAACAGACTGCTGCACGAGGCGCTCCGATCGCTGTGGGGCCTGGTCTCTCGCTCCAATGAGCTGATCGACCGCCGGGCGCCGTGGAAGCTGGCGAAGGATCCAGCCGCGCGAGGTGAGTTGGAGGGTGTATTGGGGGCGCTCGCACGTCGCATCGCACTGCAAGCTGTGCTCGTCGCCCCGTTCATGCCGCAGAAGGCGCAGGATCTCTGGGAGCAGCTTGGCGGCTCGGGGAGCGTGCACGAGGTACGCTGGCCGCGCGACGCTTCCGACCTGTCGTGGCTGCCGTCGACGACAGGGTGGCGAGTGAGTAAGGGGACGCCTCTTTTCCCGAAGGAACAACCGCCGACGGCAGCCACAGTCGGTTAGCGAATCATCTGTTTCAGGCCGTGTGACGTGCTCTCGTCCGCGCACGTCCTACCCTCGTGGCACCCTCCCCGACCCCAAAAGCGCCGGCTAAACCCCGGCGCTGGACGCTTCTGGTCGTGCCGGACGGCATCGATCAAACCCGCAGCTATGCGGTCTCCGCCCGCCTTCTGAAATGGGCAGGCGGCACGCTCCTGACCCTCCTGCTCTTCGGTCTCGTCGGCGTCGGCCTGTTTGTGGCCGAGTTGGGCGGTGGCGCGTCGGTGGTCCTGTCGCGGCGCGAACGTGCCTTGGGAGACCGTTTGCTGGCGATGCAGACGCGTCTGGATTCGCTCAGCGACACGATCGCCGCCATTGGTCGCCGTGACGAGCAGATCCGACTGCTGGCAGGACTGGCGCCCGTCGACTCGCAATCGATGCCGGGCAAGCTGGTCGAGTCGCCGGTGATCGTGGCTGACGGCCGCACGCCGAACGAGTCGATGCTGAGCCGCATGGCGAGCGCGACCAATAGCGACATCAAGGGGCTCATCGAACGCGCCAACGCTCTTTCCGCCAGCTTCGCGCAGGTTTCTGACACGCTCGAGCGGCACTATGAGCGCCTGACGAGAATCCCCTCGATCATGCCAACGGCGGGCTGGCTCTCGAGTGCGTTCACGCGGAGCCGCTTCCACCCGATCCTGCACCGCTCCCGGCCACATGAAGGGATCGACGTCTCCGCACCCATGGGCGCGCCGATCGTGGCGCCTGGGAACGGCGTCGTCAGCCGCGTGGCGCGCGAAGCAGGCTATGGCTTGGTAGTGGAGGTCAACCACGGCGATGGGATCGTCACCAAGTACGCGCACTGCTCGCGCATTCACGTCAAGCAGGGACAGCGCGTGAAGCGCGGCGACCTCATCGCCGCCGTCGGCAACAGCGGTCTTTCGACGGGGCCGCATCTGCACTACGAGATCCACGTCAACGGCAAGGTGGTGGATCCGCTCACCTACGTGCTCCCGGGCGAAGCGATACCCGAGTAGCTCTGGCACGAATTTGACACCGAGCGCGGTATCACGCGCTTGACCGTCCCGATCGCCAATCCTATGCTCCGTGAGGGACACCCGCGGAGGCAGCCGTGCATCCGTTATCCCGTCGCATCGCGGTCTCGACTTTCGTTCTCGCGTTAGGCGTTCTGGCCGGGTGCGGGATTCGAGGCGCGTCATCGGTCGATGACGTAATGCCTGGGCGCGTGATCAACGCCAAGGAAATTCAGAAGCTCGGCGCACGCGATGCGTGGGACGTCATCAAGCGCACCGGCATGTATTCCACGCGCGAGACTGAGCACGGCAAAGCGCAAAAGGTTTGGCGCCGCGGCCGCGGCAGCATCGTCCTCGACGAGTCGCCGTTGGTCGTCGTCGACGGTGTGATCATGGAGGACTTCCGGGTCCTTCAAGAGATCGACGTTCGCAACATCGAGCTGATTCGTCTCCTCAACAGCGTCGAAGGAACGCACTTCTACGGCGCTCCCGGCGGTGCCGGCGCGATCGTCATTCAAACCCGGCGTAGCAACGATCCAATCCGCGACATTAACGCCGCCTGATGCGACGTCAGAAATGCAAAGAGCGGGAGGCTACGGCCTCCCGCTCTTTGCATGTGCCTGCCGACTGACTAGGGCGTTGTCAGCACGCAGGACGCCGAGCTGAATTCCGCGTTGTTCCGCTCGGAGAATGGTACCGGCATCGAGACGTCAGTCCCGTAAATGCCTACCGCCAGCGTCCGAATGAACTGACCCGACGGGAATACCTGGTTGACCGTGCGACCGAAGCCCTGCCTAACGAGTCGGCGCATGTCACCCAGTCGGTGCCCGGTCACCCACAGCCACAGCGCGCGCTCCTGGAAATGAAGCGTGACGCGGCCGTCGAACGTACCGGGATCGACCAGCGGTGGCAGCGTAGCCGGGCTGGGCGTGACACACCCAACCGACAGCGTCGACGGGCATGCGTTGAGACCGGGCGTTGCGCGCAGCGCGTTGTGAATCGCCAGCCACCCCGCGGCATCGCCCTTCCGAAGCGCCGCCTCGGCCTCGATCAAGCGGGCCTCCTTCCCTTCCGCCAGCGGCACCGGCGCCGAGCGCGAGAAATACTTCTCGATGGAGAAAATGCAGCTTCCATCGAAGCTCGCGGTGCCTCGGAAGAAGACCGGTGTTCGAACATCCCACACCGCAGCGGGGTTCGTCCCGGGGTTGTACAGATTGCGATACTGAATTCCGCCTGGCTCCAGCGGATCCACTCTCGCCGCCGGGCAGCCCGCGAAGCGTGACGATCCGTTCGACGCCGTCCAGCGCCCCTGGATCTGGTTGAAGTTGAAGATGCCGTTGTTCTCTCGCGCGCTGTTCTCGGAGTGGTTGATGTTGTAGACGAACGTCGTCGGCACACCAGCCGTACCGCCAATCGCGGCCACTGCCGAATCGAGGAAGGGGCTGGTCAGCGTGTTGGCACGGTTGAGATACGCCCTCGCCCGCCCGACGCGCGCCAGGCGCGCGATCGTGAGTGACGTACCGGTCGTCACCGACAGCGCCTGAAGCGCTTGGTCGAAGCGCTGGATGGCGAGCCGGTACACTTCGTCGGTACTGAGCGCCGGCGCGGGGATGATGTTCCCCGCGTCATCGATCTCAGCGAAAGGAATTCCATTCGCGCAGTAGTGCTCCGCGAACAGGATGTAGGTGAACCCGGCGAGCGCGAGCGCCTCCGCGCGGCCGTTGGCGAAGGCGAGCGTGTCGGGGCGGTTGGCGCGTTCGCCAGCCAAACGCTCGTACGCCGCCGCCGTCCGCTCGGCGGCAACGCGCGCACGCGCGAGCGAGCGGTACACCGCCTCGTTGTTGGAATTGTCCTCGCGGTTGGCACGACGGTCGATGATGATACGAGTATTGAAGCTCTCGGTGATCGCCAGCTCATCACCGAGTAAGCCACCGTATTGCACTACGCCTTCGGACGTCTGCACCGGGTTTCCGAACGTGCCGCCACTGAAGGCAACCTGGAAATCGCCGATGGCGCCAGCCAGAGCGTTCGGCAGTGCTTCCTTACTGGTGATGCTTCCCGGTTGAATGATGTCCGGATCATCGATGTCGAGTACGTCTTCCACCTTGCAGGCAGCGAGCGAGAGCGCCGTCAGCGCCCCGAGCGCCAGCCGGAGAAGCGGGGTGCGCCCCCGTCTCGCAAGCGTGTAGGTCATCATGTGCTGAATGTCCTCGGGCACGGGGGTTAGAAGTCGGCGTTCAGGCGAACCACCCAGTACTTGATGGGCGGCTGTGACAGGAACTCGGCCTGCGTGAAGTTGCCGGTTCCGCTGAAGTTCACCTCGGGATCGAAGCCAGTGTAATCGGTCCACGTCTTCAGGTTGCGGCCGGCCACGGTGAGGCTGAGACCGCGCAACCGCGCGCGCGATGCCCACGACTGCGGCGCCGTCAGCGTGAACGACAGCTCGCGCAGCTTCACGAAATCCGCGCGCTCCATGTAGCCCGCGAAGGTGAAGATCGATCCATCACCGGCGAAGCCCGTGGACGCGATCGCGCGCGCCTGCTTGTCGAGGGGCGTGTTGCGATCGTACAGCTCCTGGCAGTTGAAGAAGGTGGAGCAGCGGAACTCGCCCGTGCTGTTGTACTGGAAGAATCCGCCCTTGTGATCGAGCTGCGCGGTGACGGCGAGATACCGCATGATCGTCACCGTCGTGTTCAGCGACACTTCGCGGCGCGGTAGCGGATTGCCGATGTACGACTGCTCCGGCTCGATCGTCACTTCGTCGTAGCCGATGATGCCGTCGCTGTTCGCGTCCTCGAACGTGAACTTGTGATCCCAGTACCCGCCTAACGCGAGCCCTTCCTCGTGCCGCTGGGTGTTGCCGCCCAGGCCGAAGATGATCGGGTCGACGACCAGCTTCTCGAGCTCGTTACCGTTCGACGAGTAGTTGAGCGTCGCCTCCCACGAGAGCTGGGCGAGCGACAGAAGACGCGTACGGACCAGCGCCTCCCAACCGTCGTTGCGCACCGTTCCGATGTTCCGGAAGATCGAGTTCGGCGCACCGGCGGAAGGCGGCGTCAGCGTCTGGATGAGCGCATCACGCGATTTCTTGTTGTAGTACGTGACTTCGGCGCCGATCCGGTCATCCCAGATTCCGAGATCGATGCCGCCTTCCCACTCGCGCGATTTCTCGGGCTTGAGCGTCGCATCTCCCAGCCCGCCAACAGAGAATCCGGCCACCTCCGATCCCGCGACATTGACCGCGACTGGATCGAAGAAGGTCTGCGCGTCGCGCACGCCAGGTCGAAGTCCCGACTCGCCGTAGGCCGCGCGGAAGCGAACGGAGTTGAGCACGCGGCTTCTTGGGAAGAACGGCTCTTCGCTCACCACCCACGAGGCGCTGAACGCCGGGTACGTCGCCCAGCCGAAGTCCGTACCGAACGCGCTGTTCTGGTCGCCGCGGAGCGCGAGCGTCAAGAACATGCGGTCGCGCCACGCGAATTGCTGGCTGCCGAAGAAACCGAGCGTCTTGTTGTCGATGTTGTCTTCGTCGATCGCCAGGTTGGTGAGTGCCGCGTTACACGACTCGGTTCCGGTGATGACGTTGCGGCCGAAGCAGTTCGTCGCGGTGAACAGCTCGCGCGTGAACTGCGCGCCAGCCGACGTCGTCGAGCGGAAGTTCTGGAAGAGATCGAAAGTGGCCGTCGCGCTTCCGTTCGCCGTGTAGTTGTAGATCTGCAGACGGTTGGAGAAGCGTGAGCCAATGCGGTTGTTGAGCGTGTTCTGCGTTTGCGACAGCACGTTCGGCGGAACGAGGAACGCATCGTGACGCGTCAGGTAGTCGACACCGCCGGTACCGAGAACGCGCAGCCAGGAGAATGGCTGGAAGGTCGCGTTCCCCGCTCCAATGAAGCGATCGATGTCCTGGTTGTTGTGCAGCGCCTCGAGCTGCTCGTTGCGGAACGTCAGGAAGTTGTCGGTGGTGGGGTTCCTGATGCCGTTGGCCAGTAGCCCGTTACCCAGGAATCCAGTGGTCGCGTTGTCGTTGATCGGCAGACGCAGATTGCTCGTCAGGTATCCGAGATTCGCGCTGACGTTCAGGTCCTGACGCAGATTCGCGCCGATGTTGGAGCGGACGTTGAATCGCTTCAGGAAGTTGTTCTTGAAGATCCCGTCCTCTTCCTCCCAGTCGCCGGACAGGAAGTAGGTGACGACATCGCTACCACCGGCCGCCGAGAGTCCCGCCTTGGTGCGATTTCCGGTGCGGAACGGCGGCGTGTCGTTGAGCGGATCCACGATCGAGAGTGAATCCTGCGCCGGGCAGAAGCCGGCGGCGACGTCGGCCGCGAAGCAGAAGGTGGGCGACGCGCTTCCGCCGTTGTACGAGTTGTAGTTTGCTGGGAAGTCGGTGTTCTTTTCCAGCGTTCCGCGCTCGGCGAACCCATTCCACCGCGTCTTGCCGGCGCGTCCCTTCTTGGTCGTGATCTGAATGACGCCGTTGGCGGCCGCGGTACCATAGAGCGCGGAGGCCGCCGGCCCCTTCAAGATCTCGATGCTCTCGATGTCCTCGGGGTTGATGTCGTTCAAGCGCCCCGTGGATTGACCGCCGATACCGAACGACAGCGAGGCCGCGGACGAGTTCACGCGGACGTTGTCGACGATCAGCAGCGGATCGTTGGCCAGATTCACGCTGTTCGCGCCGCGGATTCGAATGCGCTGGCTGGTTCCGGTGGTGCCGCTGTGCTGAAGCACCGTGACGCCGGCGACGCGGCCGTTGATGAGCGACGACATGGTGGGTGTCGCGGCCAGCGGCACTTCGGCCGGCGTGATCTTGCCGATCACGTTCCCCGATTCGCGCGCGCGCTGGGTTTCACCGGTGGCCAGCGTGGTCACCTCTTCGAGGCGCGTCGCGGTGACCTGGAGCGCGAAGTCGAGCGTGACTTCCGTGCCGGCGGTCGCGGCGACCGTCTGGGTGAGCGCGGCGTAGCCGATGCGCGCGGCGCGCACCTGCACCTGTCCCGGCGTGACGCCGGTGATGCGATACCGGCCATCCTCGGTCGTGATCGCGCCGCGATTGGTGTTGACGACGAATACCTGGACGTTGGCCAGGCCCTGTCGTGTCGCGGCATCGATTACTTGCCCCAGGATCGTCGTCGCCTGCGCCCACGCCGCGGCGGGTAAGGCCGCCATCGTGAGAAACGCCGCGAGTAGCCGACGAAGTTGTCGTGCCATGTCTCCTCCTTGCCACCTGAGGAAGGTGAGTGGGAATGACGCACTGCTAAGCAGCGCCTTAGGAGCAGGCGCCACGAACGAGGCGGTCAACGAGGGTTTTTCCGCCACGTAGGACAAGGCATTTGGGAGATCACAGATATGTCGGCGATAACCGAAATATCTGTTACAGGCGGCAGATAATAGGGTCCGAGCGCGAAGGGTGTCAAGAATGACCGAATCGCCTCAGCTTGTGACGGAAGGATGCCACAGTGAGCCCGCCTGCGGCGGGCGACTCAAGAGCGGCATCCGGCATCCGGCATCCGGCATTCGGGGAAGGCGGATTCGGAGCTCATCAGGTGGGCTTCTGCCGCGGGCCGCGAGCCGCAGGCCGCATTCGCCCTATCGCACTACCCGTCTCCTCTCGAGCGCTCTCCTCAGCGCCGGACCTGGATCGAAGGCCCTCCCCCAGCTCTCCCGATGAATCTCGAAGTGCAGGTGCGGGCCCGCGGCCTCGGCGTTCCCTGAATCACCCACATAGCCCAACACATCGCCGGCCTGTACGCGATCGCCGTTCTTGAGTCCGCGGGCGTAGGCGTAGCGTGTCCCACCACGGTTGTCGCGCAAACCGGGGTTGTCGTTGTTGAGGTGGGCGTAGTAGTACAGATAGCCATCGTCGCCGCGCAGCAGCACCGCGAAGCCGGGCTCGGCGCGCGGTTGCGCGGTCGTCATCCAATCGACGGTGCCATCGGTGGTCGCCAGGACCGGGGTCCAACGCGGCGCAAAGAGATCCTGGCCTTGGTGCGATCGGCCGCCGGGCCGAGCGTCGCCCCAACCGCTGGCGAAGCGGACCGAGTCGGCGGCCAGGGGGAAGACAATCTCTACGGTAGACGCGGGACGCTCTACTCGCGTCGACGACACGGCGCGGGGCACGCACGAGCTCGCATTCACCGCTACCATCGCCAAGAGCAGCGTCAATCGTCGATTGCGTGACACCACGCGTTGCGCAACCTTTCCCACTGCTGCAAATGAGCCTGGCACTCGACGTTTGTCCGTCACGACACTCCCGGGAAGATCAATGGCACTTCGCCTGTTGAAGCTTTCGCTCGCGCTGATGGTGCTTGTCGTCAATGGCTGCTTTCTCTTCGGCGGGAAACGCACCGCCGACGCCAACGAGCCGGTGGTGCTCACCGTGGAGAACCATCACTGGAACGACGTGACCATCTCGTACGTGAAGGATGGTGTGGCGAATCGGCTCGGTGTCGCCACGGCCGCATCCACCGCCTACTTCCAGATCCCGTCGCACGCGCTGACCTCGCAGGGAATCATCAGCTTCATGGCCGACCCCGTCGGAGCATCGAGTGTGCTGCGGTCGGAGAGCGTGTCGGTCAAGGCCGGTCAGGGCGTGTTGTGGAATCTCGAGCGTGATCTTCGTCGGTCCGTGATCTCGGTGCACTGACGCCAGCATCGAAAGAGACGCAACGCAAAAAGCGCCCGGGATGATCACCCGGGCGCCTTTCGCTAATCGGCAAAATCATTGCGGCGGGCCGCCGCTGTCGTTGTTCCCACCTCCGATCACACCAACGCCGATCAGAATCCCTAGGAGTGCAACCACTCCCGCTATCGCGCCCGCCATCGCCCAGCTCTTCCGACGATCGAGATTCCGCTCGCGCATTGTGGCGATCGCGCTCGTGGGGACAGTGATCGGCTCGCCATTCCAGGTGACATCGGGTCCGCTGCGCTGCTCGACGCGCGTCACCTTCATCGCCACGCCATTCGAGTTGACCGAGGTGACGGTTCCTTCTACCGCAGTCATCGACGGTCCGATCGTTTTCGCGAGGTCGACCGAGCCCGCATCGGTCAATACGAGCACGACTCGTTGACCAACGGCCGGCTCACGCGTCTGCAGCGGCCGCGTGGTGTAACACGCTGCCGTCACTGCGAGCACTAGCAGCGGTACGACCGCCCGCCTGCCTGACGAGATCAGTTGAACGAATATGTGCATGCGCCTCCTCTGCAATGTCTTCGGCCCGACGCCACTGCTGACGTCGGGCCGAAGCTTACGTGTTGTACGGATCATTGCAACCTCGAGTCGTGGGTGGCCTCAATGCCTGGCCACCTCACGCTCGGGCAGGTGACTCAATCCCGCACGGTGATCAAGCTGGACCCGTGCAGGGGTTCGGGTCGTTCCAGTTGCGCGCCGGCTGGGCCGACGGCAGCGGGAAGTTCGGGTTGTTCTGCCGCTCGTTCACGGCGTATGGAATGCGACCCGGGACAGCTGCTGCGACCGGATCACCGCCGGGCACGAGCACCGGAATGCAGGTGCGCTTGTAGTCGTTCCACGCCTCGATGTTTTGGAACATCACGACCCACTTCTCCATCATGATGTCCGCGAGGGTCACCGCCCCAAGGGGCGCCAGCCCGACCGAAGCACGAACGTTGTTCACGTGCGGCAACGCCGCTGCGGCACCCTGGAGGACGAACTTCGTCTCGGCCAGGATGAGCTGATTCTCCGCCCAGGTGACGATCGGCTGCCGGAACGTGAACTGCCGGCGAACCGGAAGGTCGATGTTGCCCGGAAGGTTGGCAGCGCCGGTCGCCGTCGGGAGCCCGAACTGCGTGGCTCCGCGGAAGTTTCCGGCCGCATTTGGATCGAAGTACGCGTCCAGCCGCGGATCATTCCGCCCCGCGAGGAACGAGACGAGCGCGTTCCCGGCACGAATGTCATCTCGTGCGAGCAGGAACTGTCCCCACAGGTTGCCGTCGTCCACCGTGTTGCCGTGAACGGCGCGGAGATTTCCAACTGCCTGACCGTGCATTGCGATGTCGACGGTCGTCGGCGCCTGGTCGATGCCCAGGGTTGCCGCGGCAAGAGCGGCAGCATACGCCGCATTGCCGAGGCGCTCGGCGGTGTGAAGGTGGAAGCGCGCCTTGAGCGTGTATGCAACCTTGCGCCAGCGCACCGTGTCACCGCCGAACACCAGATCCAGGTTTCCTGGACCCGGACCCGCCTGAGTCAACTCGGAGATCGCGTCCGTCAGTAGTGCCTGGACGTCCTCGTAGATCTGCTGCTGCGGATCGAGCGTCGGCGTTGGGCTTTCACCCACGGCATCTCGATACGGAAGGTCGCCGAAAATCGACGTGGCCATTCCCATGAGCAGCGCCTCGTAGATTTTGGCGATCGCTGCCCAGCGAATGTCACCGATCTCGGTGGCTCCCTCTTGGATGAGGCGAAGATCGAGGAGGCCACCACCAGCGTAGATGTTGCCCCACTGGTTGTTGATGTCGCCCTCGGTGATCTGATAGCGACTCCCCCAGTCACGCTGCTGGTTGTTGGTTCCGGCGATGTGCTGCACGTACATCGCCGCCAGGCGAGCGAACTGACTCTCCATGAGACCGAAGATGTTCGCCTGGATGCCGATGAACTGCTGCTGAAGTCCGACCACGGTCGGATTGTTCGGATTCTCCGACAATCCTGGTCCGGTGAGGAACTCATCGCAGCCCGCCGTCGCAACGACAGCCAGCACCGCGGTGATTCTTGCGATTCTCTTCATCGAAAAAACCTCGCGGATTAGCGGTTGAGGGCGACGGAGAAGACCCACGCCTTGGCCAGCGGGTTGACGAACCAGTCAACGCCGCGGTTGGCGATGCCCGCCCCAGCCAGGTTCGGCTCAGGATCGAAGCCGGTGTAATCCGTCCACATCTTCAGGTTCCGGCCCGCCACCTTCACGTCGATCGACGTGAAGCCCAGCTGCCGCTGTACCCACGGCATGTCGAACGTGTACGCGACCGCAACTTCGCGGAGACGAACGTTGCTCGCGTCTTCCATGAACTGCGCACGCGGGCCGCCGACGTTTCCGTTGCCACCCCACCAGTTCTCGCCGATCGGTACGGCCATACCGGCGCCAGGTCCGACCACCGGTCCCTTCAGCAGATCGCGTCCGAAGATCAGCTCGTTACCGGTGCAGGAAATCGCGTTGTTGACCGTGGTGCAGGTCGCGCGCGCTTCCGTGTCCCTGTGCGTGCCGTACTGATACATCGACGCCTTGGTCATGTTGAGCGTCTTGCCACCCTGACGGATGTCGAGGAAGCCGCTGAAGCGCACGCGCCGCACGGTGACCTCGGCGTTCAACCCACCAGTCCAATCAGGATTCGGATCGCCGATGTTGTAGGTGTTCGGGTCGACGACCGGGAAGCCGCTGGCCGCAATGAAGAGCGCGCCATCAGGCTGGCCCTGGCAGGCCGCTTCAATGTCGTTGGTGCCAAGTGTCGTGAGACCGCGGCCGCAACGTGCGAAATCCTGACCGCGGAACACACCAAGAGGCTCTCCAACGACGGCGTGCGTCGTCGAGCCAATGAACGAAAGGCCGAACGCCGCGACCTGAATGTTCGGGTCGCCAAGGGTCAGCACCTTGTTCTGGTTCTTTGCAAAGTTGGCCCCAAGCGCGATCGAGAAATCCTTCGAGGTGTAGGGGCGAACGTTCAGCGTCGCCTCGACTCCCTCGTTGCGGATCTTCGCCGCGTTGCGGCTCTGAGTCGTGAAGCCCGTCGATGGCGGGAGCGGAACGTTGAAGATCACGTCCTTCGCCATCGAGTGGTAATAGGTGACACCGAGGTCCGACCGCTCGCCGAACAGGCCGAGGTCGATTCCGCCTTCCCACTCGGTGATGCGCTCAGGACGGATGTCCGGGTTGCCCTTGTTGCGCGAGGTGTAGTAGCCGCCGAATCCACCGAGCGCCGGAATGATCGTCGAGCCCGGGTTGAAGTCCAGGAACGGCGTGTTCACGAAGATGTCGTCCTGGAGATACACGGCGGGCTGCTGTCCCGTCTGCCCGTACGCAGCGCGCACCTTTCCGTAATCGAGGAATCCGATCGGGCCGTCGGCGAGCTTGGTGAATTCCCACGCCACGCTGGCCTTCGGATACCACGCCCGGTTCTCCTCGGTCGAGAAGGTCGACGATCCGTCGTTGCGGATCGCGGTGGTGAAGTACACCTGGTCCCACAGATCCGCCGTCAACTGCGCGAAGTAGCCCTCGGTCCGAGAGCGCGCTTCGTCGTCGTTCGCCGGGCTGCGGCTCACCGTGTTCGCCAGCTTGTACGGACGCGGCGAGATCAGGCTGTTACCAGTGACCGTCACCTGACGGAACCACTGCTCGTTCAAGTTCTGACCGAGGCTCAGCGTACCGGAGAGGAAATCGGTCGCGCGATAGTTGGCCGTCACGACCAGGTTGTGGTCGAGAATGCGGTCGGCCAGCTGCCACTTGATCACGCTTCCCTGCGCCGGCGCGCCTGACGATTGGAACGCGCGAGCTTCGACGCGGTCATCGCCCGAGTAGTCGGCGCCCAGCGTCCAGTTCACGCGCAGCCAGTTCAGCGCCTGCCAATCGACGTTCACGTTACCGAAGACGCGTCCGACCGTCTGCGACGCTTCACCCTCTTCGATCACGTAGAACGGGTTGTCGAAACCACGATTCGCCAGAAGGCCAACCGTTCCGACCGGGTTGGGGAAGCGCCAGCTGCGGTGCAGCCCCTCTTCAGTCAGGAAGTTCTTGGCGTCGAAATCGGGTGGCTGACGGAGCGATCCGAGGAGCGTTCCGTTGATCGAGTTTCCACGCTGCAGGAAGTCGCCTTCCTGGTTCACGTAGGAGACGTTGGCCGCCACCTTCAGGTTGTCGAGCACGCGATGCGCACCGTTGAAGCGCACCGAATACCGCTTGTACTGATCGGCATCACCGGTGATGAAGCCGTTGTGCACGACCGCGCCGCCGGAGAGGTAGAACTGCGTGCGATCGGTGCCGCCCGAGACCGAGAGCGTGTTGTCGAACATCTGCCCCGTCTCGAAGATCTCCTCGGCGTGATTGAACGTCTCGGTGCCTGGCGCGAGTGCCGGGCCCCACGAGAAGAACGTCGGACCTACCGAGCAGTTCGGCGTGGTGCAGTTGAAGGAGACGTTGCGCGAGCCGACGCCGAAGCTCTGCTGCACCGGCACGACGTGCTGCGGCTTGTCGAACTGCGCCGTCGACCGCAACGAATAGCTGGTGCGGCCAGGGCGTCCCTTCTTGGTGGTGATCAGCACGACGCCGCTGCCGGCCGCCGCGCCGTAGATCGCGGACGCCGCGGCGCCCTTCAGGATCTCGATGTTCTCGATGTCATCCGGGTTGATGTCGGATGCACGGTTCGGGGTGACGGTACCGGAGAGCGACGAGCCGCCCTGCGAGAAGCCGTTCGTCGAGCGCGTGTTGTTGTTGATCGGCATGCCGTCGACGACGAAGAGCGGCTGTCCGGTCTGGGAGATCGTCTTGGGGCCACGAATACGAATGGCCGTCGACGCGCCGGGCTCGCCACCCATCTGATCGACCTGCACGTTCGGAACCTTTCCGGCCAGCGCTTGCACGACGTTGGCCTCGTTGGTCCGCTTGATCAGGCCGGAGTCCACCGTGGCGCGCGTGAAGCCGAGCTTCTGCGCTTCCTGCTCGGTGCCCGCGCCCGTCACCACCACTTCGCCGAGGCGCAGTGGGTTGGTGGGGAGCGCGAAGTCCACCGTGTGGGCGCCGGCGGTGAGCGTGACCTGGCGCGTCTGAGCGCGATAGCCCAGGAGCTGCGCCTGCACCGTCACCTGCTGCCCCGTGACGCGAGCGGCGGGAACGCTGATCGAATAGCGTCCATCCTCACGCGTCAACGTACCGATGTTCATCCCTTGCAACGTGACCGCGGCGGACGCGAGCGGTGCTCCTGCATCGCTCGTGACTCGTCCGCTCACCGTCGCGCCGTCTTGCGCCGCCGCCATTGCGGGCAACACCGCGAGGGCGACTGCCGCCGAGAAAAACCGACGGAATCGACTGTTCATGCCTCCTCCTTGCCTAACAACGAGGGAGAACCATGTCACACCGAAAGTGGTGTGACTCGAGTCGCGGCAGCGCGGGATTTCTGCCGCGAACATCAAGCGCACGCGCGCCTGACACCGTCGGCGTCAGTCGCACGCGCATCGTCGAATTCGTTTTATGGTTGAAACAATCTCGTGACTTTAATTCTCTCGGCAGTCACGCCCGTGACGATAGGAACGGGCGTCACAAGTGTCAAGAAATCGGGACCAGTTGTGAACGCGTCCCGTGACAAGTCGGTTCGGTATCGCTTCGGGGGGCTCCGAGGGCGCCAAAAGGACGAATATCTGACGGCGCCACACAGGGAGCTCCGGTCGCGCTAAGTCCCGCAGTGCTAGGAGGATGCAGTGATGGAGACCGGTGACATGAGCAATGGGAATGTCACGTCGGTCACAGGCGGTGAAAATGTAGGTGGCTGATCACCGCAGGTCAAGAAAGTTTCTTACAAACGTTTGACTCGAAACAGCCGTGAAAAACGAGGCAGCGGACAAACGCTCCGCTGCCTCGTCTACCGCTACTTCGTGCCTAACGAGTGCGCGACGCCGACGCGCCGCGATGCCTACCGGCTCGCTACGGCACCTTGGATGGCGCCGGTGTCGTCGAGGGAGTTGACGTGGCCGGCGGAGTGGTCGCCGGAGTAGTGCCCGCCGGCGGCTGGAACTGCACCTGCGGCGCTTCGCGCGAGCCCGCCGCCGCTTCGAAGAAGTTCTTCGGCCTGGCGCCGATCACCTTCGCCGTCATCACCTGCGGAAACCGCCGGATGTATGCGTTGTAGTCGCGCGCCGCGTTGTTGTAGTCCCCTCGAGCCACGGCGATCCGGTTCTCCGTTCCCGTCAGCTCATCCTGCAGCTGAAGAAAGTTCTGATCCGACTTGAGCTGCGGATAATTCTCCACCACCACCATCAGCCGACCGAGTGCGCTCGTCACCGCTTCGTTTGCCTGCGCCATCTGCGCCGGATCGCGCGACTGAATGGCATTCACAAGCCCGGCGCGCGCCTGCGCCACCTGCGTGAACACCGCCTGCTCCTGCTGCGCAAAGCGCTCTACAGTGCGCACCAGATTGGGAATGAGATCCGCGCGCCGCTGCAGCTGCACCTCGATCTGACTGCGCGCCTGATCGGCATTGACGTCGAGCGTCTGAATCGTGTTGTACCCGCACCCGGTGGTGAGCACCGTCAGCGCAGCCAGCACCGGCACGAGCGACAGTCGAGTCATCGAGCGTTCCCTCGTTGATGTGTGTCAGACCTTACGCGCGAATCGTACCGCAACCCGCCTCACGCCGGAGCGAACCTCAACGGCACCAGATAGCGCCCCGCCCGAACGACACCCGGCTCCAACTTCCACGCCTGAGCCGCTCGCTCGTTGATGCAGCGATTCACGGCCTTGCCGGCAGACGACGTCCACGAATCCGCGGCCACCGACGCCGCGGTCACGCCGGCGCTCCCGACGGTCACTACTACGGACACGCCGCCGGCGAGTGTCGGATCCGCCTTCTGCCCGAACTCCTGGTAGCAGAAGCGCGTGAAGCTCTGCTGGCGCGACACGACTTCCATGAGCGCCGGCGGAGCGTTTGGCGGGAGCTGCGCCACGCGCGGCTGGCGCACCACCGGCTTCGGTATCGGCTTGAAGGTGTCAGGTGCCGCCGGTGGAATGGCGGTTTGCAGCGAGTCGAGGTTCACCGGTGTGGTGTCGACTTGCGCGGTCTGCGCCGGCGCCGGCTTCTTGTCGCCCGGACAGGCGGCCAGCAGCGCCATCAATGGAAGAACGAACAGCACCTGCGCACGTCGCGCACCCAGGCGATTCATTCGGCGGTTCATGCGGCTCCCAATTGGTCGATGTGAGCAACGATCCGTTCTGCGCCGGCCAGGTACCCGGCGAGGACCGTGAGGACGGTGTCGTCCGACAGCTTGGATTCCCCTCTTATATGACGCACGACGGTGACGAAGGGCGACGTGTCGACCCCGGTGTAGTCCGCCACCTGTGCGCAAAGCGCAGCGTAATCGGCGTCCGGCTGCGCGTCGTGCAGCCGAACGACGGCGCGAAAGATCACCATGAAGGTGCTCAAGCTCGCCGCCAATAGCTCCGCCAGATCCCGACGACCACCGCCCGATCGCAGCGCACCCTGACGCAGCTGGAGCAGCTTCCCCATCGCCTGATACTCGGCCTGTAGCCGCAGATGCTCCTTGTCGACGCGGATACCCTCAGTCGGCAGCACACCGTACAGCACGCGATGTCGCTCCAGAATGTCGGCGTACTCCATCGGGAAAATGTCCGGCGACGAGCGCCACTCTCCCACGGTGAGCGTGAGCGGCGGCGGATTCCCTGCCTCTCCCCACGCTCGCCCGACAGCAGCCTCACGCTGCAACGTATCGGTTGTGATCGCGTCGACGATCACCAGCACGTTGTAGTCCGATCGCTTCGGGATGTGCTCCCCCGCCGCCGCCGAGCCGTAGAGCACGACCGCGTGAAGCCCTTCGCCGAACACCTTGATGAGCTGCGCCACCAGCTCGTCGAGCGTCATCTTGGCCATGGTCTACCAGCTCCTTCCCGCGCCGCCACCACCAAAGCCGCCGCCACCGCCGAAGCCTCCGAAGCCTCCGCCACCGAAGCCGCCACCTCCGAAACCGCCACCACCCCAACCGCCGCCGAACCCACCGCCCGTCGGGAACGGCACGACGATCGGCATGCAGCCACCGCACCCGCGCCGCCGCCCCCGCCGGCTCATCGAGCTCAGCAAGAACCAGAGCAGGATGAAGCCGAGAAAGATCAAGCCGGGCGGAATGTTCATGCGCGGCGCGCGGCGCACCGGCACCTGCACCGGGGGCGGCGCCGCCAGCGTCGTGTCCAACGTGAAGTTGTACTCGCGCGCGTATCGCTCCGCGACCCCACGCGTCATCGTCTCGATCGCGCTGCCGTAATCCGCTTGCCGAAGGTACGGAAGCGACTGGTCGAGGATGCGGCCGGCAGTCGCGTCGGTGATGAAGCCTTCGACTCCGTACCCGGTGCCGATGTACGCGTCGCCTCGTCCGCGCGAATTCGTTTCTTTTGGCGCGACGAGGATCACAGTTCCCGTATTTCGATTCGGATCGCCGGGAGTTCCGGCTCGCCCGATCCTCCACTCTCTACCGATCTGCAGTGCGACGTCACCCGCGGGCCGATCACCGATGTCGGACAGCGTCACCACGACGATCTCGCCGCCTGACTTGCGGCGCACGTCGTCGATGATCGCCGTGATGCGCGAGCGACTTTCCGCGGGAATCACATTCGCGAAGTCGTTCACGTACCCCGTCGGCGATGGCAGCTGCAGCTGCAGCAACCACGTCGCTTGCAGCGTCAGAAACGCGCCAATACCTTGCTGCGCGAAATGCCACACCTGAAGCGGAATCTCCATGTCGCAGCGCGGCGCGTAGCGATTACCGCCGCGCTGCTGTGCATCGGTGGTTGCTCCGGCGACGCCGGCGATTCTTCGTCAGCGACCGGCGAGATCATCGTCCTGCTCTCCCCTGCACGTGTCGACGGCGGATCGATCATCGCCTCGCCAACCGATCCCGCACTCGCCGACACCGCGTCATCACACGACGGAGCAGCGGCTCCCACAGTTCCATCCGACAGTGCCGCGCTCTACCGCACTCTGACCGACAGTGCCAGCCGGCTCGACGCCGCGTTCCAGCGCGAGCGCACCACGCTCAACCGCGAGGCGGTCGCCATGCGCTCGCTCCAGCGCACGAGCGCCGATTACCATAGCAGATACCAGGCCTTCGATCGCCGCGCCGCGGCCGCGGAAAGCCTTCGCACCGCACGCGATCGTGCTCGAGTGCGCGTCGCGGTGCTGGAGCGCCGCTACCCCTCGCTCCGCGAGAAGCCAACTGCGTCACCGCCGGCGATCGTTCGCGCCAAAGCCGACGCCGACACGGTGCGCCTCTCGCTCCCTCCGGGCGACTGGTGGCTCTCGCTCAGCTCGTCTCCTCGGAATGCCTCACGAGTGACAGTTCGCGCCGGGACGCGCGACACAATTCGTATCCGGTAATTCCAAACGCGACTCGGCCCTCGGCCATCGGGACTCGGCTGTCAAAGCCGAGTGCCGAGTGCCGAGGGCCGAGTCCGTGACGTCTATTATCTACTGAACGAGAAGGAGAAGCCGTACGTCCCCTCGGAGCCGCGCTCGGTGGACGGGAAGCGCCAGCCGCGAACCTTCTGCCGGATGCACGACTCGACCTCCGACGCACCCGGGCCAGACCACGTCCGACTCGAGATGTCGGCGTCGGTGACCGCGCCGGACGTCGCCAGCCGCACCGACACGCCCACTGTGCCGGCCAGGTTCGGATTCACCTTCAGCCCGAACTCCTGGTAGCAGAACTGCAGCTGCTGCTGTCGGCCACGCACGAACGATCCGAGCTCGCCGACATCGCGCGCCGGTCCCGAGACGGGCGGTGCCACGATGCGCGGCGGACCAACGCCAACTGCGGCGCGGCCTACGCCACCGCCGCCAGTGCCCACGCCGCCGATTCCAGACGCGGCGCGGCCAGTGCCAGAGCCGAATCCACCAGCGCCAGGGGTACGCGTACCGGCGCCGCCCATTCCGGTGCCGAGCACGCGCTTTCCGCCGCCGAGCGCTGCGCCGCCGGCGCCGCTGTTGACGTCGACACCGCGCAGCGCGCCCGCGACGTCGCCGATCATTCCACCGGGATTGCCGCCACCGAACGCGCCGGCTGCTTCAGCCGCACTCGGACCGCCGCCACCGCCACCCACACGTTGCCGAGAAGGAGGAGCAGCACGGCGCGGCGCTTCCGGCGCCGGTGCCGCGGCTTCCGCGATGGGCGCCGGCTCGGGCTCTGGGGGCGCCTCCTGAGGCGTCACGGTGATTTCCACCGTCTCGTCAGGCGGGGTGAGGTCGATGTCCTTGCTCACCTCGGGACCGAAGAACACGAGCAGCAGCCAGAGAATTCCGAGCACGACCGAGATCGTCCACGAGCCGACGAGTGCGCGTCCTTCTTCACCGAAGGCCTCCCACCGCATCGCGCGGGTGAACGTCGTCTCGTCGCGCGTGCGACCGCCGGAATAAGACTCTGCCATGTTATTGCGCCACCGCCACCGGCCCGCCTGGCGGCGCGTCGGTCGACTTGTTGACTTGGAGCGAGATGTTCTTGAAGCCGGCCAGACGCGCGGTCTGCATGATTCTGGAGAGCAGATCGTAACGCATCGTGCGATCGCCCTGCACCGCCAACTTCACATCCAGCGATTGATTTGCCGGCAGGCGCTGCGCGCCGCGGATCGAATCGGCGGCGGTCTTCAAGGCGCTGTAAAGCGGCGGGATGAGCAGCGGCTGCGCCGGATCGTTCGACGGAACGCGCGCGGCGTCACCGGTGCCCATCACGGTGCGGGTGCCTAACGTGATCTGCCGGCCCACACCAACGGTGAGCTGCTGATACGCCGTTGCACCAACGCGCGCCGTTGGGAGCTGCACGCCTGGGACGACCGGAGCGAGCTCGCCGACGGTGGCCGTCGTCAGCGCGAAGAACACGATCGACACGAAGGTGTCGACCAGCGGAACGAGATTGAGCTCGACGATGCGGAATTTCGCGAACTGCGCGGCGCGCCGCGCCGACCGCATCTCACGAGATCGACTCATCGTCCACCCCCCGCTTGTCGCGCGGGCGTGGTGGCGCGCGCCTTCGACGCCAGCGAGATGTTGGAGAATCCCGCCAGCTTCACGCGCTCCAGCGTGCGAATCACATCATCGTAGCTGATCTCGTCCGATGGCACGACGGTAATGTCCTTGTTCTCCTGATACTGCGCGCGAATCTGCCGCATCGATTGCTGCAGCTGGTCGAGCGACGCGTCGCTGAGACCCGGAATTTCCTGCGTGACGCCGCCCTGCGCCGAATGCGAAAGCACCAGCTTGTCGGGATCGATGCGCAACGTGACCAGCAGATTGAGCAGATCCTTGTCCTCGATCCGCTCGTTCGGATTGAGCGGCCGGTCGATGACGACCGGCGGCAGCGACAGATCGAACGCGGTGAGCGCCGCCATCGCCGATCCCTGATACGTGAGCAGGCTGAAGAACACGATCGACGTCAAAATGTCGACCAGCGGCACGAGGTTGATGTTCCCGTGTGCGGTGGTCGGCGCGCGCTCGGCGCGACGCATTTTGACTCGATGAAAGACGGAAGCCATAGCCGTTCAACCTACCCCTGAAGAGACCGCGAGTGCCCAACCAGCCCCGCGTACCACGGATGAGACGCCGACAGCCGGAAGTCTTGCACAGACCCCGGCGACGACGTCTCTAACGGTGGCCGAGCCGAACGTCCGGACGGTCGATCAGCGCGTTGATGAGACGCACCGAGAACTCGTCCACTTGCTCGATGATCGTCTCCGCCTGGCTCACCAGATACGCGTGCGCGACCGACAGCGGCACTGCGACGAGCAGTCCGAAGCCCGTCGCGTTCAGTGCGATGGCGATACCCGACGCGAGTGCCGCCGAACGTTCCGCGGCGGCTGCCAGCGTCACCGAGCTGAACGCTTCGCGCAGACCGAAGATGGTGCCGAGCAGGCCGAGCAGCGTAGCGACGTTGGCCAGCATCGGGAGATAGTGCAGCCGTCTCGTCAGGCGCGGGAGCACGCTCAGCGCGGCGGCGTCGGCGACGTTCTGGAGATCGGCCTCGTCGCGGCTCCGGCTGCGAAGGATCAGCAAGCCCATGTCAGGGAGCACGGCGTTCGATTGCGTGCAGAGTTTGATCGCGTCCTCGACCTTCCCTGCCCGCACGAGCTGGATCACGCGCTCGATGAACGCTCGACCGTTGATCTTTGAGCGGATCACGATCGTGTAGAAGCGTTCCAGGAAGATGGCGAGTCCGATCACGCCCACCGCGAGGATGAAGTGCATGATCGCGCCACCACTCCGGTAGTAGCTCAGCAAGGTGTCCAACATCTAGGTCTTTCCTCCGAGAAGTTGCAGGTCGAGACGACTACCGGGGTGAGCCGCCATCAGGAGACGATGGAGTCGGTCGTGTGGTATCGGATGGCGCAGGTTGCCCGCCCCGTTGACGGCCCCGCCCCATTTCCCGCACGGCAGACGAGAGTGAATCGAGACGCGCGCGCCGTCTGTCGAGCTCGGCACGAATGGCATCCAGCTCCGCTTGACGAGCCGCGGCCGCCGCGGCCGCGGCGGCGCTGTCGGCTGCCGACATCGCCGGCGGACCAGACGGTGTCGGCGTGGTCGCCACTGGCGTCGGTGGCAATGACACGGACGGCACTCCCACCGCTACGACAGGCTGCGGCGTCGTGTCGACGGGCGCGGTTCCGGTGAGATCGCGCATCGGCACCAGTGCGTACGCCGGCAGAATCGTAGGCCAGAAGGTGCGGTCGTAGAAGAGAGGCACCAGGACCGAGCGCGTGAACTGCGGCACTTCACGCGGACGAACGGTGACCACCTGCGGCGTCGGCACCTGACCGCGAATCTCGATCGTCTGCCCGCGCGGCCGCGGCCGCGCCTGCGCATTGGCGAGACTCGCACACAACGGAACGAGTAGCGCCGCGATGCCGAGCGCGGTGCCGCTTCGATGACGAATCATCGCGCACCTCCCACACCGGTGGCGGCAGCTCGCTCACGCGATCCTTCAATCGAGCTCGTCGGCGCCGTCGACGGAACCTCGCCGCCGAGCGCCGAGCGAGCGCGGTCGACCCAGCGATTGTTGATGTTCTCCGCCTGCGCCTTGTCGAGCAGCGTTTGCCACGTCTTCCGCGCTGCCTCGTAGTGCTGCTCGGCCTGCTGCGCGGAGCCCTGTTGGGCCGCGGCGCGCTGCTCGGGCGTAAGCGTCGACGGGAGACGCACGTTCTTCAAGAACTCACCGTACTCCCACTGCGCCAGTCCGACGTAGTACGAAGACGCGGCCAGCCACTCCGACGAGCCGGTGTTGATCGAGCGCGTGAAGTGCCCCGTCATTTGCTGCAGCAGATTCCGCTTCGGCGCCGAGGCACGCGCCACGCCCGCTTGAGTGAGCTGGCCGACCGTTGGGATCACGAGTCGCAGCGCCTTGTAGCGCGGGAAGAGCGCGGCACCTTGGCGGAAGGCCTGCTCGGCAATGCGATCGGCGCATGCGCCGCGCAACTCCTCGGTGGGTCGTGCGCAGAGCCGAGCGAGCTCGGCGTTGGCGGTCGCGGTGTTGCCCGACGCCTTGAGCAGCGCGACACGAGCCGCCTGTGCCTGAGCCACGCGAGAGTCGCGCGGGAACCGGGTCGCGAAGGTCGAGTACGCGCGCGCCGCCGACGTCGTGTCACCTGCCTCGAGATACGTCACGGCCGCGTTGAACTGCGCATCGGCCGCACGCGGATCGGTCGGATACGCGGCGACGAATCGCTCGTATGCCTGCGCCGCGTCGCGTCCCCGATCGAGCGAATCGAGCATGACGCCCACGCGAACCATCGCGTCGGCACGTCCCGGGAAGCGTGGATTGTCGCGAATGATCTGCTGATAGACCTGCACCGCTTCCTCGCGCTTACCGAGGTCGCCGAGCAGCGAGGCCTGCAGATTCTGATACTGCAGCCGGTACTGATACGATGGATATCTCGACACGAGCTGCGCCGACAGCTCCGCTGCGCGCTCCTTTGCCTGACGAGACTCGCCCGAGTCGCCCTTCGCGCGAGCCGCGCTGTCGGCCAGCACGTACGCCTCGATCGCATTGCGAAGCGCGTCGGGGGCGCGCGGTGAATTCGGATTGCGCTCGGCGAACGCGACGTACACATCTTCGGCCGCGCGCCGATATTCGCCGCGCTTCACGAGCGTGTCGGCAAAGACCGCGGCTGCCGCCGTGCGGATCGTGCTGATCGAATCGGCCAGCGCACGTCTACCGGTGCGCGCGGCGATCGATTGCGCGTTGTCCCACTGCACCTGCGCTTCGGCGAATTGACCCTGCCGGTAGAGCGCGTCACCGATCAGCTTCTGCGCCTGCGGCGTGTACGAATCGCTTGGATACTTCTCGGCGTAGGTGCGGAACGTCTGCGCCATCACGTCCCAACGCTCCGATTCCGACGCGCGCCGTCCCTTCTGAATCAACGCTTTCTTGGCGACGTCGGTCTCCGGATACGCCGCGACGTAGCGATCGACGACCGCGAAGAGCGAGTCCTGCGCGGCACGATCCGTCTTGGTGCGAGCCACCGCCGAGTCGAACGCGACGATCGCGTTCTGTCCCGCCGTCTGCCCGAGCTTCGCATCGCCTGACGAGTAGCCGAATGCCGCGCGGGAGAACTCGGTGCCGGCGGCCATGTAGTTCCCCTGTCCGAAGAGCGCCTCGCCGTGGTACAGACTCACGGCCTGCGCGCTGTCGGAGTTTGCGAACTCGCGCAGGTAGCGGCCGTAAAGCTCGGCCGCTTCCGCGTAGCGCGCGCGCTCTCCGCGCTGCGCCTTCGACAAGCTGTACTGTCCCGCCTCGCGCAACGCCTCTTCGCGCGCGCGCTGCGCCGAATCACGAAGAGCCGCGTTCGCCTCGTACCACGGCGAGCCCGGTCCGAAGTTCTGAACGAGCGCGATGCGAGCCTGCTGCGCCTGGTCCGGCTCGAGCATGCGGTTCTGATAGATGTCGATCACCGCGCGCTGCGCCTCCAGCGCACCGGAATCCGTCGGCGCCTCGGCGATCACCGCCTGGTAGCCCTCGACCGCTCGTGGCAGATCGCCCTGATCGCGCAAATTGCCCGCAAGGCGCCGGAGCAGTGGAAGCTTGAACGACGAACCGCTCTGACCGCGCGACGCAAAGTACTGCGAAGCCGCGTTGGCGCCGCCGACCTGCGTGAACGCCACCGCCATGTAGTCGATGGCCTCGCCGCGAAGGCCGAGCCGATTCTGCTGCTCGGGCGTGAGTCGATCGTATTCGGCCACCAGCCGGCCGAAGACATCGACCGCCTTACGATACTCTTCCTGATTCGCCTGATTCGCCTGGTTGTAGTACGACCATCCGAGCTTGTAGAGCGACAGGTAGTAGATGTCGCCGTCCTTTGGAGCGCTGGTAGTCGCGTTCTCGTACGCCTGCGCGGCGCGCGCGAAGTACGTGCGGCGTGGCTCGCCACGCTCGCGCGCCGCCACCTCGAAGTACGAGTCGCCCAGACGGAAATACGCTTCCGGCCGGAAGCGCGATCGCTCGTTGCTCACCACCTGCTCGAACATTCGCGCCGCGTCGGCGTAGCGCTGCGCGCCGAAGTAGAGAGTGCCGAGCGTATACGCGGCCGCGTCGGCGCGCTCGTACTCGGCATAGCGGCGCACGATCTCTTCGTACCGGGAGATCGCGTTCGCGTAGTTGGGCCGGTCGAGTCCTTCACCGCCGCGCTGCGCAGCGGCATATTCCTCGTCCGCGCGCCTAACGAGTAGCTCGCCCAGCTGCAGGAGCGCGGCGGGGCGAAGCGGACTGTCGGGATATCGGGCGAGGAACGCGGTGAGCTTGGCGATCGCCGCGTCGCGCGCTTGATCGTCGCCGTTCGCCGAGGCGATGAGCCGCGTCGTGGTGTCCTGCGCCAGAAGAGGCGCCGGCGCCAACAGTGCCGCGGCAATGAGGTATCGGACGAAACGCATCATGACTGCACTACCGAGGAGAGGTGGACGAGAGAGTCGAGGACCGCGCGGCACCACCCGCCGGACTCGAGCCTGCTCCAGTACCCCCGGCGCCGTTCGGTGTGCCGGCCGCGCCGGTCGAACCGCTCGAGCTTCCCCCCGAGGTCCCTTCGATCGCCTTGAAGAAGGAGGCACTCGCCGAACCGTACTCGGCGGCCTCCGCATCGCGTCGCATCAAACCGACCACGCGCTCGGCGCGAGCGCGAAGCTCGGCGTCGACTAGTGCCAGAAGTTGCGATTCAGCCGCCGCGCGCTGCGACTCGGCCGACGCGAGGGCCGCGCGACGCTGTCTGGTCCGCTCCGATTCACCGGCCCGCAGGCGATTCAGCTCGTTGCCGACCAGCCCCATAGTCGCATCCATCTCGCGCCGCGTTTCGGCGGCGATCTCGCGTACACGCGCCATGTGCGCGTTCACGGAATCGTGCGCCACCAGCACTGGGTGTCGTCGCATTTGAGCGTCCACGCCGCGCTCGATGACGCTCGCCAGCTGAGTGTAGGCGTCCGCCGTCTGCCGCTCGGTACGAAGGATCTCCTGCTCGGCGGCACGGAGCCCCGGCGAAAGATTGCGCGTCGCGCTGTCGATCAGCGCCGCGTTCTCGGTCGCCAGTGTCCGCGTCGCCTCGACGTTGGTCTGTACGAGAGCGCGCACACGCGCTCGCGCGTTCTCGAGCACCGTGCCCAGCCGCGCGAGCGAATCCTCCACCGTCTTCGACTGTGCCAGCGCCTGCTCGACGATCGTGCCCGACGTCGTCAGAAACTGCTGCATCTGCTGGAGCAGCGCGATGCGCGCGTTCTGCGAGTTCACCGATTCCTCGAGCCGATACCGAGCGAGCGCGACCTGCATGTCAGCGGTGCGCATCGCATCGGAGCGCTGTGCGAACGCGGCTCCCGTAGTGCCGCCCGCCGGCTGCACGTACACCGTGCGACGCTGAGCGCCGGTCACCGGTGCTTGAATCGCATCGAGTCGCGACTCGACGTCGGCCATCGACACGATGTCGGGCGCGGGCGCTACCAGCGCCGCCGACGGCGCGGCGCCGCCGATCGCCGAGAGCACGAGCGCGTCATCCGCGCCGGCCTCGTCGTTCAGGGCGATCGTCTTGCCGAAGGTCGGTTCGCTGACGTACAGAATGCCGGCGGAGCGCGAGGCGACGAGCGCGCGCGCCATCTGCGCCATCGTCGCGGGCGCGCCGGTCTGCATGGCGCGCGACTCCAGACCGATCGAGTCGGCGATCGACTGGAAGTAGCGCTCCGCATCATCGATGCGGTTGCCTTCCATCATGATCTGGCCGACCATGAGCCGCGCTTCGTCGCGCTGCGGCAGCTGCGGGAAGCGCGCGGCGAATGCAGCGAAGGCAACCGAGGCCGGCTCGTGGCGCTTGGCTTTGTACAGCGCCCAGGCGCGCGTCAGCATTGCTTCGGCGGCAAATCCGCTGTTCTGCCCGATCCCTTCGGCGAGTGTCGCGGCCTGATCGAACTGTCCGCTCTGATACGACAGCGCCGCCGCGGTGAGACGAACCTGATCGGCGAAGTCGGCCGCCGCCGTTCCGCCTAACGATTGCAGCGCCGAGAGCGCAGCCGCGGCTTGCGCGGTGTCGCCGGCCAGCGCGGCCAGCGCGTCCATGTATTGCGCGTACGGCGCGTACGGTCCGTTCGCCTGACGAGCGGTGGCGAAGGACGTGCGCGCCGCGGCGTAGTTGCCCGTGCGATATTGCGCCAGCCCGGCGACCATGGGGGAAAGCCCGCCGTCGCCGACGGCTGTCGCGCCGCTGGCCAGCTCGATGGCGCGGGCGTTGTCGCCGCGTCGATACGCATCGACCATCAGCTGCGAGCGGAGCACCCCTGCGTAACGTCCAGCAGCTCCGCCGATCATCTCCTGCGCGAGCGTGCGGAAGCGGTCGCCCATGCCCAGCCGGTAGTACGTCTGGGCGAGGACGAAGTTGAGATCTTCGCGGCGGCGCGCGGCCGTCTCGGCGTCGAGACCGCCGAACGCGGTGGAAGAGCTCCGCAGGTGCTCGAGGCGGCTGAGCGCGCTCATCTGGAAGTCGTTGCCCAGCTCGAAAAGCGCAATGCGAACTTCGGCGTCGAGTGCGCGTGCCTGGTCCGCGTTGGACTGGAGCATGAGCGCGCTGTCACGCGCCGTGGTATCGCGAACGACCGGGCGCGCGGTGTCCGGCGCAGCGGTACTCGTCGTATCCTGCGCCAGAAGCGGCGCCGTCACGACCAGCACCGCGACCGCTGTCAACCCGCGAATGATGGACACTGGCTGAGGTCGACTCAGAAGGGTGTCGTTCCCTTACTCGTCCACGTCGTGGGGACGAGCTGTCCGTTGCGAACGGCGAATTGCACGTACGTCACCGTCTCGCTCTGGGTGGTGACTTGCACTGCCTGCGTGAGCGGCGTGCCGTTGACGGCGACCTGAAGGCGAATCGAGTGGGCGGTCGGAAGCACGTCGGCCCGATAGAGCTGATCTACCGCGCCAACCTGGAGCGCGTTGTTCGCGGTAGCCGAATAGGTCCGTGTTTGCGCCACCGCGTCGTCGACGTAGAGCTCGAGCGCGCCCAACGTCTGCTGTTGCGAGGTGGAATCGGCACGAAGGAGCACGACGATCACGGCCCCGGTACCGCGGCGAACCGCGTCGCCCAGAGCGCGCACCCGGTCGCGCTGGCTGGCCAGATTGTCCTGGGCGCTACTGAGCATCGCATCCAGCTGTTGGAGCGCCGTCGCTTCGTTGCTCATCAACAGCTCTTGCGCCCGCTGCGCCATCGCCTGGGCGATGTAGTTCTCGATCCGCGCCTGCAGCGAAACACGCTGCGAGCGGATCTGGGCCAGCTGTTCCTGTGTTTGCTGAAGCTCGCGCACCAGGGCGGCGCGTCGACTCTCGTAGGCCTGCTGTGTCGCCGCCGCGCTGGACGTATCCTGTGCGCCAGCCCCCGCGGGTACGAGCGCCGGCAGGGCCAGCAGTGCTACGACAATCCAACGCGATCGCGGTCTAGACATGTAGAGTTGTTGAGTAGAGCGTGGGGTCAGCGATCGGGTTGCCTTGACGCCGGTGGAGGTGGCGGTGGCGTCTGTTGCTCGAGTCGACGCAGGCGGTCTTCCAACCGCTGCAGCGCTTCTCGCTCGGCGCGCAGCTGAGCTTCGGCCTCCGCGCGCCGCTGTTCCAGCTCGAGCAGGTTCTGCGCTTCGTATCTGTTGATCTCCAGTTGCAACGCCGCAATTCGCTGTTGCCTCGCCGAGATCTCAGCCACCAGCTGCTCACGCTGGCGCTCCAGCTCGGCGACGCGGTTTCTCAGGAAGTCGCCCTTGAGTAGCGCGAAGACGTTGCTCTGCCATCCGACGGTGAACGCGAGCTTGCTGTAACCATACAGGACGCGTTCGGGCTGGCTCGGCGTGTTCTCACCACTGCCACCGACCTCCGTCCAATAGACGCCTGCACGGAGGCCTCGGTAATCCACGACGCCGCCAAGGTTGTAGTCCCAGGCGTTGTTCTCCGCCATGAAAGACAAAAGGACGTTCGGCGTCGGCTGCGCATCGACCTTGATGCCGCCGAAAAGCCCCCCCGTCTCGTGTTTCGAGTAAAGGTCCCCAAGATTGCCGTCGTCGCTGAAAAGACCGTTGCCGTATCCGACCGTGAAGCTGAGGTTCACGTCCGGCCACGATCCGACGACGTCGGCGAGCGAGAAGGACTTGGTCAGCACGCCGTAGACCGTTTGCGCGGTATTGAAGTCCTCGTGCAGCGAGTCGGCCTCGTGACGGTAGTTACCGGTGAGATCGCCCGGCGGAGGCGGGAAGAGACTGTATCCCACGCCGAAGCGGTCGATCTGCTCGTACGGTCCGACGTTTCTCACCCCGACGGCAATGCTCGGAATCCAGCGAGCCATTCCGGTGCTAGCCCTGAACTGCTCCTCGTCGACGACCAGCGCCTGTCCGAAGAAGCCCCATTCCGGATTGCTCGAATAGAACGCCACGCCGCCTTCCACGCGCCCGAACAAGGACACCGACATCGTGAGCTGTGAATTCAACCGATCGTTGTAGTTGATCTTCGGCAGCCCCGGATCGCGCTTGAAGTTTTTTCCGGAGTAGTTGATGGCGAAGTCGCCCGTCAACGGTGACACCCACGCAACTGGGATGTCGATCAAGCCCGCGCCCCAGTAGAGCGTCTGGGGGTAGGTCGTCTGCGCGCCAGCGGTGCTCACGATCAGCCCCGACGCGAGAAGGAGGGCCGTGACCGTGGTGCGTCGACGTGTCATGAACATCGTTTCAAGTCCTCTCTGATCGAGCGGATTCATGCCGTCAGTTCTGCGGCGGATTCGATGGAGGTCTCTGCCCTTCCTGCAGCTGCCGCAGGCGCTCTTCGGCCCGGCGGATGGCCTCCCGCTCCTCTTCGATCTGCCGCTCCAATGCTTCACGACGCTTGGCGACTTCCGCGAGCTCACCAGCCTGCGCGCGACGCAGCTGCGCCTCGAGCGATGCGATGCGCCGCTCGCGCTGGTTGATCTCGTTCCGCAGACGACCCTGCTCGCGCTCGAGCTCGCTCACGCGAGTGCGCAGCAGAATGCCGTTCGAGATGTCGATGATGTTGCCGCTATAGCCGAGAATGACGTTCGGCTTGGTGTAATTGAACACGCGAAAGAGCGCGCCCTTGCTCGGCGACTTCCCGCCTTCCTCGATCTCCGTGGCATAGGCGCCGAGGAAGATGCCACGCCAATCGAGCACGACACCCGCGTTGTAATCCCAGCCGTCGTTCTCGGCGAGCACCGTGATCGTCGTGGCCGGCGCCGGCGTGAACGCGACGCTGCCTCCGAAGAATAGTCCTTCGACGACCGTGCCGCGGCGATTGTAGTGCTCACCGAGGTCACCATCGTCCTTGAACAGACCGTTCCCCCAACCGACGCTGAGGCTGGCCATGGCCGAGCCGACAGCGAAGCCCTTCGTGGCGACGCCGTAGAACGTCGGCGACGTGTTGAATCCTTCGGCGAAGCTCGACGTGATGTCCTCGTACTCGCCGTTGGGTCCGAGCTCGATGTCGTGGCCGACGAGCAGCCGATCCTCGTGGTCGTACTTTCCGAGGTTGCGCACACCGATGGCAATACCGGGAACGAACGGATACTGCCCGTCCTTCAGAAGCAGAACCTGACCGAAGAAGCCCCATTCCGGATTCTGGCTGTATGCAGCCGCACCGACGCTGAAACGACCCAGCCAGTGCGTGTCGATGGAGATGTTCGTGTTCCACTTGTTGGCGAAGCTCATCCCACTTTCGTCAGGCGCGTGAAGGATTTGCTTGGCCGATGTCGTCACCCACACATCAGCGGTCGTAGGTGATATCCACGCGACGGGAATATTGATGAGCCCGGTTCCGAACTGCATCGTGCCGGGATACGCGACGTCTTGCTGCGCCACGAGTGCGGGCGCGACAAAAAGCGAGGCTGCGAGTGCGCCGGCGGAAAGCGCCGCACCCGACCGCATCGTGCGCATTAGACCTCCAAAGAGTACAGAAAGAAGCGACGTCGCCGGTCGCATGGTCACCGCGCTCTCGCGCGGATAGTCGGGCATACCATAGAGAGAGGACGAATGGCTGCGCCCGAAGTTATCAGGGAAAGGTGTCACCTGAGTCAACAAACGATGCCCGTCAAATTGGCTCGCGTTTGCAAGACACATGCCCCCCTCTAACCGTGATTCACGTCACGATATACGGCACACGTAGGGACGACTGCGGCGCATGCTACATCGGAAGCAAGAGCGCCGCAAGCCGCGCTCCGGGGGCGCCGGTCCCGCACGAGGCACTTTCTACCTCTCGGTCACCGGTGGTGATGGTTATATTCCGGCGTCCTTTTCCGACTCCATAGCGAATGAATCGCCACGGCCTCGTCTCTCGCGCCGCGACCCTCGTGATCGCGTGCTCCGTTTTCGCATGCAAGGGTGATTCCCGCACGCAGCCATCGGCCCAGAGTGCGGCCGGGACCGCTGGCGCGAGCGCGAGCGGAGACGCGGCGACGACCAGTACACCGGCGCGCGATGATTCGATCCTCGCTCGCGCCGATCGCGGGCGAATCCAAGGAAACGAGAACGCGCCCGTGTGGGTGATCGAGGTGAGCGACTTCGAGTGCCCGTACTGTGGGGTGTGGCACGACTCGGTGTACGCACAGCTGCGACGCGAATTCATCGAGAGCGGGAAAGTCCGGTTCGCGTACATCAACTATCCCATCCCGAGCCACCGCCACGCGTGGCCCGCGGCGATCACCGCGATGTGCGCGGCCGAGCAAGATCGCTTCTGGCCGGTGCACGACGCGATCTTTCACTCGCGCGCCGCGTGGACGCCGCTCACCGATTCCCGCGCGTACTTCGACTCGCTCGCCGTAGCCAACGGTGCCAACGCTGGCCGCCTCCGCGCATGCGTCGAGAGCGACGCGCCGCGACCTCTCATTCAGGCCGACATGGAGCGCGCGATCGCGGCCGGAGTCAATGCGACGCCCACGTTCCTGATCGGGGACAATCGCCTGTCCGGCGTCCAGCCGATCGACCGGCTTCGCGCCGCGATCGAGCAAGAGATCGCAAAGAAGCGGCAGGGAGGTTGAGCATAGCCCGATCGCGCGCGCTCCACGCAGATGCGAAACGGCCGCCGACGCAGTGCGCGTTGGCGGCCGTTGTCCTCTGCCGGCTCGTGGCGGATCGCCGGAACCGGAAGCCCGTACTCAGCGGACGTCGATCAGGCGACCGCTTGCCCAGTACGAGCCGGCGTTGGAACGTCTAGACAATGGATCACCTCCTCGGTTGCGGGTGGATAATGGGCAGGAACCCAAGCGCGCCAGCGACCGCTCGCGAGCTGCCGAGCGTCTGCGTGGCGCGTTCGTTCACATTAACGGGCGGTGTGCCGTCGCACAACGCCCACTCGAGGTTTCGCGCGCGGATCGTCACCGTACATTTCGCGCGGTGAATCTGCTCCTCCGCCTCGCGTATGCCGGCGCGGCGCGTCTCGCACAAAGCGCGACGCTGCTGGCGCCGGACGGCGACTCCAAGCTCATCCGTTCGCTTCGCGCGCGCCGCGGCATTCGACGCCGCTACCAGCGCTGGGGACTCGCGCATCGTGACGCCTCGCGCGCGCTCGTCTGGATGCACGCGCCCTCGGTCGGTGAAGGGCTGCAGGCGCGGCCGGTGCTCGAACGACTCCGCTCGCACCATCCGGAGCTTCAGCTCGCGTACACGTTCTTTTCGCCGAGCGCGGAACGGTTTGCCTCGACGCTCGACACCGATTTCTCGGATTACCTGCCGTTCGACACCCGCGGCGCCGCGCGCGTCGCACTCGACGCTCTGCGCCCCGCGGTGCTCGCTTTCAGCAAGCTCGACATCTGGCCGACGCTCGCACGCGAGAGCGCGAAGCGCGGCGTCAAGCTCGCGCTCATCAGCGGCACGCTCTCCCGCGGATCACGTCGCGGCTCACGTCTTGGCGCGGCGCTGCTCCGCGACGCGTACGCCAGACTGGACCTGGTCGGCGCAATCGACGTCGCCGACGCGGAGCGTCTCTTGGCGCTCGGTGTGAGAGAGCGCGCGCTCCGAATCACGGGCGATACGCGCTACGATCAGGTGTGGGCGAAGACGAAATCGGTCGACCTGGAATCACCGCACCTGGCCCCATTCGATGACGGACGCACGACGCTGGTCGCGGGGTCGACTTGGCCCTCCGACGAAGAGCCACTGCTCATCGCCTGGCGAGAAGTGCGTGGTGTCTTCCCGCACGCGCGATTGATTCTCGCGCCTCACGAGCCAACGCCCGACCGCCTCCAGGCGATCGAGCGCGTGGCCGAGGCCAATCGCATATCCATTGCGCGTCTCGGTGCGCGCAATGCGGCGCACGCCGAGATGGTGCTCGTGGATCGCGTCGGTGTGCTCGGCGATCTCTACGCGTTGGCCGACGTCGCCTACGTCGGCGGCGGTTTTCACGGCGCGGGGTTGCACTCGGTGCTGGAGCCGGCGGCGTTCGGCGTGCCGGTCCTCTTCGGACCGCGACACGACCGAAGTCGTGATGCGAAGCTTCTCCTTGCTCGCCGAGCCGCCGCGAGCGGCAACAATGCGGCCGAGCTCACCGATCACATGATCAGGTGGCTCAACGGCTCCAAAGCTGGAATGGAAGCGGGACGTCGTGCGCTGGAGGTCGTGAGCGGCGGACTAGGCGCGGCCGACCGCTCGGTCGCGCTCATCGAGGCGTTGTTAGGCCAGGCTCGGTAGGCAGGCTGGGCGCCTTCGCTCGTTCGAGGCGTTGCGGGCGATTGAGAAAGAATCCTTGCAGCAGGTGCACGCCCAGTCGCTTCACCGTATCCAGCTCCTCCGCGCGCTCGATCCCCTCGGCGATGACCCTCGCGCCGTGCTCTTCGGCGAAGCGCACCATCGTCTCCACCAAATTTTGCTTGATGAAGTTGGTGTCGATCGAGTTGATGAGCGAAATATCGAGCTTGATGAAATCGGGCTCGAGGTTGGCGATCGAGCCGAGTCCGGCGTAGCCGCTCCCCGCGTCGTCCACCGCGAAGCGGAAGCCGCGATCGCGGAAGCTTCGCAGCCGCTCCCGGAACTTGGGGTAGTCCTTGATCGCGGTACGCTCGGTGATCTCGATGACGACGCGCCGAGGATCGACGCCTTCCAGATTGCCGAACAGCGGATCGGCGAAGTCGTGCGGATCGACGTTCAGGAAGAGGAGCTGCGCGTCGTCCAGCATGTCGCGCACACCGTCCAGCGCTTTTCGCCGACAGAGACGACTCAGCTCCCACACCAGATCCGCTTCGGCGGCAACCTCGAACATCACTTCGGGGCTTCGCAAACTCCGTCGCACGCCACGCGCGAGCGCCTCGTAGCCCGCTACTTCGCCGCTCTCGGCGGACACGATCGGGTGATACTCGATGTACAGATCGCCGGCGTGCAGCATTTCCTTGAGCTCGCCGACCTTCCGCGCGCGCTGGCGCTCTTCCACGCTCTTGGCCGCGTTCGCCGCCTCGCGGATCCCGCGATAGATCAGCCGCTCGAGCCGAATCTTCGGCGTGTAGTAGACGTGCGCGTGCCCGACGTAAATGTCGAAGAGCGAAGCGATGTCCTCACCGTGCGCTTCTTCAATGCGCGCCGCCACGTGCGACTGGAGCCGTCGCGTGAGGTCGGTGATCTCCCGGTCGGTGGCCGCCGGCATCCCCGCCGGAGGTACGTGGAAGAAGATGAAGTCGTCGTCGTTGGTGAAGCTGACCATCATCCGCGTGGCGCGATGTGCGTTTTCATCGAGGAACGCGCGCACCGACGCAGCGGTCGTCTCGAGCACTTCGTCGAGCTTCTCCCAGCCGTAGATCTCCTCGATTTTCGTGTAGCGCACGAAGTTGACGTAGAGGACCACGACCTCGCCGCGCTCCTTGATGAGCTCACGTGTGCGCTCGATGGTGACCGGAAGCGTGGGCAGCCCCGTGAGCGCGTCGTACAACATCTCCTCGTATTCGACGCGCTGCACCGTGTCGCTGAGCTCGGCCGGACGCGACGCGACGCGCGCCATGGCCGAGCGTACTCGCGACGCGAGCTCGTTGGTCGTCGCCGGCTCCATGCACCATTCATCCGCGCGCAGCTCCACGGCGCGACGCCAGGCGACGTCATCCACGCACGCGATGACCGTTGCGACGCGACGACGCATCGCCGTTTCCACGACGCCGCGAAGGAGAACCGGATCGGTGCTGGTGATGATGACGGCGCGAACTTCAGGCAGCGTCTCGACGGCGGAGCGAAGCTCGTCGGCGTTGCGCGTTTCGATACGCAAGCTCGGCAGCTGCGACTCCAGTTCGCGCGCTCGTGATCGGGAAAGATCGGTGAGGAGGAGCGGCTGATTCACGTGCAGGTCCGCAACGACGCGTGCGGCAACGGATCGGTATCGATCACGGCGGCGTGCTCACCAGTGCAAGGTTTCGCTGGACTCGCTCGGCGAGATCGCGGAAGTCGATCGGCTTCGTGATGTAGTCGTCGGCTCCCGTCTGCAGCGCTTGCTGCTTGTCGTTCCAGTCGCCAAGCGCCGTCATCATGATGATGCGGACGTGCTTGCCATGATCGGGATGCTGCTTCATCACGCGGCACACATCCCAACCACTGCGGCCGGGCATCATGACATCGAGCAGGACGACGGGCGGCCGCACCGTCTCGAAGACAGTGAGCGCCTGCTCGCCATCGTTGGCCACGTGCACGGTGTATCCGCTGCGCTCGAGCACCTGTCGCACGATCTCGGTGTTGTCGCGGTTGTCGTCCACCACGAGCACGGCCGGCTGATTTCCCGAGTTACTGTTAGTCATGAACGCTCCGGAGCGTAGCGTGCGAGCATGGACGCGGCAAGTCGTCCGTCATTGTCCCCGTTTGAACGCGTACGACACGCCGACACCGAAGATCCCCGAACGCGGTCCCGGATCGGCGCCCTTGGCGCGTTGACCATCTTCGTATCCAACCGTGATGCCTATCGAGCGCGCGAGCGCGAAGTCGACGCCGGCCGATACGCGAACGGTCCCTTTGCGCTCGGTATCACAATCCTCGACGTCGCAATCGATGCCGCTCTGGTCGAAGCGGCGCTCTGCATACGAGTAGAACGGTGCCACATACACGGAGATCGCGCGCGTTTCGCCGATGGGGCGCCGCCAACCTGCGCTGGCTCCAACCGGAACGCGAAGCTCGGTCACACCATCCTTGCTCGCACCGCCGACACCCGCGAAGGCGCCGACGCCAATCGACCCGCCCGCCAACGACAAGAACGAGAACGAGCCGCGCGCGCCCCAGGTGAGAGTGCGCTCGTGACCGCCATCCACATCGACATCGAAGACACCCGCGCCGCCACTCAGCTGGAAGCGTCCGCTCCCCGGTGACCACGACGCCGCGCCGCCATATCCCCACGCGCCATCCTGCGCACCGAAATTTCCCGCGACCGTGATGCCGGGATTGGCGAACGAATTCTGAAGCACCGGCACGCCGAGCATCTGCGCGGCCAGTGGTGATGCGACAATCATGAGACCTATCGCGCATGCGGCGAACGCGCGTCGATGCATTCGCCACGAAGGATTCGTCATTTCGATCTCCGGCGCGTGAAATAAGGCCCACCCGGAAACGTCCGGATGGGCCTTTCTTGCAATCAACGTGCGCGGGTTACGCTGCTGCGTCGTCCCCTGAACGAGCCAGTCGCTACAACTGTTGGGCGTGCTC